>JANNWJ010000068.1:0-175475 GCA_031414755.1 Pirellulaceae bacterium | reverse complement strand
GCTCGGGAAATACCGGTTCGTTTCGCGGCCAGATCCGTGTCGAACGAAATTGGTTAGGCTGCGACGATCGATCCTTAAAAACTCAATTTGCGATTAGCGAACCGCTCGAGTCAGTGTTTTCCAATCGCGATTTGCGCATCGTCGAAGATGACGGTTGGCCGAATTTAGAAAGCCGGGCGTCCATCGGTTTAGGGGCGATCGAAGAACTGTGCGGCGGCCGAAAACAACGATTTGCCGAATTTGGTCTCTCCGGCGTTGTCGGCCAGATTCGCACATCCCGCAGTATTCTAGCCCCTCCCGATCCGCAATCGCCGATTCGCTCAGTGATCGATGTGTGGGGAGTGGGAGCCGATGTGCAACTTGCCGCGACTCCGGCAGCCGGATTTGCCGGCGAGTTTTTTGTTGGTCAAGGTTTGGGCGAATACAACGGCGGCATCCTTCAGTCGTTTAATTCAGTCACGATGCAACCGATTCGAGCGTCCGGCGGTTTTGGCGAAGTATATTGGTACCTGTCCGACAATTTGCATGTTCACTCAGGATACGGTATCGACGCGCCCAATCCAGACGACCTGGCCGCGACGCAGATCGTTCGAAACCAGACCTACTTCACGAACCTCGTCTGGAACATGAGCAAGACGGTGCAGATTAGTTTCGAGGTCGACTATCGCAAAACCCATTACACGGCGCCTTTGCTCGACGCCGACGGAGTCGTTTTTCAAACCGAGTTTCTGTGGAAGTTTTAGACCGCTATTCTCACGCAGGCCGGAACGGGGTCTCATGCCATCGCGTTACTCGATCGTTTAACGGTTAGGCATGGGGCTTGAGCCTCAAACTTGCCTTCCGAATTACGCTCGCCAGAAAAATCAAAAGACTGCCTAATGCCAACAGGCACAAGGACAGGAGCCACGAAATCGCGACCACTCCGGTACTCGGCCACAAAGCGAGAATAATACCAATGAGTCCTTGCACGAGGCCCACCGTCAAGAGCGATCGTCGAATTTCTGGATCGGTCAAGTCGGTCATCGCCGACCAGACCAGCGACAAACCCTGAATCGCCAGCCAAACACCGACCAGGATCAAGAACAACTTCACGCTAACGTCGGACCAAAAAAGCAACACAATGCCTACAAGGATACCGGCCACCATCGGTATGAGTCCGAAGCGATTTTCGTTCCTGCGAACCGCGCTAACAAGCCCAAACAACGCATCAATCAGGAGATAGGCTCCCAGCAATTTCACCAAAAGCAAAACGGTTTGTTGTGGCCAGACAAAAATGCAAATGGCCGCAGCTATTGCCACAAGCCCGCGGATCAGAAACGCCCACCAGAGGTTACCAAACTTGTTGCCCAGTTGTTCTTTGACTTTTGCAGCGGCGGAACGACGTTGGTCGTGAGATTCAGTCATGGGGGTCTCCGTGGTTTTCCAGGTAATCAATAAAATCGATTGGACTATTCCTGATCCATCAATTGCCAGCAGCCTAACTGCCGCTTTACGGAATGGTGCCGAGACATTTCAGCAGGATTATCGACCAATAGGCAATGAATCCCGAAACGGGAGTCGTCAACAGCCAGGCCCACGCCATCCGCTCGACAACCGTCCAGTTCATCGCACCAAATCTCTTGGCCGACCCGACACCCATAATCGCCGCCGAAATATTGTGGGTCGTTGAAACAGGGATGCCGAAATGAGATGCGAGGCCAATAATGGACGCCGAAGTTGTTTCAGCGGCAAAGCCATGCACCGGCTGCAACTTGGTCATTTTGTGGCCAAGCGTTTTGATGATCCGCCAGCCACCTGCCGCAGTACCCGCCGCCATCACGATGGCACAAACCACTTTGATCCAAATGGGTATGTCCAGGGACTTTCCATCCCCGGGCGGGGCGAGGTGCAAAAAGGAGAGCCAGTCGGGCAAGTTGTCCAATCGCCCGGAAGCCGTTCCGGCCGCGAGTGCCAGCGCAATGATCCCCATTGTCTTTTGTGCGTCGTTGGTTCCGTGCATCAAACCCATTCCCGCTGCGCTGACCAATTGGGCTTTGCCGAATACCGCGTTCACCCATCGAGGCTTCCATTTACGAAGGAGAAAATAGAGGAGCCCCATGATCAGAAAACCCAACGCAAACCCGGCCATGGGCGAGGCAAACATCGGGATGACCACTTTCCATAACAGTCCCTTTCCCGCGTAGAAATGTTCATTGTCCGGAACGGACCAGATCACGACGTGCCAACTGTTTGCCGCGGCGACTGACGCTCCGACCAACCCGCCAACCAGGGCATGACTTGAACTGCTGGGCAGCCCCCAATACCACGTAATCAGATTCCAAATGATCGCCCCCAACAAGGCACAGATCAGCACTTCCTGAGTCACCACCGTTGCGTCGACCAGCCCCGACGCAATGGTCTTGGCAACCGCCGTTCCAATTAGCGCTCCGATCAAATTCGAAACAGCCGCCAACAAGACCGCCTGCCGCGGGCTCAACACCTTGGTGGCAACCACGGTCGCAATCGAATTGGCCGTATCGTGAAATCCGTTGATGTATTCAAACACCAGAGCGATCAGTATCACTAACAGAATCAGGATCATATTTTTCGTTCAGGGCTTTCCGTGTAGTCCATTAATACGATTCGACATGCTCAGGTGCCAAAACAGGGGATGGGAATACACGGTAACGAGTTGAATCCCGGTTGAAGACTCAGGAATTTTTCAGGACAATATGCGTAATGGCGTTGGCGGCATCGCGGCAACGGTCAATTACTTTCTCCAGCAAATCGTACAAGTCGCGAACCATCATTGCCTGAATCGGTTCGTAATTGCCGCTGTAAACCTCTCCCAGCAGTTTGAGGATGACGTCGTCTGCCGCTGCTTCGATGGCCTGCATCCTGTCATTCATCTTCTTGATCGTCTCCAGCGACGGATTCTTCCGCAACTGACGAACCATTTCTGACATGGTTTTTGTGGCCCGCTCCATCAATTCGGTTTGCATCGAAAAGTCGACATCGGCGAGGCGTTGAGGAGCCAGATTAAACCGCTCGGCGAACTTTTCAATTGTTTTGCAAATCCGGTACAGCGCATAAGACACCAGTTCGATGTCTTCCCTTTCGAGGCCCGTCACAAAGGTATTGACCAGCTCCTGACTGATTTGATCGGTGATCCGCTTGTCCTTGCCGCGGGCCAATGCAAACTCGTCCAACGGATGTGCGTGCGTGCGGTCCTTAAGCAAATTGATCAGCAAATGCGTCAGCGCCTGCGTTTCATCGGCACTGGCTTCAAGCAAATCAAAAAACTTGGTGTCTTGACTGAAAAAGCGTTGAATCGAAAACATGTTCAATCGCCTGAAATGAGAATCGATTTCACTAACTGCGCCGGATGGGATGCGAACTGATTTGGCTCGTGTCGATTTGCAGATTGGGGAACAAGGCGGACTGCGCGCCCGGATTGAGAGTCGAAATCCTCGCTGCCGCTTTGAGCAATAGTTTAACCAAACGTGGCCGGTCAATCAAACCGCAAGCTGTTTCCAGCGGGACCCATTGCCGCAATCGTTCCTGCGATTCTTTCCATTCGTTGTTGCACGAATGGACTTGCATCAGGTACACAAGCACTTCGTGATTCCTGCCACCCTTTTTAAACACGTATTGGCTTAATGGCTCGCCAATAATCGCTCCCGCCAGACCAGCTTCGTCGAACGCTTCCTGCATAGCTGCTTGCTGCGTCGTATTTAAACGACCAATTCGCCCTTTCGGAAATCCCCATCGCTTCGAGTGGCGGGACGTGATCAGGCAGTATTCAGGCTGGCGACCATTCCAGCGAAAGGCGACCACGCCCGATTGGTGAACCACTCGTGCCGGTAGCGGATCCGATGGCGTACTATGTGGGTCAATTTCCATATTGCATTCGTGACCTGGAATTGGAGTTTCCTGGAAGCAGCGCCATTCTCGAAACTTGCCGTGTTTGCAATCCCTTGAAAACGGGTCGCGCAAATGTGCGACGACGACTGGAACGGTCCAGTCTCAACGTGCAAACACAAGAAACATAAGATATCCGCCGTTTTTCGCAAAGATCAATTCGGGTCGGGTGGATTTGGCGACCGACGTTGCTCCGGTTCTGCGAACCGGGTTCGCCTTCGTGCGGAATGCAGCTTGGCATAGCTGATATTTGTTGGACAAGGAACCTTGCCTACTTTACAATGCGGCGAGCTGACGTGTGACGCCATAATGTGTCTGAGACTAACTTGGCCGGCACTGCGCCTTTGATCGATTACGCCGGCATTTTCTTCAGCGAAAGGGTCGCGACGATGAACTCATTGATTAAAGTTTGGTTCAAGCATCTGTTTCACGAGCGAAAAAAAAGCCGCTCCGGGGCGCGGGGCACGAAGTGGCGAAAACAGAATTGCCCCATCGGCTTCGAGGTGTTGGAAAATCGAGTGATGCTCAGCGCCGTGAAATGGTCCGCCGCCGATGTCGAACTGCTCAACGCCGAAAATCCGGAAGGCCATCCCTGGGTCTCGGCAGCGCCCGACGGGCGGTTCTCACTCACGTTCTTCGAGACATTAGCCGGGCCGCCGGTCCATACGGACCTTGAGGAGCGTATCTACAACGCCGCCGGTGCCAGCCCGGTCTCTATCGGCACGACGTTCAGCTCGAGCACTGTCGAGAAGCAGCCGGCCAGCGCCTACATGGCTGACGGGCGCCGCGTCATTGTCTGGACCGAAGCGCTTATTGCCGGCGGCAATCTCGAGGATGTCTACGCCGCGGTCTATTACGGCAATAATACCATTGCCCAACCACGTTTCCTGGTCACCGGCGGTGCCGGCACACAACTCGATCCGGTGGTTGCCGCCTCCGACAACGGCTTCGTCATCGCGCTTAACGACGGCTCGGTCGCTGGCGGACGGCTGGTCCTCAAATTCTACAACATCGCCGGAACGGTGATCAACACGGTGACCACCGCGGACTCGCCGGAGGGGGTCAACCAGACCGGCAGCAGCGAACATCGCGATGTGGAGATCACCGCGCTCGCCAACGGCAACTATGTGGTGACCTGGGCGGACCACCAGCAGTTCGACATTTTCGCCCGCGTCTATTCGGCCGGTGGCATCGCCGTCAGCGGCATCCTCGATATCGAACCGGGTGGCCCACAGGCGACATTCCCCGATGTGACGGCGCTGGCCGACGGTGGCTTCGTCGTCACCTACGGCCAATACGCAGTCAACACCGTGCGCGGCCACATCTATGAGGCCAATGGCACCTCCGCCGGAAGCCCCTTCACCATCGCCAACAACGCCAAGAACGCACTGGAGCAGCAAGTGCAGTCCGCAGCTCTGCATGACGGCCGCTTCGTCACGGTGTGGGTGACCACCGCCGGGAACATCTCGGGTCAGGTCATGAAAGCCGATGGCTCAGCCGATGGCGCGGCCTTCACCGTCAACGGCGACGGGGCGGGCGACAAGGGCAGGCCCTCGATCGCCACTCTCGCCGACGGTCGCTTCGCTGTTGCCTGGGAAAGCGGCGCTGGCGCGGCGAAGACCATCTTCTCCACGATTTTTGATGCGCGCGATGCGGGCCTGAATAGCTCGGCGTCCAGCTTCAATGACGACTGGTTTGGTACAGATTTTGCCGACCAGGTCTTCGGTGGAGCGGGCAGTGACGCGATTCGCGGCGCTGGCGGTGCGGATTTCCTGTTTGGCGAATCAGGCAATGACACGTTGAACGGTGGCGCCGATAACGACACACTTCATGGCGGCGGGGGAGTCGATTCGATTCATGGAGATGAGGGGGACGACACGTTGATTGGCCGCTCGGGAGGCGATTTTCTGGACGGCGGAGTCGGCGGCAACGATACGGCCGACTACACCAGTTCGCCGGCCGGTGTCAGCGTTAACCTGGCGACAGGGGCCGCCAGTCTTGGCGACGCTGCAGGCGACACATTTTCCAGCATTGAGCGACTGACTGGCAGCGCGTTGGCTGATACTCTGATCGGTACGGGTGTCGCCAACATACTCAATGGTGGCAACGGCGATGACATACTCAATGGAGGAAGTGGAGACGATAATTTGCTGGGCGGAAACGATAATGACAAACTTATCGGCGGCGTCGACAAGGATACGTACACCGGCGGTACTGGCGCGGATCAATTTATTGTCAAGGTGTCATCTCATAGTCCTGTCGGTGCCTTGCGAGACCGCGTTTTGGATTTCGTCAAAGCTCAACTGGACAAAATCAATGTTGACCAGATTGATGGCAAGACCGGGACGGCTGGAGTCAATGGTTTTGACAGCTTTATCGGAACCGCGGCTTTCACTGCCGAGGGTCAGATTCGATTTTTTCAAAACAGTACAACCACAGTTGTCGAGTTTAACACCACGGGAGTTTCCGGGGCTGACTTTCAGATTCAGCTCAATAATTTCACCGGCGCGACTCTCGATCTGTCCGACTTCATTGTCGCCCCTTTGCCACCGTCCATGATGTTCTGGTACGGTTCGATCGACAGTAGTTCCAAAAGTGGTTCTGGAAAATGGACAAGCCCTTTGACCCGTTCCGACAACGGGCACGGCCATGACAACGCTTGTCCGGAGCCGCGCTTGGTGCGGAGCGATGTTGATTACACGACAGGACCGCAGATTCTTTCAAAGGGCGCAACTAGACCCGGTTGGCATTCATCCCATGAAGCAGAGTCCGGATACACCGTGCAGCGGAGCCGTTTTGAAGCTTCCAACCTGCACAATGATTTTGTCTCACAGGATTCGGCAATCGCCGACTTTCCCGAATTGATGTTTGGCTCTCGGGGCGAACGGGCGAAGCAAGGCCTTGAGGTAAAATGGTAAGTTGGGAACCCGGTCAAAATGCTGACATCCAGACACCGGCAAGCCAAATCGAACAACTCGCTGGCGGCATGAAGGAGATGCCGTCGGGGATGCAAAAGCTGCAAGGCGGCATGGAAGAAATTGGCAAGAACCTAAAAGTAACTACTGTCGACAAGGCTTGGGGAGTTGGTTTTTTCGGTGGCTTTTCGGCCGAGATGCTGTTCGCCGAACAACGGCCCGTAATTCCGTCCGGCATCGTCTTGCTCTCGCCAAACTTTGGTCGAGACACGCCTGCCATTGAACTTCATGGAAAGTCGAGTTGCTTGGGGGCGGGATTTCAAGGCCCAGAGATTTGCGGGGTTCAGTCGGGCGGTTTAATTCTCACCTACTTTTACGGCGAAGATTACTTGGCTGATTTATCTGGGTTTTTCCTGGCGCGCGGATATGGTGAACTCAAGAACGACTTTTGGCGATTTTCGGCAGGGGCAGACGGTGACGTCATCAATCCGTTGAAGCCGCACACATTGGATTTCAACGCTGGACAAGGCGCCGGCAACTTGGGCTTTTTTCGCGGTCAATTTCGCGTGGAACGATAATTTCATGTCGACGACTGCACGCAATGGACTACGCAAGTGGCCTTGGGGGACCCGATTACAACTTCGTTCAATGGCGGTTCAAGGAATTTGGTCGAGGACAACGGTTGGCCCAACGTCGACATGTGCGTGGCCCTTGGGCTGGGATCAATTCGCGAAAATCACGGGGCAAAAGAACGACCGTTTGAAGTGGGCTTTTCGGGAGTGGTGGGTGAGATTCGGCGAACCGGCTTGCCGACGACCATTTACGACGTTAGGGCGGTGGGGTCCGATGTCCGGGTGAATCTGTCGGATCGCGCGGGCGTAACGGGAGCACCGAGCCATCGTCTTGAACTGCACCAGTCGCGACAGAGGAAAAAAGTCCGCACAAAGCAATAGCGAGTGCAAGTTTGAAATTCAAAATCCAGAATTGAACAGGAGGAAACGGAGAGAACAGAGAATCTGTTGACAAGTCTCGGTTACCTCTGTTTTCTCCTGTAGATTTTTCTCTTGTAGATATTTCGTTCATTTGTTTGCTCCAGGTAGAATTAAGCGCTGTACGCCGCCGGTTAGTTTCATTTCGTGAAAATTGAGCAGCAGACCCAAAGGCACATCCAGCAGTTTCATGTGACTGAGCAGTTGTGATTTGCGGATCGGCAGAATTTGCTGTATCGCCTTAGCCTCGACCAACACACATCCCTCGACCTGTATATCGAATCGAAGGGGTCCCTCGCGGGGGAAACCCTTGTACGAAATCTCGACCGTTTTCTGGCTTATGCAGTCAAGTTTTCGGAGTCCCAGCTCCTTTATAAGACACCATTCGTAGATCGATTCAACCAGCCCAGGTCCCTTGTCACGGTGGACCTTGATCGCTCCACCAATGATGGACTCTGTCAGGCAGGATGCTTTTTCAAACAGTGGGTGCATCGTGGTGTGACGAAGAGTATTAACAGGAGTGAACAGAGGTAACGGAGGAGTGGCTGTGTTCTGAATTCTCTGTTCCCTCTGTTTCCTCCTGTTAAATATTTATTTCTTCGGATACGCGATTTTGTCGTGCCGATCGTATCGTTGAAGGCGGATGGCGCCTGGTCGTAGTAATCGAGCGACACGGGCGAATCCAGGTCATTGCCGAGATCGAGGCAGTCGTTTGAGGTGCTGATCGGCACATGCCCAACGCGCCTCCCGCCGCCCTTCCGGCGGATGCCAAGAACCTCAAGGGTTTGCGATTCATGGAGATTGGACTTCAAAACATCCTTTATTGACTCACGGATTGACGAAATGGATTCCATGCTCTGCGGCAATCCACATCAAGCGAGCCATGTCGGGTGCAGATGGCTTGGCAAATTCCTCAGCGCAGCGGGTGAAAAAGACCTCGAATCCGCAAGGCGCCGTATGCACCAACATGCGGAGCGGCTGTTCGCCTGCGTTCCTGAACGCATGCACGACGCTTTTGGGAGTGAACACCGACGTACCGACGGGCGCTTCGACCCAGACGTTGTCTTTGAAAAACTCCGCACGCCCCTCAAGCACAAGAAACCACTCGTCCTCGTTCTGGTGATAGTGCGGCGGCGGACCTCCGCCCGGCGGGGTGACCGCCGTGAACATGGTGTATTTGCCATCGGTTTCTGCAGCACCAAGGTGAACGGTTATTTCGTCGCCGAATGCGCGAATGACTCTGCCATTCGATGGCGGAACAACGAAGGTGGATAGAGTAGGTCGATTATTCATTTTTGGGTTTGCTTTAATGGTTGGACTTAGATCGAATTGGTCAGACAACTGACTTCCGGTCAATTATCAGCAGAATAGAGCAAATGAGAACAACGACAATATAGGCTGCGAGATGAAACATCAAGAACTTGTCTTCGAGTATTGTGGAGCTCTTTATGATCCCCAAAATCCCGCCGACAAGCGGAACCAGCGCGCCGAGCCATAAGCCACGGCGGCTTTTGCTGAACAGCTCAATGCCAATGCCAAAATAAATGACGCCAAAAATGCCCGTGCCAATAGCAAAGCCGCTGTCTCCCTGTGCTAATGCCCTGGATAAGTGCATGACACTCGCTATCAGCATCAGGATCGCAGCAATTTTTCTGATGTGCTGCATTGAATGATTCCTTCTAACCTAGTTCCCGATCACTTGGTCATTGCGAAGCTGGATGAAAGCAGGCTGGGAACGCCCCGGCCCGGATGGTTCACTTGAGTTCGATCGTCACCTTGTCCAACTCTCCGGTGAACGTGAACGGCGAATTGTATTGGTGGGAAACCGGCGTTCCGGTGTTCCGACCGATGAGTAGCCCATAGCCGGTGACCGCACTGTATTGGCCCGCCATTCTGATGTCTTTGAGTTCGCCAACCGGCTCGCCGTCGATGAACAGCTTGATGTCTCCGGTGAAGAAATCAGGTTTGAGCGATTTTCCCGTGGGGGTGAACTGCACGGCGAGCTGATGCTTTCCGGCAGGGACTGGATTGGTGGAGGCCAGATAAAACTCCTCGATCTTTAGGTAGTTGTGGGAGTAGTGCAGCTTGCCATCTTTAAGGAAAAGCGACCAGCCACCGAATTCGCCCCCCGCGCAGGCCAGCACACCTTCGGCACCGGACTCGGGAATCGTCGCATGGGCGGTAATGGTGTGCTCGCGTCCCAGCAATTGCGGCGCGGCCAGCGGATGCACGATGGATGTGCGCGGATAGTAGGTGTATTCCGGCTTGCTCACCGCCGCGACCGGACGGGTGGGATCCGCGACGCGCTCGTAGCGGCGGTCATCCAACGGTAGGACGTTGTATTTATTCGCTTCCGCGAACCAGAGATCCTGTAGTTCCTTAAGCTTGGCCGGATTCTGCGCCGCCAGATCGGTTGTTTGTGTGAAGTCTTTGTCCGTGTGATAAAGCTCCCATTTATCATCTTCCCAGGCGGTGTCCTTCTTGTGCCAAGTAACGGCGGTCCAGCCATCGGCCCAAATGGCCCGGCTACCGAGCATTTCGTAATACTGCGACTGCTTGCGGGTGGGTGCCTCAGCCTCATCGAACGTGTACGCCATGCTCACACCATGCAGCGGCTGCTGCTTCACTCCATTGATCGACACGGCTGCGGGGAGGTGCGCCACCTCCAGCAGGGTGGGAACTACATCGACCACGTGGTGATATTGGCGTCGAATGCCGCCGCCGTTTTTGATTCGTGCGGGCCAAGAGACAATGAACGGATCGGTGTTGCCTCCGGCGTGCGTGTCTTGCTTCCAGCGTTTGAGTGGTGAATTGCCGGCCATGGCCCAGCCCATGGGATAATGGGGATCGGTTTCGGAACTGCCGAGCTTGTCGAGCAGTCCGATCATTTCTTCGACAGTGTCCGGATGATAGTTACGGTAACGATCGGTGTTGGCCGTGCCGTCGCGCAGGCCTTCCTGCGAAGCGCCGTTATCGGAAACGAGAATGACCAGCGTGTTCTCGCGGATGTCCATCTCATCGAGCGCGGCCAACAGTCGCCCGAGATGCTGGTCGGCATGGTCGACAAAACCAGCGAAGACTTCCTGGAGCCGGACATAAACTTTCTTCTGATTGGAGTTCAACTCATCCCACGGCTGCACCCCTGGATTCGCCGGAGGGAGTTGGCTGTCGGGTGGGATGATGCCGAGCTTTTTCTGCCGCTCGAAGGTTTCCTCGCGCACTTTGTTCCAGCCCTGATCGAAACGGCCCTTGTATTTGGCGATGGATGCCTTGGGAGCGTGTAAAGGTGCGTGGGCGGCCCCAAGCGCAAGATAGGTGAAGAATGGGCGGCCCGTGTTGGCCTGCTGCTGATCGCGGATGTGCGCGATGGTCTGGTCCACCAAATCTTCGCTAAGGTGGTAGCCTTCGCTCTGTGGCGCTTCGATGAAATGGTTGTCCTGCACGAGTAGCGGAGCCCATTGGTCGGTTTCCCCTCCGAGGAACCCGTAATATTTCTCGAACCCCATTCCGAGCGGCCAGCGGTCGAACGGACCGGCCGCAGTGTAGGCCGTGTAGGGAGCAAGATGCCATTTCCCGAAGGCAAAGGTGTTGTAACCGTTTTGCTTCAGCACTTCTGCGACGGTTGCAGCGCTCTTTGGGATGCTGCCGTAGTTGCCGGGAAAACCGGTGGCCGCCTCAGTGATCGCCGCCAGACCGATGGCATGATGATTGCGCCCGGTGAGCAGCGCACCCCGCGTGGGGGAACAGAGGGCGGTAGTGTGAAAGTTCGTATAGCGGAGGCCGGAGGCGGCGAGCTTGTCGATATTGGGAGTTTCAATCGGCCCGCCGAAACAACCGAGTTGGCCGTAGCCGACATCATCCAGAACGATGAGCAGCACGTTCGGCGCACCCTTGGGAGCTTGCGGCGGCAGCGCCGGCCTCCAGTCAGGGATCGAGTCCTTGTAATTCTCTCCGATCTTACCTTTGAAATCGGCCTCCGGAAAAGGCAGCACGCTGCGGTCAGGTCCACTAATTTCCTGCGCCCCTGCGGCTGGCGCGAACAGCGCACCTAGAGCGAGGCAGAGTACGTCAAGGAATATGCGATGGGAGTTCAAGGTTGTGGCCTTTCAAAATGTGAAAAGGAGGCAACAGTGGAAACGGAGAGTTGAATTTGAGCTCTGTCCGCTCCGTTTCCTCCTGTTGAATTCCTTTTCGTAAGGATGCGATACATCTTCGTCGTACTGGGAAATACCTCGCGGCAGTACCCACATGTTGGACTTCAAGTCCTCTCCCCAGTCCATCGAGCGGCCGGTAATGACCGTGCTGTCTTTGGCCACATACAGCACGCGGGTACAAGCCGATACGGGTATCGGCATGGAGGTGATGACAAGGACCGCGATCAATGCGATCTTCAATCCCGTGGAAGTGTAAATGGTGCGCATGAAATAGTCCTCGTGTTCTTGGAAAAGTGTTATCGTTGCAGGTCGTGAGTTGCGGCGAAGCGTTCACTGATTTTCCGGGATGTTCGTGGGCTGTGCAACTCTCGTGACTTTTGCCAGGTCAGCCATCAGACTAATCATCATTGGAGAATCAGCGTTCAAATCGGGACGCAGAATCTGGATTGCCTCGCGCAGCAACGACTCCGCCTGCGGCATGGAATTCCTTGCGATATAGACAGCCGCCATTGTCTGCATCGCGTCGACCATTTCCACGGATGGTGTACGGGAAGCGGCCCGGGCGTTGTCGAGGGCTGTTTGCGCGTCCCGTTCCGCCTGGTCCAGAGCACCGCTGGCCAGAGCGAATTTTGCAGAGGCGACTTCGAGTGAATGTTCGGCCGAGGCACCGCCACCCGCCTTGCGAGCTTCCTCGAGGGTGAGGCGTGCCTCGTTCAATTTCCCGGCATGGACTTGCATTTGTGCCAACAGCGATCGTTTGTCGTTGGTGAACCGGTGGTTGGCTCCATAAACTTCGGATGCAGCCTGAACCGCGAATGTCAGCGCTTCGATCGCCTTGTCCGTCTCGCCCCGCGAACAATACACTTCTGCCAGCACCTTGTGGAGCGCGTCGGTGCAACTGTTCAGTTTTTTTCCGGTGATTTTTTCCTCGAGTGCCAACGCCTCATTTGCGGTACGCTCGGCTTCGTCAAACTTGCCGATCTTGGTCAGCGTATGGCAAAGATTGTTCATTGCGGTGACAACCTCTGGATGGAGGGGTCCCTGAGCCTCGCGGAGTGATTGTATCGATTCCCGATGAGCTTTTTCGCTCTCGGCGAAATAGCCCGATTTCAGCAATATTGATCCCAGTGTGTTCAATCCGGACGCGAACTTGTCATGATGAACCCCTCCCAGGCTGCGTATTATTTCCAGCGAGGCCCGCGATTCACGCTCTGCGCCGCTCAAATCGCCCACGCGATAGAGGAGCCAGGCCAGAAGGTCTCGTGCGTTTGCGATACTGAGCTCGTCGCGCACCTGTTGACTGGTTTCAATTTCGATCGCCTCCGTCAAGGCGATCTCGGCGCTATCCAATTCGTCGAGGTAATCCAGGGCCGACGCCAAACCATACAAGGACTCGGCAATCAAGCGATCGTTTTTGGGTAAAATACGGCGCCGAATCTGCAAAGCCATTTCGTGCTGTTGCCGGGCGCGTTCAAACTCGATCAAGTCTTCATAAGTCTTGCCGAGTATCGTGCGCAATTCAGACTCGACGTCGGGTTGATTGGCTAATTCAGCGCTCAACCGCTCCGCTGTTTGGTCGAGAATTTCCATGAGCATGCTGGCGTCTTTCCCTTGTGCCCTTGACGGGCCGGCGGAAACGAGCATTTCCTTGAGCAGTTTCGCGACTTGCCGGGATTTGATCGCCGACGTCTCGGCCTCCGCGCGCGATGCTTTCTCCCGGAAGAACATCGTGGTCGACACCGCCAAACCGAGAATCAGCATCACCAGTAACGCACTGGCGGCGGCGACAGCACCTCGATGGCGAACCACGAACCGCCGTAGCACGTACCCGAAACTGGGTGGTCGTGCGATCACCGGTTCGACGTTCAAATAGTGCCTGACATCGGCGGCCAGGTCCAATGCCGTGTCGTAGCGTCGGCTGCGGTCCTTTTCCAGCGCCTTCATGACAATCCAGTCGAGATCGCCGCGCATCATCTGGATCAATCGCGGAAACTCGACACCGCGGGCCATCGACAGCTTGAATCGGTCGGGCTCGGGCACGCTCTTGAGCTTTGTCGATGGCCGTGTCGGAAGCGCGTCAATAACATGCCTGCGGATATCGTCGGGATTCTGGAGCCGCTGATTGGGCGACTCATAAGGCAAACAACCCGTCAACAATTGGTAAAGGACAACGCCCAGACTGTAGACGTCGGATCGGGTGTCCAGATCATGCCCCCAACCCGCCGCCTGCTCGGGACTCATGTATGCCGGAGTGCCAATGAATTGGCCGATATGGGTGTGCACGCCGGCTTCGGTCAGTGGCTGTGAAATCGCTTTGGCAATTCCAAAGTCGATGACCTTTGGCTGTGGTCCTGCGTCGGTATCCATCACGAGAATGTTTGACGATTTCAAGTCCCGATGAATCACTCCTTTCTGATGTGCATGTTGAACCGCGAGGCAGATCGAAATGAATAGATCGAGCCTGGACCGCATATTGAGATGATGCTGATCGCAGTACACGTTGAGGGGTGGGCCAGCGACCAGTTCCATGACAAAAAAGGGTCGGCCATTTTGCGTGATGCCTGCATCCAGAACTTTGGCGATTCCCGGGTGATCCATAACGGCCAGCGCTTGCCGTTCCTGGGCAAACCGGGCGATGATCTCGTGCGAATCCATTCCGGGCTTGAGTAGCTTCAGCGCCACGGTCCGCTTGATCGGTTCCGTTTGATCGGCTTGCCAAACCGTGCCGAATCCCCCTTCTCCAAGGCGGCATGTCAACCGGTAACTGCCAATACACGCCCCTTCCGTATCGGGCGAGAACAGCTCCTTCGTGCTGTGTGGGGTCCCTTTTGTTTCGTCGAGATTTTGGTCTGCGGAGGCGCTCGGCGATTGGACGTGGTGCGCTTTCGTCTGGTCGAGCGGTAGGTCAGCCATGATGAGCGAACCGAAACGGTTGAATTCCCAATCAGGAGGGGGCTTGTTGCCGCGCCCAAACCTGGGAGTAGGTCGGGACGCTCCCTTAGCTTGAGTTTGGGACGGCAGAAAATCAAGTCTGTGCTGGACAAGATTGGGGAAAACCAGGTTGCCAAACAACGTAAATTGGCTGGAAAGGATTCAAAAGCAAAGAGTATTTTAAAACCAAAACGTCCACGTTGATTGCACGGACTCGAAGAATTCATGGAACCAGACGTAACCCAGGGATCGGGTCCCGGCATGCACCTGGGCAGTGACTCGTGTTCCACTGCGCAGCAAGTCGCCGGGCAATTGGGCAGAATCCACGGAGACTCGCAACAAGACGGCGTTTCCCTCGTCACCGCGAACGTCCATTTTGTTGTCGATGCTTACGAGTTTGCCGCTGAACTCCGTGCCTGGATGCGACGCCAAAACAAAAGTCACCGTCAGTGGCTCTCTGCCGCTATCGACCGCTTTCATCAAATGCGCGACCCGCCGTTCCGGAAACTCCAGTTCGATTTGCCATGGCGTGTCCGGAGCAACGAGAGTCATCAGGTTTTGACCGCGTTGCACGGGCCTGCGCAACAGGTTTTGGCGCAGTTGCCAGTTAATAACATTTCCGGTTGTCGGTGCGCGAATATTCAGCAGCTCGAGTTCCTCCATCTTGAGTTGTAACTGCCTGGCCAGACTTTCCTTGAGTTGGTAAGCTTCCGCCAGATCTCCGTCGATGATCCCTCGATCGAGGGCCGACAATTCAGATTGCCGCGCCAGCGACCGTTGCAGTTTTTTGCTTTCTTCATCCGCCTGGCTGAGTTGACCTTGCAAGTTGCGGATGTCGACCAGCAACTGGTTGTTGGTCAGCACGGCCAAAATATCGCCGGCGTTTACGATTGCATCTGGATCCTCGGGAACGCGCAATTCCTGAAGTATGCCCTGGACTTCAGCGTAAATTTCGGTTCGGTTCTCCGGAGTGAGCCGGCCGTTGGCGCTCAGGGTGAACGACCAGGGGACCAGCCACAACGATGCAAACAGCAATACCAATGCACCGCAGGCCATGAAAAGACGCGGTAACCGTCGTGACATGGTTATCGCAGTCGTTTGACCGAGCCATGTCCATAGCGGCGCCAGAAACATGTTGCTATGACCCAGCGAATTGGAAAGCGCAACTTCGCAATGTGCGGCAACCGCCAGCAATTGTTCTCGCAAGCCTGTTGCCGGACGTTGGTCACCAAACTGTTCGACGATTAACGCGCCAATCACCGGCCTGGAATCGTTCTGATCCTGTTGTGAAACTTCGTCGTCGTGCAGGGCGGATGTTTGATGCAACGGGTGGACAACCAGCATTCGGGCATGTGAAACATCGAGGTATTCGTGAAGTTGCATCTCAATCTGCGGAGGCAAATGGGTATCATCACCCGAATACCAGATGGGTTGTCCGGCCTTTGCCACTGTCGTCGCCAATCGACCAAGACGCTTCACTTGATCCGCCCGACGCTCGATCGAATCGAGACCACTGATGGAATGGACATCGAGACGACCGCCACGCTGGATGGCGACACTTACCCGCTCGGCGTCGAGAACACGCCGTCCTTCATTGGCTATGGCGAACGCTGTGCGGCGAACATCAAGTCCGCCATGAATTGCCCGGACAAACGCCTGCATCCGGTCCCACATTGTTTCCTGATGCGCATACCGGCGCAGCCGTTCGTTGCGCAGAAAGTCGCTGGCCAGTTCCCCCATCTGAACCAGAAATCGCAGGTAGCCCCTTTGTGTCGTTGGACCGGTGCCGGGTCTTTGAAAAATCTCGACCAGCCCGATGACTTCCTGTTCAATCGAGAGAGGCACTATGATCAGCAAGTGATCCGTTGGATTGTCGTGCTGATCCGCTGCACCGCTGCGCGGCGCGACCAGTTCCGGCTGGCCGGCAAGTGCAATCCGTTCCAGCAAGCGATCGTGGGCTATTTGTGCGGCGTCACTGCTGGCCAGTGCCGTTTGCGAAAGATTGATTTGATATTCCAGTGCGAAGCGGGGTGCGCCAGGATTCTTCATCCAGATCGCACCACCCAGAGAAGCCAGCGCGCCAACCGTTCGCGTCAAAAAACCCTGGCAGAATTCCTTTTTGCTGCAATTGGATTGTGCCAGCCGGGTAATCTCATCGACCAGCGACCGAATCTGATCGCGCGTTTCCCGAATCAAGCCTTGATCTATGTCAGCGTCACCGGCAGGCTCTCCGCCACGGGACACAGGGACATGCGTCGCGTGCAAGGGTCTCGTCGAGCCCGCATAGTGCGCGTCCGGAAAGGAACCAGTCGACATGGCAATCTCGGTACTTTTCGTATGTGAATAGACGACAAAACGAAGCGTGTCGCTGTACTGGCAAACCGGCTTTTTCGCCAGCTCGCGCGGGACTTTCGCGGATTTTTTGGTATTTGACAAGCCGAACCCGATCCGAATTTGCCCGATCAATTCGTTCTCCCCTGTCTGTACAGTTGGTAGAAACAGGTGAATTGGATAAATTGACCACTGTGCCATGGCACCATGGAACAACAATCCTTTCGTTTCCGTGATTTGCTAGCGTCAGAATCTCCTTTGCCAGCAGCTTGCCTGAAACCTCAAACTTGTATTGACGACTAATTCAAAAGGCAAAGAAGGCCATGCGGCTCATCGGACAAATTGCGGACAAATCGCAGGCCGAGCGATTTTCTTCGTTCCTTCTGACCCGTTCGATCGAGACTCATTGCGAACAATCGGGTGACCACTGGGAACTCTGGATTCGCGACGAAGACAAAATCGAAACGGCCAGAAGCGAACTTGAACTCTTTCGGAGCAACCCGAATGGCGCGGCCTATCGAGATGCCCTGGAGGCCGCCGGGCTGATCTTGCGACAAAAGGCCAAACAGGAAAAACAAGTTCGAAAACAGCAGGTTCAGATGTCTGGCGGTCGCTGGAGCGCTCCAATTCACAAGGTTGCGCCACTGACTGTCACGCTGGTGATTATCACTTTCCTTGTCGGCCTGATGACCAATTTTGGTTACGACGTTGACGGATTTGCAATGCGGGCATTGGCGCTTGGTTCGCTAACTCCGGGGCAGATCGCTGAGGAATTCCAGCATGCGGAAGTAAAGAAAAACGGCCCATACAGTATTCGGCTTCGTACCTACAACCTGATGCATTACGAGTTGTGGCGCGCCGTGACGCCGATCTTTATTCATTTCGGCGGCTGGCATTTTTTCTTCAATATGTATTGGCTGGTTTTTTTTGGCCGCCAGATCGAGATGCGATACGGATCGTGGTGGCTGCTGATACTGGTCGTGCTGGTGGCCATTCCGTCCAATATTGCCGGCTCGCTCATGCCGGAACATCTCGATGGGAGCGCGATTGCATTTGTGAACAACCATGCCGTATTGCTTGCCGGCGGAATGTCGGGTGTCTTGTATGGCCTGTTCGGTTACGTCCTGATCAAAATGTTGTTTGACGAACGTTCCGGTTTGTTCATTTCGACAACCAACACCGTTATCCTGATCGTCTGGTTATTTGCCTGTATGACCACAACGTTTCAAAGTTTGCTGAACATGAACGTGGATAACTGGGCTCACGGAATCGGCTTGCTGGCCGGCCTGGCAATCGGCTATTTGCCAAAACTGCTTGGCGATCTTGGACTCAAACGATTGAATTAGTCGGTGTTTCACCGGCGTTTGCCGGATTTATCGCGATCCGATTCCTGCGCAAGAAAATTATCGAAACGTGCTCCCTCGCTTGCGCATCGGGTTAATATTTCGATGAACCTGGCATTGGCCAACTACGATGCGATCGATTCAATGCGAACGCGGATGAACTTTTGGCGATGGCCTGTGCGGCGTTTGCTGTTTTTGCGGCGACGAAACTTTTGAACAAAGATTTTTTCGCCTTTGGTCAGGTCAAGCACTTTTGCGGAAACCGACGCACCTTTGACCGTGGGTTGACCCAGTTTGAACCCGGCATCGCCACCGATGGCGAGGACCCGATCGAAGGTTATTGATTGGCCGGGTTCAACTTCTCGCAAGTCGAGTTCCAGAGTTTGACCCTGTTCGACTTTGTATTGGCGGCCGCCGTCAGCAATGATTGCGTACATATCAGGAATGACTAAATTTTCTGTTGGGTGAAATTTTGACAAGCTGCGGATTTTAGCCAACTGGACCGGATCGGTCGAGGGCCAAAAACCGCAGAAAATCGGGCGCCTCGCTAAAAAGCACGGAAGTCCGGCAGCCTTATTCGGATGATTCCTTGGGGTTTTCAACGATTCCGGTCGCTGGATGGCTACCGGAATCATTCCATGAATCCACTGCCTTATGGCAATTCGTCACCCCCGTCGATCCCCAATTGTTTCATTTTTCGGTAGAGATTCGATCGGTGCAGGCCCAGCCGTTCGGCGGTATCGGTCATATTTCCACGGGTCCGCTTGATGTGTTTTTCGATATAGTCGACCTGAAACAGGCGTGTCGCCTCAGTCAGGGCGAGTCCCATGGGTATTCCCTCTTCGGCTCGTCCCGGTGCCATCACGAATGACAAATCGCCGACATCGACTCGTTCGTCGGTCGACAGGTAGGCAAGACGTTCCATCATGTTTCGCAACTCGCGAACGTTTCCAGGCCAGCCGTGCCCGACAAGTGCCTTGCGCGCTGTGGCAGCAAGTTTGGGAATGGGCCGCCGCGCCTTGGCACAAAAGTCCTTTAGAAAATGTTCGGCAAGCATCAGAATATCATCGCCACGCTCGCGTAACGGTGGCAACTGCAATGTCACAACATTGAGCCGGAAGAACAGGTCTTCACGAAATTTCTTGTCCCGGACCAGTTTGCCAAGATCCTGATTGGTAGCGGCAATTACCCGAACGTCAACGGCGATCGGCTGTGAACCCCCGACACGGACAACTACTTTTTCTTCCAGAACACGCAACAGTTTGGCTTGCCCGCCCGGACTCATATCGCCGATTTCATCGAGGAACAGCGTGCCGCCGTTGGCCAGTTCGAATTTGCCCTGCCGCGTGTCATGCGCATCAGTGAAGGCACCCCGCTCATGTCCAAACAGTTCGCTTTCCAGCAGTGTCTCGGTAATCGCAGCGCAGTTTACAGCGACCATGACATGATCGCGACGCGGACTCAGATAGTGAATCAGTTGGGCGATGACTTCCTTTCCCGTACCGTTTTCACCAAGGATCAGCACGGCCAGTTCCGTTTCGGCAACGCGGGCTACCGTTTTTTGCAGCGACATGATCGCCGGGCTTTCGCCAATCATTCGAACCTTGCCGGCCGCCTCATCGGCGACTTTGCGCCGGCTGGTATGTAACACTTCCACATGTTGCGTGTTTACGATTGCGGTCGCCGCGTGAGCCGCCAACTCTGCCAGGGCCTTTTCATCAGCCTCCGAAAAATTCCCGCCACGCTTGTTCAGCAGCTCAAATGCACCAATGGTCTGGCCATCTGCTCCGAACATCGGGACACATACCAGGGATCGTGTAACAAAGCCTGTTTGTTCGCCAACGACTCGATCGACTTCTGCCTGTTCAACCGCGATGTCTTCGTCAACACGTCTGGCCTGGCCTGTTTGAACCACCTGGCCGACCACGCCTGTTTCCGCGTTGATGATCAATTCACCGGACTCGATCCCAAGTGCGGGCCGTCCAACAAGCCGTTTGCCGGTGGCATCCAGCAAGAAAATCGTGGCCCGCTCGGCGTCCAGAAGCCGCGTTGATGTTTCGGCCATTGTCTGCAGCAACTCGCCGGTCTCGCGCGACTGGTTCCATTGCGCCGTCATTTCGAGCATCGCTGCCAGCCGTTGGGTCCTCTGCCGTTCGTCGCTCGCGTTTTCAACGATAGGCAAACAACAGGCAATGGCTGCTGCAAGGCCCTCCAGATCCCTGGCCGAAATCGGGGACGTACCATGTACGACCAACAGCATCCCTTGAGTCGACAACTTCACAAAGGGCGAAACAGTCCACAGTCCCTGAACGATTGTCGATTCCCGGTCCAGCACTTCGGCTAAAAGCGCTCCTGGCAAGTGCATCGTTTTTCCATGGGTTGCCAGCTCGCGCCAAGCTCCCTTAACACCCCGTACCACACAGGCGTAATCAATCAACCGACTGCCACGGCAGGCAATCGCAAGGGACTGGTTCAAATATTGCCGAACCCCCAATGAACGTGGCACGAGCTCAACAACTTGGGCAAGCAATTCCAGATTGGGGCTTCCCGGTTCAATCGTCATGGTAGTTAATAATTTTGTGTTACGAGGCCGGAATACAATTGGCAACTGGCCGCACAATTGCGGGTTGACCCAAAAACTGTTATCAAAACGGGTTCATTAACCAGTCATTGAGCGTAGTCATTTTGAATCCGGCAAACAATGGTCGGCAACGCGGGAGCAACAAAACATGGGTCTGTTCAACGGAAAAAAAGGTCTGATTCTTGGCGTTGCCAACGATCGCTCGATTGCCATGGCGATTTCGGAGCGGATTATGAACGAAGGTGGGATTTGCGGGTTCACCCACTTGCCCGATCGCGCGGATGACGACAGACGGAAAAATCGCCGGCGAGTGGAAAAGGCTGTCAACGGACACGCCAATGCAAAATTTATCATTCCACTCGATGTTCAAAACGATACCCAAATCGCCGAAGTCATGTCGCACACCCAGGCCGAACTTGGCGGGATAGACTTTCTCCTCCATAGCATTGCCTTTGCCGACCGCGATGACTTGTCGCGCGATACCATTGAAACCAGTCGCGAAGGATTCAAGATGGCTATGGATATCAGCGTTTACAGCCTGATTTCGATCTGCAATCACGCACGTGGCATTCTCAACGACGGAGCAGCGGTCGCCTGCATGACCTACTTTGGCGGCGAGAAATGCGTTCCGGGCTACAATGTCATGGGAATTTGCAAAGCGGCACTCGAAGCGACAACGCGCTACCTGGCGTTCGATCTGGGCCCCCGGGGTATTCGTGTAAACGCCTTGAGCGCCGGACCTCTCAAGACCCTGGCCGGTACCGCCGCCGGCGTCGGCGAAATGCTATTTCTGTACGAAAAAATGTCCCCGTTGGGCCGTAATGTTACCCACGATGAAGTCGGAAAGACCGGAATGTTCCTCTTGTCGGATCTTTCGAACGGGATCACTGGTGAAGTGCTCCATGTCGACGGAGGGTATAACGCCATGGGCTCTCCCGGCCGATTGCTCGACAATATGCTGGCCAAGCAGTAGTTCAACGCATTCCCGGGACAAATCATTGTCTGTGGCTATCTTGTGGTCAGTAAACCGGCACACGATGCATTCCGCCTGATCGTAAAAGCTTTCCCCGCAAGACCCTTTATTGATCGTAAAAATAGGGACAAAAAAACCTTTTTCTACCTGCGCGCCGGCGGTTTGCCCATTAAAATGCGAGGCAATCCGATTCGCCTCAAGGTATGTCCAAGCCTTTGTATTGACTGGCTAAAAGCGATGGCGGCGTTGACATGCTCGAATACTTCATTGTTAGTTACTTTCTGGTGGACAAAAAAATGACATTCAATTCGTATCAGCCCGGTTTGAGGAATGGCATCGTCGCCAGACAGGTCGTGTTGTTTATTATTTTTGCGTTTGTCTTTGCTGGCGGTATTTTCGAATTTGCCTGGTCACGGCCTGCCTTCAAGGCGGCTTGGGAAAAAATCGAGGAAGTCGATTCGTCGGCCGATTCCAGTGAGTTCACTGCGCAGGAATTTGAATCGCTAATTGGCAAGCAACCTTTTTCGGTTGATGTCTCCCAGCATGGAATCGAAGTTCGCACTTATCGCTGGCCAAGTGGACTTCCGTTTCGGCCGCATGACATCCATGTCGTCTACACGAAAATCACTGGCGTGCTTGCCGAAAAGAACCCTGAAATTGCCGACGACCGGTTTTATTATTCTGCCAGTGCCGGCACGCCACTTACGGAAGACAACTTTCCTGCGGAACGGCCCACCATTGTTTTGAATCGCAACCAGCCAAGCCGAGCCGGTGGCCCGCCGCCATCGCCAACACCGGTTAACGGAAGTACTGAAGAACCGCTGGGGAAAGAATCAGCCGACGGCGAGGGAAAGCAAGACCCGGAAACCAGCAACAACGGCGGAAAGGAAGAATCGGAAAAAAGCGATCTGGAAGCGGCTGACGATAAAAACAATTTGCCGCCGGACAACGTAGAAAATCCGCCGGAAGCAGAAAAAGCAGATCCGCCAAAAGAAAATACGGAAGAATCCTCACCCAAGGGTGGCGAGCCTGGTGGCGAACCATCTGGTGAAGCCGCAGAAACTCCCAAACCCGATTCCAATGAACCAGGTGGAAGCGAAGGGGGCACGGAAGGTGCTGGTGGCACGGAAGGTGCTGGTGGTGAAGGGTCGGGCGGCTAGTCCGACAAACCCTTGCATTCGCGTCTTTGTCGGATCTGGTAACCGGGACTGCCGGGGCGCCTTTGCGCGACGAGTAGCCCGATTTTTCGTCGCGAGGTAACCGCGCCATTCCACATTCAAAGCAATCAGTCTTGTTGCCTGCTGTCTGATTTGGCAACCCATAGATCGCGATGATCAAAGTACCTCAATCTCAAAAAACAAAAAAGGAAATTTTCATGAACAAAGATGAATTTCAAAATACTTCGTCAGGAAAAGGGCGCAAGCTGTTTCTCGTTGTCGTGTTGTTGGCAGTTTTGGGCGGATTTGGCTACGACTACTTCGTTGCCAAACCTGCATACCAGGAAGGCGTCAAAAAGCTCCTGGCCATGCTTGATCCCCAAATGGACAATACCGGCGAAGCGGTTATGGAAAACGGCAACATCATAAGAATTGGTGATCTCGACAGGGATGGATTCGTTACCCAGCAAGACGTTCGCAAGGCGATGGGTCGCGAACCAAAAACAACCGAGACGCAAGAAGAAACAACGGTGGTCGAAACATACGCATGGCCACGGGGCATTCCATTAATGACCTACGACGCTTATGCCGTCTACTTTAAGTCAGAAGACAGGACAGCTTTGTTGAAGGTGACCGAAAGCAAGCCCGAAAAAAAGAAACCGGAAACCAAAAAAGATCGCCCGGCAGGCCTGAATCGGGCAGGTAACCCGGCAGCCGACAAAGCCTCAGCCGACAAGGCTGCTGAAGACAAGGCTGCTGAAGACAAGGAAGGATCGGCTGGCGAAGGAACGGCCTAGCTGCACACGCCTGCTCAGTCATACCTGATACGACAAGGTAATAGGTCGAATGCCGCATCGGGCATTCGACCTTTTTTTGGTTGGAACCGGTAGGCGAATCGGGCGAATACGTTTGTAGTTGGTCGAAAGCTACTTGTTCGTCGATTCCTGTGGGCTTGCCTGATCTTCAGCTTTCAGTTGACCATTGTCCGTTTTCACGTCAGCCGTGTCCCCGTCGTTGCCCGTGTTCTTGAACCGTTTTCGAGGCGCCGCGCTGAATTGAGTCAGGGTATGTCGCACCGGTACGTCATTGCCCGTCAATACAACCACGCCTTTGAAATCGGCATGCCATTGCGTACCGATCGGCGGCTTGCGAATGCTGCGCTTTAAGTCAATGTCGTACAAAATCGGTTTGATATCCGACGAGGCCGGAACGTAGCGATACCTCAAAATGATATTTTCTTCGAGTTGACTCGTTTTGTAATCCTGAAATCCAACATATTCGTGTTTCCCGCGCAGCTCATCCTCGCACATAATATTTAACGGGTGCATGGTCATCCATATGTTCAGTGAAGCAGCAGGTGGTGATTGGTGACCCTTTGGGACCTCGGTACTCATGTAGTATTCAATCAGGTTCGTCCCCGGTTCGGGCCGCATATAAAATTCGTAGGCGAAACTATGAGCTTCCTCGAGTCGATCCTCCTCTACAAAGGCGATCATTTTCGCCGCATGGCCCCTGGCAACATGGACCAGCCAACCAAGGCGCCCGAAGTGGTGTCCCAGCCCCATTGCAAGTCCCAACGCCGACAACAACACAGCCGCCCGCGCGAAATTGTAGCCGCTTCGTGTGCGCCCTTCATTGCAGCCAATCATGGCTACCACGCCTACGATCATCCCGGCCATTCCGACTGGAAGAAATGCAAAACTAACGAAGGTCAGTAACGATAACAGGCCGAATACAACAGCCAGCAAGGCCAGCGGGTTAAACGGCAGGTATTCAATTTCCGTTCCTTGTTCTCGCAGCAACTGATTACTGGGGGAATCGGACATGGGTGTTTTCTCCATGGAACTGTCAAAATCTGAACTAGTTGAAACCTGAAATAGTCAAAACGGCATTTTGCGATGCATGTCCGCAAACCGGGAAGTTCAACAACGGCCGCCGGATGGGCTAACCCAATGCCGGGGCCGCTAACGCTTTACTCGCAAGCTGGACTGTTCGGCCAGCGTTTGTCGCCGATTGCTGTACTTGTAAATAAAATTGCCTCGCGAGTCAAAGACGCGACTGTTCAATTTTTGATCGTCCGGGTGAAGGTCGCTGCTGCTGTATTCCGCCGACAGAGGCTCAGTCAACGATGCAGCCAGTGCGCCTTGCGAACGGCTTTGCAAAAACCCGAGCCACAGCCGGTCCGGCTGCCCGACAAAGTTAACTGTTGTTGGAGTCTCCTGAAACGCCGTCGTTGGCAAAGGAGCGACATGCAGGGAAAACTGCAGGAAACAGGCAAACACCCACGCTGATGACAGAGCAAGTACCGTTCGCATGCCCATATCCATCGCTGGATGAAATTCTACTTTCATTCGGCTCAATGAATCTGTCGCGATCCGCAGTACCGTAACGGTTCCAAAAAACAACAGCCATAATGCCGAAAAATCGAGCAGATAGGTATAAGTGCTTGACCCGCCGTCCAGGGCATCCGCCAGCGGCTCAAACCAATTGGAAGCAATCATCGCCGCCAACAAAATGTTGATGAAAGTCAACAGACAGCTCCAAAATCCCAAAAACCAAAGGGCGACGAAAATGAAAACCATACTGACAATGGTGATGGCTGTGATCATGAAAGTGCCTTGTATTTCGAAGTGATTCCATCTTTGATTCTACGGCATGGCCGGCAGAACCGTTCACCCTGTTTTTGTCCGGGCAGGTCAATCCCGCCTGAAAAAACAATCGTTATTTCTTGAGGACACGTTGCAGTTCTTCCAGTGATGAATCGCCCCGCGCAACCAAAACGATACCTTCTTCGCGCAAGCCCACATGACCACACTGGATGGCAACGTCGTTCAAGGCGGCAATTGTCGGAGTACTTTTCATTGCCTTTCGAAATCGATCATCAACGTGCAGCAATTCAAAAATTCCCGTTCGTTCGCTATATCCAAGTCCGCCACAGGTTTCGCATGGCATAACGTCGACTGGAACTCCACGTTCATCAACCAGATCTTCCGGTCGCGGCTGGTACTGGCGATAAAGCACGGGAACCCGCTCGGGCGGCAGGCCAAGCTGGTTTAATAACGCTGGACTTGCCTGAAAAGGAACGCGACAAGCGATACACAATTTGCGAATAATTCGTTGACAAACCACGAGTTTCAATGCCTTGGCAAATTGAGCACTATCGGGTTTAAGCATCAGGGCACGAACAACCGCTTCAACGGCATGTCGCGCCGGCACCCGGGTCGTTATCGAGATATCCAGGTCATTCGCCAATCGACAAAGTTCGTTGAGGGAGGCGGAATCTCCAATTTCCGGAAAAGCGATGGCATTGGGTTCCCGCAACAACAGCCCGCGCAGTGCCGTGAGCATCGTTTCTCCAGCCGATTCGTCCCACACTACGTTGCCGATGTTGATGACTTCCGCTTCCTGTCGGGATTTTTCCTGCATCGTAAAGTAATCGCGCAGGAATCGGTCGGTGGACTGCAGCGCGGCTCGCCACGTTGTTGACATTCCGTCGCCAGGCAAGGCACTGAACAGGACCAGCCCTCCCTCGCCGTTCAGCACTTTCAACAAGGCGGTGCGCATTCCGGGACGCATGCCAATCTCTTCGAGATTGTCGAGCGACGGTTTTTTGCGATCCACTTCCAGCGCCACGCGCTCGCCTGTCGGAATGCCCTGACAGGTCATGCGGCACTTGTGTTTGCTGCGCATGTACTCGGCTGAAAAATTGCCGACCTGACGCTGTCGCCGCTCCCGGTAATCAAGGCCGGCAAGCTGTTTGAAACTGGCCAGCATATAGTCGCCAACATCGCGAGGGATGGGGGGCATGTTGTGCCAGATTCCATCGACCTGGTAGCGGACACTGGCGCTGTTGGCCGAAAAGTCCATCAGGATCAAATCGGCCCGTTTGGTTATGGCATCGGCCAGCAAAAAAACGGCGTGCGGA
The DNA here is from genome assembly GCA_031414755.1 of Pirellulaceae bacterium. Taxonomy (GTDB): domain Bacteria; phylum Planctomycetota; class Planctomycetia; order Pirellulales; family Pirellulaceae; genus CAJQPP01. The sequence goes on along the minus strand of JANNWJ010000068.1, from coordinate 148,276 downwards.
TAGCCGGGCGAAGGCTGCACCGCCAGCAAGGTTGCCTGACGAATATCGTCGTTGTCACCGCTGACAATGAACTTCAGCGGGGGCAAGTCATCAAGCGGTATCGGAGAATCGTTCGACATAACAATCAGCTTTGGGATGGTTGGTTGGGCTGTCCCTGCATGACACGTTGCACTTCGTTCATGGCAGTACGACCGTCAAGGACGGCCCGGTAAGCCTGCTCCTGCACGGTCAGGTTTCCACGTTGACGAATGATTTTCGTTACTGGTTCGATGCGCGGATCGGCCAACAATACCTTGCGAATTTCGTCGTCGACCGCCACCATTTCGTAAATCGCTGTTCGACCCATGAAACCGATTCCTGCACATGCCCCGCACGGTAGCATCTCGACAGGTTTTCCGGCTTCATCGATCCTCTGTTCCATCGGCGGTAGCTGGTAATGCTTGTAAATCGTGGTTCCGTCGGCCGGATTACCGCCCATCTGCACGATTGCCTGTGGATTGGCCTGGACCGGCTGCTTGCATTTGTCGCATAATCGCCGGACCAGTCGTTGACAGGTAATCAGCGAAACGCTTTTGACGAAATCCTTACGATTTCCACTGAGCGACATCACCCGCAACAAGGCCTCGGCCGCTGAACCGGCTCGCGTCTGCGTCATAGCCGTTCGTTTTTCCGACTGAATCTGGTCGGTCAGTATATCCATGGTTTTCGAATTCACCGGATTGGGAACGACGAATACGTGAGGTTGTTTTAGAAGGGCTTTCTTCAAAATCACGGCTGGCGATTCGCCGGCACGCGAATCGAATCGTTTCACATCGATGTTTTCCTTATCCGTCTCCTGATCGTCGTGATCAACAATCGAGACCCAGTCGCGCGTGAACCGGTCGGCGCCACTCAGCAAGGCTTGCCAGGTCGTCGACAGCCCCTGTCCAAACGGTGCAGAAATGATGATCAGGCTGGGTTTATGAAGGGCTTCGTTGATCTTGTCAACCGTCGGAACAGGCATCCCCAGTTTGGCCAGGTCGAGAGCAAGCGTCGCTTCGTAAACAAGTTTCACCAGCGCCCGCTCGCCCGTTTGAACCCCTTGTGTTAACAAATCAAAACTGACCTTGGCCCGGCCGATCTTGCCGTCGAACCGGCCGCGCTGCGTCTGGCGCCGCTCTCCCGAGTTCAGATTCGCCAGCGACTTGAGCACGTTTAGCATGGCGTCACCAGCGACCCGGTCCAGCGTCGGCAAGTTGTGCCAGATTCCGTCAACCATCTCCCGTGCCGTAACGGCATCGCGGGTAAAGTCGAACAGGATCTGTTCGGTACGCTTGGAAAACGACGCATGCAACAGGGAGGATGTCGCATCGAACATGCTGGACTGTCTCGCTCGAATCAGATTCGATTGGGATTCATCCGCATTATTTCCGGCCGCCTTGAACGCGATCAGTCCAGCAGCTTGCTCGATCCTTGTCGAGAACAATTCACCGGTCCGTGCATCGTCCGGAACCTTCCCGCGACGGTTGATGGCATACAAAAACACGGGCAGGATCGCTGCCGCGACATAGACGGCAAATCCGGCTACAAATAGCGGGATGGATATCGCGGCAAGCAGTCCGCCAATAAATGACAAGACAATAATCGGATTCCAGATATTGGCGGAATGGCCCGTGTGTTCCTGGAACTTCAAGGCGTCGCGATTGACCCGATCGGCCAATTTAACCCAGACAAGGTACACGACAACGATTAAAAGTAATTTGATCCAGCTGAAGTATCCGCCGGGCCCGCGGTCAATCGCATGATTGCGGGGCGTCGGATAATCGGGCCACGCCTGCGCCATCGCCGGCGACGCCATCAACAGCAGGCCGGCAAAAACGATCAGGATTGTCAACCACGCGGCAGGTCGTCGCTTCATCAAAGAATTCCAGGCTGCGAAACATTGATTCCCTTGAGGGCCATTTTCAGCGCGTCCCGGTTCGGTGCTACCTGGAATGCGGTCGGACGATCGATTAACTCCTCATCCACCAGTTGTTTCAGACTCATCGTAAAGTCCTGCATTCCTTCTTCGGCGCCAATGCGAATCGCATCGCTCAGTTTGTGGTCCTGCTCTTCGAGAATCAGTTTCCGAACGGTCGGATTGAATGTCATGATTTCACAAGTTGGAACGCGACCCACCCCTTCCCTGATGCAGGGCAAGAGCTTTTGCGCCACGATTGCCTTCATATTCATGGCGATAGCGCTGCGGATGGCCGAGTGCATTTCTTCGGGGAACAAGTCCAGAATTCGACCGATCGTCGAAGGTGCCGACGAGGCGTGAATCGTTCCGAATACAAGGTGCCCCGTTTCGGCCGCGTGAATGGCCGTCATAAACGTCTCTTCATCTCGCATCTCGCCTACGAGGATAATGTCCGGGTCTTCGCGAACCGCGTGCTTCATCCCTATTCCAAAATCCACGACATCCATACCGACTTCACGCTGGTTGATCAGGCATTTTTCGTCCTTGAAAACAAACTCAATCGGATCTTCCAGCGTCAGAATATGCTTGACGTAATGCCGGTTGATGTAGTTCAGCATCGAGGCAATCGTTGTACTTTTTCCTGATCCCGTTACACCCGCCAGTAACACCATCCCCTGGTCGTGATGGCAGAGCGATTCGATAACGGGGGGCAGGTGCAGCCCTTCGAAGTTCGGAATAAAGTTATTGACACGGCGAGCGACAAGGCCGATTCGCCCCAGTTGTTGCAACATGTTTACCCGGAAACGCCAATCCGTCCCATCGACGTTAACGATATACGCAAAGTCGGCACCGCCCGTGTCCTGAAACATGCGGCGCGTTCGTTCATCGAGCATCGGAATCAACAAGTCGATCATCTCCTCGGCACCGACCGGCTCGCGATTAAGAGGCTTGAGCGTGCCGTGGATACGGATGATCGGGGGCTGGCCGACTTTCATGTGCAAGTCGCTCCCTTCCAGCTTGACCAGCGCCTTAAAGTATTTGTCAACCTCGTTGGACGACGATTGCTTCAGCAAGCGCGCTTTCAGCCCCTCGACAGTGGATGCCGCCGTTTCGACATTCTCATTTAACCGATATTCACTTTTTTTAGGCGTACTCATACAAGAACTCCAATATGGGACGAGATCCATTTCCGCGCGACAACAGGCCCGGCGGAACCCCTTCCGGATATGAGGATAATTGTGGCCGAACCCAAAAACCGGAAGGAGGGAGGTGCCGTGGCCTGGTGGGCATTATCCCGGTCGGGCGGACTTCCTATCTTATACCAAGCCATGCCGATCGTCTTTCCCTTCCAACAAAAACAGACTCCTTTCAGGGAGCCCCCTCTCGCAACAAGCAGATATCGAATACAAACCGCAAAACCCAACCTTGAACGGGGTTTTCGCTTCCCCAATCCGGGAAAACCGCAATCGCTGCCGGTCGTTTGGAGCTTCCTCCCTACTTCAATCACTTAACCGAATCGCCTGCCTCCGCTATGATGTGGCACCGAAAGTTTAATTGCATCCGCTGCCGACTCAACCGCTCATTTGTCGTTTGCGTCAATTCCAGGGAGATTGTTTGCGTGGAAAGTGAATTCTATGACCGTGCCCGCCTGATTCAGCAACGTATCACCCAACTACGAGACAGTCTTTGACTTTGACAAAAAAGTTCTTGTAATTACCGATATCGAGAACAATCAGATGTCGGCCGCCGGGTTCTGGAACAACCAGGAATCGGCCCAACAAGTCGTTGCCCAACTCAAATCGCTCCGGGTCGTCACTGCCCCGTTGAGCGAACTGCTTGCCGCCAGTGCCGACCTGGATGGCTTGCTGGAAATGACCGAAGAGGACAAATCCCTTGAATCCGAAGTGGCGCGCGAAATCGACCGGCTGGAAACCATTCTTGAAAACCTCGAGCTGAAGTCCCTCCTCAACGGGCCTCACGATCACCGTGGGGCAATCATGTCGATCAACGCGCGCGATGGGGGTACCGACGCCAATGACTGGGCCGAAATGTTGCTGCGCATGTACGTTGCCTGGGCGGAAGCAAACGAGTACTCCGTGGAAATGCTCGACCGAAACGACAACGACGCGGCCGGTATTAACAGTGTGACGATCGCCATCCGTGGACCGATGGCTTTTGGTTACCTCAAAGGCGAGGATGGAATGCACCGCCTCGTTCGAATCAGTCCCTTTAACGCTGACGGAAAACGTCAAACCAGTTTCGCCGCCATCGACATATCGCCCGAACTCCCCGAGTCAGCGGAAATCGAAATCGAAAAAAGCGATCTTCGCGAAGACACCTTCCGGGCCAGCGGTGCGGGCGGCCAGCACGTTAACAAGACCGACAGCGCAATTCGTTTGACGCACTTGCCCACCAATACCGTTGTGCAGTGCCAAAATGAACGAAGCCAGCACAAGAACCGGGCCACCGCCTGGAAAATGCTCCGCGCACAACTCGCCCGTCTCGAAGAAGCCAAACGGGAAGCGGAAGAGTCCATCAAGTACCAAAACAAGGCCCGCGTCGGATTCGGCTCGCAAATTCGCAATTACTTCCAGCATCCCGACCAACGTGTCAAGGACGCGCGCACCGGATACATGATGGGCGATTTCCACCGTGTGCTCGACGGCGACATTCAGCCTTTCCTCGACGCTTGGCTCCGCTGGCGCGTCAAAGGGGACGTAAAATCAAAGTAACGTGCCGTTGATTTTGAGCGAATTTTCAACAGCGGGACCTGGCATCCGGCAACCTTGAAGAATGCAAAAGGTGCCGAATGCAAAAGGTGCCATCCACAAATTGCCCAATCCACAAATTGCCCACACAAATTGCCCCCCCACAAATTGCCCCATTTCCATGTTGAAATTTGAAAGGGAGAACTCATTTCCGCTGGTTGAAAATGCGAACGGGTGGTAAGTCAATTACACCACGCCAAACATGTTCCTCGCCACGCGGAACATTGTCGGTGGCCGGATCGATCGTGAATCGACCGGAAAGGAAGTATTCGTTGGGGTCGTCTTCGCCGATCACCCATAGCTTGCCAAGTTCCGGAGCGATGGCCATTGCCTTGGGCCGATGGATGCCGAACGGCGTTGCCCGCAGACGAATCGTGGCATCCGTCGGAAGCCTTACCCATTCGGATAACGGGATGGCACCGCCAAACGGATACCCTTCGGAATTGACAAGTTGATTGTCCTTGTCGCGCATTTCGCATTGCAGGCCACCGTTGTATTCGGGTCGGAAATCGGTCTTTCCCAAATCGCAGAAAAGCTGCATTCCGCCGTTGCTGATAAAATCGCAAGCGTCCTGCAATTCCACGTACACGACCACCTCACGGCGATCTTCGCCAATAAGCCTCTCGCACAACACCAGCCGGCCACCCACCGCAAATCCACGCTCATCCGTGATCGGCTTCGACCAATCACCCTCGAAGATTACCTTCGAGCCTTCCACAGGAATGACAATCGCACTGCTTGCCCATGAAATGATCCCGATCAGGGCGGCGCTCGCAATGAACATGTCAATGACTCCGATAAAAGGTGCGCTAATACAGGTGCGATGATGGATTGGCGACATTGAGACGAGGCCCCAGGGACAATGGTTCCTGGAAATGCCCCAATACAACACGGCGGTGCTGTCCTGTTCAGGGAAACTCCGGCGTCCGTTTGGTGGAAGTGGCCGATTGATATGACATTCCGTACTCGTCTGGCGAGACCCTTCCCGCCAGCCCGTCACGCCAATCCGTCAGTTAACTCGTCGGCTACCGGATGTTCCTTGTTCCGATCAGTCGTCCTGATCGAGCCGACCAGCCAATCAAAGAGCGGCGAGGTCATCAACGTTGTGACGACCGCCATGATGACCAGCGTGGCGAATAGGCCCTCCGAAATAATCCCTGCCTGCAATCCGATGTTGATGATAATCAGTTCCATCAGCCCCCGGGCATTCATCAAAGTTCCCACTCCCATCGCTTCCCGGTTGTCCAGTCCGCTCCAGCGCGCCGCCAGCCAACAGGCCACACCCTTTCCCAGCACCGCCGTCAAAAACACCAACCCGCACATTCCCCACAGCCACCATGAATTGAGCAGGCCGATTTTCGTGTTGAGTCCGGAAAAGGTAAAAAACAGGGGTAGCAATACCGCCACCGTCAACGGCTGGATTCGGCTGGTCAACTCGCGCGAAACGATTCCGCGTGGCATGGCCGTGCCCATGACAAATGCTCCGAATACCGCGTGCAGACCGACCTTGTCTGTAAACCAGGCTCCAATGCACATGAGCGTCAGCGCAATTACCAGGCCCGCTTCGCTCAGCCCTTCTCGCCGCAACATCAGCCATTGATGGGTCCATTTCAACAACGGTCGAACGACGAGTACAACGACCCCGACATAACAAACACCACTGGCAATTCCAAAAAGGGCTTGGCTGTAATCGTTGTTGGAACTGGCCAGGACCAGTGCCAGAACGCACCAGGCGGTCGCATCATCAATGGCTCCGGCACCGATCGCCACCGTCCCCATCGTCGTCCCTGTCAGCTTCTTGAAATGGATAATCCGCGCCAACATTGGAAAGGCCGTGATGCACATCGAGGCCCCCAGAAACAACATCGCTTCCACCAGCGAAGTCTCCGCCGGGAACAAGGCTGTGTAATTGAAAAAAAACCAGGCCAGCGAAGCACCTAGCACAAACGGAGCCAGCATTCCGGCCAAAGAGACAGCGGCCGAGGCACGAAAGTGTTCCCGAAGGATGTCGACCCGAAAATCCATCCCCACGATAAACATATAAAGGGCCAATCCCAACTGCGAAATCGGTACGAGATAGCTCTGAGTGTCGCGCGTTGTTTGTGTGGAATCCCACGGAAAGATTGCCTGTTGCAATTCAGGCCAAAAAAGTCCGAACAGGGATGGCCCCAGCAATACACCGGTAATCATCTCGGCTACAACCTGAGGCTGACCCAATCGCCGTGCAACGACCCCAACGATCCGGCAACAGACGAGAATAATGGCAAGCTGCAGAAAGAACTGCACCGCCAATTGAGTATTTCCCATGGACTCCCGATCCCCATTGTCGTGTCGTAATTCCCCGCAAATCTAGCGGAAGCCCGTCGTTCCGGCCACCCCGCGCGGACCTTACGGCTTCGGTCCTTCGGGAACCAAAAGTTCATTTTTCCTGTTGGACCCAGGTTCCGGCGCTGCCTCATGAAACCAGCCGGGAATCGGAGCCTTGCCCGGTGGATAAAGCGATTCCATTGGCGCCCAGACCGCATCAACCCGTTCATTGAAAAGATCGCCAATTAACAGGTCGGTCAGTGTTCCTTTCAAATGCGGAAACTTGCGAACGAACTGGCCAAAGTTAAAACCATCGTAATACTCGCAAACCAGTCGCCGCATCCGATCGACACCCCGATTGAATTCCTCTCCCCAGTGACAAAGCTGCCCTGCCGATACATCATCCCGTTCCAAACCGTCGCAGATTGCATCGGCCGCCTTTTCGCCCGAGCGCAATGCCAGCAAAACTCCGGACGAATAAAGTGGATCGAGAAATCCTAGCGCATCACCGACCAACACCCAGCCGTCGCCAGCTATCTGCCTCGTCCGGTACGAGTAATCGCGAGTGGCAAAATAGCCCGTCGATCGGCTTGCGCCCGCGACTCTTTCCCGGACCACCGGGCACAATTCGACTTCCTCGGTGTAAACCAGTTCGTTTCCGCCACGTCCCTTGAAAAGATAGTCAAACGGCGCGACAACACCAATACTGACAAGATCCTCGTGCAGCGGAATGTACCAGAACCACCCCTGCCGATTGGCAGTCTGCAACACAACGGTGGCCCCTTCGTCTTTGCCACAGTCCCGATAGGCACCCTTCCAATAAGTCCAGATGGCTCCCTTGTTCAGAACCGGATCCCAAACCCGCAGGTTCAACCGGTTCATCAACAACCCGCTCTGGCCACTCGCATCCACCACGACTTTGGCCCTTACGGTTTTGATCTCCCCGTCCGAATTCTGGACCGTGACCCCCACCGCAATTTCGTTTTCGAAGATCACATCGCGCACCCGGCAACCCTGATGAACTTCCACCCCCTGTTCGGCGGCGTTGGTAAGTAACATCTGATCAAACTCGCTACGTACCACTTGCCAGGTTTGCGAGCATTCGTGCGGGCGGTTCTCCGAAAAGTAAAAAGGGGCGGAAATTCGCCCGTCGGAATTCACGAACTGCACACTGTGTTTTTTTACAAAGCGGCTTTGCTGCATTTTCGGCAGCATCCCCAGGCGCTGCAGGACCCAGTACGTTTCCGGGATTAACGATTCGCCAATATGAAAACGGGGAAAGCGCTCCCGCTCGAATATCGCGACGTGGTAACCCTTTTGTGCAATCAACGTGGCGGCTGTCGAACCTGCAGGTCCGCCGCCGATCACTACCACATCATATTCCGCTTTTGTTTCAACAGACTTAATTTGAATCATCGCAAAACTCCTGCACGGATTAGTCCCCTGCACAGGCAGCTTCAAGTGCCGCCACGTCTATTTTCTGTATTCCCGGCATCGCCTGCATCGCACGACCCGGCACCGCCATGGATGAGCCAATCAGACGCGGGAGAATTTCCGGAATGATTTTCCAGGAGAGAGTTTACACGATCCCTTAATCGTTCGCGAAGGGTTCGAGGGTGGACGATTCGATGCCGATGACTCCTATGTTGTTTTACACTTTGCATTTGTCCCATCGGCCTCACGGTGCAGCCACTCTGCGACTCCGCGCGACTCTACGATCGGATTCTGGATCAATCCTGCGGATTGATCCCTCGTGACCTTAATCGCCAACTACAAGAATTGCCCTTTTTTAACACCCATTTTAGCGCCAATTTTGCAGCCCCCTTTCTGGGGCTTTCGGGGATTGGCCGAAAACTACCCTGGAAGCAGGCACTGGCAGCCATGTTTTTTCCAAATTACGCGGTCAAGATGGTTGACTGTCAAACCCGGGAGAATCAGAGTAAGCGAGTTCGTCTGGAAATCGGCATTTTGAACCGCGAGGCGGCAACGACTATCAAATGTTGCCTTAGTCCTGCCGGCGCGAGATTACTTCCCTGGGGTTGTACCTTTCATGAACTACTCAAATCATTGCGACTCGGGCCGGAATTGGCTTCGACAATTCAAACTTTTCAGCGGCACTGACTTGATTCAACGTCGACGTCGCCGACGGAACAAATTCGGACAGACTGCGACATTGGGATTCGAGAATCTCGAAGCTCGCCAGTTAATGGCGGCGGACATGGTGGTCCAGTGGAACGAGCAGTTGCTGGACGCGATTCGAATAGTCAAGCCGGCTCCGCCCATCGCTTCGCGGGCGATGGCGATTGTCCACACGTCCATGTTCGATGCGATCAATTCGATTTACAACAAGTACCAGCCCTACGCGACGATGGCGGCAGTGCATCCCAAGGCGTCTGCTGAAGCGGCGGTTGCATCGGCGGCTGAACGAACGCTTTCAAGTCTGTTTCCATCGCTGCAATCGACTTTTGCTGCGGCACTTACTTCTTCATTGGCAACGGTACCGGATGGCATTCGCGAGGATCAAGGGGTAGCAGCAGGTCAATTTGTGGCGGACGCGATTCTGGCGCTGCGTGCCAGTGACGGAGCAACGACGGTTGTCTCGTACACTCCGGGAACAAATCCTGGCGACTGGATTCCAACCCCTCCCGCCTTTGCGGCACCGGTATTGCCACAATGGCCGTTTGTCGATATCTGGGCAATGGATAGCGGCGACCAGTTTCGCCCGCTGGCACCCCCGGAATTGAACAGTGACCCGTATGCGGTCGATTACAACATGGTCAAGGACCTGGGTTCGTTAAGCAGCACGACACGCACAGCGGACCAAACGGAAATTGCCAAAATCTGGGCGGGTGGCCCGGGAACGGCTACTCCACCGGGACAATGGAACATGATTGCCCAGGACCTGGCAGAATCGCAGGGAAACAGTCTTTATGAAAACGCCCGCATGTTTGCCGTACTGAACATTTCGCTGGCTGACGCGGCGATTTCTGCCTGGGACGCGAAATACGAATACGATTTGTGGCGACCGATCACGGCGATTCAGCAGGGTGATCTGGACGGAAACGCTGCGACGCTAAAGGATGCGAGTTGGACTCCATTGCTGACAACGCCAGCCTTTCCGTCGTACACATCCGGGCACAGCACTTTCAGCGGCGCTGCATCGACAGCGTTGGCCGGTTTTTTTGGCACCGACAGTCTGAATTTCAAGCTGGTCTCGGAAGTGCCCGGTATTTCGACCCGCTACTTTAGCAGCCTGGCATCGGCAGCGAGCGAAGCCGGGATCAGCCGCATTTATGGCGGCATCCATTACAACTTTGACAACCTCGAAGCATTGGCAGCGGGGCAAAGTATTGGCAATCTGGTGACAAAAAGCCAGTTGCAAATGCAAACCAAAGTGGTTGCTCAATTGAATGAGCACCAATTGTACATCCTTGGAACGACACTGGATGACAATATCTTCAGTGTGCGAACAGGCTCGAATCTGGTCGTGCGAAACCATGGACAACTGGTCGGCCAGTTTTCAACTTCCGGATTATGGAACGTTGTTGTCAACGGTTCCAGCGGCAATGACCGAATTGAATTTACACACAACGTCGCCACGACGACTGAGTTGTTTGGCGGCTCCGGTAACGACTGGCTGTTCGGTACGAACCATCGAAACTGGTTGTATGGCGAGTCTGGCAATGACACCTTGTTTGGCGGCGGCGACCTGGATGTGCTTGTTGGCGCTGCTGGCAATGATTGGTTACACGGCTTGTCCGGCAACGATACCCTGGTCGGAGGCGATGGGGACGACTGGCTGTACGGGCATGCGGGTCGTGATTTGCTGTTCGGCGGCCGCGGTCGCGACGGGCTGTTTGGCGGCCTTGATGACGATTTGCTGATTGGCGGTCATACATCGTACGACGCAAATGCCCCGGCATTGACGGCACTTTCTGCAGAATGGAGTTCGGCTCGCTCGTATGACGAACGTGCATCGTCTCTGTTCAATGGCACAGGTCCAAATCTTGCTGGCAGCGGTATGCATTTGCTGGAAGGAGCGACGGTTTTTGATGACGGCGAGCGGGATTACTTGTATGGGGAATTGGGTCGCGATTTGTTCTTTGCCGATTCGATCGACCGGTATTGGGACCGCCGCCCTGATGAAATATTAAAATAGGCAACACAACAGCCACTTGAGGATCGCCGAGGTCGTTATTCGCGGCCAAAAACGGGATTGACGCGATTCGCCTGCACTTGGGATAGTCCGCCGGCAACGGTACCGAATGGACTGCAGGAGAATCCCTGAAATGGCAGAGCGCCCGAATATCTATTTCATTTGTGTTCACAAGGGAGCGTCAACCTTTGTTGCTGGCCACTTGCTACCCTCGCTTGCAAGGAGGAGCCCGGATTATTCGGCCTACATGGTGGGCAAGAAGTATGTGGAATGGTATCACGCCAATCGCGAACCGCTTGAGCTGCAGCCGACTCTCGATCGGGCCGAACTGAGTCGCCGACTCTTGCGGATGCTCGCCGACGATCCCCTGCCCCGCAGCAATTGTCTCGTCGGAAGACTTTACCCCGATCACATTCCGGCACTTTCAAAACATTTGAGAGAACCCTTCCCTCCCGCCAACTCGCGCGTGTTCATCATGCGCCGCGACCCGCGCGATGCACTGGTTTCCATGTATTACTCCCTGGCGTTCAGTCATGGCGAAAGTGCCATGTTGACCGGAAAGACCAGCAACGAGCTTGATGAGCGGCGCAGCCGCATGCAGAAAATCGGCGTCTATCGCTGGATTGCAAGTACCCTGGCCGAGCCCGACAACAAGGAAGTTGTCGATGAATTCGCAAACTGTGCCAACCTGCTCCGCGACTATCCGCAAATCGTTGACCTGCCCTACGAACTGCTGTTGTCCGATCCTCGTCACTGGCTGACGACATTTGTCAAGTACGCAGGATTTGACGACGTCGTTGACAAGTCGTGGTACAACACCATGATCCGGCAATTTGAGGTGCCGGAAACCGAAGATGTCAATCGACACAAACGACGTATGACGCCGGGCAACTGGAAAGAGGTTTTTGACCAGCAACTCTCTCTCCTGATTAACGAGCGGGTCGGCGAACAAATGGTTCAACTCGAATATCCAACGAATCTGTAATTCCGATGCCCGCGAATCTCCTTGTCGCAATGAGACTGACCTTGCTGACGTAATGCCCGGAGTGTCGGTTGTTCATTCGGCCGGCGATTGGCATAATGCGCAGACCATAAGTCCATGTGTCCCGCGATTTCTGTTGCTACTGTCGTCTTCATATCCGATAATCCGCGCATGAACGTGCCTGCCGAGAAGATGCTTGAGTGTTTTCTTTCCGGCCAAAGACGTGTCGTTATCGGTTTTGAGCAAGTCGGCACACAATGGATCGAGCGCTGGTTTTTCGGGGATGAACCGGCCCAGCAACTCCTTTTGAAATCCATCACGAAAAGCGATTCGAATTGGCCCAGCAGTCCGCCGTGGCAAGAAGTTATCAAGGAATACCATGACGGTTTGTCAGTCCTCATGGCGATTGGCCGGGCGGGCCGAAGTCATTGGTCGGGTGCGTGGAAAACCGCTGCAAATAGCTTCATTGATGTCGAATTCGCTTGCCGCGTAAACGATACTCCTGAGTTTATTGGCATCACTTATCAATTGACCAGCGGCGCAACATGCCGGCAAATCAAGGCCAATTCCGTTATTCTGGAATTGTACGGCGCGTCCATGCGGATCACGGCGGACTCGGATTGCTCGATCGACGTCGCAAGCGATGGGCTGATCCGAATTCAGCCGAATGATGATCGCAGCGAATCCGTACCTCGAACACTTCAATGGCGATTCCGCATCGCCTAGACCCATTTTTTCCCGCTGTGTGATGTGCCAAAATGGGCAGCATCCATGGAACACCCCGTTTTCTCAGCAGTCCATTCAGTATGTCAAACGTCATCACGCTTCCGCCGCGCAGTGAATCCTCCATCGAAGACACCTGGGATTTAACCAAACTGTTTGAAAATGACGACAAGTGGGAAGCCGGACTCAAACAACTTGAGAGCCGGATCCCGGGCTATGCGGTGTTCAGGGACAAGCTCGCCGACGGCGCCACCTTCCTGGCAGACTGTTTGCGATACGATAGTGAAACGGAACGACTGGCCGACCGACTCGCCAACTATTCCTATCTCAAGACCACGGAGGATCAGACCAACAGCACTTACCAGCGGCTGATAGGGCGGTTGCAAAGTGTCACCACGCGGGCTGGCGAAGCCGCCAGTTTCATTCGGCCTGAAATAATGGCGATCCCCGAATCAACGCTCAAGATCCTTTTGAAATCGGACGAGCTGGAATTGTATCGATTGCTGATCGAGCGAATGGTCCGATACAAAAAATACACGCTGACGGATCGTGAAGAACAGATATTGGCCATGCAAGGCGAGATGGCCGGTGCCGCCGGTCGAATCTTTCGCCAACTCACGGATTCGGACCTGAAATTCGGTTTTGTCGAAAACGAAAAGGGTGAATCGGTCGAGCTTTCACAATCGACGTTTTCCAGCTTGCTGGAGTCGCCCAATCGAGATGTGCGCAGCACTGCCTTCCAACAGTTTTACGAAGAGTTTTCTGCGCACGAAAATTCGTTGGCGGCCGCGCTGCACGGTTCCGTTCAAAAAGATGTCTACTACGCGAGGGTCCGTGGCTACGACGGTTGCCTGCAACAGGCCTTGTTCGCCGATAACGTTCCCGCAACTGTTTATGACAACCTGATTTCTACGGTCCGCCAGCACTTGCCAACGCTGTACAAGTTTTACGATCTTCGTCGGCGCAAAATGGGACTCGACAAGATCCATCACTACGACACCTACGTACCGATTGTCAGCGATATCCGGAAACAGCATTCATGGGACGAAGCGGTCGAAGTCATTACTGACTCGCTGGCCCCCCTCGGACATGACTATTGCGAAGTGCTGCGTCGAGGCCTGTCCGGTCGCTGGTGCGATCGTTATCCCAACAAGAACAAGCAAAGTGGTGCGTTTAGTTATGGTTCCTACGATGGCGATCCTTACATCATGATGAATTACAAGCCCGATGTGTTGCGTGATGTGTTCACGTTGGCGCACGAGGCGGGTCATTCAATGCACAGCTACTATTCGACCATGCATCAGCCGTACGAATACTATCACTACACGATTTTTGTTGCCGAAGTCGCCAGTACTTTCAACGAGCAACTCCTGACCCATCATATGCTGGCCAACGCGATCGATGATCGGGAACGCGCCTATCTGATCAACAATGAAATTGACGACATTCGCGCCACCATTATTCGCCAAACGATGTTCGCCGAATTCGAAAAGACAACACATGCCATGGTTGAGTCTGGCGAACCGCTGACCGTCGAGTCACTCCGGACGACTTACCGGAAACTGCTAGGCGATTACTTTGGTCCGGAGTTTGTGATCGACGACGAATTGTCGCTGGAATGCCTGAGAATTCCGCATTTCTACCGGGCTTTTTATGTTTACAAGTACGCGACCGGGCTTTCGGCTTCCATCGCCCTTTCGCAGCGTGTGCTCAACGGCGGGGCCACGGAACTCGACGATTACCTTGGCTTTCTCCATGGCGGGTGCAGCAAGTTCCCCCTCGAATTGCTTCGCGACGCCGGCGTCGATTTGGAAACGTCGGTCCCCGTCGAAGCAGCCATGACCAAATTTGCAACGCTTGTCGAAGAACTGGACGGATTATTATAAGCCGTTGCCTGTTGCCCAATTGAAAGACGTTGATCGAACTTAATTGAAACGAAACAACAACCGCGACTGGTTCGCCAAAAACAAGGAGCGGTACGAAGACGAAGTCCTGTTCCCTGCCCTTGCATTTGTTTCAGCATTGGGGCGCGGCTGAAAAAGATTTCGTCGCACTTCCAGGCACGTCCGAAACGGGTCGGCGGATCCGTGATGCGCATTTACCGGGACACACGATTCGGCAAGGACACTAGTCGAGGGTTGTTTTGGCTGGCTCACTTTCTCGTGGGCCCCCCGTAATTTGTTCGTCGGTCAATGTGCCTTCGATCATGCGGAGAATCTTTCCCATGGGCTCGCGCGAGTATTTGAAATCATCGAACGCAAACGACTTCGTTTTCCCGCCAACTTCGTAGTGGATTTTGGTGATCCCCTTTTTCTCCCATTTCGCCTTGTCGATATTTTTGATCTGGTCGAATTGAAAGGTCGGTCCGAAGTTGGACTTAAGCTCCTTTTGATCGGCTTCCACCCATGAGCCTTTGGCCAGCAACCACTTGAGCAAACAGACCATGCCGATTACGGAGCAAACGGTTGCATACATATACTGCGACTGGATCTTGTGGTGCAACTCTTCGGGTTTGTCGGGAGGTTCGACGGAAGACCAGCCTTTTTCGCGAACGGCCGTTCTCCATTCTTCCCGATCCATCCCGGTCAATTCCATGCTTCCGGCACTCGACTGCCAATATACGGTGGCCCGCTCCAGTTCATGCGGGTATTTGAGCAGCGCGTCGTAAAAACACCATCCCGTAAACGCAATGCACCCCAAACCGATCCACAAAAAACGGCGAAAGAATTTTGGATCGTAATTCGCCCGAATGGTCATTGCCCGCATCCTGTTCAACTGGTTATTTGTGAGAATAGTATTGTGACAACACCCATGATATACGAAAGCGCCACGGACCTGGATTTGAACGCGAATAGTTTTTTATGGCGTTTCGCTTCGTTGAACACGATAAAACAAACACGTTCGGAAAAATGCGCCACCCGTCTATTTCGACTGCGGCTCCGGTTCCTGCTGCGTCAAGCAGTGAAACGACCCGAGGCCCACGGTCAAATTCAAGGAAGGCAAGCCGATAATTCTTCGGCCGGGGAATGCCGATTTAATAATATCGATGGCGCGAGAATCCGCTAACGCATTGTCAAATTGGGGCACGATCACACCATAGTTGCAAATATAAAAATTCAAATAGCTCGCCGGTATCTCACGTCCATAAAGTGTCCTGGGGGGAGGCAACGGTAAATCGATCCCCTGCAATTCCCGATTGCGGGACGAAAACGTTTCTCGTAATTCCCTGATGGTCAGCAGAAAATCCTTGTCGTGCGGATCGTCGCAACCATGGCCGCGAACCACCAGCACGCAATCATTGTCGGCAAAGCGAACTTGTTGATCCACGTGTCCGTCCGTGTCATCGCCGGCAACATCCGCACCCGACAGCCATGAGATACTGGACGCGCCGAGCATGCCAGCCAGCAACGATGAAAACCTGTCCTGAAATTTTTCGAAAACTTTGGCGTCAAACTCTTCGCCGACTCTTGCGACCCCCGGAAGCGGATTGCGGTTGAAGTTCAGCAGGCAGGAAATGGTGGTCAGCAAATCGCCGCAGTCGTTGATCTCCAGCGCGCCTCCTTCGACAACAACGTCGGCCGAAAAAGTCGTGATTCCCGCCCGATCGCATATCCGCTCCGCTACCAAAACATCCTGATCCCAGGGCGGGTACTTTTCACCCCAGCCGTTGTACCGCCAGTTGATCGCGGCGACATCGCCGCCGTCGCGAATCACAAACGTCGGACCATGATCTCGAATCCATGCGTCGTTGGTCGGAATATCGAACAGCTCAAGCTCCGAAACGTGGCCGAGTTTCGCGCGAGCCTGATCCAGCGCCTTGCCGCCGGCGATAACGCAAACGGTTTCACCCAGTGCGATTGTTTCGGCCAGCCGAATGAACTCGGCTTGCGCCTCCGCCAGATTTTCCGGCCAGGTTTCCTCGTTGTGCGGCCAGGCAAGCCACGTCGCGCGATGCGGGTGCCATTCAGCAGGCATTCGGTAACCCAACTCGGCTGGCGTTGATCGTTCAGCACTGATCATCGAGCCACCTTTGCGTCAGGCCCTGATAAGCGTCGATGCGACGGTCGCGCAAAAACGGCCAATGCGTTCTGGCCGTCTCCATCTCTTTCATGTCACAGTTGGCAACGATCATGTCAGGAACTTCCGGGGCGGCCTCGACAAGCAGTCGACCATAGGGATCGCAAATAAACGATGAGCCCCAAAACTGGACGTTGTCTTCGCGCCCGGCGCGGTTCGGTGCCACAAGAAAAACACCGTTGGCGATCGCATGCGAGCGCATCATCGTTTGCCAGGCACTCAGTTGACTTGAGCCATACTCCTTGCGGTCGGGATCGAGCCACCCGATGGCCGTCGGGTAGACGAGAATCTCCGCGCCGGTCATGGTGGTCAAACGGGCAGCTTCCGGAAACCACTGGTCCCAGCAAATACAAACACCGATCTTGCCGAATCGGGTTTGCGTTGAGCGGAAACCGAGATCACCTGGCGTGAAATAGAACTTTTCATAAAAGAACGGATCGTCCGGGATATGCATTTTTCGGTACATACCGGCCAACGTCCCGTCGGCGTCAATGACGACAGCGCTGTTGTGAAAAAGTCCGTGAGTTCGTCGTTCGAACATACCCGCGACGATGACCACCTCAAGCCGCTGAGCGATATCACAAAGCTTTTTCGTGGTCGGTCCGGGAATAGACTCGGCCAGTTCAAAGTGCCGATGATCTTCGGTTTGGCAAAAGTACCGGCTGGTGAACATTTCCTGCAGACAAATCACTTGCGCACCGAGGCCGGCCGCGACTTCGATTTGCTTCAACGATCGTTCGACGTTTTCGTTTGGATTGGCAACGCGGCAATCCTGAATGGCTGCGATCCTGGTCAATGTTTATTCCTGATAGGTGCGGTTGTCATCTGGACGATCGGAAAGATCGAATGGTAACCTAATAGACATGATCAACAAACCATCAAAAGGCCTGTTTGTTACTGGAACGTCGACCGAAGCGGGCAAAACGTTCGTGGCGGCGCTTATGGCACAGGCCCTCCGCAAGGCCGGACATAAGGTCGGCGTTTACAAACCGGCCTCCAGTGACTGCGTCAAAATCGGCTCGGAAATCATATCCGAAGATGCCGCCGTGTTGTGGGAAGCCGCCGGGAGACCACTGAACCTGGAAGCCGTTTGCCCCCAGCGGTTTCAGGCACCACTTGCCCCGCACCTGTCGGCCCGTGCTGAAGGACGCGTGATCGATAGCGGACTTTTGCGGTCGGGCCTGTCCGAATGGGAGGGACACGCTGATTTTATGATTGTCGAGGGAGCGGGCGGTTTGATGTCACCCCTGGGGGACAATGAATTTGTCGCCGACCTGGCCATCGATATCGGTTATCCACTGATTGTTGTCGTCTCGAATGTTCTCGGCTGTATCAACTACACTCTGCAGACCCTGATTGCCGCCGCCTGTTATCGCGACGGTCTCCCCGTTGCCGGAATTGTAATCACACATCCGGAAGGCTTTGGTGGCGACATCAGTACCAGCACGAACGTCGAAGAAATTTCCCGGCACGCAGCTGCTCCCGTGTTGGCCAGTGTTCCGTTTGGAGCGGTCTCGTTTGATCGCCACGTTGACTGGTTCGCCCTGGCAAGCTCAACAGGCAAATAGCTGCCCATCTCCAACAAACGACTCTGGCATTGGACATTTTCCCGTACCGTGGGCGCAGAGGCTCACGCTTTAACCGTCATTCGATAAGCAAGGAAAGCACTTGTACATGATTTTTCCTGGCGGAGCCAAGGGATCGACATGTCGTACCGTTCTATTCGATCGATTATCGCCGGTGTTTCCCTTAACACGCGGTCGATGATTGCGGGATTGCAACCGGGATTCATCCGGCGGACACTTTCGGGTGCCATAAGAATTGCATTCAGGTCGTCCGGTGCCGCCACAAGTTCGGGGATATGCTGCGAAGTGCTCAATTCGGTCACCAGAAACGCTTGTCCGCCCGGCCGGGTCATATTTAACATCGTCTCGATGTGGGCAACTCGCAAGGAGGCTAAAACCTGGGCGAGGTGCGGGTCTTCGATACCCAAACGAGAAACGGCCCGGGCCATCAACTCCGGCATCATGTTCGCCGAAATCAGAACGTCGAATTGGCCCATCGCCTTCAACGAAACGGGCATCTTTTGCGAAAGCAGTTTGACGATCCGGCTCCCGTCGCGGCTCGTTGCGAATTCGTCCAGTAATGCGTCAGCGCCGCTTATATCGATTCCATCATGCCGAATGATTCGGACGTGGCTATTCAATTTCTGTTGTTCCAGACCGGCGGTCATCGATTCGCCGTTGCGGTCGACGAGATGAACTTCGTGAAACCGTTTCAGCATTTCCTGCAGGTCCAGGTCGTGACATTCACCCGCTCCCAGTACACACGCCATGCCGCATCGACCCTGTTCGGCACTCCCTGGCAACATTCGCATCACCGCGATTCGATGTGTCAGTGCCCGTTCAAGCGGTGTATCGTTCTGCCTGCCAATCAGCGTGTGGTGTCCACGACGACCCAGGTATTCGTATTGTGAATCGGACATTGCGTTTGCCTTTAGGACTAACTGAGGGTGTCGGGGAACTAATTTCCGCAGAAACCAACCGGGTTCATTCAAATCGGAGTGCCACTGCTGGCTTGTCCAGCAGTGTCTCCCCAAAAAACACTGTTTGGCAAGCAAACAGTGGCACCCTGGTGCCTGCTGGAGTTTGAATGAACCAATTCTCTACGCTGCGATTCAAGCGGAATCATTTCTCCGTTTTCTCAATCGACTCAATTGATTGGGGAGCCGCTGCCCTGGATTCCGGGCGCAACGCCAGCAAGACCAGCGCGAGCCCCAAAACTGCCGGGACCCAATACCCTGCGTCGCTCCAAAGCGTAATTGGGACCGTTTCATGAATCGAGCGCCACAGGCAAATCTGGACCAACGTCGCTAACGCCAGCCAGCCGATTGCCGGAATTCGTCGCGCCCATTGGCTGCATCGCTGAAATCCCTTGGCGATCCATAACAGGACCCCGAAAATCGCGAGGGTAGTAATCAGCGCTTGCCAGCCCAGAAAAAGTCCGATCGTCATCAACGACGCCTTGAAATAACCGCGCGGCGGTTCGAGACTTTTCTGTCGTGAAAACTGATCCAGGAATTCACCTGTCAGAAAACCGGCGGCCACGCCCACAAAACCCGTATCGAACCGATTGATGACCGACAAGTCAATCAGCCATTGCTCCCGGTTCAACAGCCACGGCACGGGATGCAAATAATCAAAAAACGCCGGTGCCGCGAACCCGACCAGTAACGCAAATACAATCGACTTGATCGGCAAACGACTCTTGTCGAATTGCATCAACGCCCAGGCAAGCAACATGGTCAGCAACGTCATGTGAAACGCACAGAAGCCAATGACATCCCACTTGGTTGAAATCACATTTTGCAAAATACCTGGCATGTTGTAACGCGGCCCGCCCGGCAAATTCCCGGCGGATGTCGGTACCGTAACCAGAAAAAGGATCAGGAAAACGACGCCAAAAATCGCTTCGACAATCGGGTATCGAGGTGAAATCGGCAAGCGGCAAACACGGCATCGCCCCCCCAGTTTCAGCCAGCCGAAAATTGGGATGTTGTCGCTCATGCGGATCCTGGCCCGGCAATACGGGCAAGCGGACCCCTGCGCGACGACTGACACGCCGCGTGGCATCCGCCACACAACGACGTTTATGAAACTGCCAACCATGCTTCCAAACGAAAAGAACCATGTCGCAATCACCGTTTCCATGATCCGCGATCGCATCCATTCCATTCGCAACGACAACAACGGATTATACGGCAACCACGCCTCGACCAGCGGCATCACACCCATAAACATAAGTATCGCCAGCAACAATATCAGCAGCAGCTTTTTCCAGAAATTCCAGCTGCTGTTGCGACGGCGACGGTGCATAATGAATACAGCCTTGTTTCGAGTGAAGATCGTTGATTGCTCGAAGTCGATGTCGTCAAAACGGGCAGTGTGGCAGTGCCGTTCCTTTGGGTCCACCCTTTCAGGTCCCGGCCATTAAACAAGTCAACAAATCCGGAATCATCCTGACCCGAAACGGGTACGGTTAAGGTACTTGCAAAAAGTAAAATGGCGATGAAAACAGTGCAATGGATTTTGAGGGCTCGTTGATACTTCACGGGACGTTGTCGGGTTGCTTATTCGTTGAGGAGTCAGCTTGATTCGTTACAAAAAAGTACCTTAAGCGACCATCCGCCGGGCGTCAAGCATTGGTCAACATCAACCGGAGACTACAACAAGCGAACTTGTACGGAGGACAGGGCAATGCTGATAAGCAACCCGAGCGTCGCTACAAGTGCCGATGCTGGAATCAAGTGGCTGGGAACGGCCATTCACTTCACCTCCACAAACTTCCAACTTTGGCCCCAAGGCGATAAACCTGATGATCGAACCTCGTGACAGATTCACCTGTCTTGTAGTTTCACCCGAAGAACGAAACTCCATTTACCGCTGAACCTGGACAGAAGTGCAACAAGTAATCCACCACAATATGACCGGATGACTGGTAGAAAGAACAGAAGCGAAAAATATTTCATGTCAAATCCTGTACCTGGGGATTGAAGTTCACCCAACCTTGCAGCGAACTCTTGCGTTGAGATCGCATTTCGAAGAGGTCGAATCGGTCTCTTGCGATACATTATAATTCTTCGTCGTTATTCAATCCATTCAAATCAGGATTTCGTCAACCACTTCTCCGTGGACGTTTGTCAAACGGCGTTGTGTCCCGTTGTGATAATAGGTCAGTTGTTTGTGATTGATTCCAAACAGATGTAACAATGTTGCGTGAAAGTCATTCCACGTGACCGGATTTTCAGTCGCTTTCCAGCCGATTTCGTCCGTGTTCCCAAAAGCAAATCCGGGCTTCAGACCGGCGCCTGCCATCCAGACCGAGAATCCGTAACGGTTGTGGTCGCGTCCCGTGCCGACGGTGTCGGCTGCTGATTGCGTGAATGGAGTCCGGCCAAACTCAGTGGTGAACAACACAAGTGTGTCGTCGAGCATTCCCCGTTGCTTGAGGTCCTGTAACAAGGCGGCCACGGGCTGGTCGATTCGTGCCGCTTCGGCAGTGTGATTTTCCAGAACGTTTTCGTGGGCATCCCAACTGCAGCGTGGTGAGCCGGCAATGGGGCCACCGGAAAAGACCTGTACAAATCTTACTCCTCGCTCCAGGAGTCGCCTGCCCAACAGACATCGCATCGCGGCGTCGCGAGTTTGCCCGTTTTCGAGTCCATACAATTCTCGCGTGGCAACCGTCTCGCCGGAAATGTCAACGACATCGGGAACCGATAATTGCATACGCGCAGCCAACTCGTAACTTCGGATTCGTGACGCCAACAGTTCTTCATTCAGGGAGTCTTTCAAATGTCGTTCATTGAGCAATTTCAGGAACTCACGGGTATCGCTTTCGGCAGCCTCATCCATTGGCAACGTGGGAAACAGATCGCGCACCGGCTGGGGTCCGTTCTCAAACACAACACCTTGATGCCGGGCAGGCAGGAAACCATTGCTCCAGTTCGAAGAGCCGCCGTTTGGACCGCCACGCATGTCCGGCAACACAACGTAGTCAGGCAGTGAGTCGTTGATGCTCCCCAATCCATACGACAACCAGCTGCCGACAGATGGAAAACCGTTGAACTGAAAACCGCTGTTGGCAAAAAACAGGGCGGGTGTGTGGTTCGCTGAATCGGAAACCATCGACTTGATGACCGTCAGATCATCCGACAGCTCCGCGATTCGGGGAAACAGTTCTGACATCCACATGCCACTCTGACCGCGCTGCCGGAACTCCCAGTCGTGTTTGCGCAACAATCCGACCTGTCCAAAGAAAATGTCCGGTTGTTCTTTGGAATCGAGCGACTTGCCGTGAAACTTTTCCAGATCGGGTTTGTAGTCGAATGAATCCAGATGGCTCAGGCCGCCGACCAGGCAAATCTGAATCGCCCGTTTGGCCTTGGGGACGAAACTCGGGAATTGCCCGGCGGCTGGAACAGATTCGTCTTGCCCAAACAACATCCCGTCGCGAAGCATCATGTGCATCATTGCCGTCGACGCGAGCCCGAGGCCGCCCCACCGAAATAGCTCACGACGATCAAACAGGCCTGGCATGATCCATTTTCCCCTATTGAACGATTAAAAACTCGTTACTATTCAGCAGTGCTCGTGCGACGGCTGATAGTCCGTGTTTGCCCGCCAGTTCACTCGCTGCAGAAATTTCCTCTGCAGTTGCCGCTCGACTCAAAACTTCCCAAAACATCCATGTAATCTGCTGTTCGAGTTGCCCCGATGACTGAGCCAAGGCCCGATCGGCGAAATCGTTTGATAAGCGAACGACAAAATCGTTATTGAGCAGGCTTAATGCCTGGAGCGGAGTGGAAGTAACCGACCGCCGAGGAGTGGCAGCCGATGGATCCGGGCAATCGAGACTGTCCAGCAACGCCGATCTTCCGCCACGCGGTGTGAAGCGGTAGATCGTTCGGCGGTTCAGGACAGGATCGTCCCGATCAAAACTTTCATAGTAGGTCGTCCCGTTGTTCTGGTCGATGATTGTCACGTCTTCGTAACCAGGCCCGCCTCGTTCCCGATTCAGTTTTCCACCGATCGCCAAAAGGGAATCACGGACAACTTCGGCATCAAGCCGAACCAGCGATTTTCGCCAAAGCCAACGGTTGTCGGAATCCATCCCGCTTGCGTCTACCCGCAGCAACGAACTCTGACGATAAACGGCCGAGGTCACCATCAGCCTGTGCAAAGGCTTGAGTCGGTAACCATTGTCACTCAGCTCGGCTGCCAGCCAGTCCAGTAGCGCGGGATGCGAAGGCTGCCCGGCATTAAAACCAAAATCGTTTGGCGTGACGATCAAGCCTTCGCCAAAGTGATAGTGCCAAAGCCGGTTGACAGCCACTCGCGCAAACAACGGATTCGCATCGTTAGTCAACCACGTCGCCAGTTGCACTCTTCGCTTTGACTCGTTGACGGGTTCCGAATTTCCAAATACCGAAACAAGCTGCGAGACTGCGGCGGTCGTTCCCGGTTGTACCACATCGCCAGGCATCATCACGTCGCCACGAGGCAAAAAACGCGTTTCGTCCGGAGTAGTCGAAACAGCCGTGTACACAGATACCAGGCTCGACGATTCGAGGATACTCTTTTCATCCGAGAGCGACTCCAGCTCCTTGAGCAATTTTTCGCGTTGTTCCGCTTCACGAGTCGGCAATCGCGCGATTAGTTCGGCTTCACCTACATAATCCGTTTCGATTCCGGCAGATGCTGCAACTTCGTCGGGTGTTAGCGCCCGGTCATACAGTCGTGCGCGAACGATCGTTCCGGTAAGGAAGCGGTTGCTGCCCGGGGGAGAGTGACGAAGTCCAAACAGAACGCGGGTATTTTCGGCGGCAAACGACTGCAGTCCGTTGCTCTTGTAGGGTTTGCCATAGGGAACTCCATTGCGATAGGCCGCAATCGTTCCATCGACAGAATAGACAATGGTCATCTGGACGGGCTGGTTACCGGCCACTTCGGCTTCACCTGCGAAGGAATCCGTTCGACGAAAGCCGTTACTGCCAGCCATCCAGTGCTGCGGTTCTTGTTCTCCAAACACAATCGCATCAAAGATCGCGCCATCCGGCGTTTCGACACTGATCGCCGCTCCACCTTGCTGATCAAGGCCGTCCAGCAGCACCCATGCCTCAAGCGACTTTTCGTTCAAGTACTCACCGACCGGCTCGGTGCGGGCGAAATCGCCATCGCCGTCCAGGACTAAACCAGCTGGCGAGAACCGGGCGTCGCCAGCCAAATGCACTGTTGGCCGATGTTCGACATCGTATTGTGTTCCCGCAAATTGCCATTCCATTAACGGTTGCGGTGAAGGTGGTCTGGATATCGTTCCGGCAAGTCGTTCCTCCAGAATCAGATGACGAGCCGGTTTTTCCAGGTTTGAAATGGTGGCAGAAAGATCCTTGATCTGATTCGTCAGTTCGTCCAGTCGTTGTTCGTCGCTGGCATGACGTGCCTGGCGGGAACCGTGACTGACGCCAGCCATGGTTGCAGTCAGTTGATAGTATTCGCGTTGTGTGATCGGATCGAATTTGTGATCGTGACAGCGGGCACAATTGAAGGTCAGCCCAACAAACGTCTGCCCAATCGTTCCGACAAGGTCTTCCAACTCATCCTGGCGGGCCGAAAGTTGCATTTGTTGGCTGGAACCGACGACGGTGTTATGCAATCCTGCCACCAGGAAACCGGACGCGGCCATTCCTTCAACCGGATCCTCGCACAAGATGTCACCCGCAATCTGACGGCGAGTGAACTCGTCGAACGGCATATCGGTGTTCAGTGCGTCAATCACCCAATCCCGATATCGCCACGAATCACGTCGTGGCCCGTTTCTTTCAAACCCGTCACTCTCGCCATAGCGAACGATATCCAGCCAATGTCTTCCCCAGCGCTCTCCGTACTCTGGCGAGTTCAGCAGGTCATCCACAACGGCCGCATAAGCATCATCTGTCGGATTCCGTTCAAAGACCTCGACGACTTGTGCCGGCGGGGGAAGACCGATC
Organism: Pirellulaceae bacterium; assembly: GCA_031414755.1. Classification (GTDB taxonomy): domain Bacteria; phylum Planctomycetota; class Planctomycetia; order Pirellulales; family Pirellulaceae; genus CAJQPP01. Next base: position 122,776 of record JANNWJ010000068.1, on the reverse strand, counting down.
AAGTCAAAGTAGACTCGCCGAATCTGATCACGTGGCCTGGCGACTGGAGAAAGTGACAGAGACTGGCGAGCCAGTTGATCGACCACAAAAGCGTCAATCGGGGACTTCAATTGGCCCGTGTCAATTATCGAAGGAATTTCAGGACGCTGGATCGGTTGCAACGACCACCAGTCATAGCCAGCGCGGTGATCAGTCGTGAATTGAAAAACATCAATTGGTTCAAAGTCGCCAATGGCACCTGCAACAATCCAGTCGCGAACAATTTCCCGTTCAGATTCCGAGAGAGGGTTGTCCGGGGGCATTTCGTCGTCATGGATCACTTGCCAAAGCTGGCTTGTTTCCAGATCGGCGACACCTTCCGGATTCTTCGCCACTACCGAAGGTCGGGTTAAATCAATCCCGCCTTCAGGCTCCGGTCCCGAATGGCAACTCAAACAGCGTTGTGCAATTAATTTTTCAATGGACGGCGGCGGCGGACGATCGCTCGACAACTCGGCCGGCTTGCCATTCTCAACGATGGATGGGCGCGATGTTACCGGCTTTTGAGCCAATCCGACATTCGGCGACTGCAACAGCCAAACTGCGACTGACCCGAACACCAGAAATTGCACCAACGTCATCTTCCGCTTTCCTGACTTTGATCAGCATTGGATTATCGATCACGACACGGTCCCATTCTAATGCGCGTCGTGGCAGGGTGCAGCGATTGTTTTTCGAATTTTAGCGGCGCATACCGGCAAAAAAATCGCTTCGAAAAGAGAATCGCCCCTGGATCGTTTATCTGCCAGTCTTTTATCAACGTCAGTCCGTTTTCCAGACGACTCCCTGCGTATTTAAAGCCGGGTACTTCAAGTCCCTGGATGCCGTGCAAATTATCGGGACCCGGGCGAAATTGCATTGTCCAGCGCTTCGTTGGCCTCGAACGTCAGGTCATTGGGTTCGGTGCTGTTAAACGTAAAGAGTTCGACGCCGGGATCGACAAACAGCCTGTTTCCGCGAATCACGTTGCTACCTGCTTTATGAAAGCGGATTGGTGATCGTGCGGTACGCCAGATTAAATTCCCCTCAACCATGATGGACGTACTCCCTTCGTCCATGAAAATCCCGTTGCTCTCAGCCCGGCCGGCGTTGAGTGGAATATCATGCATCCGGTTTCCAGACAAAACCGTCCCGGGTTGCAATCCCAATGTGTAAATCCCCGCGCCATCCGATAACTCTTGCATTACATGATGAATGTGGTTGTTGACGATTTGGTTGCCTGCACAGCCCGATGGCTCGGCGTCCCATCGCCAACCGACCGAAATACCCGAGTATGGCAATTCTGAAATTTCGTTATTTTCAATTCGTGTATCGCGGGCGATGCCCACCCAAATTCCGACACTCCCCAACAAAATTTGTCCGCAACGACCTACGTGACAATCGCTAACCATATTTTGGTGGCAGACCAGATCGCGTCCCTGCTCGTCATAACGAGTTAGCGTCTCGCCAATCATGAGGCCACAGCCGCCAACGTCGGCCACGGTGCAATAGACGACCTTCACATGATTCGTCTGGCGATCCAGATAAATAGCACCTCCGCCAAGCTGTCGAAACTGACATTCTTCGAATTCACAGTCTTCGGAAAATGACACCGTGCAAGCAGCCGGTACCCGCGAATGCCCGGATTCAGTCGCCGGATCTGGATGAGTCTGGTCCTTCATGTCGTCGAAGCGCCTTTCAAAAAAGCTCGCTTGAATTTCTGCGTATCCCGATACAGGAACGGGACAAGTCGTGTGTCGGAACTGCAGTCCAGTAAACCGGAGTCCTCGAACGGGCTTTTCAGGAGTGCCGGTAACTTGAATCAACTCTTTAAGCCGGGGGGCTACAAGCGGAAACCGGTCCGGCGACATGTTGTCAGGCAATTTGACAGTGAGTTTGCCTGAATTCGAATCAAGGAAAAACTCACCGTCAGCATCAAGAAAGTCTTTTGAATTCTCTACGAAGTACCTTGGATGGGCTTCAAAACCATCGATGCGAAAAAAATCCTGTTGCGCCCCGACCCGAGCAGCCAGCTCAATAATATTTGTCGTCGAATCGCTGCGCAGCATCGTCACCCGGGACGACGACCAATCATGCAACAATGCCAACTCGACGTGCTTTAAATTAGAGGGCGGCTGCCAATCGAGTGGATCCATCTGAAACGACGTTCGATGGTCGCCTCCTGCTGCGACAACTCGAAAATACCCGTTGTTGGGCGAGCGAGCCCGGACCAACCGCAGTTCTCCCTGAAAAAGTTGCCGCAATCCGCTCGATGACCATTGTTCCTGATTCGATTCATCCGATGGGTCGCCAGGCAATCCCAGCCCCTTGACATCGGCCACCCACAATCCTTGATCATCACGGCTCCAGGAGTCAATTACACATCCTCCGCTGACTACTACGGTTTCGTTTTGAGCCGCGACAAATCGAACAAACAAACCCGGCGGCATCGAATCGGCTTCGCCAAATGCCAGAGGCTTTTCCAAAAAGTATGTCCCGTTGTGAATAACCACGCGAACGTCGCAATCGATTCCGTTGGCAATCAATCGTTGAACTTGTCGTTGGGCACCTGACAACGTCCCCAATGGATTCGCTTCGTCACCATGATTCGAATCATTTCCGTTGAGCGCAACGTGTAAAACAACCTCTGTCGCGATGGTCACGCAGCTACCGGATAAACCTGAGGATTGCCCACAGGCAATCAGGACGCCTGCGGCCAGCCAAGGCCGCATCCGGGGCGCTGGAACGAAATCGAAACCCATTTTGCCTCCATCAAAAAAGACGTGTTGCAGTCTCGACGTGACGAATTGCAACGGCGACTACCGATATTGTGTATTTGTCTTTCGAAAACTGTATTCTGAGTCCAACCCGGTCAGATTCGATAGTGGTCGACGATTGCCTGCGCAGGACCGCAGGCCAGAAATTCCAGGGAAGATGACTATTTCTTTCGGAGCGTTTGCAGGTATTCGACAACATCAACAAGCTGTTGTTCGGTGAGCTGTTTTTGCAAGTCTTCGGGCATCAGTGATTTCTTCTGCTGAGCCAGTTCATCGATTTCTTCGGTCGCTATCTTTATCAGCAAACCTTCCTTGTCTTTCAGCACGACTTCACTGGCCGTATTGCTGATCAACAAGCCGTAAAATGTTCGACCGTCAGACAAAAGGACTTTGTACATTTCATAGTTGTGACTGATCCCGGCACTGGGGTTCAGGATCGATTCGTAAAACGCTTCAATGGAGAGCTTGTCGCCGACTTCCGACAAATCCGGGCCGATTTCGGTCCCTGTACCTTTGACGATGTGGCATTTTGTGCAGGTCCCGGCATTGGCGAACACATCTTGTCCACGCGCCAAATCACCGCGTCGCTGAATCAACTCCACCAGGGGTGGCAACGGAGTTTGTTCAGCGGAGGCAGGCAACATCAGGTGTCTGGCGGCTTCTTCCCGAATCCTGGCATCAGCGGAAGTTAGCAACACATTGGCTGCCGGATATCGAAGCTCGTCAGGGATCTTTCCATCGATGACCAACTGCAATACCAGTTGCTGACCTTCCGGCCATTGGCCCAAAGCCTTTACGACTTCGCTGCGCACCAATGCACTCAACCCGGGGTTCTGAAACAGAGGCACCAGCAGATCTCGAGCTTCGGCAAGGCCGGACCAATGCAAGCCGTGAACCAGGGCGATTTGCTGCGATTCATCCGATTCCGCAATGCATTTTGATAATCGATCGCCGCAGTTCATCCCAAGCAACGTCTTCGTGGCTGAGCCGACTGCAGTCCGGTCTTTTGAATTCAGGATTGTTTCCAGTAAACGATTCTCAAGTTCCGCAAATCGAAACCGCTCGGCCAGTTCAACAAACTCACCCAACGGTGCCGACTCATTCAAATACGCAACCAATGCCCCGTGTATTTCCGGAAATTCTTGCCCGGAAAAATTCGGCGCTCGACAGGCAATTTCGATGAGCGATTCAATGCCCGGCGTTGTGTCCTTTGCAAGAAGCTGCTCGGCATGCAACGCCAGCGTTTTCATCGACGCATCCCGTTTACCCGGATCCTGAAAATCCAAAGAACGAAATAGCCGAATCGCGGTCGTCGAATCAATCCTGGGATCTCTTAACAATTGGCTAATCAGCTCGGGTGTCTGATTGGCGCGGCTGCGCCAAATCACTTCGACTCCCGAGGGACTGTTCCAATCGTCACTGACTTCATCCAGCCATGCGGCCAAAAACTCGTTCCATCGCCCGTCGGCAGCGATTCCCAGAGCTTCCAGGAGCCAGCGATCCTGGCCGTCGTATTGGCTTGCCAGGCGAGTCCATAATTGCGGCGCTTCCACGCCTCGGTATTCATTCAACGCAATGGCCAGTTCGCGGCGAACAGCCGGCGAAGGATCGTCGATCCACTCCGCTATCCATCGGCCCAGTGTCGCCGGATTTCGACGAGCCATGCGAACCGCCTGGCACCGAATGTTTTCATCTGAATCGCCGGCGGCTTGTACCAGTGTCGATTCGGCACGGCCCTCGATTTCCAACAACAGCCACAATGCACGGGCCCGAAATCGCGGGTTCGGATCGCGCGCCAACGTCTGCAATGCGGGTTCCGCTTGTTTTCCACTGTGATGCAAGGCGGTCCAGGCCAAATAGCGCACGGAATTACACGGATTCTTAAGTGCTTCAACCGACGATTCGGGCTGATTGAAATCGAAAGTTGGAACGCTGTATTTGCTGCCCGGCGGCGCTACACGGAATAACCTGCCTCGTTCCATATCTCCCATAGCGTGCCCCCCGACACCCGGGTCGTACCAATCGGCCACTAGCAACGAGCCGTCGGGTGCAATGCAAACATCGGCTGGCCGAAACCAGTTATCGCGGGCACCGTGCAATACATCATTCACGTTCGCGACCTGGTAACCGGCTCCTTGGGCAACCACAGAATACGATCGCACAATGTTCGGACCCGCATCACAATGGATCATTTGATTCCAGAACCGCCGGGGTAACAAGTTCCCTTCGTAAACAGTAATCCCCGTCGGCGATCCGGCTCCGGTTATAAAAAGATTGGGAACAACTCCGGGATCGTTCTGGTGCCAATGTCGTTGCGGAATTTCGCTTTCCATTCCAGTCCGTTTCGCCTGCCAGCCCGCCCCTGTTCGTTCGTCGAGATAGCCATAATTGCCGTACTCCATGACAAAGTTGATGCGCACCCCGCGATTACCATCGTCATCGTTATCCGACTGCCATAGCGTCCCAAAAGAATCGACGGTCACTTCATAGTTGTTGCGAAAGTTATGAGCCAAAACCTCCAACCCGGAACCGTTCAGGTTGCACCGAAAAACCATCCCTCCCCAATACGGCTGGCCGTGGTCGGCAACCACTCTGCCCTGCAAATCAGTCACCGGGTTGCCGTGGGAGTCATGGACCGAATGACCTTCATTACCAAAATTCCAATACAGTTTGCCGTCGGGGCCAAACAGAAACGAATGTGCTGCGTGATCGTGTTGGCTGCTGCCGGTTTGGCTGAACAACAACTCCTTGCGATCTGGCAGATCATCGCCGTCCTCGTCGGTGAAAACCCAAATGTCAGGCGAACAGGAGACGATAACTTTATTTCCCAGGACGCAAATCCCCATCGCCGAATCGACGTCGCGCCCCTGGTAATAGACTTTCGACTGATCGCAGATTCCATCTCTATTCGTGTCGCTGCAAATCAAAATGCGATCGCCTTCCGGTCGTTCGCCGTTATGGCCACGGTAGTTAACTACTTCGCAGACCCAAACTCGTCCCCGGTGATCGATATCCAGATTCGTAAGACTCAGCAGTTCGGGCTCGGACGCAAACAGGGTGGCTTCCAGGCCTTCGGCGACATCGAGTCTCGCAACCGCCAATTCCGGTTTGTGATCGTCTTTGGCCGCGACAATCGGACTGGGCGCGGAGGCATAGACCAGGAAGCGGACTGAGGCATTGTTTCCCTGAGCCTGGTCGGTCCCGCCACTATCAAGTCCGGCGGTGGCTTCCAATCGCTCGTAACCTGGAGGCAGATCAAATCCAATCACAGAGTTTGCGTGCGTGCCGATTCCGCGTTGAAACCGCTTGCCGGCGATCCGAATCGGTTGGCCATCACAGTTCCTGTTCATTTGTACGTTGCCGAATCCGGCCGTGGATACAATCGGCTTCAGGTCGGTCAACAACATTTCGCCCTCAGTCCCAATCAATTTTGGTTCAATCCAGCACGCCCAATTGTGACTAAAGCCGTTGCCCCCGTCGTCAACCACCAGAAATAGCTGTTTCAGTCCGCGAACATCGACTTCGACCTTGATCGTATGATCCGATGTAGATGTCGTTACCAGATCACTGCGAAAAATTGGTTGTGGCGATGTTGATTGTGCGGCAAGTGGCGTAGTGGCCAACAGCAGAGTTACGGCAATCCCCACGAGTACAGAATTTGATCGCACTGAAAATGGCCTTTTGTCGGTAAGCGATGGGGTGCGCGATTTCTTGTCGATCGACGACTTGTTACATCATCGCTTAACGCCGACCAAAGCTCAATAATCCGTCGATAAACGGGAAACGACTACCGAGCGTCAGCCACATGTCAATTGCATGCCTTTTGGGAAAATGGACCATGAAGAAAAGCGGCTGGAGCGGCAATGCGCACCGGGAGCGCGGTGCCGGTTGCCCGAAACGTCGAAGGGTTGCACGGACCGGTTGTCAGCCGGGTGGAGGGAGATTGCATGCCATTGCCAGCCGGGGTTTCGAGGTCACTGGCAAGTTTTGCAGACGGTTGACGATCTGTTGGAACGTTTCCACAAGCGGGTAGGCAGCCGAAAACGATACCCGGACCTTGCGACAGCTCACTTGAATCGCCGCTCCGATCTTGAACAGCTTCAAACGGATTGTGTGGCACTGGGCCTTCTCAAGTTCGGTACCCGCCAGCTCTTTTGGGTTTTGTACTCAAAGTCCTTAAACACCCGCGCGGGCTTGCCGGTGGCCTGAAACAACTGCTCGGCCAGATGCAGTTCCTTCCCCAAAACCCGCGTTAACCGGGCGTTTTTGGCCAAGCCCAGCACGGCCATCAACGGATCGTGCCGGAGTTGCTCGTGGTCGTTAAGGTCTTCATAGCCCAAAGCGATACCGAATATTCGCTGGGCCAGAAGTTCGCGCGCCGAGTGTTTGATGAGTTCAGGATTGCGAAAGTCGTCAAAGCAATCGGCAAACTGACCGAGCAAGTTGAACTTCTGGTCCAGGTCGCTCCTTCGGTTCGCGGAATATGCTGTCCTACAAACATACTTACGCGAAAAAGGGCGGCCTGGTTTCTTTATGTTGTGAGAAATCCGGGCTACAATCGTAACCCAACCGACGTCTGGATCGTCGACGTGCGGTTGTTTGTGGCGACCTATAAAAGGGTTGCATCGATTCATTGAAGCAATGGCTCGCGAAATGTTGAACGTCGCTTCATGGGCCGGCTATTATCACGATTATCACTCATAAAGGTTTGTTCGATGGTATTGCGTTTGATTCTTTTTGGTGCAGCGATCAATTTGTTGGTTTCGCCGATCGCAGCGTGGCAAGGCGATTCGGAATTGAGCCGCGAACAAGCCGAAGAGGTGGCCAATTCGCTGTGGCAGGATCACCAGGCAATGCTGCGTGACAAGCATCGTGCCGAATGGGAAGCGAAGAAAATTACACTGGGTGAACTGGAAATGAAATTTGATTTCCGGACGTTTGGCGAAGCGCCGAAGGATGGCCACGCACTTTTTATTTCGATGCACGGTGGAGGCGGCGCGCCGGCGCAGGTGAATGAACAACAGTGGAACAACCAGATCGGTTTGTACCAACCCGCCGAGGGAATTTACCTGTCTCCCCGAGCACCTACCGACACCTGGAACCTGTGGCACGAGGCGCATGTCGACAAGTTCCTTGAGCGGATCATTGGCGACGCGGTTTTATTTGAGAATGTCGATCCGAATCGCGTTTACATCATGGGCTATTCGGCCGGGGGCGATGGCGTTTATCAACTTGCGCCACGCATGGCCGATCGACTGGCAGCGGCGGCCATGATGGCGGGGCATCCGAACGACGCTTCGCCGCTGGGACTGCGGAACATCGGATTCACCTTGCACATGGGTGGTGACGACGATGCCTACAATCGAAACAAGGTCGCGGCCGAATGGAGACAGAAACTGGCCGACTTGCAAACAGACGATCCCGCTGGATATCGGCACTCAGTGACGATTCACGAGGGACTAGGTCACTGGATGAACCGCGAGGACGCAGTTGCTGTTCCGTGGATGGCTGACTTTGTCCGTGATCCGAATCCGAAACGTATTGTCTGGTTCCAGTCCGGTGTAACGCATGGACAGTATTACTGGGTGGCGGTTGACAAGGAAAACGAAATCGCCGGTTCAACCGTGGTTGTCAATCGCGACGGACAAACGTTTACTATCGACAAGGCTGACAAGGTAAAACGGCTTTCGATATTGCTTAATGACTCGCTTGTCGATCTTGATCAGCCAATCGTTGTTCGATTCGGCGATCGGGAATTGTTCCATGGCCGCCTGTCGCGCAGCAAGTCTGTTTTGGAGGAAACGCTCCAGGAGCGAGGTGACCGAAGCTATCTGTTTTCGGCGAAGATCGAAATCGACTTGCCTGAAGAGTAATTTGAATCGATAATGAGCCAACGTCGCTGATTTACAATCCATTTTTGGCGAAAACCAATTCGAAAAGGTGATTTCGGCCATGGATGTTCGCTCGCGGGAAAACTCCTGGCATATTGTTTGCGCTGGCGACGTCTCTCGCCACAATCCGAAGACTGTTTCGACCCATCCCGTTGTCTCCATTGCGTCATGGTTTTGGCGGACGATCGTCTTGCTGGCTTTGATTGTTTTTTCGCCCTTGCCTCTGGCTGGTCAGGCTGCCCCTGAACTTAACGAACTTCTCGAGCAGGACCGGGCTGAGTACGGCGCACAACTGGACGCCCTTTCGCGAAAATGTGACGCGAAGGGACTGTCGGGATTCGCGGTCCTGATTCGCCAGCGAATTGTTGCGCGGGAGCCGCAGCGACAATACATTTTTCTTCCTCCTGCCAAAGGGATCGTTTTAACCGGATCGGCTGTGGATGAGGAAAAAACGATGCTTGTCGAGCTAAACACCCTCGGCGAAAAACATGCCGCTCGTTTGCTGGAGCGGGCCCGTGTCGCGGCTGAGCAATCACGCGGCGCAACAGGTTACCAACTTTTGCACGAGGCGCTGGTCGCTAATCCGGATCATGCTGAAATCCGAAAAATGCTGGGCTATTCCCGGGACGCGGAAAATGGCTGGGTCAAGGCGGCTTCGGAGGTAAGGATCTCGCCAGGACGACGCGAACAGGAAATCATCGGCTGGGACAGGGGAACTTATCAATTAATCCAGTCGGCGCACTTTACGATCTACTCCGCCGACCAGCAGCAAGGGGTTCAATTGGCCCTGGCCCTGGAGAGAACTTACGACGTTTGGCGGCAAGTCTGGTTTGAATACTGGTCGAGCAACAATCTGTTGCGTTCATGGCTGGATGGCAAAGGCACCGATGGGGCAAGTCAGCGCAAACACGACGTGATTTTGTTTCGCGATCGCGAACAATATCTGGCCGATCTTGCCGAAGTCGAAGGAATCGGGATTTCATCGGGCTACTATAACGAAACAAATCGGATCAGTTTTTTTTACAACGGCGACCCTGCTCCTCTGGATACGTGGCGGCACGAAATTGTTCATCAATTGTTGCAGGAAAACGGGGGCAGCAAGCGCTCCGTGGCTGAACTGGGACACGCATGGCTGATTGAGGGAATCGCCATGTATTTTGAGTCGATGCGCGATCAGGGCAACGTCGTAACGCTCGGCGGATTCGATTCGTTGCGGCTGCAGTTTGCCCGCTTGCGGGCGACGCGCGATGGTTTTTTTATTCCGCTTGAGCAACTCGATGCCATGGACCGGAACGAATTGCAACAGAGCGCCGACATCGGCGCGATCTACTCGCAATCGGCTGGCATGTGCCAGTTTTTGTTTGCTGGAAGCGATGAAAAATACCGCGATGGCTTTATCGGTTTCATCAAGCAACTGTATCAGGGGCGCGCCCGGCCCGATGCGCTGTCCGTTGCCACAACGCCACTCGACCAACTGGATCGCCAGTATCGGGAGTTCCTCAAAGTCGACCCGTCTCTGCTGGCAAATATTACCGCTGACGACTTAATCGAAGGTCTGGCCCTCGGTCAATCAGGAATTCACTCGGCCGATCTCGCACCGTTGTCGAAATGCACATCCCTCGACTGGTTACAGCTTTCTGAAAACCCTGTCGATGATTCGGGGCTGGAACATCTGGCGACACTCCCTCAATTGACGGAGTTGATGATTGACGTGACGGCCATTACCGACAAGGGCCTTGAGACCGTCGCACGAATCAAGTCGCTGCAACAACTCGATATCGCCAGCACCCGGGTCACAGATAACGGATTGAAATCCGTCGCGGAGTTGCCGTCGCTGGAAATGTTGTGGCTGGGTGGAACCGGCATAACCGATGCGGGACTCTTGCACCTGGAATCGCTGGTCAATTTGCGCTATATCGACGTGCGGCAAACGAAAGTCACCGCCAGCGGAATTCAACGCTTGCAACAAAAATTACCCGACCTGAAAATCGTCAACTGAAACACTGCGCATCCCCGCAACTCGCGCTAGGCATCGACTTTCAACAGTTTGCAGGCATCGTCGTATCCGGGTGCCCGGTGTCCATGATTGTCGTCGACGTCATAGGCAAAAGCGCTTGCAGTGACGCGGGCCAGTGCCACCAAATGTCGCCAGCGGAAGGGGGCCGGCGAAAATTCGTATTCCTCGGAGACCGTTCGATAGAATTTTTCGCTGTGCAATCGACCATCCTCGCTGATGGCATAGCGCGACATCAACTGGAACACCCCTGCCGGATCATGGCCTTGTTCTCCGTAGCGATGAATGGCTGCCGAAGCGGTTGGCTGGTCGTTTCCACGAATTGCTTCTTCCGCCAACCCGAGTAGTTCTTTCGCATCATTCGTTTTGACCTTTTCGAAATGATTCTCCAGCGGATAAGGATCCGTTTGCCATGGTTCGTACTGGCCGGTGTGCCACGCGGACACCAGCAAGCCGACTTTGGCATTCAACTCATTCGAATGAGTAATCATGTGCCGCCAGGCATTGGCGGCGTCGCTGCTATGAACCCCTGCCGACGCACCGTGAGTTCGCAGCGGATCGCCTGGCTGGCGAAGTGTTAAATGATTGGATGCCAGAGAAATCGCCTGGCAAATGGATTTAAGGGAAATTCCCTCGGCAATCGCTTCGGCGACCGCTGAACTCGCTTCGAACTTGCTTGAATCAAAGATCGTATTGGCCATTGCCTCGATCCACGCCTCGTCGGCTTCTCTCGTTCCAATCGGTTTCTCAAGCAACCGGAACTGGTCCAGCAGTTTTGGAATATGCTCGCGAATGGGGGAAGCAGCAAGTCCCTTGGCGATTCGGTTCTGTTCAAAGTCCACGCAATGTCGAACACACTGCCTCAGCATCGTGTGTGAGTGTTCCGGACCGGCAATGTCGATCAATCCCAGGCCGCGATACGCCAGTACAAATCGGTGCACATCGACTTCATCGGCGATGGTGTACAGCAACGTGTCGAATGCCGCTTGCTGGTCCTTGGCCGCAACCGTTGCAAACAGTTGTTCCGCCTTGTCCATGTCCGCTTGCCGAACGAGTTTGCGAAGCTCCGGACCAAAACGATCGGAGGTAACCGGTTTCAATTCGGAATCGGCTGCGACCTTTTGCAAAGTTTTCTTGCCTGGGCCAAATCCCTGGATGCGGCTGGAGTTTCGATAAAGCACCTTCAGGACAGGAAGGGGTTTTCGGCTTCCCTGAATTTCGTTGGACATGTCGAGTGCCGGAATCAGCGCCATCTCGGCATGGTATCCGACGTAATCCTGTCCGCCAAAAGTCTCGGCGTTCGCCAGTGCCGCCGCCGCGACAAGATTTTTCAGCGTCACGGAACCCGCTTGCAGTTCCTCAACCATTTTGACTTGCAGTGAATCCGGATTCATTTCCTGCATGCGGCCGACCCACATCGCAAGATCGCCGTAAGGAGCCGGGTTGGCAGGACGCAGTTCCGCCTGGCAGGCAACACCCAAATCGATGGCGAGATGGCTACCCAGTCCCGCGACAAGCATGCCGCTTCCCACACTTTGCATAAACCGACGACGAGAATGGCCAGACATAATCGTAGACTTGGTCATGGTAAAACACCTCCGTTGATGGGCTTGTTTGCAGAGTACGGGATGCGTAACTCCGATTTGCACATGGAGAATCGACTTCAAGCTGCATCTGTATTGTTACCGAAGTTCCGGGAATGCCACCGGAAATTCTCGAGCAAATTGTTTGCCATTTCCGGTTTTTTGTTGGGCATCCATCGCAATAGCGGCAGGCAAACGGCCTTTAGTCGTTGTTTCAGTCAAGTCTCCCGATCGATTGCCCGAAGTGGGTGGGTCTGGTCAGGAGACCAGCCCACAACATTGTCTGGTCGGAAGTTGTTGTAGTTGGGTCTCGTTGTTGTAATCGGGTCTCCCGACCCGATTACTCGCAGTGGGTGGTCGGGAGACCAGCCCACAACCAGGCCCACAACCAGTCAGATGTCGCACAGAGCCACGGAGACACAGAGAGAGCGGATCTGAATTCTCTGTGCCTTGGTGACTCTGTGTGAGAATTCGGAGCACGCAGGTTTGCCGCTCGAAAGGCTGACGCTTTACTGCCGACATTTCAGTGTGTAAGGTCAATGTGCATCAAGTTCGGGCGGCTGACACTACAATATGCTATTCATGGACATGATAAATAGGCGATTGACACCACATACGACAAGGGATGACTCAATCCAATCTCGCAATCCCTGGACCCTGTTGGCATTTGTCTTCGCGATTGTATTTGCGCTTCACATTATGCTGATTCCGGTTTTGTACGGATGTTACGCTTTGAATCCGTTCGAGACCGACAGCAGCGTGAGTGCGGCAATTCCGACTGGTTTCATTGTTTCTGCGGCATCAACGTTTCTGATTTGTACCTCCTGCTTGGTCGTGTCGAAATTCGTCGATTGGAGGAAGTTGAAATCAAAGTAGTTTGTTGAACCTTGTCCGGCGGTTAAGCGCACTCCGTCGCCACCTTCCAGGATACACTGAACAGGCGGACATCCCATGGAACAAGCGTACCCTGCAGTTGCCCAGTTAGGGCGTCGGGGACACCGAAGGAGTACACGAATCATGCTGCGAAATTTAGTTCGATCGATTGTTTTTATGCCCGTTGCCCTGTTATTGGTGTGCAACGCAGCGCTCGGGCAGCAGGCTTACAAATCACAAGACAAACTTGTGCTCCCCGAGTTTACGACGGCCGCCCCAAGGTACTGCTTGTTAACTTTTCCGGCTGGAGAAGAACAGCGGCAAACCGTTCTGATCGTCGCCGATGGCGACCGGTTGTTCGTCGACAAAAACTCGGATGGCGATTTGACGCAACTCGACGAAAGTGTGCTATCGACTCGCCAGGATTGGGAATCGGATCGCGACCACTTGTTCACGATCGACGAAATCCAGGTCGGCGAACGGGTTCACCGCGGACTGCACATCTATATTCGCCCTTTGGAGAAATTCGATCGCGGCGACCAGCAAATCAAGGAGGTTTTGAACTTCGAACCTAATGCCGATTGCTATCAGCTTTGGGCAGAGATCCAGGACGACCGGTTTCAAGGCCGGGAGAGCGCTGGACGAGTCTACGTCTTTGCTGAGATCCAGGACTTGGACGGCGTGTTGCAGTTTGGCAAGAGCCTCGAAACGGCACCGACGATTAACTGGTGCGGCGATCTGGAAATCCGGCTCCGTGCCGAAACGAAACTGCGACCCGGTGGGGAAACCGATATCAGGACCGTCGTTGGTACACCAGGAAAAGGCCCGGGAACTTTTGCTTCCATCGGTTATGAGGGCGTGATCCCTGCGTTCATGCATCCTCGCTTGGCGATACGGGTAAATGTCGACGAAAAAGAAAAAATGGAAACGACAACTTATGAGTTGAGCGAGCGCTGCTGAACGATCGACCTTTACGGCTCGGTTCGAGTCCCTGAAAACGCCTTGGAAGGCACCGCGGAAATCACGCTGGAATTGAACGACTGGATCGCCGGTGCGGTATTTCCATCCAAAACCATTGTCGATATCTTGCCAGCGATCCCGCTTGCCGAGCGACGACCGGTCTCCCGTCGAATCGGACAACGTTTCATTCACCCGGACCGCGATGTCGCAGTTTTTAACGTTGGTTTTTCTCCCGAAGGTTCACGCATTATCGGCAGCAACTACCCGAAGAACACGATTCAAGTCTGGGATTCCAAAACCGGCGAGCAACTGGCGACGATCGAAACCCCCGACGAGCTCAGGGGACTTGATTTTTGGAAGTCTAACCGGGATTTTTCGCGGCTCTATACCTGGGAGGAAACCGTAGGCGAATCGGAAGTGGTTCAAGTGGATGGTCAAACCGCCACAAAGGCTGCATATCCCGAGAGTGGTATTTCTGTTTGGGATATTTCCAGTGGCAAGCTGATTGAAACGATTCAATCCAGTCCTCCCAACCAGGTTTTGGGCCTGTCAATCACCCCAAGGAAAACCCACTTGATTTCGCTTGAGAATTTGCCGGGAACGTTTGTTGACAAAAGACCACAAATTCATCGGATGTTAAACTTGGAAACGGGCGAATGGACTCTGTTGAGTGACGACATAAGCAACCCGGTAATTGACAATGCAGAACAACGGGCCGTTAGTTTCGTGCCTGATGAATCCGGAATGTACATCGCCGGAATCTCCGTTGTTGCGTTTCCGTCGTTCAGTGAGCTTCAGCGACTGAATCTTCCGCCTGGAGTACATGGTCTTGGCGGAATACAGATCACTGACGACAACAATCACCTGATCGTCGACTTTCGAACGTACGAGCGCAAGGGTGAATTTAACAAATGGAAAACGACGGTCCTCTGCATCGAACTGGAAACGGGCAAGCAGGTTGGCAAGTACGATTTTCCCTTCGACAACGATTCGCCGCTGATTGCAAGGGACCAATTGTCCAACGAAACCATTGTCCTTGGCACGTGGCGGGCATCACCCAAGCGAGTTATTGCTTTGCAGTTCCCGGAGATGGAACCCAAATGGGAAACGGAGCTGGGGGACTACGTAGGTGTTGCCCCGGGACTTGTTTCTCCAGACGGGCAATGGACCGCTTTTCGCTGCCAAGTCAAGTCAACTGCCCTGGAGGCAGCAGGAGTTGGCCCGGTCGATTGGGACCTTGTTCCGCAAAACGAACTGAAGATCATTGGTGCCGACGGTTTGCTGTTGGAAACAATGGTATTGCCGGTTGGCGCAATGTCACTGGCAATCAGCAACGATGGCAAAACCGCGGCTGTTGGAGCGCTCGGCTCGGTTTACCTGCTCGATCTTTCGCGGCCGTTCGAGAATGAAAGGGAGTGACTCAGTTCGAGGAAGATTTTCCTCTGGACACAAAAGTATCGAACCACTGATGCTGCTACCGCAGTAGCCGTTTTGTCGCTATCGCGCGAAACGTTTCGAAGCTTGACCGCAGAATTGCGCGGATGTGCGCAGATGTGCTTGATGGACTGTTTTGACCCATTGATCGCAGGCGGATTTCTGAACTGACTATCCGTTCCTCCCAATATCTGCGTCGATCTGCAAAATCTGCGGTCAAATATCTTTCAACACCCTGCATGAATTAACTTCGATATCAATCGGTGCGGGCAAAACTTTGGAAAAATACTGATACGAACCCGCCAAAGTCGACCCGGGCCGATGGCCCGGGCTGATATGGGGTCGTCCCGCTGGGACTGCATTTCGCAGTAATGTTTGTGATTTGACCACGCCGCCCTCTTTTAATCCCATACGCACCAACTCAGCGTTTGATTCACTCACGGAGAAAATTCCATGTCCCGATTGCCAATGAAAATCGGCTGACGCCATTCGGATGGTTGAGGCGATCGCCAGATGTGATCTTGCCAGCGCAGAACAATTGTCCTCAATTGTTTCGGAACAGTTGAGACAACTGTTCTACACAGATTGGGTATTTTGTTTGCCGCTCGTCAGACGAATCTTCGTCGTCATAACAACTCCATCCTGAGAAAAGAGTCCTGTTGAGTTCATTGTCGAGCGGCCGGCTACCATTGCCCGGTTACTATTGCCCGTTATGTCCGCCTGGACAGAACCGGAATTGTACAATTATTTATTGGGATTTGAACAACGGTCGTCTGCTGAGAGCAAGTTAAAGCTGCGAGCGGGTGCTGCGGAAATGAAAACGATTTCACACAAAGGCACGGAGACACAGAGACACAGAAAAGG
Organism: Pirellulaceae bacterium; assembly: GCA_031414755.1. Taxonomy (GTDB): domain Bacteria; phylum Planctomycetota; class Planctomycetia; order Pirellulales; family Pirellulaceae; genus CAJQPP01. Next base: position 106,362 of record JANNWJ010000068.1, on the reverse strand, counting down.
TGGTGTTGAACTCTCTGTGCCTTGGTGACTCTGTGTGAGTTTTCGGTAGATACGTGCCATGCTTCGACGTGCGGCGATCCCATAATGAAAAAAGGCGTCGCGGACTTTTGCAAGTTGGCGACGCCTGTCATTTTTTTTGACTAAAATTCCGTTTTATCGGAACGAATCACCGCCGCGCATGGCGTTTAGCATTTGCGCGATCTTTTCATGGTTTTCCGGCGTTTGCGTTACCAGAAGTGAAACCGACGGCGAAACAATCTCGATCGAGGCTTGCTCCCATGAATCGGGTGCGACACTTGATTTGATGTGCTGCATCAAGCGAAGTGTTGCCGAAGCGAACGGTGGGCTGATCAGATCGCCTACGTAATACTGCCGGGCCATCATCGTTGAAACACGGACGGGGGCCGGGTTCAATTGCATTTCCAGCGATACCTTGGGGCGAAGCGGTTCCGTCTGCCACGATGCGGGTTGCAATTGGCCTTGCGGATTCCATGATGCCGACAAGTGCTGGTCGGCATATGGCATGTTATTCATTGGCGATGTTTGAACCGGCAAACGTCGCTGCTCCATTTCCCGCTGGTTTCTCTGGTAGAGCTGCGTATCGGAAAGTGGCTCGTTTTGATGAGCGTATGGCGGCATGGGGTTGGGTTGTGACACCCACCTGGAATTCGGGTTTTGCATACTGGCGTTTTGTTGGGATTGACCACTTTGCTCCCGCAAGTGTCTTGCGAGAAAACGCATGCTCTCACCCATCACATCCATTTCGTTTCGCATTTCCATAACCAACTGCCGCATTTCGGTCATTTCCTGATCGGGGCAACATGGTGCGTTACTCATTGGCAGGCCAACCCGAAACGTCTCCGAATGCTTCATGTTCATGGCGGCGCGGTGTGCGTCATCAGCCGTCGATTCGAGTGCCATGCGCAGCACCTGACGGATGTGTTCGGGATTATGGCCCTGGCTCGTCAAATAGACGACAAGGTCATCGGCAAGTTGCAGGCGCTGTTGTGTGAGTTCGCCGGCATTCTCGTTGACGAACGAAACAGAACCGGGCAAGGGTCCGGTTACTTCGAGAGTACATGTCGATTGACCGGTAGGACAACTCTGGCACGGTTGCCCGTTACAATTTTGCGCGTAACAATTCCCCGACTTGCATTGGATTGATGCTGCGCACTCGGCATCGCTGGCTGTTGTCGACGTACAAAATGGGCAACTACTGCTGCACGTGGCGGCTGCTTGCTGGACTGGTACGTCAGTGCTAACGGTCGTGGCGACCTGGCATTTTTTGCAAGCGGCTACGTTGAAGCCTTGCCGGGCTGCCGCGCAATTATCGCAAGCTTGATCGCCTTCCAGGCAATCTTCACAACTGGCAGGACAAGTAGCGCTCGCTTCGGATTGCGCCGCCTTGCAGGCAGGGCAAGTGGTAGATAGTTGTTTTGCAAGAGGACAGGCTTCGCTATCCGTTTGTTGTGCAAGCGCCGGTAGCGCGAGAGCGACGATAGCCATCCATATGGCCAGGTTTTGTACTGAGTTCTTCATCGGGTTGACCCTCCTTAGATCGGTCGATGACGGGGGTTTGCAACCAGCGCTCGTCCCTGGAAGCTGATTCCACAGGACGTGTGTCATAGCGCTGGTGAGTCAGGAATCGGGACCGGGTAACGGGTCGATTCAGGCCTGATTTGCCGAATTGTTACCTGGATTGGTTTTTTTGGGCAATATCGATCGTCCAGAAAGATGGGCCACCGAATTCGACTTTCGGCTGCCGGCGCGTTATTTTGACAGCATTCGATTACCACTTCCCCACCCATTCCTTGCCCTTCGAGGACAGCCATGAGTAAGCAGGACGAACAATTCCGAAAGTTGCCCTGGCAAAAGGTTAGCGAATTCGCCAGCCAAAAAATGATCGATGACGGCGAAAAGCGCGTCCGGCTGTTAAAGCTGTCGCCGGGTTTTCAGGAGCAAGATTGGTGTTCCCGCGGGCACACTGGTTACGTGATTGAGGGTGCACTGGTCATGAAGTTTGAACAGGAGTCCATCACGTACGACGCCGGCGACGCGATCATTGTTTCGGCAGGACAGCCCCACAAGGCCCACACCGGATCCAGTTCGGCATTGTTGTTCCTGATCGACGACGTATAGGAAGCCAGCCCTGGACGAGCTGCGCGGATCGCCGCCCAATCGCCCTGGGAAACCTGCAATTATTTCACATGTACTTTTTACAAACGAAGTTCCGGGCATGAATCAAAATCTGTTTCGTTGTGTTGTTTTGCTTGTTGTGGCTGGCTGGCTGGCCCCAATTCAAGCCCGCCTGAACGGACAGGTCGACCCGGCCGAGTTCATTCGTCAAAATTACGTCAAGAGTGAACACCGGATTGCCATGCGGGATGGTGTCGAGTTGCACACCACCGTTTATCGACCGCGCGACAACTCAAAGGCTTATCCGTTTCTGTTGAACCGGACTCCCTATAGTTGCCAGCCGTACGGCGAACCGATGTCAGGGCGGCTGGGTCCATCGCGATACATGGAACAGGACGGTTACATCTTCGTCAAGCAGGATGTGCGTGGTCGCTGGAACAGTGCCGGAACCTATGACAACATGCGCCCACACGTTCCGGGGGAGAGCGCGATCGACGAAAGCTCGGACACCTGGGACACGATCGAATGGCTGCTGAAGAACATTCCCGGCAATAACGGTCGCGTCGGCATTACCGGAATATCGTACCCCGGTTTTTATTCGGCAGCCGCCTTGCCCGAAGCGCATCCGGCGCTGGTAGCTTCCTCGCCGCAAGCACCGATTGCGGATTTCTTTTTCGACGACTTTCATCATCAGGGCGCTTATCTCCTGATGTACTGGCAGGCGACGAGTACTTTCGGCTTTCAGCACGACGGACCGACGATGGAAAACTGGGTTCCGCCCATGAGCCCGCAGCCGCAGGGCAATGCGTATGATTTTTATTTGAATCTTGGTCCGCTGAAAAACTCGCTGGCATACCAGGGGGAAGACAATTTTTTCTGGAAGGAGTTATCGGAACATTCGTCGTACGATGAATTCTGGCAGCGGCGGAGTATTTTGCCGCACTTGAAAAACGTCACATCGAGTGTGATGACGGTTGGCGGCTGGTTCGATGCCGAGGATTTGTACGGTCCACTGAACATTTATCGCGAGATCGAAAAGAACAATCCGGAGGCATTCAATGTGCTGGTGATGGGGCCGTTCAGTCATGGGGGTTGGGCGAGTAGTGCAAATGCCAATCAGGTTGGCAACGTCATATTCGGAGAGGGTGTCGCTGATTTTTACCAGCGCGAGATCGAGGCTCCTTTCTTTCGGCATTTTCTGTGGCAGACGGGGGAAAAACCGGCTTTTGAGGCGATGGTGTTCGACACGGGCGCGGGTCGTTGGGACACTTACGACGCCTGGCCACCGAAAAACGCAGCGCCGGTAAAGATTTATTTCCATGGCGACGGGCAGTTGCGTACGAGCATTCCGGAAGTTGCGGAAGAAGATCCCTTGTCGGTGTCCGAATTCGTCAGCGATCCTGCCAATCCGGTTCCTTATCGCAAGAAGGAAGATTGCCAGTTGCAATTCACGCCGCGTGAGTACATGACCGACGATCAACGATTTGCCAGCGAGCGCGATGACGTTCTGGTCTTTCAATCGGAAGTTCTCGACAAGGATATGACACTGGCCGGAGAAGTCATTGCCAATCTCAAAGTCTCGGTAACGGGGACTGACAGCGACTGGATTGTCAAACTCATTGATGTCTTTCCGGAAGATGCGCCCACGTATCCGCGCGGCGCGGATGGAATTGACATGTCGGGCTATCAGCAAATGGTGCGCAGTGAAGTGATTCGCGCCCGATTTCGAAACAGTTTTGAAACGCCGGAGCCGTTTGTTCCCGGTGAAGTTACCGATGTTCGATTGCCGTTGCAGGATGTCTATCACACGTTTCGGCCTGGTCACCGAATCATGATTCACGTGCAAAGCACGTGGTTCCCGTTGATCGACCGAAATCCACAGACCTTCGTTGACAACATTTTCAAGGCCGATGAAAAGGACTTCGTGAGCGCGACGCACCGCTTGCATCACTCGGTCCTGCATCCATCCTCGATTGACGTAAAAATCCTCGATCGCAAGCACCAGGAGTAGCACACCCGGGGGTTTCAGCCTGGCTGCACCTGTGTGGTTAACAGTATTCGGATTCGAGTTTGGCAAGTCGTTTCGCAATGTGTGCGGCCTGCAGGCCGTCATCCTGCCGCAACATGTTGGAAAATTCCCGGTCGAACGCGTCCAGTTCGTCCTCGATTTCCTTTAGGGCCGATTCGGTCATCCGGTCGGGAAAGATTACTCCTTGCAGATGATCGAATTCGTGTTGAATAACGCGCGAGAGACGTCCAGCAACGACCCGGTCGATCTTGTTTCCGGCAAGATCATAAGCGATCACCTGAACCTGGGCTGGACGAATCACGTTGCCGTAGACACCGGGGATACTCAAGCAGCCTTCTTCCGCTTCGTCGCGCCCTTTAGGTAACTGGATCAGCGGATTGAGGAAGACCAGTTCTTCGCCGACTCCGCACTCGCCGGCTTCGTTCACGACGAACAACTGAAACGGCAAGTCAACCTGATTGGCCGCCAATCCGACACCGCGATGTTCATACATCAGTTCAAACATTTCCGCGACCATATTTTTCAATGCCTTGTCAACACGTCGCAAGGGCTTCGATTGATGTCGAAGCGTCGGATGAGGGATGTTAATAACTTGCAAAACAACAAGTCTCCTTGATCGATGAAATAAACCGCGTTGCGTCGTTCAGCAACGGGGCGTGGCGGTGAAGGGTTGAGCCTGATTATAGTCGCGCGTCCGTTGATCGGGCACGGGTTCCCGACTACTTTGAAATGGCCAAGTCGCGCTTCGATAAAATTTTTGTCAAGTCGACGACAGCATGGAAAATTTTCGGCAAAAAACAAATGAATGCGGTGCTTGACACTGTGATTCACCGGAATTTGGCGGATCATTTTGTCGTTGAGAAATCCGAAAAACCGGGGGCAAAAATGGAAAAAAGATTCCTGGCAAAATCCGCCATGGTTGCTTGACAAGGGGCAGAAGATTCCCAGAATATCCCGTTACTGATTTGGTTTTTCAACTTGGTTGTCGTTCCTGTTGTCTTTCGCCGTTTACGAGACGATCCCCTCCCGGGTGCGTCCAACGTAATTTCAATGGCAAAGTCACCTGGACGAATCAGGCATCCGGTTTTCAGTAACAGTTCGCTGTAACAACGAAAGTCGGCACTGCGTGAATCAACGAAGCTGCCGATCATGATGACGAAACTGGCAAGACCAGATACTTGCAAGACTTCCTTCCTGGGCCGGCAAGTGATTGCCGTCCAGGGCACGGACGCACGGCGATGGACCGCCGGAAGGAATTCGCGAGTCGTTTCATGGCCGACAGGTCACGACGTTTCAGGCGAACGATTCGACCTTTGTTCGACGAATTCCCCGGTAACGCCGTGTTGGTAATCGCCCCGTCAGTAATGCGGGCACCGAGTAGCCCGTGACCAATTTAACGCGCCCTTGCTGCTGAAACCTCACTTTTTGCATTTTGGGCGTATTGGGTGACGACCGAGGGACGCGACGAAGGCACTAACGATCTTTGGATTGATAGTGTCACGGACAGGATTCCGCACCCACTTTTTGTGTTGTTCCGAGTCGGGAGGAGACGGGTCGGACAGCGCGGATAATTCAGGGCTTGCCAACGATTCATTACGCTTGGCGAGCCAATCGGCGGTGTCAGCGCATGAGGCGCTGCATCGCTTTTTTTGTCGATCCGCAGTCATCCGTCCATCGTCTCGTTCCGGCTGCCGTCGGCAAGCCCGCGAGCTTCACCTTTGCCCCTCCGTCTGCCAATGCCGGTTTGCCTGATTGCTGTCGGTTCCAATCAGGGAGACTGCCGGGCCCTGATACTTGCCGCCCGTGCAGAAATCGGGGGACTCGCCAATACCCGGTTGCTCAAGATGAGCACGCTTCTTGAAACGGTTCCGGTCGGTCCCGCCAGCAACAAATTCCTGAATGGCTGCCTGTTGATAGAAACCTCGCGATCGCCAGAACAATTGATGCATGATTTGCCCGCCATCGAAACAGCTTTGGGGCGAAAGCGACTTGAAACTTTGCTGCTGGACAGGTCCATCGATCTGGATGTGTTGCTCTACGACGAGCAAATGGTTTGCAGCGAAATCGCCCTGATACCACATCCTCGAATGTCCTTCCGCCGATTTGTGCTGGAGCCCGCCGTCGAAATTGCTGCCGGTATGCGCCATCCGTTGTTTGATGCTTCGATCGATGAGTTGCTTGCGCGTGTTCAAAGGCCGGGAAAACTAATCCTGGTCGCTTTGCCAGCGCCCCTGTGGCGGGTTCGCAATGCGCTGCCGAAAAGGCTGGATGGATGGTCGATCGAATTTATTGATCCTTTCCGAGCCGATGACCGACTTGATGCGCTTTTGAATTCGGCTAATTTACTGATCGAGGCCGTTGACGCTCCGGTCGAGCGTTGCGGGCTGTGGCGACCCGATTATCGCGGCCCGCGCTGGCAGATTGGTTCCGTCCCTGACGAAGACTCTGCGGGGAAATTCGAATCGCGAATTCGAACGGCCATACAATCGATGGGCCCGCTGGAGCCGCCGGGGGTCGGGACCGAACCATCGACATCGGCATTGTAATGGCCCTGCCCCTTCGGCCATGTAACGGCCATGATTCCGCTATTGCTCCGGTTCCGCCCGGGAATGGCCTAAAGTCCTGAATAAAGTAGCGATATTGGATTATGGAATCTAGAATACTGAGTCCAGCCTTCAGCCTTTTTTGCATTTATTTTGCCCCGCTCGAAAACCGTTATGAAAATCCTGCTTGTTAGCAGTGAAGTCGTTCCATTCGCCAAAACGGGTGGCCTGGCGGACGTGTGCGGAGCACTTCCTGTCGAGTTGGCGAAATCGGGACACGAAGTCATCGTCTGTTTGCCCGCGTATCGCGGCACAACGACTGGAAAGCAGTCGATCGAATCGACGGAGACCGAGCTGACGATCCCGATGGGTGACTGGCAGGCAACGGGGCGACTACTCATCAGCAAGTTGCCAAACAGCGAAGTGCCCGTTTGGCTTGTTCAGCATGACGGGTTTTTTGGACGTGAAGGCCTTTATCAGGACAACCGGGGTGATTTTGGTGACAACTGCCAGCGGTTTTCGTTTTTTTGCCGGTTTGTCCTTGAGCTGCTGAAAGCGCGGGAATGGTTTCCGGACGTCATTCATTGCAATGACTGGCAAACCGGATTGATCCCGGCACATTTGGCGACACGATTGGCAAATGAACCCGGTTATCGACAGATTGCGACGTTGATGACCGTTCACAATCTTGCCTATCAAGGGCACTTTTCATCCGAGCTGTTTCCATGCACGGGCATCGATCCGCAGTATTTTAATTGGCGGCACATGGAATTCTACGGGCGCATTAATTTTCTCAAGACCGGGTTAGTTTTTGCGGATGCGATCAGCACCGTCAGTCCCCAATACGCTCGCGAGATACAAACGTCTGAGCAGGGGTGCGGCCTGGAAGATGTGTTGCAGCAGCGCAGCGACCGTTTGTTCGGCTTGTTGAATGGCATCGACACAAGCGTCTGGTCCCCGAATATCGATCCCTACCTTGTTGCACGATACGATGTTGACGACTGGCATGATGGCAAGGCGGCCAACAAGCGTGTGTTGCAACAGGAAACGGGACTGCCTCAAAAGAGCGTGCCAACAATCGGTTTGGTCGGGCGGCTGGCATCCCAAAAGGGCTGGTCATTGATTTTGCCTGTCATGCAACAATGGCTTGAAAAGCATGATATCCAGTGGGCCGTGCTGGGGACCGGGGATTCGGCAACGGAATCGGCCTTGCGCGAGTTGCGCTACCGGTATCCGGAACGCTTGGCCGTGGGACTTGGCTATTCGGACGAGCTGGCACATCGCATTGAGGCTTCATCGGACATTTTTCTGATGCCAAGCCGTTACGAACCCTGCGGCCTGAACCAGATGTACAGCATGCGCTACGGTACGATTCCGGTTGTTCATCGAACCGGCGGGCTCGCCGACACCGTATTTGACGTCACGACAGAGCACCTGGAGCGCGGCGTCGCCAACGGGTTTACTTTTGAACGTTTTGACGAGGGCGGGCTGCAGTGGGCATTGGCTCGGGCAGTAAACACGCTAATGCACCGTCCGGACATCTGGCAAGAGCTCGTGCACAACGGCATGACTCACGACTGGTCGTGGACGAAAAGCGCCCGTCGTTACGAAGAGCTTTATCGCTGGATGGTCGCTTCACGCGCCGCAAAATGAGGTGCCCGTGCCGGAATCTCCCGATATCGCGTCGATTCGTATATTGACTTCGCCGTCGTCGCGTTAAACTCGGTGTCCTGCCTGGTTTTTCGAATGGCCCCATTTCGACACTGAACGCTTTCCGTATTCATGTCTGATTTTCGATACGATCCCATATTTGGTAACTGGGTTTGCATAGCGGAGTCCCGTTTGCAGCGACCGGTGGAATATTTTCAGACCATTCAGCGGCGTCCGGATATCGCCTGCCCGTTTTGCCGCGGTCACGAGAATCAAACGCCCCAGACCCTTGCCGAACGCATTGGCAAGAACGGTTGGTTGGCGCGGGCGTTTTCAAACAAGTACCCGGCGCTGATTCCCGAGGATCCGGATTTCCAATCAGGGCAATCCGATCACCCGCGCGGCGGGCAACAGGAAGTCATTGTTATTTCGCCCCGTCACATCGTCAGCTTTGGCGAATTGAACGACAACGAAGCAGGCGCATCACTGAGTCTTTTTCAGGAACGGGTGGTCGTCTATCAAAATGACGCGGCGATCCGGCACCTCGCCTTGTTCATGAACTGTCGACCATTGGCGGGCGCATCGATCGAACATGCACATTTTCAGTTGATTGGCGCGCCCCTTGTCAGTCGAAATGTCCTGGAACGGATATCGCGTGGCTCCGCCGGCTCGCTTGAAAAACTCGTGCAGCAGGAACGTGCCGACGGAAGGCGGCTGGTCGATGAATCGGCGAACTGGACCATCTATTGTCCTTATGCCTGCCGATTTGCCGGCCAGGTTCGATTTGTTCCGCGAAACAGCCAGCCCCTGGCGAGCATGAGGGCGGAAACGCTGGCGGAACTCGGCGATGGACTTGCCCGGATTGTCCGGGTACTTGACCGCGCGATGGATCAGCCTGCTTACAACATCGTGTTTTTTCTGCCGCCGGCAGGAATGGAAAACGAGCCCTGGTTTGTCGACCTGATTCCCCGATTTCCACAGATGGCCGGCTTCGAATTGGCGACCGATTGCTGGATCAATCCCTTGTCCCCCGAATCAGCCGCTGAAAAATACCGGGAGCATCGATAAAATTGATCTCCGGAAATCGAATTTCTGTGGCAAACGCGGCAAGCTGCCGCGACTTTGACGATCGAAATAAAAGTTGCAATTGATGTTGCATGCGAAGGCGTGTTGCGTAGCATTGGCGTACGGCAATTGCCTTGTGTCAGGATCCCGTGTTGATACATGCCCGCGCCCCGGATTTGGTCCCTAAACATCCACAATAGCGTTTTGAATGTCGCAACCTTTCGTACGGCTTTGCCTGGCACTTCACAATCATCAGCCAGTCGGCAATTTTGACAACGTCATCGAGCAGGCCTATGAGGATAGTTACCTCCCCTTTTTGGAAATGTTTGAGGAGCAGCGATCACTGGCGATCAGCTTGCACATCAGCGGTCCGCTGGCCTTGTGGCTGACCGGGAATCGCCCCGAATATATGGCGCGTGTTCGTGCATTGGTTGCCAGAGATCGAATCGAAATCATTGGTGGCGCTTTTTATGAGCCGATCCTGACGATGATCCCGTCGCGCGACCGCCGGGGACAGATTAATCGCTATCGGCAATGGCTTAACCAGCAATTCGAAACGACCGTTCGGGGTATGTGGATTCCGGAGCGGGTCTGGGAAGCGTGTCTTGTCAGCGACATCGCCGATGCCGGAATCGAGTACACCATTCTCGATGACTACCATTTTCGCTGCGCAGGGCTGGGCGATGACCAGTTGCATGGAGACTATGTTACCGAAGACCAGGGGCGCGTGCTTCGTGTTTTTCCAGGGAGCGAGCAGTTACGTTACCTGATCCCCTTCCGCGAACCGCAGGAATCGATGGACTATTTGCGACAGATTGCCGTTCAATGGCCGGGCACGACCGTCGTGTTTGCCGATGATGGTGAAAAGTTCGGCACCTGGCCGGAAACGCGACAACACGTTTACGATAATGGCTGGCTGCAACGATTCTTTGATGCACTGGCGGCCAATAGTGACTGGTTGCAATGCACAACTCTGCAACAAGCCCTGTCGAACAGCATCCCACGCGGGAAAGTCTGGCTTCCTGCCGCCAGTTATCGCGAGATGACCGAGTGGTCGTTGCCCGTCAAGAAACAAATTCAATACGACCACCTTGTGCATGAGTTGCAGGACGACGCGCGCTGGCCGGACTTGCGCCCGTACCTGCGCGGCGGGTTCTGGAGGAACTTCAAGCAGAAATATTCGGAAACCGCCGAGATGTATGCGCGGATGATGCATACCAGCCAATGCGTTGAGGATGCGCTCGTAAAACTTGGCAACGAACCGCTGCTGGAACAGGCACGCGATCACTTGTATCAAGCCCAGTGCAATTGCCCCTGGTGGCATGGCGCATTCGGAGGTGTTTATCTTCCGCACTTGCGCAACGCTGTCTTTCATCACCTCATCCTGGCCGACAATCTGCTTGATCGCTGCCTGACGCAGAAACCGGCAACGAGCATCGAAGCTGCCGACTTTAACTTTGACCTTTCCACCGAAGTCCGCCTTGCCAACGAAAACCTGATTGCGTGGCTGGCACCAGCGATGGGCGGTCACTTGTACGAACTGGATATTCGATCGATTGGCCATAACCTGCTCGCCACCATGCAGCGCCGCCCCGAAGCGTACCACGAAAAAGTTCTTAAAGGACCCGGCAGCAGGACCGATGGCGCGGCCAGCATCCATGATCGCGTTGTTTTCAAACAGGAAGGACTCGAACAACTGCTTCAGTACGACACCCATCCGCGAAAAAGTCTGGTCGACCATTTCTGGCCACTCGATTGCACAAGTACAGAGTTTCAATCCGGTCATGCTCGGGAACTGGGTGATTTTGTTTGCGGCGTTTATGAATCGAGGATTCGCCGCGGCGCCGATCGTAATCAGTTGAAGATGTCGCGCCACGGTGTGGTCGACGGGCGACCGGTTCAGATAATCAAGGCTGTTACGCTTGACCATGGCAGCAGCACTTTGGAAATGGCCTGGGTCCTGGAAGGGCTGCCGCTGGACGCGCCGCTGCGGTTTGGAATCGAATTTAATTTCGCCGGAATGCCTGCCGGGGTCGATGATCGATATTTTTCAGACGCAAAAGGGGGGCGGATTGGTCAGTTGGGCGAATCGCTGGATTTGACAAACTGCACCGGAATTGGCTTGTCGGATGAATGGTTGCGCTTGAGCGCCCGATTGATTTGGGACCGGCCCGGTGATTTGTGGACATTCCCCATCGCTGCGGTCAGTCAGTCCGAATCGGGATTCGAACGAATTCATCAATCGGTCGTCGTTCAGCCGACCTGGCTTGTCAGCGCGGATGCAAACGGTCGCTGGGCTGTTAAGATAAAACTCCATATTCGTACCAACGATGGCGACAACCGTCCAGCAGTTGACGAACAAATCCGCGCTTCAGATCATCGCCCGGAAACGATTGTCTTCAAATAACCGGCATAACCGGTGTTGAGATTGTCGGCATCGGCGTTCCGTTCGAGTCCATTTCCGTTTGCGGCCAAACTTGTCAACTGACGCTGCTCCCATGCCCCGATCCAAACAACTTCCTCTCATCCAGTCCTGTCAGGGATGCGGCGTCTGTTGTATGCATATGGGCTATCCGGCGTTCATGAACCCGGCGGAGGGTACGTATGACACCGATTACTGGCTCTCGATGCCCGACGACTTGCGCGACGAACTGGTCGCGTATATAGCCGGATACATAACGCCCGCCGACGATGAGCTGGACGGGCCGTGTTTTTGGTTCGACCAGGAAACCCGGCAATGCAAACATCACGAACATCGACCTCGCGTCTGTCGGGACTTTGCCGTTGGCGAAGCTGGATGCCGGAACTGGCGTTGGCATTATCGTCATGTGATCCTGCCGCCCCATTAAAACCATGGCCCTGACAAACCGCCGATTTTGGCGCTGTCGAACAAGTCCATAAGCCTGGAGTGTAATGATGTCTGAACCGTGGAACCTTGCCGGAATTTCCTACTCGGTTGTCAAACAGCAAGCGTACAACGTTGCCGTGTTGCCGCTCGGGGCGACGGAGCCTCACAACCTGCACCTCCCCTACAGCACCGATACGCTGGAAGTGACCATCATCGGCCAGCATGTTTGCCGGGCGGCGCACGCCCGGGGTGCACAAGTCGTTTTGTTGCCGACAATTCCATACGGTACGGAAACCAACATGCAGGGCTTTCCACTAGCCATGAACCTCAATCCGTCAACCGTCGCGATTGTTTTGGCGGATCTTATCGAGTCGATAGAAAACAGCGGTATCGACAGAATTGTTTTGTTGAACGGACATGGAGGGAACACCCTGAAGCCCGTGTTGCGCGAGCTTGCCAACGAAACAGAGGCGCATTTGTTTCTTTGCGACTGGTACCACACGATCGGTGACGTTTACAACGAGATTTTTGAGAACCCCGAAGACCATGCCGGCGAACTGGAGACGTCGTTTGCGCTGGCATGGTTCGGAGAGCTTGTTGAAAAAAATGCCGCTGGAGAATTGCTGGCTGACGCCGGCGACAAGCGTCCGTTCCGGATCAAGGGGCTCAACGAAGGCTGGATTTCGATGTCGCGTCCCTGGGACTTGTTGACGACCAACAGTGGGGCCGGGAATCCGCACAAGGCGACTGCGGAAAAGGGTCAACGGCTCATGAAAGTGCTCGTCGAGCGGATCGGAGATTTTCTTGTCGACCTGTCGGCCGCCGATGTCGATGACTGGTTCCCCTTCAAGAGTGACCGGGAATAAAACGGGATACGATCGAGAGTCCGGCCCGGCGCGGACAGAATAAAGTAAGGGTGGCTGAAGGGACTCGAACCCTCGACGTTCGGAACCACAATCCGATGCTCTACCGACTGAGCTACAGCCACCATTGATCGACCCAGGGCTTTTTCGTTTTTCATTCCGGGTCATTTTGACTTGCCCGGAATCTACGACACACGGCAAGCAGGGCCGGTTCGCATTCAAAGCAGCAAACCGCGTGTCCCGTCGTATTTGGGCGATTGCCGATTCTAAGCCCGCTGCCGCACCCGGTCAACATTGGCACGGCGGTTTGTCGCCTGATTTCGAATCGCGACACGGTTTGGCTTAGCCTTGTTGCACCGCCAGAAAATTCCAGCCGGTGAGAAACCAGTTCTTGCCATAGGGGTTGCACCATCGGCACTCGGCTAAAAGCACTGCCGATTCTCCGATCGGTCCGTCGACATAAATCAAAGCCACGGCACCCGTCCTGAACTCGTCCTTGCCAATAGCACCGATCCCGGTTGGGGAAATATCGCGCGAGAAGGCGCTGATTTTCCGCTGATCATAATCGCGTGGCACGATTGTTAACGGCCGTGCCAGGGGCTTCCGCGATGAGTCGCGTCGTTCGCCGATCCTCGCACGATATTCTTCCTGCAAGAGTTTATCGACAACTCGTTGCAAATCGGGGCTTCCTGCCTGGGTATTGCCTGGGTACATGATGTGAAGAGCTCCAAAAAAGCATTGTCGGCAGGGCGATTTTCGGGAAGGGTGTTTTTCAACCTGCCCGTTACGGAAATTATGCGCTACGACCGGATCAAAAGTCTGATTATTTCGGCAAACATTCGGGCAAGTTGTCGAATAACACAATCCCCGATACGATCGGCCTGGCGTTTTCCTGATGCGATAGTAGCGCCCTGTTGATTTTTGGAAACATCGTACCGATTTCCCGACATTGAATTTCAAATGATCAGACCAGCCGTTGCCACCGGAAAAGCCGAATCTGCCATCTCGGTACAGGAACTCTCCAAGACTTATCGGGACGGCTTGTTCGGCAGGCGAAAGTTTGAGGCGCTCAAAAACGTCTCCTTTGATGTTCATCGGGGAGAAGTGTTTGGTTTGCTGGGGCCCAATGGGGCCGGCAAGACAACCTTTCTGAAAATCCTGCTGGGTATCATCCGCAAAAGCAGGGGCACCGCATCGATGCTTGGTCAACCGGCAGGCAGCCGGGTCGGGCGAAAGCGTGTCGGCTACCTTCCGGAACAATTGCGTATTCCACGGCATTTGACCGGCCACACGGCACTGGATTATTACGGTCGACTCAATGGAATGGCTATTTCCGAGATCAAATCGAAGCGCGGTGAACTGCTGGAGTTTGTCGGACTTGGCGGTCGAGGTGCGGATCGGACTTCGAAATATTCCAAGGGCATGTTGCAGCGACTTGGCTTGGCGCAAGCGCTTTTGCACCAGCCTGATTTGCTGGTTCTCGACGAACCGACCGATGGACTTGACCCGTCGGCCCGTGCCGAGATGCGCTCGTTGATGCAGGATTTGCGATCCCGGGGCGTCACGATCTTTCTGAACAGTCACCTGTTGCAGGAAGTCGAAATGGTTTGCGATCGCGTCGCCATTCTCGATCGAGGCAACCTGCGCTACTGCGGTCAGGTCAAGGACATCGGCAGCTTTGTCCACCAGGGTGATATCAATACCTTTCAGGTCCATTTTGATTTGGGCAGCGACGAGCCCGGCGTGCGAAATGCCCTGGCAGGCCCGGGACCGAACAACTCCGCGCCTCCCGAAATTATGTCGCAAGAAACGCAGGATTCGGGCACCCGGTTGCTTGTTCGATTCACTTCGCAATCGGAAGTGGATGACGCCCTCGATCGATTGCGGGCTGCCAAAATCAGCGTCCTCGGCCTGGTCCGGGAAACAACGACTCTGGAACAGGCATTTTTGCATATCGTGGCGGATCCAGCCAAGCCACCGAACATCTCCTAACGAAACGAAACAGGAATCCAAATCTATGTTCCGGGCTTACCTTGCCGTTATCCACGACTCGTTTCGCGCCGCTTTCGCATCGCGGGTTTTGTACATCGTCCTGGCACTGATCGTTGTCGTGCTGCTGGCCCTCGCTCCCTTGCACTTGCGACAGGAAACGGACTGGCAACTTTCCTGGCAACGTCATTTTGTCAATCGGACGCGACTGGCTAACCGTTTGGTCGAGGAAGGCAAATCCGGTGACCGTCCGGCGGTCGCGCATCTCTGGAACAAACTCTCTCCCGAACTGCAAAAACAACTTGAATCCTTCGCCAATGACTCTGATGAAAAATCTGCGGCAGAACCCCCAGGCGACGATCATGATGGACCGTCACGCCGGGAGCGTGTTTTTCGAAATCTGGCTGATGAACTGAATGCCTTGATGGAGAAAGCGGACTTTTACGACGCGGGCGCGTTTGGCGATCGCCGCATGAACGAGGAAACAACGGAGTTGATCGAGCGCGGTCCGGATTCGTTGTCGGACCTGGAAATCAAGCGGTTGAATCGATTGTTGATCGCCTCCGCCTTGCGCCGCGATATTGAAATGCCCTCGGCCAATCAGCTTGATTTGTATTACGGCACCTGGGGCTGGCCGGGGGTTTTTGCCGGCTTGTCGCGGGCTGAATTGTCCAAGGCACTTTCCGAGACAATGCTTTTCAATTTTGACAAGTTTGTCATGTCGATCGGGATTTTTATTGCGATCCTGGTGACCGCTTCCATCATTCCTGAAATGCTTGAGGCGGGTTCCCTGAACCTGTTGTTGAGCAAACCGGTAACTCGCTGGGGATTGTTGTTGGCAAAGTTCGTCGGCGGATGCACGTTCATCCTGTTATGTGCCACCCTGTTTTTTGCAGGCGTCTGGTTGTGGATGGGAATTCAAATGGGCGTTTGGGAATCGGCCCTGCTCTACAGTATCCCGGTCTACCTCATGGTGTTTTCCATGTACTATTCGGTCTCCGTATTGGCAGGGATCTGGTTTCGAAGTCCGATTCTTTGCATCACGCTTGCGATCTTGTTTTGGGGAGTCTGTTTCGCGATCGGGTTTGGCTACAATCGGCTGGATAACCGCTACTACAACCAGGCTCCTGTCGAACTGGTCGCGGCAGGCAACTCGGTTATGTTTGTCGACTTGTTTCAAAACAACCAACTTTGGAATACCAGCACACAGGATTGGGAGTCGATTGCTTCTGCGCAACGGAGCAAGGACGACGAAACGGGAATGGCCGTCGTAAGTTATATGATTCGTCTGGATCAAGCGGGCGATCTTGCCGCTGCTCCGAGACCTGTTTCCAACGCGACAAACGACGGATTTGTGGCGGTGGCTACGCCGGGAGGCACCGGACCACTTGCCGGCGGCCCTCGTTCCGTGGTTTCATTTCAGCCTGATCCGGATCGGACTTCCATGGCACAAGGTGCATTGCCAAACGGTACTTCGACATTGCTTCAGTGTTCAGAAAACACGCTTTTGGTTATCGATCAATCGGGAAGCGTGTTGCAAAAAAAGCTGGCGGATG
This sequence comes from Pirellulaceae bacterium, assembly GCA_031414755.1. GTDB lineage: Bacteria > Planctomycetota > Planctomycetia > Pirellulales > Pirellulaceae > CAJQPP01. The sequence goes on along the minus strand of JANNWJ010000068.1, from coordinate 89,683 downwards.
CGGCCACCACAATCGGCGGCGACGACCCTGTTCCGATCGGGGATGACAAGCCCGGCCTGGTCGGCCGGATTTTACAGGCCAATCCGGTTACTCCCGGGTTTGAGACGGTAAGTGCGCTGGAAGAGCCATTGAACCTGGTTGGCTCGCGCGCCGCCGCCACCAACGAGAAAGGGGACATTGCCTGTTATTCGCGAGGCCACGTTTTCGTTTTGACACGTGGCGGGGATGAAAATGTGTATCGGGTCTCGCGACAAGCAGAAATCGGTCAACAGGAAAATATCCGCATGACTGCATGGATTGAATTTCGGGGCAATACGATCTTTCTGATACTGGGGAATGGTCATTTCTTTCACATCAATGCCGATAACCTGGAAACCGTTTGGACCGACATTGTCGACAACCGGGTCGCGGTTCGCGATATGTCGGTGTCACCCGATGGCAACTTCTCCGCCGTGACATTCCGCAATGGCCGAATGTGGCTTTACGATGCACAATTGAAAGGAGAATCGAATGTTTTGGGTCTTGGCGGTCACCGGGATATTCTGGCAACAACGTTCGACGAACATGGCCGTTTGTTAACGGGCGATCGTTTTCTCGCCGTTCGTGCCTGGGACTTGAAGTCCTCGCGCGAACTCGAATCTCACGTGCCATCCAGCGATTGGGTGACGACCGGTTTTCGTTACGTGGTACGACCCTTGTACCGGATCTTTCCCAAACCGGGTGAGTTTTACAAAGTCCTCGGACGACTCACTTCCACCGGCGACGCCCGACATAATCCGCAAATCGACTTGACACGCGAACCGCAGCCCGACAATCCGTGGCTGCCGTTATGGAGTGGCTTGCTCTTCATGACCGTCACGCTCGGTATCGCCTGCTGGGCCTTTCAGCGCGCCGATTATTAACGCGAATACACCTGGTGCGCTGTTACATCCTGGTTTTTGGATGAGCCGAACGCGCTAGCGTCGAGTGACTGGACCAGACTTGTCCTGGGACTGGCGATAATTCAAGCGTCAGAATAACACTCGAAGAACACTCGAAGTTGACTTGCCCCTGAAAGGAATCTGTTATGGCCAAGTTTTATGTTACTTGCGGCTCGTTTACATTTCTCACATCCGCAACCGACCCCCGGTCGGCAGCCCTGTGGACCATTCATCGCTACATTGCGGAACGCGTTGATCTCGATACGATTAGCTGGACTCAACCGGAAACGATCGAACGAAGCGATGTGATCGATGCGATGCTGGAGCTGGGTGAGAGCATTCGCATTTCGGAAATCGGGTTCGAGCGATCGGATGCCGGCGAGCTCGATACTGCCGACATCTTAACCGAATGGAATTATTTGGTCGTTGCCGTTAGCCGCCTCGAAGCCGCTTTTGGCGAATGGATGTAGTTCGACAACCCCCGTTTTGTGAGCGGCAAGGCGCTAACCGACGGCATTTTATGGAACGAGCCGCCGTCGATCCGGTCGAATCGATTGCCCGGAATTTCAGTAACAAAACGGCTTGGCAGACAGTCCGCAACAAACCCTTGCTTCTGGCCGATAATCATTTGTGCTTCAATACCCGAAGGGCCGTTTCGGCAAATAACTCCCGACCCTGTACCAACCCACTGGAATCCCAATGTCGAAATTTTCGAAGCACCAGCAAAACATCATTCGTAACTACTACGACTATCGCGACAACATCTCGTTGCTCCGGGCCCAGGAACTGGTCACCGAGCTTTATTTGACCGAGGGCAAGGCGCGCGAGCGACACTGGAAAAATCTGATCGGGCACCTTGAGAAACTCGGCGTCGCCCCGACCACGATTGCCCACTTGCGTGAAAAGGACAGCCCGGAACTTGTCGCCAGCACTCTCAACCGCATCGACAAGAAACTGGATTCGGCATGATCTACCGGCAGCATCCGGAAGGCCCACTCCGCATCTCGCCGGAACAGGCAGAGCTGTTGCGTCCCCGGCTTGCCCAGTTTCGATTGGTGTTTGTCGCGCTTGTTATGGGCGTCGTCCTCTTTGCCGGCGTCGTAATCGCAATTTCCGGAAATGGGCAGTTCACATGGCCCCCCCCGAAGTTGTCAATGATTCCGGGTGTCTTGAGTGTGGGAGTTGCCATCCAGGCTGTCGTTTTGCCTGGCGTCATTCGACGGGCTGTCAGCAAGACGCTGCCCGGCGAGAAATTCGATCGGATCCGTCAACTTTCCGGATCGTGGTTTTCATCGAGTTTGGTGGGTGCCGCTTTGTTCGAGTCATGTGCCCTGATGAACGTTGTCGGCTACTTGATCGAACACAACATGCTTCACCTTGTTCTCGCAGGACTTTACGTCGTAATGATGTGGATCCACTTTCCAACCATGAACCGCTTGCTGGATTGGCTCGACGCGAGCTATTCGTCATAAATTAGGATTGGAAGCCTGGCGTTTCGCATCGGGTAGACAAAATGGATGATGCGTACCAACCAAGAAGTGCAAATTTAATGAGAAAATGAATCACGACCCAAAACATGGGCGGCGACCCAAAACATGGGCGGCACCTTTCTCAACCCTTCCGGGCTTACGACAAGGGTTATTCCCAGGGAGGGGTGGAAACCTTTATCCACTCGTTAACCTTGTTCCGCTATCGACTTTTCCTGTGAAATCAACGTTGTCTGCTATTGGGAATTCGAGCCGGAAAACCGATCCGAGCGCATCGGATTTATCCAATGCAATGGTTCCGTTGTGCATTTTGCAAATCGATGCCGCGATTGAAAGGCCCAATCCAGCCCCTCCTGAAATCGTATCGGGATCCCGACAACGCGCCTCGTCGGAGCGATAAAATCGGTCAAAAATCTTCAGTTGATTTTCGGGCGAAATTCCGATGCCCGTATCTCGAATCAAAACAACATACCGAAACCGGTTCATCCCCGTTTCGATTGTCACCTCACCCCCTTCACGGTTGTACTTAATAGCATTGTCGAGCAAGTTCAGGAACAAGCGATGCAACAGCCCTTCGTCGGCCCACAGTGGCACTCCCCCATTCGCGGAAAAATGTACCCTGACGTTTCGTTTGTCGGCCAGCGACCGTAGTGCCCGGATCGATTGGGTCAAAATTTGCTGTAAACAAACGGGTCGCGTCTTCGTTCGATATTCCCCGCGATCTGCCCGCGCAAAAAGTAACAAATCATCCACAACATCGGCGAGACGTTTTGACTCTTCGTGAACAATTGCCAACGACTCGCAATATTCGCCTGGTTCTCGCTTGCGGTTTGATATGGCAACTTCTGCTTCCGTCCGTATGATCGCCAACGGAGTGCGAAATTCATGCGAGGCATCTGCTATGAATCGTTGTTGCCGTTCGAAAGTACTTTCAAGCCGCTCGAGGAGCGCGTTGAAGACGGTGGCGAGTCCTCCAAGCTCATCCGATTCATTCCTGACCTGTAGTCGTTCATTGAGATTTGAGGAACTGATTTTCTGAGCCTGCTTGCTCATCGAGACGATAGGCGCCAGGCTCCTGCGCGCCATGAAATAACCACCAGCAGCGGCAAGCAGGATCGCGACCGGAATAGTGCAATACACTATCCGGCGCAAGAAGTTGATGAAAGCCATCTGTTCGCGGAGAGACCGCGCGACGATCAGACGGAATTTCTTGCCATCCAGTGTTAGCGACCTCTGTTGGATGCGAAACGAGTCGTTTTCCCCTTGAATATCGGCGGACGCGGTCCCGGTTGCCAGTTGGAATAACGCGTTTTGCAATACGTCATCTTCGAGCGTCGAAATGGAAACGGCCCCCTGTTGGTTGAAAACCATGATAAAATAGCCGCCCAATTTCAAGTCCTTGATTTCTTCGACGATCTTCTCTTCCATGGAAAGGTTCGTCACCTCGCGTGCGTCGTCTTCGTCGAAGGTTGGGTCGTCTTTTGAGGGAGGACCCTTGCTGCGTAATTCTGCAATATCGGCCTCTTCCTGACGCAAGGCAACAACCACCGTGTCCAGCGCGTCGGCCAGGTTCATGCTTGCCATTTGATTCAAATTGCGACTGACCAAAACGTCAATGGTCAAGGCAAACGCAACAATAATTAATGCCAACACACCGACGTACCAGATGGTCAACGTGACACGAATTGAATTAAAGAACATTCAGGATATACCCCGCACCACGTCGTGTATGAATCAATCTAACCGAACCAGCGATGTCGATTTTTGCACGCAAGCGTTTGATATAAACGTCGATAATATTTGAAAACGCATCGAAGTTCTCGTCCCAGCAATGTTCCGCGATTTCTGCTCGCCCCAATAGCCTTCCCTTTTCCCGGGCCATAAACTCGAGCACGCAATATTCCTTGGCGGTCAAGTTGATTTCGTGTATTCCCCGCCAAACTCTCTGGGACGCCAAATCTACTACCAAATCGGCAACAACTAATCGAGCTGGCACCACTCCATTCGCGCGGCGCCTCAGCAATGCACGAATTCTGGCCAAAAACTCGGCAAATTCAAACGGCTTTGCCAAGTAGTCATCCGCTCCGGAATCAAGCCCATGGATTTTGTCGGCTGTCGTTCCCTTTGCCGTGAGCATCAAGATGGGTGTTTGCAAGCCATCGTCACGCAATCGCCGACAGACCCGAAAGCCGTCAATGACAGGGAGCATTACATCCAGAACAATGACGTCGTAGTCGTTGATGCCAGCTTGATCGAGGGCGACATCTCCCGCAAAGGCAAAATCGACAGCGAAGCACCGTTCACGCAATCCCTTGCCTATCGATTCGGCCAATCGCTTATTGTCTTCAACCAACAGGATTCTCATCGAGTCTCAATGCACTCTGGAACTTGAAACTGTACCCTCAAAGTGAGGACCGTTCGGGTTTGTAAAAATTGCGGCGACAATACCATTCTAGGTCTCGACATTGAGTTGTCGACCGAAACCTGTTTTATTTTATTGATGTTCATCGCCCGTTCATTTTCGATTCCTAGAATACCAGAAGCTCCGTTGGGAGCAGTCGTTGATTCGCATACCGCAAACAACGGCAAGTGGCGTTTTACAAGTTCTTGAGAATCGATTCATGGAGACCGAAGTATGACCCTCAGACGAATTACATTTCCTGATTTGAACGTTGGCTCAATGTTTTGGCTGTTTTGCCTGTTGAGCTGTTTTCCTGGAGCCTCGATGTGCCAGGGACAACGCACGCCGGAAGCAGCCAGGGCCCAGGCAAGATCGCAGGCGAACGAGAAACAAGGCAAAACAGCGGCAAACAATGAAATTGAGATGTTACTGAATGACAATTTCAACTTCGCATTCGGCCCGCCAGTTCGGTTACCGGCTGCCAAATTATACATTGAACACAACGGCACTGCGGAAGATACCGGCGTGCACGGGCTTTTTGACGGAGTTGATTGGCGGCTACTTCGCGTTCATGATCCACGCGGCCACGTTATACTTGAGGTCCAGCCGAAGCGACAACTTGGCAGACAATCCATCAGTGGCATCTTTTTTGAATCAGCCGAACCGCCGAACGCAGACGTTCCCATTGAGGAAATTCTGCGACGATTTCCCGAAGGACGATACGCGGTATCCGGACGAACAGCAGATGGGAAACAGCTAACAGGATCAGCGAAGTTCACTCACGACATCCCGGAGGTTCCGGTTATCACTTTTCCTGCCGACGAGAGCGCTGTGCCGGCCACTGATCTGACAGTGACGTGGAACCATGTGACGCAAACGCTTTTTGGTGATCCTCTCAATCGCACCGGCTACGAGGTTATACTTACCAAAGACGTTCCCGACGATCCGAATGGATTTTCTCGACCTGCATTAAGCATCCACGTTCCGCCATCGGTGACTTCGCTCACCGTTCCAAACGAATTCCTGGAGCCCAACAGCCGATACGAAATCGAAATCATCGTGTTGGAGTTTAGCGGGAACCAGACGATCGCCAGCATCTTTTTTCAAACCGGGAACTAACGCTGTGGCAGTTCAAGTTCGATGAGTTCACCGCGTTTGAAAGTCCTGATTCGCGGAAATCCGGTTTGAAAGGCAAGCTCCCCGCAGCAAGTCGCTGTTTGGAGCTTGCTTTGTCGAATCGCCTGAGAAAGTTGAGAAAGGTGCCGGCTGAGAAAGGTGCCGACCATGAATGGCCATGAATGGCAACCGCGAAGCGGTAAAACACCAAAGCCCAGGGTTGCGCAGCGCACCCCGGGAAACGGGCGCCAAACAACCCGGAACCCGGAACGGGTTCAACAATACATAACAACGTCACATCGTCGATTGTTCAACACCTTCGGCGTTGCGATTCGAGATGGTTCGTAATCCTTGGGTGCGCTGCGCGACCCAAGGCTATGTTGTTGAACACCTGCGGCGTTGGGAATCGAATTGATTGCGTGCCTGAAAATTTGGGCCCAAAAGTATGACCCAAAATATGGGCCAAAATATGGGCGGCACCTTTCTCATTCCCGGGCCTTTTGACATTCACTCTCAAACATACTGGGCTATGCCGACCCTCCGGGTCTGTGCGTTGGCATCACTGGGTTAAACGGGTCGATTCTGAATGCCTGTTAGCGCCACCCCGTTTGGGGCCTTGATCGGAAATGAATACATCCATTCCCAGGTCATTGAGGTTCAAAGGGTGTTGCCCATATTTCAATGTCATCCGCTGGGACGAAGGACTTCCACAACGAGCTTCGCCGGGACGACCAGCACCAGTTACAATAGCAGTACCGGACGTGTTGTTCGCCGACCGATGCTTCTGGTTGAACTCCGCGAGGACGCTTCGTTGCAACACGACGAGACCGGTTGGGAGAGACGACGACCCGCGTTTACGATAGCGCCTGTTTTGTGAGCGGTTCGGCTCTAGCCGCCGGCCTGCCGGGCGTAGGTTGCTGCGGTAAGCGCAAGCGGCGGACGCATTTTACGAACACTTATGACAGCCATGTTAAGTCGTCTTTTTTGACGAACATCGTCGATTTTATTATGTTTATCGCCACAAATGTCGAATTGAAACGCAAATCGCCATATTTGGCGATTAAAGTTGCCTTTAGGCAACAATTCGCCATAATAGACGTATTATGAAAATCAATAATCTATTAACCGATGAATCGTTCCTCAGAGAGCTTGGCGAAAGACTGACCGGAGCGAGACTGGAAGCCAACATGACACAGGCGACTCTGGCCGAGCAAGCCGGCGTGGCCAAGCGCACGGTCGAGCGGCTTGAATCGGGCGAGGTGGCAACGCAGCTTTCGGGATTCCTGCGAGTCTGCCGGGCGCTCGGCCTGGCGGAGCGGTTCGACATGCTGATCCCTGAGCCAACAATGAGCCCGATCGCGCAATTGAAGCTGCAAGGCCGGAAGCGCCAGCGGGCCTCGGGGCGGAAGGCGTCGACGGGCAAGCCGAAGAAGTGGACTTGGGGTGAGCCGTCATGATCGCCAAGGTGCGGCTTTGGGGGCGAACGATCGGGGCCGTCTCGATGAACGCAGGGCGGGATTGCGCCGCCTTCCAATACGATCCGAAGTTTGCCGGGAGTGGAATCGAGATATCCCCATTGGCGATGCCGTTGAGCGACCGGGTGTATGAGTTTCCCGCGCTGCCGCGGAACACGTTTCACGGCCTGCCGGGGCTGCTGGCGGATTCGCTGCCGGACAAGTTCGGCAATGCCTTGATCGATGCCTGGCTGGCGACAAAGGGCCGCACGTCGGAGAGCTTCGGGGCCATCGAGAGGCTGTGTTACACGGGCACACGCGGCATGGGTGCGCTGGAGTTTGCGCCGAGTCAGGGGCCGAAGGCGCGCAAAGCGACCAGGATCGAAATCAATGCGCTGGTCGAATTGGCGTCCGAAGTCCTGATGCAGCGGAATGAGCTCAAAGCCAATTTCACGAGCACGGCTCGGAAAAAGGCGCTGAATAACATTCTCCAGGTGGGTACATCAGCCGGCGGAGCGCGGGCCAAGGCACTGATCGCGTGGAACCGCGACACCAACGAAGTGCGCTCGGGACAGATTGCGGCGGGCGATGGATTCGATTACTGGCTGTTGAAATTCGACGGTGTGAAGGGCAACAAGGACAAGGAACTTGAAGACCCGAAGGGCTATGGGGCCATCGAGTATGCCTATCACTTGATGGCGAAGGCGGCGGGCATCGCCATGAGCGAATGCCGGCTCCTGGAGGAAAACGGACGGCGGCACTTCATGACGCGTCGCTTTGATCGGCTGGCTGGCGCGGAGAAACTGCACATGCAGTCGCTGTGCGGGCTAGCGCACTTCGATTTCAATCAAGCTGGTGCCTACGCCTATGAGCAGGCCTTGCTGGCGATCCGCCAGCTCAAGCTGCCGATGACAGCGGTAGAGCAACAATTCCGGCGGATGGTTTTCAACATCGTCGCCCGGAATCAGGATGACCACGTGAAAAACATCGCCTTCCTGATGGACAAGCACGGCCAGTGGTCGCTCGCACCGGCGTTTGATGTCACCTACAGCTTCAGTCCGTCGGGCCTATGGACGGCAACGCACCAAATGACGTTGAACGGGAAACGCGACGGCTTCACGCTTGAGGATTTCGAGGCGGCCGAGAAGTCGTCGCTGATGAAGCGCGGTCGCGCCAAAACGATCGTCGAGGAAGTCAGATCCGCTGTGGCGCAATGGCCGGACTTTGCGGCGGAAGCGCAAGTCGCGGACGAATCGCGGGTCAAAATTCAAAACAGCCATCGCCTTTCATTTCCGAAAAAATGAACCCCTGCCGGACGAAACGAACGAAGACGAGCGACAACAGCTACGAGGTCTACACCTGGGACCATCGCAACCGCTTTACGAAAGTGGCGTTTTACAACTCGTCCAGTTCATTGATCAAATCGATTGTTTACAGGTAGTGTCTACGACGATTTATCTGCCGCCGCTCTGCGGCACGAACAGGTCCGGTCCACGCAGACCGGTTCGGCGTATGACATTTTGCGGGACTTGCAGAATTCCCGGGCCGTTTCAAATTCGCCTGAAATTGTTTTGTTGCTTATGTTTGAAAATGCTGGCATTTTCACAGGAAGAGAGCAAGCATCTCTATAGGTCAACTTGCGCTGACTGGCCTACAATCGTCGGTTCTCTTTGAAGACCAGGCACTTGTTTTTGAGGACGACCCTTATGTCAGGTCATGGACGACCAAAGACACCTCCGTTTATCGGCTTTTTGGCGGCGCTGGTTTTTTTACAGACGCAATGCGCGCAAGCCCAGATGACCGATTGGCCTGTCAATGTTGCGGTCTACGATGACTGCGAACTGACGGGGCTGTGTTTTGTCGACGAAAAATCGGGCTGGGTCGTTGGTCGCCGTGGCCTGCTGCTGGTGACGCGCGACGGGGGGACGAACTGGCATCGTTACGATCTCGGTGTGTCATGCGACATCGAGGACATTCAGTTTGCCTCCCCCTCACATGGTTGGGTTGCGGGCGGGTTTCGCGTCCCCCACGCCTCAAAAAGTCGAGGCGTCCTTTTTGAGACAACCGATGGTGGCATAACCTGGAATCCGGTGCGGGGACTCGATCTACCCCACATTCACAGGTTGCAGTTCCTTTCCAATGGCGAAGGATTGGTCGCCGGCGATTCGACGCCATCGCGACCGGGAGGGATCTTCAAGACACTTGACTCGGGTCGTTCGTGGACGGCGGCGCTCGATGCAGAAGTTGCGTCATGGCAAACGGCAGCACGATCACCATCAGGTCGGGTCGCACTGGCAAACCGCGCCGGTCAATTGGGACACACGAACGAGTTGAAATGGTCTCCCGCGCAACGCAAATCGGAATCCAAAAGCGCGATCAACGACATTTGCTTCGTTGATGAAGAACTTGGCTTTGCGGTCGGCGACGAAGCAACGGTTCTGCAAAGCGACGATGGTGGCCTGTCGTGGACGACAACACTCCTTTCAACTGCCTGGCCGGAGACGGGTATCGATTTTAATGTCATTTGCAATCAACAGAATCGAATCTGGATCGCCGGCAACCCTGGTGGCCAGGTCTATCGATACGATGCCGGACAATCCGGGTGGGTTCGGTTCGCGGTTCCAGTCCAGTCGCCCATCACGAAGATGTTCTTTATCAATCAGCAAACCGGTTGGGCCGTTAGCCTGTTGGGCGATATCCTGCGCAGTGATGACGGGGGCGAAAACTGGTCCGTACAACGCCGCGGTGCCCGTGGAACGGCCGTGTTGCAAATTGCCGACGACCCCTCGCAATTTTGTCCGGAATTGTTTGCCCGTTACTGCGCCGAGCAAGGATTCGTTGGCGGGGCGATCCTGCTTCCCAATGGTCGGTCAATTAATACCGGGTCGCTGGACGACTGTGCCCAGGCCATGGGGCGCGTGGGAAGCAGTTTTATGATTGCCGCTCCCCGATCCCTCGCCGAACAGACATTGAACCCGGTATCAAGCCCGACAGATTCCTTGCGACTCCGCGAGTACCTTGTCCGCCAAATCAGAACCCTGCAGCCTCGCGCCATCTCGATTGCCGGAGGACGGCAAGCATCCGACCAACTCGATTTGCGGGGCGAAATCATGGCCGCCATTGAAGACGCAACTAACCCGACCCGATTTCCCCAACACCAATCGCAGCTCGGATTGCCGCCATGGCAGGTCAGCAAGGGGATACTGCTGGATCGCAGTGGTGCCGGCGAAATCTCAATTTCTCCCAACGAATATCTGCCACAGATCTCATGCCTGGTCGGTGATTTCGCTTTTCCAAGTTGCGAGTTGTTGAATTCGTTTGGTAAACGTGGTGGAAATGTTTCGTTTCAGACACTCTATTCCAGTCCTCTGGTCACCGGACAAACCAGTTCCCTGATGGACGCGATTGAACGTAGCGATAGCCGGGTGCCGCGACGCCGGGCTCGCCGTACGGCAGCGGGCAACCTGGTGATGACGCGACAACTTGCCGGTAAACAAAAACAAATGAACGACTTGCTGGGATCGTTTGCTGATTCCGGCAGTGTTTCACCTGATTTCGGAAACCGGTTGGCTAACATGTGCAGCGGCCTGGACGACGCCACCGCTGGCGTTTGGTTGTATGAACTTGGCCTGGAACTAATGCGGCGTGGCAGTACCGCGCCGGCCCGGTTTGTGTTTGTGTATCTGACGGAACAGTACCGGTATCATCCGCTGGTATTGCCCGTGACGTTGCGGTTGTACGATGACTTTTCCAGCGCAGAAATGACTCATATTGCTCGGCACCAACTAAAGAATACGCGGCAGCAATTACAGGCCCAGCCCATCGAAACAATGGGGCCCGTTGAAAACGTCCTGCCGTTAACTCGCCCGGTCCGGCGTGTTCAGGATGGTGTTGCCACGACTGTTTGGGAACCGGTAATAGTTGACGAGACTGCATTGGCCGCGCCCGACGTCCAGCAAGCTAATCTGTTGACGGAACAGATTGAGCGACTCGATTCGATTCGACAGCAACAAGCGTGGGCCGTCGGGCAATCACTGACAATCCTTGATCCAACCCTGTTCGATACTCCCGTTCGTTCATTGGCCCGTGCGCGACTGACTCAAGCCGTGGGGACAAAAGCATCGCCGGAAGAACAACTGAAACTTCTGGCAACCGTCGACCCTAAACATTCGATCATCTCAGCGGCGGCGCTTCGTGAATTGATCGTTATCCGCCAGGGTTCGGCAGTTGCCGCTCGACGATTCGGAACGGTTTGTTCCAGCGCGACTTCACGACCGTGGCTCGACGGATCGCTGGACGATCCGGTTTGGCAAAACAGCCAGAACGAAGGCTCCATGCTGAAACTGTCCAGCCCGCAAAATGCCCCTGGAGGGGAAATCCTTGTTGCTGCCGATGCCGAGTTCCTGTTTCTTGCGGGCACGTTTCCCTGCCTGGCAGGCGTTTCCTGCCCGCCGCTGACGTCTGCGCGAACAAGAAATGCCGACTTGTCTGACTCCGACCGGATTACGATCCGGCTCGATACCGATCGCGATTATCAAACGAGTTTTCAATTCTCGATTGACAGCTCCGGCCAGGTCCTCGACGAGTGTGGAATCGTGGTCGCGTGGGATCCGCAGTGGTTTGTTTCCAGTCGAATCGACGAAAACAACTGGTACTTTGAAGCGGCGATTCCTTTGGCGGAGTTGTGCGAACCTGCTTGTTCGCCCCTTTGGTCGGTCGCCGTCAGCCGCTACGTTCGCAATGCGCAAGCTGCGACCTGGTGGCAAAGTGCGTTTGCCGATACTGCGGCACCATTGGCCGGCAATCGACTTGCGCTGATGGAAAGCAGCCCTGAATGGGAAACGATCCATCCCGATGCCTGGGCGATGATCCAAATGCCGTGGGAGCCCGCGACGCTGGAATCGGTTGGTTCAAGCGTATCGCCCGAGGAACGAACACTGCCTGAAAACGGAGCGACCATTCGGCAACTGCCAGCAATTCGTTGATCGCTTGCCCGCCAGGGAATGCTGGCAGTTTCCAATCCGCCTTGTCCCGAATTCATGTAACGATTACAAACCGCCTTGCAATTTTTGGAACCACCCTGGATGTTGCTTGCTGGTTAACGGCCGCAAGCACTTCATACAGCCCGAACGAAAACCGAAGTTAGTTGCCATCCAGCAAAATTTTCGGGACCGAATTCAAACGCGGCGGTAGGGTGGCACGAAAACTGCCAACTTGATGAACCAGGCGTGCAGGATGCGCGCAATGGTCAAACAAAAGTCGAAACAAATCAAACACGTACTTCGTATCTGTCATGGAGGATTGATCTTGAAGACGTCATCTAAAGTTCTCGCCGTATTTGCCTGCGTTGTTGCGCTGGCTGGAACCCTGAATGCTCAGGAAGGCGCCTCCGGCATGGTTGCCGTGCTCGATGTTGCCAAGGTCTTTGAAGGCAATCCGGTTTTCAAGGATCGAATGAAGGCCATCCAGACCGAAGCGGAACAATTCAAGGCCAAAATGGAGGCCGAACAGAATGCGATTCGCCTGGAAGCCGAAAAGCTTGGAACATTCACCCCCGAATCGGCCGAATATCGGCAACTGGAATCACAACTCGAACAGCGGACCGCAACCCTGCGCACGACCGCCCGGCAAACCAACACGGACATGCTTAATCGGGAAGCCAAAATCTATTTCGATGCTTACTCGCAGATGCAGAGTGTCGTCACCGCCGCGGCTGCCGAGTACGGCATCAGCCTGGTGATCCGATTTGACAGCGGGCCCATCGATGCCTCCAATCGTGGCGAAGTCGTCAAAGGGGTCAACCGAAACGTGGTCTTTCAAAAAAACCTGGACCTGACCAGCATGGTCATTGAACGAATGGGAACGACTTCATCAGCGGGCGTCGGAAGCAATCTGAAATAGTCGGGTTGTTCCGCAAACCAGTTAACGTGTTCGAATAAACACGAACTTGCATCACTTCGAAAGACCGGGCCTTATGTCCGGTTTTTCTTTTGCGCTGGCGACTCGCGATGACCTTTCGCGTTTGGCAGAATACATGGACTGATCGGCCGCAACCAACAATTGTGCGATCGTCCATCCCGTCTTCATTTCGGCGAATCCGGCGCTCCACCCTACCGAAGCATCTCCTGCTGCCTCGGCTAGCTCGCTTGCCATCTGTTCGCGGGCGCGCTGCACAATCAAACGTGCCGACCCGGCATCGGTCGCCGGAAAAATCATTGCAAACTCATCTCCGCCGACCCTGGCCAGTATATCGGTCGTCCTGAGTTGTTGCCGAAGGGACTGGGCAAATGTCGCAAGAACTCGATCCCCGGCAGGATGTCCCAACTGGTCATTGATCTCCTTGAATTCGTCGAGATCGACGACTACGAGACAAAAACCTCTCTGCAGTCGATCAAACTCGGCGACAAGGCGTGCCAGCTCTTCATCGAAGCGCCGGCGATTTGCTATTCCAGTTACTGGATCGATTGTAGAAAGCATTTGCAGCCGATCAATTTCGCGAGACTGTTGTTCCAGTTGTTGTTGTAATTGTTCAACTTCAGCGGGGATTGCCGGCGCGTTCAATTCCGGGAAATGCCGGCGGGAGTGTTTTGGTTCGTTCACTGGCGACGGCGATGATTTCATGGATGTAAGTTACAATATAGGGACAGCAAACAAGGCGGGTGTGGCGCTCGCCCGGCCAGCAAAAACCCGGAATGTGATTTGTATCAACTTTAACCACCAGAGAGCCGCTTGTGAACGTATTGATTTTCGAAGATTCGCGGGTTGAGGAGCTCGCTCCGGTCACCATGGCCCGTCCCGCCTGGTCTGTCACGTGCGGCGCCAATCGCCTGATTGATGGTGTGCAGCGACTTTTTGGGAACCCGAGTTGCATCCCGAGAAGCTATTTGCGGAATTGCGTTGCCGCCGACTTTCCACAAATGGCAACACTCAGCGACGCGACTCCATGGACACTTTGCGTCAACGCTCGTCTTGCACCGCGACCGGATACCTGGAATGCCCTGAAGCGGATTTCCGCACAAACGACGTCTGTTCACTGCAACCACGGCGAGTGGCTGCTGGCTGCTTTGCTTCCAACCCGCGACCTCGTTCAGCAAACATTGACACCCGATTCGTTTGTGGTTTCCTCCATGATTTCCGGCAACAGCCAATCACTGGACCTGAAACTGGATTCGTTCCATTATTTACACGACTACATTCGCCTCCATCAGGAATCGTTTGTTGAAAACATCAACGAGCTAATCAGCCACTCTGAATGGCACGAAATCGCCGATGGCGTATTTTGTGAGGATGCCAGCTTTCACTTACCGGCACTTGTCGTTACCGATACTGCTTCGGGCCCGATTGTGATCTCGGCGGGTTGCCAGATTCGGCCTTTTGTTTTTCTGAAGGGTCCGCTGTTTATCGGTGCCAATAACCGAATTGCCGAACACGCTTCGATCAAGGAATTCGTGGCGACCGGCTCGACATGCAAGCTGGGTGGAGAGCTCGAATCGACGATTATGGAAAGTTACAGCAACAAGCAGCACCACGGATTCCTCGGTCACAGCTATGTTGGAAGTTGGGTGAACCTCGGCGCGGGAAGCTGCAACAGTGACCTCAAGAACACCTATGGAAACGTTAACATGCAGCGCAGCGGCGAAAAGGTCGCAACGAATATGCAGTTCCTCGGCTGTTTCATTGGCGACTATGCCAAGACCGCAATCAACGCCTCGATTTACACTGGCAAGACGATCGGCGTCTGCAGCATGCTGTATGGCACAGCCATGACCGACGTACTTCCCTTTACCAATCATGCCCAATCCCTTGGGCAAACAAGCGAAGTCCAGCCCGAGGTGTTAATCCGTACCCAACAGCGAATGTTTTTACGTCGAGACATCGTCCAGCGGGCATGCGATGCCGAATTGATCACGGCAATGTTTGATCGGACGGCCCACATGCGAACTGGATTGGCAAACGGCCCCTTGACCTGGTAGGCTATCGTTACGGTAACGACCGACGCCAGGATCTGAAGCCCGGGGGCGAGCCGTTTGACTTTCTGTTATTTCGAATCAACGCCAGTTTGTTTATGTCACTTCGATCGTGTTTTTCCGGCAAACGCCCTACCCTTTCCTTTGAGCTGTTTCCGCCACGCACTGCCGTTGGCGAAGAAGCGCTTTACGGTCACGTTGCCCGCTTGATGGAATTTGCGCCCGATTTCATTACGTGTACTTACGGGGCCGGCGGATCGACGCGCGACAAGACACTTGAAATTATCAGCCGGGTTCGGGAGCAGTTTGAAGTGCCCGTTGCCTCGCACCTGACGCTGGTCGATGCCACGCAGGATTACTTGCGTATTTACCTGACGGAGGCCCGTAACCGGGGGGTCGAAAACATCGTCGCCTTGCGCGGCGATCCTCCATCGGGTCGCGGTTATTTCCAGGCAGCCACAGGGGGTTTTCGATATGCGAACGAACTGGTCGCCTTGATCCGGGCCGAGTTTCCGGATTTTGGAATTGCCGTAGCCGGGTATCCGGAAACACATCTCGAAGCGCCGGGACCCGAAGAAGACCTTGTAAATCTCAAACGCAAGGTCGACGCTGGCGCCGATGTCGTGATCACGCAGTTGTTTTATGACAACGATGATTTTTTCCGCTTTCGGGACAAGTGCCGTGCGGCAGGAATCACCGTCCCGCTTGTTCCAGGAATTCTGCCAGTTCTGGGCCTGAATCAGGTCAAAAAGATCACTGCCTTGTGCGGGGCCAGGCTGCCCAATCCCTTTCTCGACCGGCTCTCCGAAAAACCGGATGACCCGGATTGGCAAATGCAAGTCGGCATTGAACATGCCACGAACCAGGTTTGTGAATTGTTGTCCCAGGGAAGTGACGGGTTGCACTTTTACGTGCTAAACAAGTCCGAATCGACGGCGGCAATCCTGACTTCTCTGGAAAACCTGGGGCTGGGCGTTTCACGACGACGCCGCTGAGCGACAACAACATTCCGGCGGATCTTTGTCTTGTCCCGATTTTAGTGGCGTCCGGCAGTAATCGATTTCGCTGCCTTTATCGGTGTTGATGGTTAAATCACCCGATCAAGTATTGCCGGTCAAGCGATCCAAATGTGGTCCTATCCGGTCCAGCCGACTCTATTTCATGGATAGTTCGACGATGCCACTCCGATAACAGATTCGTAGTTCTGTTTTCCCCGTGATTCTGTTTGTCGCTACGTCTGTCAAACGCGGCTGATTCAAGCCTAACATACTGGTTCGCTATGCTCAATTTTCGACAATCCTGGTTAACCGTCGCCCTTTTGTTTGCATTAATTCCAGCGCCCGTGTCGGCAGATGTTGTATCGACTGGCTTTTCCGGAATTGTCACGTCGGTATTCAAGTTAAACACCGATTCGGCAACTTCCATTCTCCCGAACGACATGCTGTTGAAACGCGTGTCGCAGGACAATTCGTTCACCGAAACAGCACTTAACTGGTCGTGGGATGGAACAACGCTGTCCGGCAACAGCCTCCTGACGGCATCGAAAACAGTGGCGGCCAGACCGGGTGGCGCTCATCGATCCTCTTCGGACTTTGTGTTTGCATTCACTGTCGATTCGACGATGGACTTGACCTTTGGCGGTTTATGGGGATTCAGCGGCGTTCAGGGAATTAATGACCTGATCATGCTGGAGCTGGCTGGGCCTTCCGGAATTATTGTGACCGACACCTCTACTGGCACTACAGGAATAGGTTCCGATGCATTTTCCTGGGCGGGCACATTGAATCCGGGGACTTACACGCTTTCCTTTTCCGGGGACCTGGTCAAAACCATCAATAACGCTGCGACCGCCCAAGGTGGCTGGAGTATCAACCAGTTCACCCTTGTAAACATCGCCGCCGTGCCGGAGCCGTCAGTCATCGGTTTTCTGGCATTGGTGCTATGCGGTTGCAACATGCGCGGCCGCCGCTGAGTGACCTGCCGTTTAGACTCGCTCGGTACCCGCAGTCAACAAGACGCAAAGTTCGCGAATCCGGCCGATCATCGAATACAACCCGTTGCGGCGGTTCGGACTCAAATGCTGGTTTAGCCCAAGTGTCGAAAAAAATTCCGCCGGGTCGATCGCTATCGCGTCGGGTGGTGTTTTGCCTTGATACAACGACATCAGGATGACAATCAACCCTTTGACGATCAACGAATCACTGTCTGCGAAAATCGTGATCGGTTGATCTGCCTGGGGCTCTGGACGCAGGTGCGGCTCCATCGCCAGCCAAACTGTGCTCATGCAGCCACTTACCTTGTTGGCCTCGGTCTGATGTTCGGGAGAAAGCGCGGGCAACTCGCGGCCCAGATCGAGCAGGAACCCGTACCGATCTTCCCAATCGCCCAGCTCTTCGAAAGTCTCCAGCAATTCAGATTGTTCGGGCGGAAAAGTGCTGGACATAACCTTGATACGTTGATGATGTAGAATCTGGGCAGGCCTGCAACATGGAAGGTGGCAATCGCCGGTGCAAAAAAACTCGTTCCTTGCTCGTTCCTTGTTTATGCTAGACGGCCCGGTTCAAAAAGGAAACGGCTAATTGCCTTTGACCCCTTCGTTGAGTGTGACCCGTGACTTTTCTCGATTTCAAACAGCTTATTCGCGATGGCAGTCTGGCCGATGTTCGATTGGCGATTGATGCACAACCTGATCTCATCCACACAATCGATGTGGCACCCGAAGCCTGGGATCAGCGAACGGCACTGCACTGCGCTGCCCGATTCGCGAAACTGGATGTCGCCAGACTCTTCGTCGAGCGCGGAGCCGAAGTCTACTCGAATCCGATGAGTTCCTATCCCGCTGTTTACGTTGCTGATTGTTACCGGCACTTCGATGGCCGGCCTAATGCACAGCATGTTGTGGATTACTTTCTCAATGAGATTCCTCACCTGGCGGATGGCACCAACGGGCTTGGAGTCACCATCAACCTCGCTGCCCGCGAGGGGTGGACAGTTATCGTAAAACGTCATATTGAAATCGATCCACTTTCCGTTCATCAACGAGGCTGGATCGGCGATACTCCGTTGCACTGGCCTTGTCACAATGGACACGTGAACGTCGTTGAACTTTTGCTCGACGGCGGGGCCGATATTGAAGCGGATGAAATCAACTGCTACGGAGGCAAGCCGTTGCACTGGGCCAGTGAACACGCGCCCGCAGTGGTTCAGCTATTGTTGACACGCGGCGCGAACGTCAACTCTCGTAATGTTTTGAAAAAATCCAAATATTGTGGCGCGACGCCTTTACTGTACAACGCGATGATGAAAGATGACTGCTCCGATGTCACCCGGTTACTGCTCGACTCGGGAGCCACTCCATCGATTACGCACAACGGAAAAACGGCTGAACAGATCGCCGAGGAGATGGAACATGCCCGAATCCTTCGCGTGCTCCAGCAACAAGCATCATAATTGGGCTGTCGCTGTGACAGGTTGGGCCGTTATTTTTTTCGGGCTATTCTCGTGTTTCAGCTGGTTTCTCGCCTGTTGCTGACCGTGATTGCATGATTGAAAAGGAAAAACAAAAAAACCCGGTCTGCTATCAGGCAGCCGGGTCGTTTTGTGGTTTTGACTTTCAAAGTCTATTTTTTCGAGTCGTGACCGTGGTACTGGCGATTCTCGTTGAATAGGGGAACCCCGGCGCGACTTACTCTAGAATTTGATCTTGAACGACAAGCCGCCCTTGCCGATAGTCACTCCACCGCCGTCGACTCGTACATTGCCACCCCGATTACCCTGAATGTTGACTCCACCATCACTGTGACCTGAGTGGCCGTGGTCATCGTATCCACCGCCATGCCCACCGCCATAGCCGCCGTAGTGGCCGCCGTATCCAGGATTGCAAGTGATCGGGGCGGGCGGGTAAACAGGATAAACGGGTGTTGGTACGACAACGACAACCAAAGCGTCTCGCATGCAGTGAACCATATCGGTGATCACTGCCAGGCGTCGATTGGCTTCGACACTGCTGCACGAAATTGCCGGGTCCAGCCCGCGTGAGGCACGGAAGTGCGCGTTTTCGATCAATGCTTCCATTTGATGGACCAGTGCATCGAGCTGGTCAAGTTCGCTTGCCCACTGACATCGCGAGTTTCGATAACTCATGCTGCGAAGGTAAGCGGCCTTGCCTTTGATCTGTCCGCTGGTTGCCATCATTTCACCAAAGACCCGGCTGCGGACATACGAGTTTACCAGCGGTCGATCCAAATCGATCATCGCGTAAAAGACCGCGTCGGCCTTGGTGCGAAGGATCGCGTAATCGTGGTCGGCACGCGCCGTCCCTGTGAATGCAAGGCAACTCAACAGGGCGGCCAGTGCAAAAGTGTTCTTGCGGGATAGTTTGTTTTGAATCGACATGTTCCGGCCCCTTTATGCGAGCGTCTGGTTTTAGTTTTGCCTCGGGAGAGGCAATGGCCAAATCGATTTTCAGCCAACGCAAGCGAGTTAACGCAAGCAGCGCGCCAGTGAGCCTTAAATTGAATTTTTTACTCGCGAGAACAAGCTCGATTTTTCAATAATCCGGTTTTCGTCTTGGTATTTCACGTTGCAAGGTTTTCTAATCACCCGCGATCACAGGTTGGTTGCACGGCAAAACCCGGCTGACAATACGTCGATCTGACGACACCTGTATTCAACTCGATCGTTGAATTGACGAAAACCCGGTAAAAATGCCGCTTTGAACAGGTGCCTACATTGCTGAATCGGAGATCGGGCGACCTGCAAACGGGTCGAGTGAGCCAGAATCGAAGGTGTCCACCCGGAAAAGTTAATCACTTGCCTATCCACTTTTTGCGGACGAAAAAGGGCCCAAAGTACGAAAAAGCTTGCAAATAGCAGCTATTGGCAGTTATGCCACGACCTGTTTACCCATTTTCTTTCCCAAAAGGGGCATCATTTTTTGGAACTTACTGATAGGATAGCGACCGGAATGCACCAGTTTGGGTATTCCCTATCACGTAGTCGCGGCAAAACGCCGCAAAACATTTTTAGGAATTGGATAATGGCTGAAGGTACTATCAAACGTCTCACCGACAAGGGTTTTGGATTTATCGATGTAGGGAGAGACAAAGACTTGTTCTTTCACTCCTCAAGTCTCCAAGGCGTAAGTTTCGATGAACTCCGCGAAGGACAACGCGTCACTTTCACGGAAGCTCGCGGACAAAAAGGCCCTTGTGCCGAAAACGTTCAGGTAGCGTAGTTAGGTCAGCACTTCTCTTTCAGTTAGTAGTTGTTTCGATTTCGGAGAAATAGAAATGGGTGATAAGGGAAGTAAGGACAAGGGCAAAAAAGAACCGCGGAAAAAAGCGAAGCTTAGCCCAATGGAAAAACGAAAAGCGCAAAAGGAAAAAAAGAACAAATAGGGACGCACCAACAGAACGGAAGATCGGCTCGACTAACATGCGTGTTATCCAACCGGTCCCGGGCTAAAAGTTACCCTCTTTTTGAAGCGTGAAATCAAACAGGGACAGGCCATTTCGAAAATGGACCTGTCCCTATTTTTTGCGCTTGCCGGGCGTTTCGGCACCAGCCTGTTTGAGAACGAGCTGGTTTACCGTTCCGTCAGAATCACGGGAGAAAGTCAACTCTGCCTCAACCACTTTGAGGAAAAAAGCTGTGTCCGACGAAGGAAACAACTCGAACTCCGGTTGGCCTGTTGCCTGAGCCATCAGGCGGTTCTCGTCGCGGGTAATCTTGATTGAGAAACCGGGCACCAATTCATATTCGCCGACGTAGTCGTCGTAGAGGGCGAAATCTATTTCGGCAACGTCTCTCTCCGCCGGCATTTCCTCATTGACTTTCACGGCAAGTTCTACCGTCTTGCGGCCTTCCGGATACATTTGCATGCCCGTCACCGCGCCCTGGTCATCAACAACAAATTCAAAGTGACTGGGGCTCAACTCGTAAAAGAACGCGGTTTCCGAACTGGGGGTGGCCGCCAGTCTGGTACTTCCGGTACGCAACGTGTACAGCTGACCGTCGACGACCGTCACATACCGCCGTGCTTGTTCGTCAATCTTGTAAACGCCGACATATTTTTCCAGCACTTCCGAACGGACTTCGACCGCCTTGAACTCGGGAAATGGATCGCCCATTGCCATGGCGGCGATTTTTGTTGCGGCATCGGACGGATTCAGGGCTGTCGAATTGCACAACACTGCTACGTAGATATCGTCGTCCGGAAGGTAGACGCCATGGGTGACAAAGCCAAAAATGCCCCCGCCGTGCTCGACCGTTTTGTGGCCGCGAATATCGCCCGGCATCAGGCCATACCCGTATCCACTCGAAGTACCATCCGCCAATTTGTAACTTTCAATCATCTGTGCCAACGATTCCTTGTTGACAACTTTGCCGGCAATCAGAGCGGTGTTCCATTTCCCCAGGTCCTCGACGGTCGACAGCAGCGATCCAGCGGCATACGGCTGGGTCATGCTGAGGTATTTGGCATTTTGCGGTTCGTCGATCGAGCCATCATAGCCTGCTGCCCGGTTCTCAATAATTGCTTCGTGGTCGCCATAGAAAGAATTTTTCATCTGAAGCGGATAAAAGATATTGTCCTGAATAAATTCGGCATACGATTGGCCTGATGCCTTTTCAATAATCGCGCCCAATAAAATGTAGCCGGAGTTGTTATATCGAAACTGTTCGCCAGGCTTGAAGTCCATTGGTTCATTTTTGAAACCGTCAATTAATTCGTTGACCGTCATGGGATTAACGATTTTGTTAACCATCCAGCCTGGCATGTCTGTATAGCTGCGGATGCCGGAAGTATGGGTTAGCAAATGTTCCACGGTGATCGTGGTGCCTTGTGTTGGATAATCGGGGAGGAATTTGGTGATTTCGTCTGTCAGGGAAATCTTGCCTTGCTCCACCAGCATCATGACAGCGGCGGCAGTGAACTGTTTGGTGATCGATCCGATCCGAAAAACCATGTCCGCCGTCATCGGCACTTGCAATTCGAGGTTCGCCATCCCACGGGCAGACTTGTAAATCGGCTTGCCCTCGCGGAGCACAATAATGGCAGCTCCCGGCTTGTCGGCCGGAAACCTGGTGTCCAGTAACGCCTCAATATCCTGAGCCATCTGCACAGGGTTTGGCTTTTCCGTTCCGACCGCCTGCGCACAGATAACGCATGGCACGGCAAGCGCCAACAAGGCAAATAACAGGCCGATACCCGGCGATGCCGGGTCGATTGAAAACCGGGTACTTCTCATGTCAGGGCCTTTTATTGAAAAATTGGGTCGGTGCTTTCATTTACTAACCCGGACAACGTGCGTCGGGTTTCAGGCAATTTGAATCTACCGTCGTTCAGCCGTTAAACTTCGTGTACAACCAATCGCCCGAGCAATGTTTGCCCGACAAACAGCCAGAGTTTTAGCGGCCAATCCGGGGGAAGATTTTGCCGCGAGTGCGAATTAAGTCACGGTAGTCCTCGCCAAATCGGGCGATGAGATTTTCTTCCTCTTTGCGCGTGCGAATCATGATCAAGCAAAACAAAAGCCCGCCGGTGATCGCCAGCAGCCAACTATCCAATACGATGGAGTCGGCGGTGACTACCAGCAAAAAAGCAAGATAAAAAGGGTGTCGAATCCAGCGGTAGGGCCCCGTCGTGACAAGCGTGTGTTCTTTCCGGGTAACGACGGTATCGGTAATGTTTTTGCCCAAGCTGCGAAATACCCACACAAGCAACATGGCTGCAGCGATTCCAATCACGACACCAATCCACCGGGACCAGATCGGAAGTCCCAGCGACGACCATGCCAACCAGCCCGGATTGATCAACCAGGCGCTCACTATAATCATTCGCAAGAATGCCACAGGTCGAAGAGTTGCCAGGATAAAGATGCCCTCCTGGCGTCGATCAAGTTTTTCATTGGATTCGGAAGATCGCAACCGGTGATACAATCCGATGGGCAGGACGCACACCAATCCGCCAATCACGATTAGCCGAAAAACAAGCTCATTTTCGTACACACCGATTTCCTGCAATTGAACCTATTGGCAACAGCGGCGACAAACGTATTACAAATTCAGCAGGTACCAGCGATCGCAACTGCAGTGGCCGGTTTTGCCAATCGGCTTGTCGAGTAACTCAAATCCGTTTTTTCGGTAAAGCTCGTTCGCCTGCGACATCCGATCGAGTGTTTCGAGATAACACTTTGTGTAACCTCGTTTTCTGGCTTCCTCCATCAATAACAACAGCAACCGCTTGCCAAGTCCCACGCCGCGCGTCGCAGACAGAAAAAACATCTTTCGCAATTCGCACGTGAATTTGTCGCCCCCCGTCAGGGGAGCAAAGCCGCCGCAACCGACCACGTGGTCGTCAAGTACGATCACGTAATAACATGATTGCCTGTTTCGATAGTTGCCATGCATGTCCTGGACTTCCGGATCGTCAATTGAATAGCCTGCTCCAACCGCCTGAAACTCTGTCAAGACTTCGCCGATAATTCGGGCAACGGCCGCATTGTCCTGTTTCTGAATCAATCGAATCGTGTAGTTGGTCTGCCGGCGACTCCTGCCAAGAGCGCTGGCGTAAAGTTGCAGGCCCTGAATCACCCGTTCCTGTTGATCCGCACTCAAGTGTTCAAGTGCTTTCGCGACTTGCTGATCGGCCAGGCTTGTCGTCGCGCGAAGTGCCTTTTCGCCTTTCGATGTAAGACTAAAAAGTTTTTGCCGATTGTCCGATGTAACTTTTTCCGCCTTGACCAGTCCGAGTTCCACCAGCTTCTTGACTGTGCGGCTGGTATTCGATTTATCCAGCAACAGAATTTCCGCCAGCTCCATAAGTCCAAGTGCCTTATGAATTGACAACTCAAACAGGACATGGCACTGCGAAAACGTAAATCCCGTGCCCTGGCATTCACCCTTGACGACATCCAGTTCGCGAACAAGCTGCCGCGAATGCTGACGGATTTGGTCAACGGTTGATTTGGGGCTGCTCATGAATGCCACAGTACACGGAATAGTTGTCATTGACAACTATTAGTGCTCGTTCGTCGACCTTCGGATATGGCCGGCCGGCGGGTTGTGACGCCGCAATACTGGCGATGGAATTGGTCAAAGACCTTGCTTTTTGGCCCTGTTTTCGGCTTTTTTCAAAAACTTTGCGGTAGTTGGTCACAAAACGGATTGGCTGTCTGTTCAGGGTTTGTCGGGACAATTCAAGACCCGGCTGAGACATTCAAACAAGCTCCTGAAAGGAACCAAGCCATGTTCAAAACAACCCTACTCACAACTTTTGCTACCATCGCCGCAATCACAGCCAACTGTCAGGCCCAGTGGGTCGATTATGATTCGATGTTAAACGAGTCCATCAATGCACAAAATCAAATTGTCCAGCAGGCCGAAGCGCAAGGCAACCACGCTGTCGAACAGAACATGAACAACCCGCAAATCCAGCAGATGTATCGAGCCTACCAGGCTCAAGGTGGCCCGATGGACTTTCGTCAGTACTGCTACGCCTATGCCTGCACCGCCGGATTCCAAAACGTTCAGGGCTGGGTAGACAGCGAGAATAGCATCGCCCAAAACGAAGGCGCAGCCAACGCCCGGTATCGGGAGCATGTAAACAATCTTTGGGCCCAAACCCACGAGGAACAAGGAATTGTCAACGACCATATTGCAATGGGACGTGGCGAATTGCTGTCCGGCAACACGAACTACACCAACCCGTACGACGGCAGCCAAACCAACCTGCCTTACACTGCACCGGTTGGCCAGACTTATACCGACTACTACGGAAACACTTACACCATGGGCAACAACGGAAACTACACCTACGGCAGCAACAATGGCTACAACTACGAGATGACACCCGCCTGGGGCCGTTAGTCGAAAATCTCACTTCGGTGACAAATTGCCAATCAAAAAGCCCGGCTCGATGAGCCGGGCTTTTTTTGCGTTTCCATTGAATGCCGGAACTGCGCTGCGCTGGTTGCCAGCCTACTTTTTACTGGTCGGTGTCGCGCGGATTGGGGGGCTCGCCGTATTTCAACCGGACAGCGGTGGATTGGGAAGCGCTGGTTGTGACGACGAACAAATTGTCGAAGATGTCCTCGGCGATTGAAAAATCACCTTTGGCTCCCAG
Source organism: Pirellulaceae bacterium (assembly GCA_031414755.1). GTDB lineage: Bacteria > Planctomycetota > Planctomycetia > Pirellulales > Pirellulaceae > CAJQPP01. The sequence goes on along the minus strand of JANNWJ010000068.1, from coordinate 64,212 downwards.
TCCGTTTACAATTTTTCCGGCCGTGTTGGAATGAGCGACGATCAGCACGACTTGCCCCGCGTGGCGGGTCTTGAGCTGCTTGAACCAGTCGTCGTTCATCGTATCGTAGGTCGCAATTTCCAGATTCATGGCTTGGGCCGCGGGTTCTGCTGTTCGCCGGGTCCGCTGGAACCCGGTCGAGTAAATGGCTTGAACGCGAAGCGCTTTCGCAAGTTGAGCCAACTGCTCGGCGCGTTGCTCGCCCGCAGGAGTAATCGCGTCTTCTTCTCCAGCCCGATCGGCATGCCGAACAATCAACCAGGTGGTCGGCTGAGATTCCTGTGCCCAGGCGTGTACTGCAACAAACGACCAAATAGCAACAGCGATAAACGAACGGAACAGGATCATATTGCACATGTCATTTCAAGGAAACGGATGCGGGCAGTTTAGGAGCGAATTCCAATCCCGGCAAGAATGGGCCAGCCGCAGCCGTAGGCCGGAACAAGGAGGCTTTGCGACGACGTTCCGGCGATTTCTCGTTTTTGCGACCCCTTGTTTGCTGTTCGCACATGGTTGATTGACGGGGAAGTATAGATCGCCGGAACGGCGCTTCGCTGGTTGCCGGCCTACGCTGCTTTTTGCCATGTGGCGGTCGCTGAGTTCATCGACATCACTTCCTGACAAAGGGCGACGTAGTCCAAAGCGCCGTTGGATGTTGGAGCGTATTCCAGAATCGACTGGCCGAAACCAGGCGCTTCCGCCAGGCGAACGTTTTTTCGGATTCGCGTATCGAAAACGCGGGCGCCGGCCCAGATGGTCCGCTGCATTCGTTCCCGCTCAAAGAAATCTTCCACGTCTCCCATGACTTCGCTGGCCAGCCGCGTACCGCTTTCGGCCATGCAGTACAACACGCCACTCAATCTCAGGTTTCGATTAAGGCGTTTGGCAACAATATCGATCGTCTTGAGCAATTTACTCAATCCATGTAGTGCAAAAAAGTGTGGTTGTAGTGGCAGGAAAACTTCCGTTGCACATGTCAGCGCGTTAGTCGTCAAAACACCCAGCGACGGAGGACAATCGATAATGACGTAGTCAAAATTGGCTGCGTCTTCGGCGATCCTGTCGCGCAAGATCATTTCACGACCAACCTCTCCTGCCAGTTCCATTTCCGCTGCGGCCAAATCCAGATGCGACGGTGTCACCCAAAGATTGTCACTGGCCCGCATTCGGACTTCGGCAATCGGTGTCTCGCCGGTAAGGACCTGGTAGATCGATCCTTCGCCGTCAAGAACGGCCAGGCCCAGGTGCAATGATGCGTGAGCTTGCGGGTCGAGATCGATCAACCAAACGCGCTTTCCTTGCGCCGCAAGCGCTGCCGACAAATTCACCGCAGAAGTGGTTTTTCCAACGCCCCCTTTTTGATTGATAATGGCGATTGTGCGGGTATTTTGCGGACCCATGCGAAACTCCTTTTTCCAACGGGCACAGCGTTTATTGATTGGCCCGCGATTGTACCGGGTTCGATTGGCTGCGAACCAGACGAATTTCCGCTAGCGAGCCTGCGGCAACCCGCTCAAAAGCTGTTAAAACAGGCGTGCAACGAAGTCTGCTAGCGCCTATTGCCCCGACACAACTCGGAAATCGCTGATCGCCGGAAGTGATTGTTCATTAAGTATGGCGTCACTGCCCGACTGACTTATAATCGATTCTGGCGATTTTAGTCCATTGCCGGGGCCCTTATTCTTTTGGCTAGTCGGGCACTGGACTTTTTTTGGGAAAAAACATGTCTGGAATGCGGTTTGAATTGGGGTCTTTTCAGGAAACCGCGGTGCCCGCCAAGGGTGAATCGGTACCGAGCAGCGACGAAACGGCGCAAGTCCTGTCGACTTTGTCGAGTCAAACCACCGATCCAGTTGTTGACTTGCCAAAGAATCAAACAGAGGCTGCCTCCTTTCCTGCCTGGGTCTGGTTACTGTTGATACCTGTCATCCTGCCCTTTTTCTTGTTGCTGTATCGTAGCAAGGGAGCCGGTCGTCCTGCCAGCACCACCGGACGACTGGACCTCCGCACACAACTCGAGGGCGTCAGGTACCGCGATCGTATTCCGCCCGTTTTTGCAAAACACGACGTACCCAAGGCGAGCGCGCCGATGGATGATGATTCTGATGGCTCGTCAAGCAGTCGTGTCGATGACTTCGTTGATACCAGCGACGAGTTCAAATTCAACGACGACGACATTAGAGATTCCGGCGGCTCCCATTTGCCTTCGCCCCTGACCGGATCATTCACTGCTGCCGTGGCGTCGCGGAATTCGGCTCACCACACAAGTTCCTCCGTGATCTCGAATGCGAATGCTGCCGCCCTGAAACGCCTCGCCCAGCTCTCCGAAGAGTTTGTCCTGCTTCGGAAGGAACTCGTTTCGGTCCAGGAATGTCTTGCCGAATCGCAGGTGAACGACAAGCTTCCGATGCTGGAACTGGAGCTGGAAGAGTCGCATGAACGATTCCGCCAGGTCGAGTTACAACGAAAGGCTCTAGCGAAACAACTTGACGAATCGAATCAAGCCAGCCATCGTCTGTCGACCGAAATCGAATTGTTGCGATCGGAAATCAAGGCGCTGAAACCGCAGGGCGCTGAAGCGAACGGCACGGCTAATGAGGATCTCCGACTGGAACGCTCGGTCCGACCCTAAATAGTCGTCCGCTCGATCCCTTTTCTTGTCGAAGCAGTTCGTATCGATCTACACGTCGAGGTTCTTGACTTCCAAGGCGTGTTTTTCGATAAATTCGCGACGGGGCTCCACCTTGTCACCCATCAGGACACGAAACATCTCATCGGCTTCGGCGGCGTTTTTCATACTGACCTGGATCAGGCTGCGGTTTGCCGGATCGAGAGTCGTTTCCCGAAGTTCCTCGGCGTTCATCTCGCCCAGTCCTTTGAAACGAGTGACCTGCAATCCTTTTTCGCCGGCAGCCCGAACGGCCGCGAGCAATCCTCGCAGGTCCTGAATTCCGGATTCACTGTCACCGCGACGCAGGATGAATCGGGGCTCTTCGATTCCCGTTCGTTCTTGTGGCAACAAGCCTTGTACATCGAAGCCAAATTTCGCCAACTCATGCAGGCCGGAATTGATTGTGCGAACTTCGTTAAACTCGTTAATCAGGATCGTTGCCCTGTTTTCTTTCTCAATTGCGTCACCTGATTGGGGCTCGTTCGCCCGGTCCGTTTTTTCCTCCTCGGAATCGCTGACTTTCAGCTCTTCGCCGCTGGCTTGTTGTTGTTTAAGAAACTCATCCAGTTCAACTCGGGTTGAGAACCAGTGGCTTCGCCCTTCGACAACCACATGAAAGACCGGCAGTCGGCCCGATTCGAGATTTGCCCGCTGGGCATGCATTTTCAGGCTCACACCGCGGCGCTCCAGGACAAGGATCGCGTCTTCCATGCTTGCCAGCGAACGACAAAGTGACGAGATGTCGTCGCCACCTATCCTGGATCCGTCTTCGGAAATCAGTTCGGCATCCTCGATCCCCCGGTCCAGCAGTTGGCGTTTCATTTCTTCTTCGGTCTGTACGTAGGTTGTTGACTTTTTGCTTTTGACACGAAACAGGGGCGGTCTCGCCACATAGATGTGTCCTTTCTCGATGAGCTGATACATTTGCCGGTAGAAAAAGCACAACAACAAGGTTCGAATGTGCGAGCCGTCAACGTCGGCGTCGGTCATGATGATGATCTTGTTATAGCGGCGCCGCGAAAGATCCTGATCTTCTCCGACTCCGGCTCGAATAGCGTTGATAATGCTGATCACTTCCTCGTTGGCCAGAACCTTGTCTTCCCGTGATTTGTAGGCATTGATAATCTTTCCGCGCAGCGGGAGGATCGCCTGAAATTCCTTGAGGCGCCCACCTTCGGCACTGCCGCCGGCTGAGTCACCTTCGACCAGATAGAGTTCACACTTCTCCATGTCGTTGCTCAGGCAATCGCGGAGTTTTCCAGGAAGTCCACCGCCGCCCAGCGCCGATTTTCGACGAACCAGCTCGCGGGCCTTGCGCGCCGCCTCGCGCGCCATGGCCGCCTGAATGCCTTTTTGCAAAATGGTCCGACCGCTTTTGGGATTTTCTTCGAGGTACTTCGAGAGGAATTCGCCAAAACACGAAGTAACAATTCCTTCGATCTCGCTGTTGCCCAGTTTCGTTTTTGTTTGGCCTTCAAATTTCGGTTCCGGTGCGCGAATAGAGATGATCGCCGTCAGACCTTCGCGGAAGTCCTCGCCGGACATCGCAATATCCTTGAGCATATTGTTTGCCTTGCCGTAGCTGTTCAGCGTGCGCGTCAATGCGCTGCGAAAGCCGGAAACGTGCGTGCCCCCTTCCTGGGTATTGATATTGTTGACGTACGAGTGAACGTTCTCGGTCAGGTCCGTTGTGTACTGCAATGCTATTTCGTATCCGACCCCGTCCTGTTCGTTGTTCAGGTAGATGACTTCCGGGTGAATGGCATCGCTTGACCGGTTGAGGTGCTCGACAAACTCGATTAAGCCTCGTTCGTAATAGAATTCATCACTATCGCTGGTGCGGGCGTCCTTGAAAACAATCCGAACGCCGCTGTTCAGAAAGGCCAGTTCCTGAAGCCTTTTATAAAGAATGCTGTGTTCAAACTTTGTATGAGGAAAGATTTGCGGATCGGGCTTGAAGGTGGTTTTTGTGCCCACCCGGTCCGTCTTGCCAATCCGGGTAACCGAGCTGCTGGGGACCCCCCGTTCGTACTCCTGGTGCCAGACTTCGCCATCGCGACAAACTTCGACCTCGCACCACTCCGACAGAAAATTAACGACCGTCACACCGACGCCGTGTAAACCACCAGATGTCTGATAGACGCCTTTTTCGAACTTGCCACCGAATTTGAGTTTGGTCATTACCCCTTCGAGTGTCGTAACGTCACGGCCCTCTTCCAGGCTGAGCTGTTCGTGATGGTCGACCGGAATGCCGCGACCGTCGTCCTGAACGGTTACCGAGCCATCGTCATTGATCGCGACGATGACCTTGGTGGAAAATCCGGCCATCGCTTCGTCAATCGAGTTATCGACGACTTCGTAAACCAAATGGTGCAGACCCCGGGCGCTGGTGTCTCCGATATACATCGACGGGCGCTTGCGAACGTGTTCAAGGTCCGACAACAACTGAATGTCTTCCTGTTTGTAATCGGATTTTGCTTCGTTTTTTGCCATGAAATCAATCTGACTGTGGTGGGGGTGTTTTTTGAAAAGTTAAGTTTTGGTTAGTAATCACCTGCGAATGGCGCCTACGCGAAATTTCAAAGACCGGATGCCGGCGTCGGGCAGCGCCGACTGGATATCCGAAAGTAATTGCGTTTTGACAAATCCAAGTTGTTGCAAGGCTGGAGAACTATCCACGATGACTTGCAAGGCGCCACGTTGAATAATGGTTGCCTGTGTTTTTCCTGTAAACGACGATCCAGCAACTCGTTGCCAGGCCTGCTGCAATTCGTCGCTGAATAGCTCCTGCGAAAAACCGCGGCTGGCAATCAGCTTGCTGATCAGGTCGGCCGCGGTTTGGGGGCGTCGTTCAAAGCGACGACGGCTTTCAAACTGTTCCATCACGCGGCGGACGGCTTCGGGATCATCAAAAGGTTCTGTCATCCGTTATTCCAATCAACGACGATCTCGCGACAACGGCATAATCACATAAGCGTATTGATCGCTTGTTTCGCAGAATGCCGCCTGTTCGCCGTTTTCAATATCAAAAGTGAACGTCGTTTCTGGCTGGAGCACTTTCAAAAAATCCTGCAGGAATCGATGGTCGAGAGTAATCGTGAGTTCTTCGGCATCATAGGAAACCGGTAATTCAACGTGAGATTGACCGACTTCTGCCGTGCTGTTGGACAGAACCAATGTTCCGTTATTGAACGTGAAATCAACACCACGACTCTCTTCGCTGGAAACGATCGCCGCCTGTCGCAAGGCCGAGTACAAAGGACCCGCCGGCAAGTCAATCCGTTTCGAGCCCGTTCGTTTCGGCAGGACATCCCGCCATTTCGGAAATCGGCCTTCGACAAGTCGTGTGTAAAAGACAATGTTCTGGTATTTAACCAATAGTTCATTATCACGCGGGGCGAGTTGAACCGTTTCATCGTTTGCCGGAATCGTCCGCTCAATCAATTGCATCGCTCGAGACGGCACGATTGTCGACCGGTTCGGTGACGGCTTGCCATGCTGCTTGATGGCAGCACTCATTTTGGCAAGCCTTCGACCGTCCGTTCCTACCGCAATAATCTGGTTATCGTCAGCCTCCAGCAATACGCCACTCAGTGCGTAACGACTACTTTCTGCGTCCGTTGCGAACAGCGTCCGTTTAATCAAGTCCCGAAAACTGGCCGAGGAAAGTTCAATATAGTTTTCGTCCGTAAAGTCGGCGACTTCAGGAAACTCATCCGGGTTTTGTCCCTGCAACTCGAACCGGGAATGTTTTCCCACAATAAGTATCTTGTTCTCGTCGGCCGTTATTACCAGTTGTTCGTCGCTGGATTCCCGCAAAATCGCATTCAGCCGAACGACCGGAATCACAGCCGCACCGGGTGATGTCACCTCCACGTCGCTGATCGTCAATCGAACACCTACCTCCATATCCGTTGCAGACAGCCGAACCTGATTATTAATCGCTTCCAGTTTGACGTTCTGTAAAATGGTTTTGGGGCTACGTGCCGGGGCAACGATGGCCGCCGTTTGAAATACGTGGGCAAACGGTTCTCGTTTGATGGTGATTTTCACTTGAATAACCCTTTTTTTCTAAAAAACCAGGCCACCAGCAATTCAAAACAGTATTCGGTAAATGAGCCCGGAACAAACAGTGTCTCAATAACTAATTTAAATCTAAAAATCAGTAGTAGTATTAGTGCAAACAAAACAGTGTCGAAAACCGAACCAATCGTCGACCCGACACGCAAATTTGCAGCTCAAACCCAACGACACAAACGGGATAAACTGTTGACGTAGTGTCGATGCAGTGTTTACCGCACCTGAAATTGATGTTGAATACATTTTTCTGTTCGATCGTCTGTTCAAAACCGGCGACTTGTAAACATTGACCAACAACCGGCAAACAAGTTATCCCTTGTCGACGCAGGAAGGCGGGCACCGTTACGCAAGGGCGTTTTGATTGTCACCCGTGATCCGGTTTTCGATGTTTCTGGCAAGTTCCTGAAGCAGTTTTTCCAGCCGGGAATCCGAACTTCGCTGTCGCTCAACGCAATCGAATGCGTGACGCATCGTCGATGCGTCACGTTTTCCCAAAAGCAAACCAATACGGGAATAGGGCGCACGAAAACAGTTTCGAGCCAGCCAGACAACAACGCCTCGCGCCTTGACCCGCTGTCTTTGACGACCCTGTCCAATGATATCGGCGCCTTTCAGTTTGAATCGACGCGAGACCAGCCTCAGCAATATCCCGAAACGACGGACGTCCAACTCGAGCTGTTTCCTGTCGATCAATTCATCCAGCTGCTCGCGTCCGAAAGGACCGCCGGCAACCCGAGTCGATGATATTAAAGTTGATTGAGCGCTCAGCGCAATACGGGATAATTCGCGACTCAGCGCCGGCACGGTTCCGGGCAACTGTTCCGCCAACCATTCCAGCTCGCTGGACTCGACCGCCAAACCGTAGCGAACAAGCAGTTGTTCAGTAATCGCCTGACGGGCAACATGGCCGGGCGATTGCACTGCGATGGACAAGCCAACGGACAGGCGCGAGCGCAGGGCAGGTGAAAGCCGCTCATCGCAAAACGGCGCGGTCTGCGCGGTTACCAGAAACGGACGATTATTTTCTATATAGGAATCAAACAAACGAACCCATTCGGATTCCAGAGAAGTCTCGCCCGCAGGCGCTGTCAGGTTATCGATCAAAAGCACATCACCATCGGTAAAGTGATCCTGAAAACGCCGAATCGAGCGGGTTTCGCAGGCGTCGATGAATTGGCGTCGAAAATCCGAACCGGTTGTGTAGCGATAGTTTTTGGAGATTCGCCGGACAAGTGTCTCGGCCAGAAGTGTTTTGCCGACACCTGCCGAACCGTACAAAACAAGGGGCCAGGGTGAATGTGGCTCCAGCATAAACCGGTCGTTGATCCAATTGCGAAGCAAGGGGTTTGCGTCATCGGCGAAGAACCGATCGAGCAAATACGACTGCCTGGTGACCAACGCTGTATCGGAAATCGCCGCGCAGCGTCCATCGGATCCAACAGGCCGCCAGGGGCGCGAATGCGGGAGCGGAATCGCTGGAAACGAAAACAGTACGGAAGTATCAAACAACAACGGAGAAACACCACGAATGCAGGACGTTGACCTGCCAGGACACGGAAAAAGCCAGATCGATCGCCAGTTTGTCAGGGTCAAAAAACGAGCCCGAATTCTATCAGTTTTAGCCCGGCTCTACGAGGTCCAGGGGCTTATTTTCGGGAGCTTTTTGTTCGTCGTAAATGCTTTACTGTCTTAATGATACGATCTGCGGCATCAAGGCATTCGACCAGGCTGTTTTGGCGACTGAAACTCACTCGAACGGAGCTATCAACTAAATGCCTTTCGAGTCCCATGGCCATCAGTACATGCGATGGATCGCTTGAACCGCTGGCGCATGCGGAACCTGTTGAAATTGCCACACCTTGGGCATCGCAAGCCAACATAAGCAACTGTCGGTCCAGCGCGGTGATCAATGCATCGCCAGGAAAGGCGAGACTGGAACAATGAGGCGAGCGGCTTTCTTCGAAGCCATTGATCACCACATCGGGTATCGCATCCCGTAACCTGCTTTCAAAGGCGTGCTGCATTTCTGACAACCGGGCGCGATGGTCATCAAGCCCTGCCACGGCAGATCGAACCGCTTCAGCAAAGCCTACGGTTAACGTGACGTCTTCTGTACCGGGCCGCAATCCCAGTTGTTGGAACCCTCCGAAAAAAAGCGGGACCAGCGGCAAGTTGCTTCCCGCAAGCACCAGCGCACCGATACCACGAGGGCCGTGAAACTTGTGGGGGGTTATCGTCATCGAGGAAACGCCTTCGGCAGACAAGGCCCGAAAGTCCACAGGGATTTTCGCGACGCCCTGAACAGCATCGCAGTGCAACAACACCCTTTTTTGCCGGCAAATTCGGGCCGCTTCGGCGACAGGCTGGATCACACCGGTTTCGTTGTTGACCAACATCAGGCAAACCAGCCGGGTTTGTTCGTTGACCCATTCGTCCAGCATGCCAACATCGACAACCCCGCTCCGCGATACAGGCAGTTGCCGGATATCGAAGTTTTTAAAGCGAAGCGACTCCGCGGACCCCAGAATACTTGGATGTTCAATAGCCGAGACGATGATGTTTGGTCTCTGGCCCGCAGCGCTTGCCGGAAGGGGGATTGCCGATAGTCCTAAAACCGCCAGGTTGTTTGCCTCAGTGCCGCCGCTGGTGAATATAACGCGATCGTGTTTTCCGATCATCAGCGAATCGCGGATTGCGTCGCGCGCCAACTCAATTCGCGCCAAGGCGACTTGTCCGGCGCGATGTTGGCTGGCGGGATTAACGTAGCCCGCATCGAGGCAGTCGGCCATTGCCCTCGCGACGGCCGGATCGAGCCTGGTCGTTGAGCAAGCGTCTAGATAAATATCGTTCATGAAACGGCGGCACATAGTCACTGGGGATTTTAGGGGAGACTTAACAGTATCGTGACATTGGCAGCAGGTTTCGACCGCCAATGGCGATTTTGACAAGATTGGAGAAACGAAACAAAAAAGCGTGTATAAAAACGCTGGCATCGACGAAATTTTTGCCTTCAACACCGGTATTGCCGCAGCGACAAGCCTTTTTCATACTTCCACAGGCAGTCATGAGACGATCACGCTTTAGCCCGGTGTCTTTCCGGCATGCGATTCAACCACCGAAAACACAAGTGCATTCAGGCCAATGGACGATTTCGACGACAACGCAGGCGACGCCGATGCTCAAAAAGCCAACAATCAGGAAGCCCTCGACTCCTTGCCGGAATTGAGAAGGGTCGAAGCGGTACTTTTTCTGGCGAAGGATCCCGTCAACAGCCGAAAACTCAGTCAATTGGCCGGTCTGACCGACGGCACGCAGGCTCGCACCCTGATTCGGCAGCTCAATCAGAATCTGGATCATTGCGGGCGGGCGTTCAAAGTACAGGTGGTTGCCGGAGGATTTCAACTGCGAACACGTCCGGCGTTTGACTCCTGGTTATCCCGGCTTGCTCAAACGCCCCGGGCAATCCGATGGTCAGTTCCTGCTATGGAAACTTTGGCTGTAGTTGCCTACAGGCAACCGGTCCTGAAAGCCGATATCGAGGCAATTCGCGGTGTCGGCTGCGGCGAATTGTTGCGTCAATTGCTGGATCGCGGTATGGTGCGAATAGCCGGCCGCAGTAATGATCTGGGAAATCCATACCTCTACGGAACCACAAAACGATTTCAGGAAGTGTTTGGTCTTTCCAGTCTGGATGCATTGCCCCGAGGCAAAAAACTGCGCGGATCCGGGATTCCACCCGTTCCCGTCCCCGCAAAATACCTGCCCGAAACCCCGGTTGATCCACTCGACGAAATGCCGTCCAATCCCCAAAATCTAGAGCCTGTCAACGAACAATAATCCAAAGTCGATGTGCTCGACCAACACCGATACGAGGAGGAGAAAAAAGTGAGTCTTTCGCCGACCGAATCCTTGACCAGCAACAAGAAGTTGACGACCGCCAATTTCGAGGCGCTGGGCAAGCCGCTTAGTCACCAATGGCCCAATTTCGAACTCATCAGCCCCTGCGCCGTTGACGAAGACGATTTCGTTGACGAGGACCTGGAAGAGGACGATGACGAGGACGATGATGAGGACGAGGATGAACTGGATGACGACGAAGCGGACGACGAAGCGGACGGTGAAGCGGACGGTGATGAAGAACTCGACGAAGACTTCGACGACGAGTACGACGAGGACGATGAGGACGAGGAAGATGATGAGGACCTGGACGACGACGAGGACGAATGGGAAGAGGTCGACGACGAGGACGATGATGAGTTGGACGACGACGATGAAGACGACGATGATTGGGACGACGACGACGAAGAAGAAGTCGACGACGAGGATGAATAGCATTTCGCACTTCGTCGTCCTGGCAGCCAGGCGACCGCAGCTAAACGCCACGCCGGTCCAGACGCGTGCCGGAAATCAAGGCTAGTCGAATTGCAGCCGCGCTTCCCCCTTTGCCGGTTAATCCGGCAACAACGCACCGGTTCCCACCGGCGGCTTGGATCGTTTCTGACCGGCCAGTGTCATTGGTGTTGCCATGATTTTTGCTTGCCGGCGCACGCAAAAACAGGCTGGCGAACGAAAGGTTTTGGCAGTGCATTCGTTACCTGGGGAGAGTTGAACAAAATGATTACAAAAACATTCCTTGGGCTTGTCGGAGTTTTGTATCTGGGGCTTGCCGCATGGTGCAGCGTCTCACCAGGCGAAACGTCCCGGAAAGTAGGCTTCCAGTTGGTCCCCGGTTCGGGACAATCCGAATTCCTGGTTGTTTACGGCGGGCTGGAGTTCGGCTTGGCTCTTCTATTTTTGATGCCACTGGTCCGGGGTGACAGCCTGGGTTACTCACTGATGGCCTGCGTGCTAATTCATGGCAGCCTGGTGCTATTTCGTTCGGTCAGCTTTTTTCTTTACAGTGATATTGGATCGATGACGTACAAACTGGCGGTCGGTGAATGGGCGATTTTCATTCTAGCGCTACTCTGCCTGAACAAATTCGACACCTGAAGCGAATGGCATGTTACAGAATCGTCATTCCTTTAACCGCTGGCCGTTAAAAGAGTTACAATGGGGCGGCTTTTGCGGTTTCGGATAGGAGTATCAATCGTTGACTTAATTATGCGAATCGAGACCCAGCTTGACCGGAAAAAAAATGACCTGGTTTTACATAGTTACCGCTACATTAGCGGTTGCAATCGGTTACGTCGGGTGGAAACTGACATCGCGAAGCGCTTACGAGTCGGCTGAATACCGCGTGCTGGCATCGGAAGGACCCTTTGAAGTGCGGGAGTACCCCGATTTGATGTTGGTAACCACGCCGATAGAGTTTCAATCCCAGGGTAACGACGGCAGTTTCGGACGACTGTTCCAGTACATCAGCGGCGGAAATGACAGTGGCAGCAAGGTAGCGATGACGACGCCGGTTTTCATGGAAAATGAGTTACAGAATTCCCCGGGCCAAATGGGATTTGTGATTCCCAAAGGGGTTGCTGCGGATCGAACGCCCGAGCCAACCGGAGAGAACGTTCAGTTGCGAAAACGGGCTGGCGGGCGTTTCGCCGTTCTCCGTTTCGCCGGACGAATTAACGAGGAGACCCGGACAAAAACGAACGATAAACTGCGAGATTGGATGGCAGGCCGGAAACTGGTGGGTGAAGCGAACTCCGAAGTCGCCGGCTATGATCCGCCGTGGACACCAGGGCCCTTTCGCCGCAACGAAATCCTGATTCGTCTGAAATAGGGCATCCGTGGATGACATTTGGGGGAGTAGTCCGATTCGAGGCAGCACGTTGTGACAACCAACCAAACTCAATCAACTGAACGCATGCAATGCATGGAGATTTGGGGTGGGAACCGCGCAATCGACAAGGCTTTTGTCGCGCCAGGAATCGACATTTACGTACATAGTGCACCTTACAAAGGCAGCCAGGCAGGCGGCGGTGATATTTACTATTTGACTTCATGCGCGTCCGGCCGAATCTCCCGGTTTCTGCTTGCCGACGTAAGCGGTCATGGCGAGGCGGTGTCCAAGGCGGCGGTTTCCCTGCGCGATTTGATGCGCAAGAATGTCAACAAAATCAGCCAGGAGGAGTTTGTTATTCAAATGAATCGGGAGTTTGTTGGAGTCGCAAATGAAAGCGTGTTTGCTACTGCGGTGGTGGCAACTTTTTTCGAACCGCGGAAAACCCTTGCGATCAGCGTTGCGGGACATCCTTACCCGTTTTATTACCGTGCGAGAAACAAAAAATGGGTGCATCTCGATCCTGCCCAAAATGATGAGGGGCTGGAAAACCTTCCTCTCGGTATTCACGACGGCTCCAACTATCCAGGTCGAATGGTAAAGACGGAAACAGGTGACATGTTCCTGTTGTACAGCGATGCATTTATCGAATCGGTAGACCAGAACGACCAGCCACTGGGAATTAGGGGGTTGCTGGAAATCCTGAACAAGTGGCACGAACCTGTGCCTGACCAAATCATTTCGCATTTACGGCAAAGGACCATCGCGATGTCGCAACACAACTTGCTGGATGATGATGCCACTCTGATTCTTGGGTATTTTACCCCCACCAAAGTGCGCATGCTTGACAACCTGATGGCCCCCTTTCGATTGTTGGGCGGAGTGTCTGACAGCACGCGCTTGACTGAAAAGTAACAGCGGTTTTAGCGCGTCGCAAGTTTGGAAGAATCGCAGCCGCAAACAATTCCCGCTACGTCGGTTATCCCGGAGTCCGACGTGCGGTTGACGAGAGAAGGAATGGGTGGGAATGGGTGGTTGACGCAAAAATTCGGAGCCGGGGAGCCGGGGAGCCGGGGAGCCGGGTCAAGGTTCGGTCTTAAAAGCCAGAAGTCCAAACCGGAAAAAAAGTACAGGCAGCTTCTTGAAGAAGCTTATCAACTTTCCCATACGGATCGAAAGAAAAGTGACGAGAAAGCGGCGGCGGCGGACGAGGTCCGCAAACAACTCGATGAAGTGAGAAAAACGGTGGCTAAATAACACCGGACAATCCCAGGCGGGGTACAGAGTATTTTGGTGTCACCCGGCATTTAACGGGCAAACAACTTTTGAACGAACAAAACAGGTGGCCAATGAGCAAGAAGCAACTCGGAATATATCTGTTCATAATCGCGGCCTTTTTATCCTTCCTATTCTCAGTTTCACTTTGGTTCAATGGTTATCGGGAAGAAGGCGTTTTTGTCGGGCTCTGGGTCCCCTCCATTTTGGCTCTGGGATGTCTCGTGCTATCGGGCAAAGGCGGTAGCAAGTGAGTACTGCGGCAATTTTTTTCGTTGGGCTTTTCGTAGGTGGATTGACCTTGGCTGCCTCGGTGCTGGTTGGCCTCCAGGAAGCCGCCGATCCGGCCCTGAGTCGCGTTGAGGACCTGACGGAAATCGAGAAAAAAATAGTTGGCCGATAAGGGCGATAAAAACGGGTTCTCATGTTCGTGCTTACGAGGTTCGTTAAGCCATAAGACAAAAGAGGGTTCGTTCAAACAGTGCAAATAACAATCTTTTTTCAGGAAGTTGATCATGAAAGCTGAACACACAAAAAACTGGCCGGACCTGGCAGCAGGAATTTACGACCGTTTAACCGGTAGCAACGCAGAAATCCGGTACGACTTCGATAAAATGCACGTGCAGATCCCTAGTGGAACCGGCGCAGAATCCGAGCATGCGGAATGGATATTTAACGGCACACTCCGGATCAGCACTCAACAAAAGTCGTCGTCCCCAAACTGATGCTGGCTGGCTCAGTCAAAGTCACTGCTGCCAGCCATTCGTTTGTTGTCCAGTTCAACGGCAACAAGGTTCTGTTCCGGATTCCAGCCTTCGGCACGGCTCTCTGGCTCCGCAAGGCCGGTTGGCCGCCAGCGAGGTCCTTGTTCACAGCATTCTCGTTTCTCAACATACAGGTTCACGCACAAATAGCTTCTCTGAACAAATTCAGGCTCTTTCCCGATCCAGGCCCAATAGTCCGGCTGCTATTGCCACCGGCGCCCCGGTTTCGGGAAAGGAGATTCTTATCGACGAAGAATGGTTTAGGATCTTGAAGCTCTGAAGTGTTCGCTATGGAAAGCTCATTTTCCGCTTGCCGGGGTAACTACGAAAATGATATTGCTAACCGGAGCGACGGGGTATGTTGGTGGCCGGCTGCTTGCCCGTCTGGACGAGAGCGGGTTCGCGGTTCGCTGCCTGACGCGCAATCCGGCCCGTCTTGCGGGATGTGTCGGGCCGACTACGGAAATCGTTGCTGGTGACGTGCTCGATACGGAATCGCTTGACGCCGCACTCGCAGGGGTCGAAACGGCCTACTACCTGATCCATTCGATGGGAACCAGCGACGATTTTGAAAAGACCGATCATCGGGCTGCAGAAAACTTCGCCCGCGCATGTACTCGTCAACGAGTTAAACGAATTATTTACCTCGGTGGACTCGGTAATCCGGACCACAACCTTTCCAAACACCTTCGCAGTCGTCAGGAAGTCGGGAACATCCTGAGAACTTCGACAGCGAGCGTGATCGAGTTCCGGGCTTCCATCATTATCGGTTCGGGCAGTCTGTCGTTCGAGTTGATTCGGGCACTGGTCGAACGGTTGCCGGTCATGATTTGTCCAAAATGGGTGGGCGTTCTGGCGCAGCCGATCGCGATCGAGGATGTCTTGTCGTATTTAACCGAAGCTCTTGACTGCCCGCTCGACGAGACGATTGTGTTTGAAATCGGTGGCCCCGACCAGATTTCCTACGGCGAAATCATGAAACGCTACGCACGGCAGCGGGGGCTGACGCGCTGGATGATCCCGGTTCCCTTTTTAACACCCTATTTGTCCAGCCTCTGGTTGGGACTGGTGACTCCGCTGTATTCCCGCGTCGGAAGAAAACTCATTGACAGCCTGCGCAACCCCACACTGATTTCCAACAATGTTGCCGACCGGTATTTTTCCGTTCGGCCAAGATCGACGAACGAAGCAATTGCGCGAGCGCTGGTCAACGAAGACAAGGGATTTGCAGAAACACGCTGGTCGGACGCTTTTTCGTCGGGCGGCAAGCAAAAAAGTTGGGGTGGTGTCCGTTTCGGTTCGCGGCTGGTCGATTCGAGGACGCAGCGGATTGCCGCAAATGCAGAACAGGCCTTCCAACCTGTTCGCCGGATTGGCGGAACGACCGGTTGGTATTACGGAGACTGGTTATGGAAAATTCGCGGGTTCCTGGATTTGCTTGTTGGCGGTGTTGGCGTTCGGCGCGGGCGAAGGCATCCGGACGAAATCCGGGTCGGTGACACAATTGATTTCTGGCGGGTTGAACAGTTCGAAGATAACAGTCTGTTGCGGCTGTCGGCAGAAATGAAATTGCCAGGTCGGGCATGGCTGGAGTTTGAGGTTATCGAAAAAGACGGAGTCAGCACGGTTCGGCAAACAGCGATTTTCGATCCGGTCGGTCTGTTCGGACTTGCGTACTGGTACGGGATGTATCCGTTTCATCAGTTCGTGTTTACCGGAATGTTGCGAAACCTTTGCGGGAAAATTGAAACGCCAGCTGAGGCTTTAGAGACTTGCCCTGAGGCCATGGTCAGGAAAAAACCGGTTCATTCGGCTAATTGACATTGGCAAGTGTTGTTCAGACCGCAGACCGCAGGTCGCGTTAGTATTTTCGAAAACAAATCGGGCTGATGGAAGATGCAAAAACTGTTTCAATCGGTTGCCCTGGTTCAATCGATTGAAGAAGGGGAAACGCGATGGTTGTTGCGGTGACAGTCGGGCCAGAATGGCTGGCGATTCAGCCTTGGCAGGTGTAACTTTAAGGCCGGATAAATGCCGCTGCAACGTCTCAGGATCGCAGTGTCGACATGCCGCCATCGACGGCAATCACCTGACCGGTGATCCAGCTGGACTCGGGAAGTAGAAGAAAACGGGCCATGCAAGCGAGATCATTCGGCCTGCCTGTTCGCCGCAACGGATACTTTGCCGCCATCAAAGCGCGACTCTCTTCTGTCTCGAAAAACCGGGATGCCAGCGGAGTTTCCGTCAGTGCGGGAGCGAGACAATTGACACGGATCGCCGGAGCCCACTCGGCGGCAAGTGATCTTGTCAGCCCCTCAAGCGCTCCCTTCGCGGCCGCCACCGAAGCATGCATGGGCATGCCTTGGCCAACCGCGACCGAGCTGAACAGGACAACCCCGGAGGGATGATCGCCGCCCCCTTTTTTTAGGCCGGGCAAACAGGCTTGAAGAAACTTGACGGCTCCGATCAGGTTAATCTCCAGATCGTGGCGAAAGTCTTCGGGCTTCAGGCTGCGAAACGAACGGAGATTGATGGAGCCAGGACAATAGGCCACACCGTGAATCGCCTCGGGCAGGTTTTCAAGCACCATGTTGTTCCGGGTAAAGTCACACAGGTGGTGGCTGATTTTGCCACCGGTGCCCAATTCACCGACGGATCGGGAGATGACGTCGATTCGATCGGCCCCTGGCTCCAAAAGGCGGACCAATTCCAGTCCAATACCTTTCGACCCCCCTGCAACCACATAGTTACCGCTCATGGCGAAATATCTTTCTGAAAAATCATGCGCCTGACACAGAGCGCTAAACAACCAACTATCAGGAACCGTGATCGAGGCCCGGAAATAACGCATGTTCGCCAGAACCGCCGTCGTTCAAGCCAACGCGGCATCGAGTCGAGCCAGAAATGCCTCGGCCGTTTTCAGATGACTGGCACGCTTGTCTGATTTCATTCTCCGAACCATGCTGCACATCATCACCCAGCGGGGATTTTTTTCAAGTTCCTCAGCGTGGTTCCAAATCCATCGCCAGTACAAACCATCCCATGTATCGCACCAGCCTGCTTTCGCGTGGTGGCTCATTTTTCTGATGTAGGCGGAGCCGGAAAAGTACGGTTTGGTGGTAATCATCCCACCGTCAGCGTGCTGGCTCATCGCGTAAACATTGGGAACCATCACCCAGTCGTAACTGTCGACAAACATTTCCATGAACCAGTTGTAGACTTCATCCGGGTGAAACTCGCACAGGAACATGAAACCGCCGAGTACCATCAACCTTTCAATGTGATGGCAGTAACCGGTTTTCAAAATCCGCTGGATCGTATCGTCGATGGGGAGAATGCCGGTCGAGCCATCGTAGAAACAGGTCGGGATTTTACGGTTGTGATTCCAGTAATTGGTCGTCCGCATTTTCACGCCGAGATCCTGATAGGTTGCACGCATGAACTCGCGCCAACCGATAACCTGGCGAATGAAACCTTCCAGCGAATTGAGCGGAATTTCGTGTCGATCGGCGAAACTCAAGGCCGCCTTGACCACCTGCATCGGCGTCAACAGCCCCGTGTTCAGGCAGGGTGTCAGCATGCTGTGCCATAACCACGATTCGCCTTCGACAATCGAATCTTCGAAATCGCCAAACCGGGCGAACCGATGCTTCAGGAAATGCTCAAGCCATTTGGAGGCCGTATCGTGCGAGGTTGGATAGTAAAGCTGTTGCAGACTTCCAGGATTGTCGGGAAACCTGTTCTCAACAAACTCTTTGGCGTCGAGGTCGATCGAATCGCGCTGAACGTCCATGATCGTCGGAATCTTGTCCAGCAAATCTCGCGGGACTTTTTTCCGGTTGTCGTCGTCGAAACTCCATTTGCCACCGACGGGCTGATCCGCGTCCATCAAAATACCCAGCCGCTGTCGTTGCCATTTGTAGAAGTCCGCCATGAACCAGCGTTTCTTGCCGGCCCGGTACTCAATGTTTTCTTGAGGCAAGTTGATAAAACCGGGAGTGGCCAAAAACTCCAGATCCATATCCAGTTGGCGGCAAAGTCGCACAAGCCGTTTTTCCAGAATGAAATCGTTTGGACAAGCGACCAGGAATTTGGCAGGCCGGAGTCTTTCCGACGAGAAAAGGTTCGTCAGTCGACGCCGTAACGAGTCGGCTCGTGAATCGTAGTCGAGATATGTAGTTTCAAAACCCTGCTCTTGCAAAAGCGCCTCATAGCGTTTCATCGTTGCCCGATGCAACCACAGCTTTTGTTTGTGAAATCGCAATGGACAGCGAGCGTCGCCGAAAAACAAACTGTCTTCGATCAGTACGACCCGTGATGGTTTCAGCCGCAGGCCGGGATGTTGGGCGAACAACTGATTAGGGAAAAGGAGCAAATACACGGATTTGGCGGAAAAAAATTGATAGCGGAACAAGGCGTAAGAGCAATAGTCGATGTGGATCGATTTTAATGAGCGGCTTATCGAACCGTTGGTGTCGACATGGCGTCCGCTGACTTGTTCTTTCGTTAACTGTAGCTACCCAGTAACATTCCAGTGAAAACCGAAAATAGAATAGGAAAAGAAGATCGAAATGTCCAATCCTTGTCTTACAAACAGTTGCTTGTGCAATTGGAGCCAATGCATGAAGCCTGCTTGTTGTTTCTGCGAGCCCGGGTTACTCCGGAACAAAAAAAACGGTTGCAGGAAGTCGGCGGTGTAGCTACCCCGGAAGGCCTTGGCGATTCGACAGAAAACGTTGGAAAAGGTGCTGGTTTTGATACGTATTCTACATTTTAATTTTGTTGTCTTGGCATTAGTGGCGCTTGGCGTTCCGAACCAAACTGCTAGCTGCGGGGAGGGTTCCCGATTTCAGGAATCGCCTGGCCAAGGCGTCATGGAACCGAGAGGTCGTTGGCAGCCGCCGATAACCCCCAGTTATTTTGATGATCGAACCCAAGCTTCGCCGATCGCACCGTCGTCAAGTTTCACCTTGGGGCAAAGTCCGGTCGAAATGCAACCACCAGGCGACGGCGCCTTTTCGCAAGAGGATCTTCGTTCGCTGATGCGGCCAAAGATTGCATTCAATACAGAGTGGCTAAATTCGAGTAACTTCGATTTAGCCACCTGTGATGTAAGCGTTTCCGTTCCCACCTATCCGTTCTATGGGCCACCACCGCCGATGATTCGTGCCGGATTTGCCTACACGGATCTGATGGATGCTGACGCATTTGGTCTGCCTGCTAACCTGTTCGAGTATTCAATTGGGCTGTCGTGGCTTCGCCCGATCAACGAACGGTGGATGGCGAGATTCATGCTCGGTGTCGCGCTGGCAACCGATAACATGAATACGACAAGTGACGGGTGGCAATTTCGCGGAGGGGCCTTTGCCGTCTACGAGCCCAGCGAGCAGTGGCAGTGGGTATTTGGCGCCATCGCCATCGGTCGAAACGATTTGCCGGTTGTGCCCGCAGTTGGAGTGATTTGGAAACCGGGACCAGATCTGAAGATCGATCTCACGTTTCCCAAACCGAAAATCTCAGTGTTGCTTGCAGAAAACGGACCCAGGCAGCAATGGGGCTATATCGGCATGGGACTGGGAGGCGGTACCTGGGCTTATGAACGATCAGACCGCACCGATGACCAGCTAACATACGGAGACTGGCGTGTCGTTGCCGGTTGGGAATCGCTGCCAACACCGATCGCGGGAGAGCGATTCACGCTTGGCCGCAAGTTGGGCGTGGAAATCGGTTACGTCTTTTCACGCGACCTTGAATTCAACAGCGATTCTCCGGACATCTCTCTTTCGGACGCCCTGATGCTGGGCATCACAACAAGTTTTTAGTGCTATCTTGCCTTGATTTTGCCAGCCGAAATCCCGAAAACTGCCAGCGGGAATCGGGGCCAAAGAAATTCCGATAAGCCGCACGGATATGACTGGAACTGGTCGCGACACTTCCACCGCGCAGCACATACTGGTTGCACATGAATTTGCCGTTGTATTCACCCAACGCGCCGTCGGGTGCTGAGTATCCCGGGTAAGCGGCGTAGCTGCTGCTGGTCCATTCCCAGACGCCACCCAGCATGTTTTTTGTGGAGTCTCCACCGGTCGGGTGAATTGCATGGCCATCGGTCATCAATTGTTCAGCGAACTGGCATTTGGCACCAGCTTGGTCATTAGACGCAAGGGGCTCTGAATAAACAGATTCGCAAGCGCGTTCCCATTCGAATTCGGTCGGCAGTCGAAATCCGGACCAGCGCGCAAACGCGTCGGCTTCGAAATAGCTGATGTGACAAACGGGCCAATTGCGATCGACCGGAACCAGTCCTGCCAGCGTATAGACCATCCATTGGCCGTCCTGATTTACCCAGTACAAGGGGGCGGTCCAGCCGCTGGACTGAACGGAGCTCCAGCCAGGGGCCAACCAATGATCCGGTCGGTCATAGCCACCATCATCGATGAATTCAATGAATTCACCGGCAGTCACACATCGGCTGGCGAGGGAATAATCGTGCAAGAAGACGCGATGCCGGGGAAACTCATTATCAAAACCAAATGAGCCGCCACGATGACCTGCTTCAAAAATGCCTTCATCGAAACGGTACCAGTCGCAAACGGAATTTGTTCCGGCCGGAAGCAGGCCACTTTCGTAAATCGGTAGCGTAGGGTTGCAGGAAAGGGCATGCTTGATGTCGGTAAGCATTAACTCCTGGTGTTGCTGCTCGTGATTCAAACCAATCTCAATCGTGTCCAACAGTTGTTTCCCAACATTGGCTGACTCGAAGAAATCCCGCATCGCGCTGTCCACATGTCGGCGATAATCCAGTGTCGCGATCAGTCCCGGACGCGAGATCATGCCGCGTTGTGGGCGGGGAAACTGCGCACCGACGGAATTGTAGTACGAGTTAAAAAGGAATTTGAATCGTTCATCAAAGACCCGATATTTCGGCAGCAATCCGAGCACGAAAGTTTCAAAAAACCAGGTCGTATGAGCCATGTGCCAACGCGTTGGGCTGGCATCCGGCATCGACTGGATCATGCAATCTTCGGCGGACAGCGGACTTGCGATTCGACAAGTAAAGTCGCGAACAGCCGTGTACCGATTCGAAATGGAGGAAAGGCGGGAGGGGATTGTGATCGACATGGCAATACTCAACGGTTTTCAAATAGTGAGGATCGAATATCGAAGTTCCTACACCTCGACCTTGACGCCTTTCCAGAATGCTACCCGGCCCGCAATGTTTGCTGCCGCTGGTTTGGGGTCAGCGTAGTACCACGCCGCGCTTGGGTTGGCCTTGCCATCAACTACCAGATCGTAGTAGTTGGCCGTTCCCTTCCAGCCGCAAACGGTCGTAAGAGTGCTCTTCTGGAAAAACGATTCGTCGATGGCATCTGCCGGGAAATAGTGATTGCCTTCGACGATTTCAGTATCGTCACTTTTTGCAATGACTTTACCATTCCAAATTGCCCTTGCCATTGATGGCTCCCTTGTTGGTTTTTTCCAGAACCAGGTGCAAAACCGCAAAATAGTCGTTTGTATCTGTCCAGCTTTTGTGTAACGCAAAACCGGCTCGGGCCGCGAGTCTCGCAAACCCGTAGATAGTGTACTTGTGCGAATATTCGGTAAATATCTTTTCGCCTTTTCCAAAAACAAATTCCTGGTCAGCGACAGTAACCACCTGTCTGCACTGGCTAACGATGAATATCTCAACTCGCCCCAATTCGGTGTTGTAATCGGCCAGGTGCCTGAACTGGTCAATTTCAAAATTGGCACCAAGTTCCGAATTCATCCGGTGCAGCAGATTCAAATTGAATTCGGCAGTCACATTCCGGGAATCATTGTAGGCATCGTGAATGATGGACGAGTCTTTTTGCAAATCGATTCCGATCAGGAGCCCACCGTTTTCACCCAGGATGTCCGCCATGTTGCGGAGCAACCGGAGCGCGGCATCAGGCTCAAAGTTTCCGATCGTCGAGCCTGGAAAGTAAACAGCGTTGTGCGAGGGTGCCGCGTCTGGAATGGGCAGAGTGAATGGGCTGGTAAAGTCGGCAACCAGTGGCAAGATCTCGATCTCCGGGAACCGGGTCCGCAAAGCTTCAGCTGTCTTGATCAGGTGTGCTTCGGAAATGTCGATGGGAACGTAGCCGGCAGGCCCATTCAGGCGTTCCAGTAGCACTCGCGTTTTTGTACTGCTGCCGCTGCCAAACTCGATCAACATCACTCCTTCACCCAGTTGGTCCGCCATTTCGCCGGCGAATCGATCCATGATCCGCTGCTCGGTCCGGGTCAAATAGTATTCTTCCAGGCAACAGATCTCGTCAAACAGTTGAGACCCGCGTTCGTCATAGAAGTACTTGCAGGACAAGGCTTTTTTTCGCTGGCCCAGCCCCCGAATCACATCCGCAAGAAAGTCCGCATTGCAGATTAAGCTATCGCATGAATTCAATTGATTTTCCGATCCGCTGGACTGTTTTGCTTTATCGTTCCCAAGGTCCAAAACCCGCAACAAAGCTTTGTTGTTAACGCCAAATACGCACAATTCTGCAAAGACGAAAGTTGCCTGAGACACCGAATCGTGGTTTAAAGGGGGTCGCGTCGTTTTCGCGGGAGCATGCGAGGAAAGACGATGTGGAGTTTTACGGGGAAAAAACGACCGGTTTTCGCAATCGAACCAGTAAAAGGACAGGAGTCCGTTTGGGATTATCCACGGCCGCCTGTTTGTGTCGTAGATTCTCGAGAGATTTTTGTGTGGCATAACGAAAACCTGATCGCCCAATCGGCCAAAGCCATTCGCGTTCTGGAAACAGCAAGCCCGCCGACATTCTATCTGCCACCGTCCGATGTCAAATTTGATATGTTGGTTCAGTCAGCGGGGAGTACTTTTTGCGAGTGGAAGGGTATCGCTACTCGTTAATTACCTCTCGTCTTTGGAAGGCATCACAACAATACAGTCAGTTTCGTCAGGCAATTTTTGATGTTTGCCAAGTCATTTGGATTCAAAGCGTCGTTTATCTGTGCGCTCGTTTTTTTCATTTTTGCTTTTCCAGGTTTTGCCAGCGGTCAAACTGAGAGGCTGGAGCTGGGCAGACGATTGCAACGATTCGAATTGGCTTGGGAATCGGCGGACTCGCGGCACCGAGCGGAATGTGTGTCGGCCGTGAAATCCGCAGTGAACAGTTTTTTCGGATTGCAATTGCCTGCCGCCGGAAAGCATCTTGATCAGGCCTGGCAAACCGTTCGTGGAGAGCAACGAATCAGTGATCTTGAAAAATTTTCCGTCGGACATCAGCTTGTCTTCAAATCCGTCATTGCCGATGCGGGTCAAACCGGGATTGAAATGCGTCTCACGCCGTTTTATCCAAGCGAATCATTGCCACCAGACAAAACGCGAGTGGCTTTGACACTGTTTGACAAAAATCAAAAACGGGTCGCCGAACAAAAGATTCCGCTCGCTGATTTACTCGAAGGGTTCGTCTGGGAAACCGGCGTCTTGACAGAAGGTGATTATCGACTGTACGCCGAATTGAAATGCGAGGGCGATTCGTTTTCCTGCCCGGAAACCACAATCAGCCGAATCGACAAACTCAACGCGAGGATCGAAGCATTGGAACAATCACTCATTGGAGCGGTTGGAAAGATAGACGACACCGTGCGTGCGACGGTTCGCGATACGGTGGTGCTGCTGAAATCGATGAAGAAACGAGAAGTACAGGAGACCAATCATCCAGCCCTGGCCAGATTAAAAATGTGCGAAGATCTTCTAGGAGACGGTCGCAAACCCGGCGAAGTAATTGGGCCGATTGCAAAAGAAACAGATGTTTGGCTTTCGCTGGCAAAAGGCCGGGCGAGTGTTCCGGTGCGGCTGCGTGCGCCTGCAGAAACCAATGCACCGATGCCAGTTTTATTTTTGCTTCACGGAGTTGGTGGAAGCGAGAACATGTTTTTTGAAACTTATGGAGCTGGGCGAGTTGTCGCGGAGGGCTTGAAGCGCGGTTGGCTGGTTGTTGCTCCCCGCCAAGGCCTGTTTGGATTGCCGCTGGACATTTCAGAAATGTTGGACGTGCTTGGCCAGTCTTTTGACATCGACAGATCGAAAGTGATGCTGATGGGCCACTCGATGGGTGCCGCACAGGTCGTTCGCCAAGCCGCCCTTCATCCCGAACTGCCAGTCGCTGCCGTAGCCCTCGGCGGTGGCAATCGTGTGTCGGACGCCACGAAACTGAAACCGATTGTCTGGTTCGTCGGCGCGGGAAGCGATGATTTCGGCAAAGGCGGCGCAATGCAATTGCAAAAGAGTCTTGACTCGGCGGGCGTGTCCTCCACATATCACGAATACCCCAACGTCGAGCACATGGTCATCGTCCAGGCCGCGATCAACGACACCTTCCAGTTTTTCGACAAGGCACTTCAGCTTGAGAAAGAGAAAGCCGGAAAAGACTGATGTTTCAACTCGCCCGCAGTCTGCAACGGTCGGGAGCTTTGGTCTGTGGAAAAGTCCTGAACGTTGCCAACACCAGCGTCCAATCGCGCTTCAAGTGCAGATCAGCCACATTGCCTGAGTCAATCGCCATTTGGAAAAGGGCCCCCGGGCGATTGTCAGGAGAACAGCGGACTATTCGTCGTCTACGTCGACGAAGCGCATCAGGGAGTGAGTTACCTGAACGTCTCCTTCCATATAGGTCGAGCTGGAGAAGCTGCGAAAGCAGCGGACGAAATCAACCAGGCTTTCAATTCCCGCCATCACTTCTTCGTGCGAGAAGTTCAGCTCCGTGTTGGAGGCATCGAAATTTAAATCAAGCGTTCCTCCATTGGCGGAATTCAATTGCAAGGCATAGCGTCCCCAGCTTTCCAGTGCGTCGACAATCTCCGCATTGTCGTACCAAACAGCCGACATCAGGGGCTCGTTTCGAAGGGACGACAAAACCCGGTCAAACGCGGGTGATTCCTGACGCATCAAGGCTGGCGACTGACCGGCACTTGTTGAGAGAACCAGCAGTTTATCGCCGAGTAGTGCGTTAGGCTCGATCGAGGAATCGACACCAGCCTCGGGGGGAAGCGAATAAAAATATTTTTCGAATCCATCGACGGCTATGGTCTGAGGCGAAACAACCTGGAATTCGGGAGGAATGCCGGAGTCCGGCAAGCGTCGTATCGACTCCACCAGATCGGTAACGGCTTTCAGGTAGCGGCTGCCGGCCTTTCGAATTTGCCCGGCATCGTCAATCTCCAGCACCATTGCCATGGAGGGAACCGGAACCGGGACGTCGGCAGCGGGCATTTCGTTGTGCCATGTCGGCTTGCGAACAGAAAAATCAATGACAAAGCCAAATGCCCCTTTTTCAGTGGCTGGCAACAGGTGTTCTGCGGTTGCGTCGGCGATTTCGCCAAGTGAACCTCGAAGCTCGGCCATAAAGCGAGTTGCTGTTTCAGCATCTTTTTCATCGGGAATGTTACGCGGCACGTACTTCGTGACATAATCATAGATTCGCGCCATCCATTTTCGGGAAATCGCAAATTGTTGATCGGCATGGCGATCCCTGGCGATGGCGGCAAACGCCGGTCGTTGCCCGACATGGCTGAGCAAATCCAGGGGAAGCGAACCGTCCTGATAGCGGGCTTCACCCCAGTTGAAGGCAAAGCCCTCAATTCCATCGCTGGTCTGAAAACTGTACGACAA
The DNA here is from genome assembly GCA_031414755.1 of Pirellulaceae bacterium. GTDB lineage: Bacteria > Planctomycetota > Planctomycetia > Pirellulales > Pirellulaceae > CAJQPP01. Next base: position 38,002 of record JANNWJ010000068.1, on the reverse strand, counting down.
CCAGGCTCCCGGTTGTGGCAACGCCGCCATAAGGTCTTTCTTGAGTTCGACCGAATCCGCCTTCAGGTCATCCGCCAGCCCTTCGACATCCACCTCCATTTCATTGCGGCCAACTTCGAGAAAGGTCGTAACTCCGGAAACGACAGAGTCAACCATGCCGGCCATCGATTCATGCCCATCGATCGCGGCTGCTTCGGAACTATAGGTAACCGACGTCAATGTTTTTCCAGACATCGATTCGCGAAGTCGAGTCAGTTTTTCGTTATCGATCAGCAAGTTGCCTTGCCCAAGTTGTCGTAAATGCTCGAGCGATGGCCCAATGGAAAAGAGCAGAAAATTATCCTTGATCCCCAACGAGACCGAAACAGTCTTGTCGTTCAACAAGTCCTTCAAGTCATCGACAAACGGGCTGAAATCGGGATCCTCGCGCAGTTGTTCCCACGGGATCATTTGCGCATTGAAATCCATATGAAGGCAGTAAAAACCATCTTCTTCAACAACGTCAAAGGCATCGATGAGCGGGTCCGCTTCTGGAGGAAGATTTTCAAACAGGGCATCGATGGCAGCCTCGGCAGTGGCCAGCAGCCCCTTGACCTGATCCGGTTCGTCGAGCACGGCTCCCAAAACGAGCGTGGGCATATTGACGTTGGCAAACTCGGCTTTGGCAATTTTGATCAGCTCAAGCGGATCGATTTCGCCCAGTTCGTCTCGCATCGAATTCATTTCACCCGTGAATCGCTGGATGGCCTGCGAGGCCGCGATCCAATCTTCGTCAGCGTAAAAGAAGAGTTCGTTTTCAACGATCTGGCTAGCCACACCTAGCGCCATCTTGCCCGGCACACTGCCAACCGATTCGCTGTACCCCTCCAGATAACTGGCAAATGGATTCCCGCCCCCGAATTGTTCCCATCCGCGGCGACGACCGCTTCGATACGCCGTGCGCATTCGTTCGCCGATCGCCGAATTCATCACTTGATCCCACGCCTTGCTGTTGACGATGGCCTCGTACTGGGCCCGATGATTCATGCTTGAACAATAAAAGGCGACGGTATCCGGCACGATCTGCAACGAGGTCGGCCGATCGACCGTCTGGCCCACGCAAACCGAAAACGGCCAAAACAAGAACAGGAAAACGACGAGACACGCTACCGGCAATCGACCAAGATTAACAAACATGGAAAACCCCCAATCAAATGTGCAGGACAGCGTCCCTTGAATCCACGCAATGAGACGACATTCTACAACAGTTGCCTTCGTCGGACAATTCGCCACCGGAGTGGTTATTCCAGTCCGTAGTCCTGGAGTTTCTTGTGCAAGGTGTTTCGGTTGATGCCAAGACGTTCGGCCGCCCGGGTTTTGCTTTTGCAGGCGTCCATGACCTGGGCAATCAGTTCTCGTTCCACCGGACTGACGACTTTTTCAAACAAGGGCTCGTCTTCAGAGGCGGTAGCGATTTCATTAAATACGAATTCCTTGACAAGTTTCTGCGGATCACCGACAGGAAACACTGCGTCAGAGGAGCGCTCGCCAGTCACGGGGCCCGGGAGCAAGTCGGCCGTCAACTCGCGACCATCGGCCAGAATCACGGCGCGTTCAATGTAGTTTTGCAATTCGCGAACATTGCCTGGCCACGAGTAGCCCTTGAGCGCGTCCATCGCGGCGACGGCAACCGACGTCACGTTGCGTTCATTTGCCCGGTTGTAATAAGTTAAAAAGTGATCGACGAGCAAGGGGATGTCTTCCCGCCGGTTGCGTAGCGGGGGAAGCTGGATCGGCATCACGTTCAGTCGCCAGAACAGGTCTGCCCGAAATCGGCCTTCCGAAACTTCGCGATACAGGTCAAGGTTGCTGGCAGCAACAACCCGCACGTCGACTTGCATGGTTCGAGTATCGCCGACGCGCTCGAATTCCTTTTCCTGCAGGACGCGAAGCAGCTTTACCTGCAGGATCGATGACGTTGAGTTGATCTCGTCAAGAAAGATCGTCCCCATGTGCGCCGATTCAAATCGGCCGGTTCGATTGGCAACGGCACCGGTAAATGCCCCGGCGACATGCCCGAACAATTCGCTTTCAAGCAAGTTTTCGGAAAGCGCGCCGCAATTGACGCGAACCAGCGGGCCACTGGCACGACGACTCAACCGGTGCAAGGCCGAGGCAATCAATTCCTTGCCAGTGCCGGTTTCCCCCAGCAGTAACACCGATGCCACGCTGTTGGCTGTCCGATACGTCAGGTCCACTACGCGCTGGATGGCGCGACTGGACCCAATCAGACCAGGAAGCGACAGTTTTTCGGAAGCTGGCAAGGAAGGCATCGCAACAGAATCGCCACAGTGTGGCGACAAACAGGGATTCATTCGACAGTCAATCGCGCCGGGATCGGCGCCGAAGGCGTTCGTTTCTCAGGCGGCCATTGTACCGCAAGCGCGAGGACGTCCAACGGGACGCGGAATTGCCCGTTTCCACCAGGACATTTCACCGACAGGACAGCTATTGCAAACGGCCTTCGATAGCGTCCAGCAGATAACCGAGAATCAACCGGGATTCCGGCGTCTCGGCGGAACTGGCGTTGTACCGATCGTATTGCGCCACAATAGATTGTCGATCGAGCATCAAGCCACGTTTCTGAACAGCTTGCGAGAACGATTCGGCCGCAGTTCGGCGAAGCGAATCGGGCAACTGGACATTGCTGGCGGTTTTCACAAGGTTGATCTGCGCGTCAGCGGTTCCAATACGGCCCAGCAACTGGCAGCCCTGAAAGGCACTGCTGGGCAGAGCCAGCAATTGCGACAGATCGGATTCGTAACGACTCAGATCAAAAAACGTATAACGCTCCGGCTGCCCGGCGTATTGCGTCAACAATTCGAGCGACTGTTGCCCAAAATTCAATCGCTCAACGTCATCCGCGTCATCGAACGCCGAGTTCATTAGCAAGTTCTCGATCTGCCGCGCCAACAGTTGCGGGTCGCGAATCATGGCCGATGCAAGCACGTTGGGAAACCGTTCGGCAAGGCGCTGGGCAGCGTTCAGTTGATCCGGACTAACAAGCAACAGCACGGGAACTCGACTGGTTCGAGGGCTGTCACGCAGGGCCTGCAACAACTCCGAATAACCGGGACTTCCAAGAACATCGGTCATCAGGATCAATTGCACGTCTGGGTTGTCATTGGCGGCGTCGAAAAAATCGCGGGAACTGGTTGCCGAGCTTGAGCTGTAGCCGGCAGCGGCCGCTTGTGTAGCGAGAGTTTGCGCGGTTTCGCGATTGACATGGCCGGCCAGCGCGGATTTCAATCCGGCCGATCGGGAAAGGTAAACAAGAGAGTCGATATATTGACTGCTTCCGGCAAACGAACGATCAGGATCAAGCTTGCCAATCGCCTGACAGGCGGCATGGGTCAAGCGAATGGAGCCGGCACCCAAAGCGCGCACCAGCGGGCTTGCCCCGCCACCGGTCGAATTAAGGCAACTTGAGTCACCGCGGACGGCCAGCAATTCACAAGCACCGATGGCAGCAGGATACAGTTTCAGGTCAAGCGCATCAGCAAGCACTTGATTAATAAACGGAGTATCGATTTCACGGGCGAAGCCATCTCGTACAGGCGGTGGCAGGCCCAGTTCACCACCGGTTGCCATCTTGGCTGTTTCCAGCCGCGCGACCCAGTAAAGCCGTTGGTAATCGTCGCGCTGCGGATTGCGGGTCACCAAATCGCGAGCCCGGCGAAATCCGCGAATTCGCGAAATAGTTTCTTGCGTCATCCACGAGGGGACGAGTTTTTTTTGTTCGGCATCCCAAAGCCACCACCGTGTTTCATAGACGTCGATTTTCCCTGATGTAAAACCCAACAAGTGATCGCGACCGGAACGATACAGCACCTGACTGGACTCGACGTCGTCGGGCATGTAGCCGAGCAGTTTTTTGATCGAGCGCGTGGCCACCAGACGATTGATCGATCCTTCGGGCTCGTTCATGGCGGGGCCGAGCAAGGTTTCAATCGATTCGTTGCTGTTGATGTGGCCAAGGGCCTGAAGCGCTTCGACGCGCAGTTTGGCACTGTTGGAATTCCAGGCCGCCACCAAAGGCCCTTCAGCCGTGTCGCCAAAGTACTTGATGGCCTGGCGAATGCGCGGCCAATCGGCCTTGCGATCTTCGCGAGCCAGCAATTCGATCAGGGCAGCGGCCCCGCTGTCGCCCAGCATTCGCAAATCGCCCAGCGCGCGACTTCGGTCAAATGTGTCATCCGACACAACGCGGCTCATGAGTTGTTCGATGCGACCGTCTGCCGTGACAAAGCGCCGCGCCCCGTCAAGGATTTTTTGTGAAAGCAGCGGCCCACCTTCACCGAGTCCCGGACGCAATCCAATTCGAACAACCGCGTCGGGTCCACTGGTTCGATAAAGTTCAAACCAGCTGGAGTCGTCAAGCGTTTCCGTGCCAAGCTGATCTACAAAAGTTTTGGCAAGATCATCGCGATCAAGATCCAGCAGCATGTCGATCGCTTTCAACAAGGCAGCTGGCGATTGAGGGCGGGACGCCATAATCGAGCGAACGGTTGGATCGGCAAAGTCCTCTTCGACGTTGGCCGGATCAACCGGAGTAACCGGCTCGGGCCGAACCGCCGGTATCAGTATGTCGTTACCACCAGAGAACGGGTCGTCCTGTGCAATCACCGGGAGAGGCGATTGCATGGCGATGCCGATCAGGAGAGTCAGCAACAGGCCTGCGGAAACGGATTCTTTCATTGGGAAATGTATCGTCCTGGTAGAATAATGAGTTCACCATCAGCGCCGACTTTGATACGAGTCGAACGACCAGCAGCGGATTAGGAAAAGTTTGTCAGTTGCAGGGATTGGCGACGAAACGCCGGTGCGAAAAGTGCTGGCAACCAGACCTGCACCGGGCCCCGTCCATATTAAACAGACTTCCCGGCAAATGCCGCCCGAACTGCGCGCTTTACCAGAAAATTTTACTTCAACAGGCCAATAAAACCCCCGTTCCGAACCACAGCTACCCGTTTTTATGGACCAGGCTGCGGAACCCGAAAGGAAATGCGCAGTCGCGATTGCGCGAGATGCCCGGCTTTTTTGAAAAGTCGGGCATCTGTGGGATAGCTGATTTCCGCGACCGCAGTCTCGGCTGCTCCAGCCTTTGCTTGTTCCGGCCCACAATGTTGTAAGATCGTTGTCGATTCCGGCAGGCGGGGAAGCCAACCCCACGTGCTTTTTCCTGAGGCCGTTGGGCCGCGGGCGGAATTCGGTTTCCAAGCTTCGGCGACATCCTGTCCACGCCCGCGGTCTCGCCCAAATCGTCGAATGGGGACCGCTCACTCTCCGGGCCGCGCTGACCCGGGACGTGAACGGTTAACTCGCCAACTATGGTAGCCACGGTCGAAGCAGCGCGGGACGAATGCGCCCATCTGAAAGCGTGACGTTAAGGGAGATATCGTTGAATTGGTTGATATCCACTGAACCCCCGGTCAATGAAACGCCCGAAGGTAAATTGTTAATAGCTAGCTGCAAGTCTTTCATGCCGGCAGCGCTGGTGTAGTAAAACACCTTTGTTGCAGCATTGTTCTTGGTCTTCGCAGTTCCAACGATATAGCCTATTTCATTTATAGACGAAGCCCACGAATCGCCGCCAAAAGACCCAAGGTTTTTGAGCTGTCCTGTCGCTGTATCGTAACTGAAAGCTCTGTTAATTGACGCAGGACCAGATTTTCCCGCGGTAGACGATCCTACGACCAAACCGCGGCTATCGACCGCGCTAGCATTGTTGGATGGGCCGTAGCGGCCATTAGCGATAACGGGAATAACAATGGGGGCCGTGTCAGGTGCCGCCCAATACAACGCACGTGGCATGTTCGTCACCATGTACGAGCCCACCAATTCGCCATCATCGTTCATCCCTTGCACTGATGAGTATGTGCCCACCGGCACTGGCAACATCGCCATACCGTCGCTTTGCGACCACAGAAAAGCCTGTTGAGAGGTACCGCCAATATCACCGAAGGAATTTAATGCAGAAGCGTCGCTGGTGTTGACTCCAACAGCAACTCCGAGATCTTCAACTATAGCATATTGTCCGACAGCTGCAGGAAGGGTAACTCGAACCGCGTGGCGATATCCAGTCGGCACGCCCATTTCATCGCGGCGCTTGCCACTGGCAATGACATGACCGGCATCATTGATGTCGCCACCTGAATAGTGGTAAATCGACCAGAGAGCGGCATCTTCTGGGCTTAGCATTTCGTCTACGAATCGCACTCCGACGGAAGGTGAGTAGACGGCAAGTCTCTCGTCGGGAAAAGAATACAGCAAGATTTCGCCAAAATTGTTTAACGCAATAGCCTTGGCGGTTGGGGCTAGATCCACATGATCCACCACGGTGATATTCCATGTTGGGCTCTGTCCGTTGACGGGGCTGGTCCCGATCATTGTCAACGGCAGGACTACAGACGCAAACACGATCGCGCGTGCCAATCGGGTGCGGATCTTCAAACTGAGATTCTTGAAATTCATGGTCGACCTCGATTTTTTTGATTAGTCGCCTGCCGTAAAATGGAAAAAGCCGATGCCTGGGCAGGCAGACGTTTCGCCCGGGTTTGGCTCCGAAGGCCGGGGATGGGCTCCGCCTGCTAAGTGAGAACCCTCCCCGGCCGGTTTTTTATCGAGTTGCGATCCCTTCTCTAAAGTAAAGCAACGGATTGACACTGTTCAGTTTCATTTCTTGTTCGCTTGATCGGTTTGTTGGTTTTCTGGGACTGACTCAGTCGCTGGTTGAGAAATGTCGTCAAGCTTTGCTTTCCACTCGACTGCTTTCACGTCGTAGCCTTTGCTCGGCTCGGCGGCATTCCAAGCAGTGTAGAGTTCGACTAGCGCTTGAATGCAGTCTCGAGCGAGGCTGGGCTCTGGAGAAGGTGACTTTTCAAAGATGGCCTGCGCTTGCAAAAGATTCGCCTCCGCATTAGTGAACTCGCGCAATCCCAAGTGGGCCTTCCCAAGAATCGTTAGCAGTCGAGCAAGGCGAAAGAGGTTGCCGAGGACGAAAGTCTTGCGGCTAATAGCTACGATTGGGTCCAGCAATTCGACGGACTCTTCGCACATGCCCTTGGCCTGCAAAAGCATGCCCAGAGCCATGATATTATTGAGCGTTTCAGAGTGCTCCGCGCCAAGTGCGCGCCGACTCTTTTCGACGGCCTCTTTAAAGCAGGATTCGGCCTCGTCCATCCTGCCTTGCGCGAAAAGCAATGTGCCCAAGTTTCTGATCGATCTCAACGTGAGTGGATTCTCGTCGCCATACACTCTACGGCCGGTTTCCACAGCTTCACGGCAGTAGGGCTCGGCCTCGCTCAGTTTGCCTTGCTGCCGAAGAAAGTTTCCTAACGTACCAATGGAATTAAGTGTGTTAGAATGCTCAGCGCCAAGCACGCGGCGAAATTGCTCCACTGTTTCACGGAAATAGGGCTCAGCCTCGCCCAGTTTGCCTTGAAACAGTAACAACGTGCCCATATTGTGGATAGCCACCAAAGTGGTTGGATGCTCCTCGCCTAGCACGCGCCGGTACATCACCAACGCTTCTCGCAAATAAGGTTCGGCCTCGTTTAGTTTGCCTTGGTTCTTGAGCAGCACGCCCAAGTTATTGGTTGAATTGACAGTTCTGATATGCTGGTCACCTAACACACGCTGGCGCTTCGCCAGTACCTCCCGGAAATACGGTTCAGCCTCGCTCAGTTTGCTCTGATCAAGAAGAAGCGTGCCCAGGTTGTTAATCTTTTCCAAGGTGTCCGGATGGTCCGCGCCAAGCACATGCCGCGATTTTTCCACCACATCGCGGAAATATTTTTCGGCGTCAACGAGCTTGCCCTGGGCCTGTAACACCAGGCCCATGTTGTTGATCGCATCAAGTGTCTCGACGTGCTCTTCACCTAATACGTTACGACACTTCTGAATCGCTTCACGGCAGTAGGCCTCGGCCTCGTTCAGTTTGTCCTGGCCCCAGAGCAGAGTACAAAGGTGGTTAATCGAATTCAAAGTTTCCGGGTGCTCGTCACCCAGAATACGGCGGCGAGTCGCCAGCGCACGCTCCTGCAACCTCAACGCAGCATCGAGGAGGCCCAGATCCCAGTAACGATCCGCCAATACTTGTCGCAATTGAGCATCAATCAGGGGCTGGTCCGCAAACTGCTTGTCGATCGCTTCGACGGCAGGCCTCAGTATCGTGCGGTCAATTAGCTCGCGGGCCGCGTCGGTGGCATTCACATTTTTCCACTCTGCGGTGAATACTCCAAGTCGCTGAGTTCGTTCGGCCTCGGGCACATTGGCCTTGGCAAGCGCCGCGGCCAACTTGGCCTGTACGTCCGCCGTCAGGAGCATCCCCGCTGCGGTAGGATCGACCTGCTTTAGCATGCCGGCCTGGAAGTCGGAGACCAATTTCAGCTCGTCGGCTCTTGCCTTAAGCTGGTCGGCCAACGCCATGGTCTTGGTTTGTTCGTTCCGAATAAGCGAATTGCTTACGGCCAGACCGGCAATGCCCAGGAGGAGGATTAGCAGGGCCGCCGACGCGGTTCCCACAACCGCTTTGTGCTTGCGGGCAAACTTGCGAAAGCGGTATAGCTTCGACGGGGGGCAGGCCTGGACCGGCTCGTCCGAAAGATAGCGCTGGATGTCCATCGCAAAACCGTTCGCCGTCTCATAGCGCCGACCGCGATCCTTTTCCAAAGCCTTCATCACGATCCAGTCCAATTCGCCGCGGACCAGCTTGGTCAGTTTTGCAGGCTCGGTATGGCGTGACGCGGAAATCGAAGGAAGTGAGTCTTGGGAATCGGAGAGCCGCGTGCTGGGCTTAGGGGGTTCTTCCTCGCGAATGATCCGCAGCATCTCATCCCAGGCGGCGGAACCCAGGCGCTGCTTATTGAAAGGCGTCGTGCCGGTGAGCAATTCATACAACAGCACGCCCAGCGAATAGACGTCGCTCCGCGTGTCGATGTCAAGTTGGTTGACTTTGGCCTGCTCGGGACTCATGTACTCCAGCGTCCCCAAGATCTGACCCAATCCGGTGAACATCGACTTTTCGGTCAGCGGCTGGTTCAACGCTTTGGCCACTCCAAAATCGATCACTTTGCAGACCGGGCGATCGTCGTATTCGGCGACCAAAACGTTCGAGGGTTTGATATCGCGGTGGATGATTCCTTTTTGATGGGCATGCTGGATGGCGTGGCAAGCGCTGACAAACAGTTCCAACCGCTGGCGGGTTGTCAGTTGGTGCTCGTCGCAATACTTGGTGATCGGCTGGCCTTTGACCAGTTCCATCACAAAGTACGGTCGTCCGTAGTCGGTCGTACCGGCGTCGAGTACTTTGGCGATATTGGGATGATCCATCAACGATAATGCTTGTCGTTCGGCATCGAAGCGGGCGATCACTTGTCGGGTGTCCATTCCGGGCTTGATGACTTTCAGGGCGACTTTCCGCTGGACCGGCTCGTGCTGCTCGGCCAGGAAAACCGTCCCCATGCCCCCTTCGCCGATCTGCTGCAGCAGTTTGTACGGGCCGATCTGGCTGCCGGGCTTTTCCAAGGGGGGCTGGTCGACGGTGCTGAAAGCCTCGAATACCTGGGCGTCAAACAGGCTGTCTTCGCCCATGTGAGCTTCCAGCAAGACCTCAACACGGCGCTGCAATATCGCGTCACCTTCGCAGGCTGCAGCAAGAAAGTCGTGCCATTTGCCGGGCTCACACTGCTCGATGGCCTTTAAGAACACGGCTTTGATTTTGTTGGGATCGACGGACATGGATTAACTCACCGGATTTGGCTTCACAATGCAATGCGTAAAAGTGCGGCATTTGTCTCAGAAGATTCCGAAAAAAACGGAAATCCCCTTTTTCAACGATCCGCCAATTCAGCACATAACCAGGCCCGGGCGTAAGTCCAGTGCCTATATGCTGATGCACGAGACAAACCAAGTGCGGCAGCGGATTCTTCGAGAGATAGCCCCGCGAACAAACGGATTTTCACAAGGTCGGATGCGGCAGAGTCCTCAACGGCAAGTTTGGCCAATGCGTCATCCAAGGCGACAATCCGGTCGGGTGAAGCTCGTGAGAGCAAATCCGCGTCTTCCAAATCAAATCGCACCTGGCCGCCGCCGTGGATTTCTGCCTGTTTGCGCCGAGCGACATCCACAAGAATTCGCCGCATAGCTTCGGCGGCCGCCGCGAAGAAATGACCCCGGTTGTCCCACGATTGCTCGCGCTCGCCGTTGCCCACCAATTTCAGGTACGCCTCGTGCACCAGGGCCGTGGCCTGCAGCGTCTGCCCTGGTTTTTCCTGTGCCAGCCTGGCCGCCGCCAGCTTCCGCAACTCCTCATACACCAGCGGCAACAATTGTTCCGCCGCCGACGGATCGCCAGATTCGATTTGCGACAGGATGCGGGTGACGTCGGACATGGAGTGGGGCTCGATGACGGAATGCGATGCCCCGAGTATACGCCTGCCAAAAGTCAATTGCTAATTAGTCGCAAACAAAACCGAACGATCTAGTTGATTGTCCCTGAAAGACCACTGCGGCCGCGGGCGGAATTTGGTTTCAAAGCTGCGGCCCCACCCCCTCGCCATCGTTCGCGTTTTTACAGGTGGTACGCAGTCCCGCAGGGCTACCTGAAATTGGAATGAGCCGGGAAACGGAGGGTTCCGCGCCAGAAAGAGCCTTGAAGCCGAAGGCCACGTCAGCAAAAAAGGGGGTCAAAACCGGAAACAGCGAGGCCGCTTATAAAAACAGATCGTCGACTGGCCGGGACAGGATATCGTCAGGATTTACATCGAGTCCTCGAGCCGGTTCATCATCGTCAATTCGACGAACGATGATCTTGTAAGTCCGGATTGCGACGACCTCGATTCGGTTTCCTGCCTCGATAGCCGCACCTTGACTCACCGCGTCGAATTTTTCTCCGTCGATCAACACCTGTCCACTGGGAAGCATCGGGGTACGGGCGACCCCCCGCCGACCGACGAGTTGCTGACGCTCATCGTATTGCTTGCCCCTGGGCAGCAAGTCATCCTTGTCGCGCCGACCGATCAGGACCCGTCTGCCGATCGGCGTATGCGGCCAGATTTTGACAAACGCCAAAAAGATGAAGGGCAACAACAAACCGATCGCGCCAATCATGCTTACGCCGGTTATGGCACTGTGAAAGAAAGCCACAATGATCGCCGACAAAAACAAGGCGGCCGCCAGGATTCCCAGCAGTCCCGCGCTGGGAACAAACATTTCGAGTGCCACGACGAGCAATGCGCCTGCCAACAGCAGTACCGACCAAATCAATGGACCCATAACAACAACTACCAGCTATGAAACAAGGGGTTCGGACGTTTCCGGTTCAACGATAACACGATTTCCCAAAACCTGAACCACACGAATCAGGGTTCCTCGCTCAACCATCCGGCCATCGGTGATCACGTCAACGAGTTCGTTGCCAATTTGGGCTTTGCCGGCAGGAACCAGAGGGGTTGTTGTCTTGCCGGTTCGACGAAGCAAGTGGTCGCGCTTTGCCAAGGCCTCCTTTTGATCTCGAAGGGCAGGCGATATCGACTCGTCGTTGCTGCGGGGATCAAGCATGATTCGGCGCAAAATCGGAAGTGTCGTTACATACTTTCGCAAGAAAAATACCGCCGCAAAAAAGCCACCGCTTGCCGCCAATACCATTGACAACGAAACCGGCATCCGGGCAAGTTCTTCCGAATTGCGTGGAAAGATAAACGTCTGCGACGCCAACACGATTGAGACGACAATCAGGATCAGGCCGCCCACTCCGAAAACACCAAAGCCCGGCAAGACGAAAACTTCGAGCACGATGAAAACAGCCCCCACGCCAAACAGCAGTATCTCCAGCCAGTTTGCGTTGCCATCCAGGTATTGGCTCCAGAAAAATAACATCAGGCACAGCGACCCAAGAAAGCCAGGAAGCCCAATTCCCGGATTCGACATTTCTGTCGACAACAAGAATACCGCGCCGAACAACAGCCACGCAGCGATCATTGGCGTTGCCATGAAACGGGCAAAGTTCTCGATCCAGACATCCGTCTTCGAAGGCTCGAGCTCAACCGGCGATTCCGACAATTGAAAGAACTTCCTGAATTGATCGAAATCGGTAACGGTCGATCGTGCCAATGCGAGATCCAGCGCTTCGCCAGCCTTCAAGGGACTTGTAAGATCAACGCCTCCCATGGAAACCCATTGATCGGAATCCGCCATCAACAACCGCTCTTCCTCACATAGCAGGCGAATTTCGCCGGTAACCCGGTTGCGATATTTCATGACGTCCAGATCCGGATCCACCAGCCCCATCGGTACCGACCAGTCCCGCGGCACGGATTCCGCAACCAGCTTGATCAGCGGACGCGAATCCGCCAGCGCGTTGGCACCAGGCGCAGCAATATCAGGGCCGCCGAGAGTTGCTGCGTCCGCCATGATGATTTGATCGCAGGCGGTCGCGATCAGCGATGCCGATCCGCCTGCCGCCGTCTCTATAAACGCCACCGTTCGGATTCGGGCGGAATCCAGTTCGGCTAAAACGCGAGCAAGACGCAGGCAAGCGTCCATTTCACCGCCGGGACAATTGAATCGAACCACAATCAAGTTTGTTTCGGGATGCGTATTGAGGTGGTTGTTCAGCATGCGCAACGACCACTCGACTTCCCGCGAGTCAACGAAATTTCCCAGCGGCAATTGCGCCGAATGCCACTCGCCGCCAGCAGCCGGATTGCCTTCGATCGAAGCCGGATCGATTTTTAACCGCGCCGCAAGATCTTCGCGCGTTCCTACGCGCAAGCGAACCAGTTGCATCTGTTGCAGCGAACGACTTGTGAAAACCGGCAGTTCACCCCCCTTGCCCAGCGTGGTTGAATTGATAACACGACCGGCGGTATCCAGTCTTGCCAATTCATCCTGGTCGGCAAAGACAACCCCGTCTTCGGTTTCGACCTGATGCAATTCACGCGATGAATCCACCATAGCGATTACAACGGGCAGAGGTATCGATTGCCGACGGCCAGCGATGTTGCGGTACACCGCCGCCTCCAGCGCAGTATCGCCGCGAATATCCGCCCCCGCGCGACCAATCGCCGAGTCCTCATGCATGGCAATTTCGTTGCAAGCCAGCGCGACCAGTACCGCATGACCTTGCAAACGACTGGACGGCAAACCGTCCTCATTCTCAATGTGTGCACCGCGAGATCGGGGAATGTATGCGACCGATTGAATCCCCTGCATTCGCGAATCGGTCAACAGCATCGCGATATCAAGGCAACTTCCGAGATTGCTCCCTTGCCCTGTCGCCGAGCTGGAGGTGTCAAATTCCAGAACCATGACCGGTCGTTGATCTGCAGCGACAACCGCTGTCGCTTCACCAGCGATTCGCGATATTTGTTGATTGATCTGCGCGGCAACGGATTCGGTGATCGGCAAAGGGACGCTGATCAGCCACGCCTGTCGCACGGGTAATGCGGCTTCGTTGATCGGCGCCGCGCCTTGTCGAGCCTGAACACCAATGCAAAAGACGGGTGCCACGCCAAACAAAACGGCCCATGCAATCGCCGATCCGGTCCGGTGGGAAGCGTCGTTTTGCAAGCGTCGGTTGTGATCTTTCATATTCCCGCAACAATAAAACAAGAATTAACTCGACTCTATTATAGACGCCAGATCGCGATCGAGAACGTCGCCGGCCCGTAATCCAAATCGCGGCAAATAACGATTTGTTGGCGATTCCATGAAAACACCTCACGCTGTCAATCTGGCGTGGCGGCTGACTGTTTGACGTCCACAACAGGAGCATAAGTTGCAAAACGCACCATGCATGCATGCAAGTAGTTCAAAAGCTAGCAGTCAAAACTTTAATGAAAATGCCGCCAGTGCAATTTATTTTGCAAAAAAATGTTTTTGGTGTGCGAACTGCAGAAAGGAATACGGTTCTGCAAGAGTCTTAAAAGAACCGGCAGCCTGTAATCAAAATGCAGCATGTTTTTTGAAAGGAAACGAAATCATGTTGGTCCTCTCCCGAAAAACCGGCCAGTCAATACAGATTGGCGACAACATTACAATCACCATCACAAGGGTTGGTGGCAACCAGGTACGACTTGGAATCGACGCACCGCTGGCGACCCCGATCCGTCGCGCCGAACTGGAAATCAGGGATGCTTCCGAGCCCGCAGTCCCCCGGTCGAAATCAGACCGCTCTGCTGCTCCCCCAATCAATCTGGACGACACCAGTCGCCCCCTTGGGCAATGGATGTCACAAAATTAATATCTGACGCAAGCACTCAATCGCCCAGTGCACTGCTGCGCAAAAACGCCAGGCAGCAAACCATGTATGCGCCCATTGCGATTCGCGAGCGGGTCAAATCGGATGCAGAGGACGAAAACGTCTTGCTTGCCAAATATTTTAAATTCTTTTCGCTGTTACCCGAAGATGCTGTTTCCAACTAGTTCCTCCGCGATCAACCATCAGGATCATCCAGCAGTTCCTTCAATCGCACCCGTAATCGTTCCGGAAATCGCGGAAACCAGCTTTCGTCGATCATTTCAAGCGAAATCATGTCACGCAAATGAACCCGGTCCTTGTCACGAAATGCGTTCAGCTTCATTCGTACAAGTGTTTCCAAAGCAACCGTCTGGAAATCGTTGGCCCGCGCAAGGGGCTCAATGTCCGGATTGGGCTCACCCTCCTTTTCAACCCGGCCGCACAACAACACGTGAACTGCATCACGGCTTGACGCATCGGGGTGTTCGACGAACATGTCCAGGCCGGCCGTCTGACGGTGATGAAATCCAGCGGACATCATTGCTGCCGTCAAAGCGGGCAGATCTTCAGGACGAACCAGGATGTCTACATCGCGCGTCGTGCGCAATGCTGCTTCGTCGACCTGCGCCACCCACGCCCGCACGGCATGTCCGCCGATCACGGCGTAAGGGACTTTGGCATCTTCCAGGATGCGTACCGTTTTTCGCAATCGTTCGTTGACCTTTTCCACAGCGCGTTCCATCCTCGCCCAAAGCTCTTCGCCAGTAATCGTGAATTCCACCATGCGCTTGCTCTCCAGCATACATCTTAGCACAAGCGAACCGGTCGGCCAAGTTTTGCCACCCTTGCCCGCGGCGCGCACGATCGTTTCAACCAACCGACTCAGATTCCGGGAACCTCAAATCCCTTACGGTATTCTCGCGACAACCGCTCGCTGGCGCGGTCGTTGTCGATGGCCGTTTCGGCGTGGGGGTCAAAGCGCAAGTCGGCGCCAAGAGTCGGGCCCCGGCCATTCGTCAGGCCAAGTCCATTGGCTTGCAAGTGCTTGATCATTCGCTCCACGGAATCGCGAAACACGTCGTTTTCGTTTTCAATCGATTGCATAATCTCGCTCACGGCAACCCGTTCGCCGAGTTGATGTGACAACCCCCCCGTGTGGCAGAGCGCGCTTGACAAATGCCCCTCGACCACCGGTGCATTGAGCACACGGTTGTCGCCCGCTTGTACGGCGTCAAGAAAATTCCGGTAGTGGTCGCCGCCACCCTCCCATCCCTTGACCTGTTGGCCGTCGTTATCAAAGGCCGTCGCCGACGTGTAGTTGGGAATAACGACGTAGCCATTCTCGCACTGAACGATCACGCCGATTTGCGAACCGCGATGGTTATCCATATTTTGGCCCCAAAGCTCCGGCGTTTGCCACTCCTTGCTACCTGGAAGCCCGCGCGTCTCGAAGATCAACGGAGCATCAGGATAGTCGTGAATCACCGTCTGTGTGTTGGGTGTATCACCGGCGTCGTCGTAACCGAGCCGACCACCAATACTCAGAACGCGCGGCGAAAGGGTGTCGTATCCCAGGAACCAGCGGGCGATATCCATCTGGTGGATTCCCTGATTTCCCATGTCGCCATTTCCAGTATTGAAATCCCAGTGCCAATCGTAATGCAAGGCGGGCCGAAACAGCTCCCGTTTTTCGGCCGGCCCGCACCACAAGTCGTAATCAACATGCGGCGGAATTTTTAACGCAGCATCAAGTTTTCCAATACTCATCCGGGGCTTGTAACAAGTTCCCATAGCATACCGGATTTTCCCCATGTTGCCGTCGCGTACAAACTGAACCGCCTCACGCAGGGAATCGCTCGATCGGGACTGGGTCCCGCATTGGCAAATCCGATCGTATCGTGTGGCGGCGCGGGCCAGTTGTCGCCCTTCCCAAACATTGTGCGAAACAGGCTTTTCGACGTAAACGTGTTTGCCCGCCATCATCGCCGTGATACCGATCAACGAATGCGTGTGATTTGGAGTGGCAATCGAGACCGCGTCGATCTCCTTGCTGTCGCACAGCTTGCGAAAATCGGTAAAGGTCAAAAGGCCCTTCCCATCCGCCATTTGCCCAAGTACGGAACTGTCGCAGTCGCAAAGTGCAACGACATTTTCCTGCAGGCCGTTGTAATGATCCCGGCCACGACCGTTCAAGCCAATGATAGCGACGCGAATCCGTTCGTTGCTCCCAATGACTCGACCGTACGATATCGCGGGCAATGCCAGGACCGTACCGGCAACCACGGTTGACTTGATAAATCCACGTCGGGAAAGATTCATGACAACGCTCCTGATCGTTTCGCCACTTGGGTAAATTCCGGTAGAGTCCGGTAGGGTCCGGTAGAGTGCCAGCCATTGTAACGCGCCCCAAACGGCAATGTCGGCCATGGAATGCGAACGACATCCTTATTTAACGGGTATGCAGCGAATCGGTCAGCTTAATTACCGTATTCATATTGCGAGTCGTTCCTCGCGGCAGCGACACGGCCTTCATTTCCGCAGAGGACCAGACCAGGGAATCGGACAAACGACCGGTGACACGCCAATAGAGTTCGCGCCCGACAACCGCGAAACGGTCGGTGGCCGTTTCAATCTTCGAAACCGGAGCCGCCAGTTTTTTTAATAGGGGCTCCTTGAAGAACTGGACCTGAACCGAAAAGCCATCGGACTTGTCGTCGGCCAAACCAAATGGCGAATTGCTGACGACGCAGGCAAGTTCATCGGGAGTTCGCACATACGTTGCAACCTCGTAACCAAGCCTGGTGTGCAAGCCGCTTTCGACAAGCGACTCGACTTTCGCAGCCGAGCGTAGTTTCGACACAAAAATCACGTTGCCCGTTGCCAGAACCGTTTCAACTTCTTGAAAGACCATGGACTCAAAATGTTTTTTCAGCGCATCCATTTTGATTCGCCGTTTTCCGAGGTTGATTCCGGCAAGCAACGCAATATACTTTGGCATGATTCATTTCCCGGTTAAGTTTCGAATGTCCCGAAATGGTGATGGGGTCGTACGATAATTGGTAAATTATTTTTGACCCATATCCGTCGTTCCAGGATTGCATTTTGGACATGTGGAAAAAGCCTTTTGGCACACCAACGGTAATTATTGACGGGTGCGAATCACGCCCGGATCGCATTTTCACAGAGTGAAAAGCCACGTGGCCGTTCTCTCCGTGAACGAGCGGTTTGTTCCTCTGGTTTTGGTTTGGGAAAAAATGCAAAACGGGAACTTAGTCGGCAGTAACATTAACTTCGCCCGCCGATCGGGTGCCGATCGCTATCAGGACTTGCGGATCAATCGATTCACTCACAAATCGAACGTGCCCATCCGCGTAGGACAGGTTCCCTCCGGTGGGGTGGGCGCTGCCAAAACCGAGTTCCTTGTCGTTCATCGGCGACTCCACTCGCTTGATAGAGTTCAGTGGACATGCTGTCGAACCAAGGCACTCGGAAACTTCCGCAGATCCAACGGGAATCATTATCGTATAGTCCCCCAGCTCGCCCGAACCCATCGTCCAATGATCAACTTTTTGCGAATTTCCGGAATAGTCGTCCTGAAACAAATGCTGATCGGGCAATGTCTCGCCCAGCAACAAGGTGTTCGAAGTGCCATCGGTAATTTCCACCTGTCGCGTCCGGCTATTGAAATAGAAAATCCCGTCCGACGCCGGATAGCCATCGTATGCGTTCATTCCGCACCAGGGCAAAGCACCCGACTCGCGATTGTTTGTCCCGCTGGCGCAAGCGAGATAGCAACTGTAGACCCGGTCTGCTTCCATGTGTGGATCGTATTGTGCCGGAACAATACTTGCCGACGGGCACAAAAATATTTCAAGCACCGATCCCAAAGCCTCAATATTTTGCGGATGGGTTGTGGTGGACGTGACCCACAGTCCTTCCACATCAATCGACTTGTAAAGATTTCCTTGTTCAATGTATGGCAGAATAAATCCCGACCACATCGTCATGCCGGGATTTGAAAATCCAGGCGTGAATTCCTTGTGGATGGTCTCGTATTGCAACATGCCCAAATTCAATTGCTTGAGCTGATTGGCGCACTGGGTGCGCCGCGCCGCTTCACGCACCGATTGTATGGCGGGCATGATCAGGGCCATCAGGATTCCAATGACCGACATGACGACCAGAAGTTCCACCAATGTAAACGCAGCGAGTGGTCGAGGCGCCTCTGAACCCCGACACCAGGCTCTTTTTGGACCGGACATAACTTCCCCTTGAAAAGATTGGCTGACTGCCAGATAAGCAACATTGATTAGACCAAAAGAGCAAGTAAAACAGAAACAAATTCCGAATCCCAAGCTGCCGAAATTCGCGTTAATCTGCGATCAGCTTCACGTTTCCTGTCCGGAAGAGTCTTGACCGCAGATCAGACGGATGGCCGCAGATGTTCCGCAAGAGGGCTCAAAAGCACCAGCAATTAATGCCAGTGAATGGACTCAATAGTTGATTAACAACTCGTTGAAAACGAAAAACACCTGCGGCTGTTCGAGCCGCGGAGCGGCGGTAGTTACATGGGGTTGTTCGAGCCGCGGAGCGGCGGCAGTTGATAGCCCCGGACGTCAGTCCGGGGTACACAATCCACGCAATCCGTCGAGCCGCGGAGCGGCGGCAGGTGTACCCGGTCAACCCATGTCGTCGCTCCGCGACACCAAGATGTTTTGGTGTAGGCTAACCCGGACTGAAGTACGGGCCGGGTGAATGCCGCTCTGCCGGAAAGGAATCGGATTGAATTAGTCAGGGCAAAAAAGTTGTTGTAAAAGTTGACTTTCGTTCCTCGAACATGCATGATTTCAACATCAAAGTACCCGGCGTTATACGGTTGTCTGCAGAATATTTGTTAAATCCTCAAGCTATGACGCGACCATATTCGTTACTTGGCGCCGTATGTTTAGCGGTGGTTTATTCCTCAATCGGTTTATTGTCTGAATCCGTACGTCCTTGTCCACCGACTGATACCATGGTTTTGCTGATGATTCCTGCAATCGTGGCTGGAATCCCATTTGGCGTTTGGCTTCCACACGCTCGCGCGGGAATCATGGGGGACATCTGGCATGTACCACGCCACACACTATTGCTGCCGCGGTGGCTCGTCAGCCTGATTGGAACGAGTTCAATCGGTGCTGCACTCGGTTTTCTTGTACTTGCTGCTACAACGGATACTGCGTACTTTGGATGGTTTGCCGCTCAATTGGTTGTTACAACCGCGTTCGTGTATTCCGCGAGGAAACGATACCTGCGTCACCCGTTGTCGGAGTTCGTAATGCCGTTCCCGTATCCACTGCGACGACGGATGTGACAAATAAGGATGCACGGGAGCGGCGTAACGGGGCGATTTTGAAGTGGATGCTTTTATTCATGCCGCCTGGTGATCCTGAACGTTTTGCCTCTATAGCTGAGCACTCATGGATGGAAACCCGGAATCATCACGATGGCAGTTCAGCCTCAAGCAGAAGGGTTCGGTGGAGTACGAGTACCGCGATGCTGAGTACGAAAAGAAACGCGAACAAGGCGTACGCCCCATGTCGCGAGTTTCTTTAATGGATCATACACTCCGAAGTCCGGGTGATCGCGAGCACGACGCGCACAAACTTTTGAGGTTCCCTGCCAAGGATCGTTTCATGGCCTGTTGCATTGCTGGTTTGATCACCTTATGCCGGGCAGCCGTTTTTCTTTTTCAGTTTTTGTTCGTTTCAGGCGGGGAAGCTGCCTGAGCCCCCTCCTGAATCGCAAAAATCCGGCTGCGATTGGCGATAAACAGTGTGTCGTTGGCGACGATTGGTGTTGTGTAGACCGCCGAGTTCACATAATTATCAGAGAGCAGTTCTTTTTCCTTGGAGAGGGCAAAGCAGAGCACGTCTCCGGAATCGTTGGTGATATAAACTCGATCATTGACGATCAACGGTGACGCCCACGGCGAAGCCAGCATGTCGTGTGTCCACAGCGCCTTGCCGGTCTTTGCGTTGACACAGTGGAACACGCCGCTGAAGTCGGCAATGAACAGCAGGTCATTCTTGATCGCCACTGATCCGCAGGTGCGATGCATGGTTTGCTCAAAATCGTCGAGATCGTTGCCCTGATAATGCCAGACGGCCTGCATATTCGGGTTGGCCCGCTCACTATCGCCTTCCTTTTCATCGCAAGCCATCAAACGCTTGTGGGCAATCGGTGTCTCAAGGTCCGTGGCATTGAATACCAGTGTCGGACTGATATCCCCCCTCCCTTTGGGGTCCACGCACCATAAATGGCCTTGGCCTTCACCATGTTCGGGGTCTTCGCCAACGGCAACATAAACCAGTCCGTCATAGATTACTGGAGTACCGATAATATGATTTCGCGAGGCGCCGAGTAGTTTGTAGAGCGACTTCTTCGGGTTGCAGTCAAATTTCCAGAGCAATTTGCTTTTGCCGTTTTCCCCTTCCGCAGCAAAGCCATACAGCCATCCATCGCCGGCACCAAAGATCACCTGTGCGACGCCATCGATGACGGCATAGGTGGGCGACGACCATTGGCCGTGGAGCACGTTTGCCCCGGGCGAATTGTCGGTCCAGACGACTTCTCCGGTGCTCCGTTTCAGGCAAAGAAAACTGGGTGCGTTTTCGGCCGGGAGGTTGACATGCCCTTCATCAACTCCATTGGAAGTATTCACGAACAACAGATCGCCGGCACTGGTCGGAGAACAACTGCACATATTGTGCTGGGAAACGCCCAACTGTTTCATCATATCCACTTTCCAAATCACATCGGCATCGTTCCTGTCGGCGGGAAGGAGCGTTTTGAAAACGGTCAGGCGAGGGCCAGCCACTTTAGCAACCAGGGTTCGTGTGGCAGCGTTAAAACTTCCCGTTAATTTCCAGGTTTTACCCGCTTCGACGACCTCGACACGGACGTCACTTCCGGCGTCCTCTCCCCGCCCCTGAAGCACACTCTTCAGGGCATCTGACAACACTCCCGAATCCAATTGAGTAATAGTCTCCCCGTAAGTGGGATCGGCCGCTTCGATATCGACAATTCGCACCAGCTCATCTTTGACCGTGCCATCGTCTTCGCCGTCGTGGAAACCTTCTGTGTCGAGGCAAACGACCTCCCCTCGGCTGGTGACGAACCACAAACGGTTGTCATCGACCAGCGGTGCTGAGCAGATCCCCTGATCGGGCCAGTCATGCACACGACCGGTCGGCAGTTTTTCGCTGGAATGTTGCCAGAGGAACTCCCCCGTCACCTCGTCAAAACAGAGCAACACACCCAGGTCAACCGTATCGGGGTAGCGAGGCAACCAGGCTGCTCCATTGTTGGTACCAACAAAAACCTTTCCGTTGGCAACAATCGGATTGCCATAGGATTCGGAGCCCAGTTTCATGCTCCATCGGATATTCTTGCCCGTTTTCACATCCCAAGTGAGCGGGATCCGGTCGGCTTGAACGACGTTGTTCCTCAAGGGGGAACCTTGCCATTGGGGACAGTCTTTCGGACCGACGGTCAGATCCGCAATGGCGGCGCGAACTTCTGCCGTCGGATCGTAGCCCTCCGCTTGAGCATGTAGCAAACCGCAAGGCAGAATCGCAAGGGCCAGTATCGAAACGGCCAGAATGGAAAACAAAAACAGGAATCGCATCGTCAAATACTCCGAAATGGCCATTGGCAAGGCCTGAATCAACAACGTATCAACTAATTAACCATGAAACACTAAAACCGGTATTCACCAACCGCACATCACTCACTGTTTGTTCTGATTCTGATAAACCTGAACGTTGTCCAGGTAAAACTCTGCAAGACTGGAGTTGCCAAACAACCCGGGGCTGCCAAACAGATTGGGGGTGGTATCGGCAGCTTCGATGTTCCAGCCATCAGGTTCCGTTTCCCCCCGTTTCCAGACCTTGCCACGCAGAATCGCGGCTCCATCGCGATTCTCGCCTTGGAATTTCACCGTATACCATTGGTTGGCCTGCCAGTCGAAGGGAATGGTTTTTGCAAATCGCAACTCCAGTCGTGGAGTCCATGAGCGGATTTGCAATTGTCCTTTTGCCATCAGATCCAGCGTATACCGCTGATTGACTAATCCCATATCGGCACGTCGCTCTCCCTCGCCTGTCGAATACAAATCCGCCTGGACGGTGTAATTCGAATGCCCGGAGTGCCCCATCCACAACTGGCTGCGGGTTCCTTTCGGAATCGTGCTGATTTTCACCAGGCATTTCTCATTCTCAAAAACCTTCGGCTGGTGGCGATAGGCAGCGCCGATCCAGGAAGGTGGAACCTTTCCGTCCTCGAAATCAAACTTCCAGGGAAGTGGAGGGACCACCCTCACGCGGGCGACACTCGCCAGCTCTCCCACCTTGGCCGTGATCATCGCTACGTGATGTCCGGATGCAGGAGCCGAAAAGCTGTTTGCCTTCAGGATCCCCTGACCGGCGAGCGAAAACGCTGCCTCGACTTTTCCTAGTGACTGACCCCGTTCGTTATAGGCATGGACTTTATATTCGACCGTTTCTCCCGGATTTAACAGTGCTTCCACCGGCACGATCTGAATATGTGCGATCCGGTCATCCTTGCCCACGGGAGTTTCCAGCGTGGGTGCAGGCGCAGGCTCGGCCGATGGCTCAATGTCCTGATTGCCCAAACAATAAATGGCTTCGGTAGATGTAAAGTAAACTCGACCGTTGGAAGCAATCGGCGAAGAGAGAATTTCCTCGTTGTCCAATCGAACGCGGGAAAGTTGCTCCAGCGAACCGTCAGGTTGGGGGCGAAAGATCCAGAAATTTCCAGTCGCTTCTCCACAATAAAGTTTGCCATCCGCATACAAAAGCGAGCCGAACATTATCCGGCCAATTTTCTTCTCGTGGACAATCTCCCCCTTGACCGGATCGATCGCGAACAATGTACCCCCATCATCAACCATATACAAAAAACCGTTAGCCATGACGGGTGAGCTACGGCCAACCGTTTTGCCGTTGATCTTCCACAACAACTGTTCTTCACCAATACTTCCGTTCATCCGGCCGTCAAGCGCAAAAGCGGCTCCCAGGATGGTAGTGTCGGCTTTGTTCTTTTCAGCATGCGCACAATACACCCTGTCGTCCACAACAAGCGGTGTCGTGTTGAACCCGCGCGGCGAGACTTCATATTTCCAGATGACTTTCCCGGTCCGCGGCTGGACGGCGTAAATGGCCCCGTCGGCACCACCAAACACCATCGCTGCCTGGCCGTTGAAAGTGGTAAAAACAGGCGTGGTGTAAGTCGTGTCTTCGGGCCGCACACGCGTGCTCATCAACCAGACTGGTTCACCCGTATGTTTGTCAAAAGCGATAAACCGATGGGCGGGAACGGCATAGTCTCCCCACTGGGTAATCACGCCACTAATAATGACAAGGTTTTCGAAAATCTCCGGGTAATTGGTCCGGCCGCCATAAGTCGAAAGCATGCCGTACTCTTCATTCATGGCCCGTTGCCAGAGAATCTCGCCCGTTTCGCCATCCAAACATTGAAACATGCACCCGAGGCCAAGTGCGTACACGTTGCCCGTTTCCGGATCGCCGACCACGCTGGCCCATCCGATTCGCTCCGCCGGCGCGTCCGAAAGGAACATGTTATGCGCACTCTCCCAAATCAGCTCCCCCGTTTCAGCGTTCAGACAGACCGTTTTTTCCCCCTCTTGAGTCGTCTCCGGTTTGTCACGACTGATGAAATAGATCCGATTGTTCATCACAATCGGCGTGCATCGCGTGCCGTACCCGGAATTTCGCCACAGAAGGTTCTCGCCGTCCAGGCTCCAGGTGTCCGGCAGGTTCTTCTCCCGCGAAGCCCCGTTCATTTCCGGTCCCCGCCAGCGATACCAGTCGACAGGCTCGTCGCCCATGAGAAAGGGAGTCAGCGATAGTCCAAACAACAGCGCCAGGAATCTCGCCGCGATTCGGACGTGCAGGCTGTTTATAATTTCAACCTGTAACACCCGAATCATCTCAACGGAAGTTCCACTAGAAAATCGCATGACTCTTGTCCCTGACTATAGTTATATAAGCATTAAGACCAGCCATTATCTTCATAGTCGTAGCGGGATGGGTCAAGTTGCTCTGTGTCAAAAAGTCAATTTGGAGAGACAAACATACCCGTTGCCCACAACCATTTGGTGGGTTGGGACACCAGCCATTTGAGGCAACAGTTCTCAGGGTGTCCGGATTCGGTATTTAGCGCCACGAACACGAATTCAAAAGGCAATTCCAGTCTGCGGAATTCAGCGCCAATCTGCGGTCAGCTCTTCATGTCCTTTGCGGAAGAAGTATTGACCGCAGATCAGGCAGATATTCGCAGTTTTTCTGCCAGGAGTTTTTTCCAATCAAACAAGCAATTCCGCCTCATTGCCAACCCACTTCGATCTAACGGTGCGCGACTATAATCATCGGCGTCCGATTTCCCTCTTTGTCAACTGTGTACGAATAATCTACCCCTTTGATTTTGACGCAGTGCGAGAGTTGGAAATAGATCAACGCTTGCGTGGATCTCGAAAAGACTTCCACTCAATTCCAGGTTTCCGCATTCGTGCGCGAAGCGTAACAAACAAGAAAGCGCGACCTTGCGACAGGCCGAAACAAATCCGTTCCGGCCCGAACCTCCCTGGAGCCGGGGTCAGGGAATTGTTTTCTCAACGCGCGATCGGGCACTCACCTGTTTGCCTTAGTAGCCACCGATGGAAGTAACGGGCGCGGCTGATCCGTTGCAAGCTCTCGTGATACGTCCAGCCTGAGCGAATGATCTCGCAGCGGGATTTGATTTCTTCATTGTCGGGAACTCCTTCATCCAGAGTTTCCGGATGCAATGTTTCAAGTGCGTGCCCGAAACTCTCATGTTGGGACAATAACATTTCTGCTTCACCTTTCCTGCTAAAACGCCGCGTGGCTGCATCGCAACTCCCGCAGTTGTCGGCAGTGTTATAAAGCAGAAATGTAAAGCTTTGTTGAAGGCAATATGAAGTTTTGGTTTAGACGGGTGACGATCGCTGATGTTTTGACGGTACGCGGAAGCATTCATGTCATCGAAATGCTGTTATTGAAGGCGATTTGAGGCCGGGGTCGAAATGCGAGCAACGGCCACTCTTCGCAGGATGGCTTTCCGTTGCAACATGACAAAAATATTGAAAGTAAGTGTTTCTTAACAGAAAATTCACACCATCTTCATCGGCCTCGATTCCAATGGGCGGCTCCGGTTGGGCCGGGGCGGCCTGTCTGATGCCATAAACAACATTAGTTGTCGTTAGTTGTCAGTTGGAGTCTGGATGATCCACGAACTCGTTTGCAGAACAACAAGTCGTGGCTTGTTCAAGGACTCATCCGGCTTTTGCCCCGTTGCGGCTACGCACGGAATCGATCGCGAAAAAGTTCAGGTCCTGATAAACCTGGCGCTTCGCCAAATCGAGTTTAATAAGTCTCAGCGAATCATGCGGAACGAGATCATTTGCCATCTCCCGCTGGTTTTGGCGAAACGCCAGTTCCACTTGATTTCACGTGGAAAGATTTTGCCATCCGAAGACCAGGGCGAAAATCCGGATGCGATTTTTCACCAGATGTTAATCGAAAATACCCGGCAAATCCCCGCCGGACCGGCCTGGTTGCTCGCCGAAGACAGTTTATGGATAGAGGCCTGGGACTGCGAACCACAGCTTCTTGAACCACGAGATCTGGACGCACGATCGCTGTCACCGAGAATTTGCGGGACATGGGCGGACCAGTCTGGCGATGCGGGTTGGGCCGGCATCGCTATTGAAGCAATTCAGAAATCACAGTCGTTCGGGTTGGTGCCCACGCCCAACCTCTCCACCAGCAAGATCCTGGACATGTTTGTCGAAGCGCAATCGTTAATCGACCCGAAAGTACGATGGAAAATTCCCCTTTCGATTTTTGCCTGGATTCCTCCCAAATTCGAGGCGTGCGTCTGGACGGTTTTCAATCCGGGTACTCAAGCCTCCGTTTTAGCCGCGCGATCCAACGATCGAATTGTTCTTGATTTGACCAAACGGCATGAGGCAGCCTCCAATAAGTTCAGCGACGCGGCGCGGGCCGGCGCGTGGGTACGCCTGTCGTCAGCGCAAACTCCTGTGCAAAACGTTGTCAGACAAAGTGACACAAAAGCCGGAGTGTCGTTTAAGAAATCGGAAAACATATTTTTAAGCCCGCCCGTCGAACCGAAAAGACATCCTGGGCATATCTCACATCCAGTCCATCGATCTCGAAAAACGGCCGGTAACGGAAAACCGTTTCGGGTGGGCCGCGCGATTGGAACTGCAGTTTTCCTGTGTTGTTTGGGTATTGTCGGATGGATCGCCTTGCAATACCTTCCAAAACTTTCGCTCTACTTCGACAGTGCAACGACGACCGAACCTTTGGTTCAGGCGAATACAAATCTTCCCGGGAAACCTGCCACCAATGAAGACACAGGGTCCGATGTAGAGACTGAAAAGTCTGCGACGCTTGTCTTTACAACGACGGTTGGCCAACGGTTGCTCTCAGAAATAGCCGCGGCATCCTCAAGCGTCGTGTTGCCAGCCGCCGCAGGAAGTGAGCCGATCGAGGTGCTGAAGGTTCCGTGCAACCTTGCCTGGGCAGCGGAACTTGGATTTGGACTCGCGATGCCAGGACTCTTTGTCGACGTGACCCCGGTAAGAGGTCCGACCGACCCCGATCCTAAACTTGTGGTCGACCTTGCGGATCGAGCTGACAGTGAATCGGGAAAAATGGAAATCCGCCTGAAACAGGTTGGATCAGAATCGGAGCATGCATCCACTCTCGAATGGACGTGGCTCTCAGCACCCTCCGATGCGTTTCGGGAACAAATCGAATTGGGCTCGATGGTCATCTGGCTCAAAACGAATCCGACCGCTCGTTTAACGATTCCGTTTCAGGCTCCGGCAGTCGGTCGGCCGTTTACCCTGGTGGATGCATTGATGGACGGCGTCGACTTCAAACCGCACATGGCCGAAGTGTTTGCGAGACCGGAAAACGAAAAAATCTGTAGTTGGTCGGCTCGAGCGGTCATGCTTGGTTCCCCCGGGCCGGCTTCCAATCCTGCCGATTCATTGTGGCTCGCACCGGAGCCCGAAAGCAATGGACCCAACCTCTTTCAAATGAATACCAAAGAACTGGAAAGTCGAGTTCGATCCAAACTGAACGGGAGCCGCTTTTCTGATATCGACAAGGCGGTTAAGGAATTCGTTGAGCTCATTTCGCCGGTGCGCCTGGAAGTCAAAATGGACGTACCGCGATCGAGTGAATCCGGTGGCATGGAATTGCATTGCGGTGTTCGGGCGATTTTTTATATGCGCACGTCAGACGGTTCGTCAAATTCAATTATTTTTCAGGGAAACCCCGACACGAACGGGGAAAACAGGAAGTCCGAGTTTGTAATGAAAGTCAGGGTGATGCTGGCAAACTGGTTGTTGCGAGACCTGGATTTGGACCCTTCCTCCGCTGGAAAATTGTTTCAAGACGCCGACCACTTGCCCGAACTCGCAGAGTTAGACCTGCAGGTCAAATCCGCGATTGCTCAAGTCATGTATGAATCGATCGGAGAGCGGCTGGATTTCCCCGTTACGTATGAGGTCCACCGCAAAACGGTTCTGTTCGGTCCCGACGGCAAATTTCAACAGGAAATTCAGGCTTTGCGAACTCATTAACAAATGGGACAAACGGGAAATGCCCCGACAATCCAGTTGCTTCGTCCGCTTGATCATAGCCGTCGGCTTGTTTCAGCAAATGAGGGCGGCAAGCTGCATCGAATTACTAGGCGCCACATTTGATGCCGTAGCGGCGATGTGATCGAGGACTCCCGCCGCTGCCGAGCAACAAGAAATCGTGCGTCGAGTCGAAAAGCTGTTCGCGTTCGCGGACCAGATCGAGGCCCGGCTGAGGCCGGCGCAAGCGCACGTCGACCGCCTCACGCAGTCGCTCCTGGCCAAAGCCTTCCGCGGCGAACTCGCCCCCACCGAACACGCCCTCGCCACCCGTGACGGGCGAGACTACGACCCCGCCAGCGCGTTGCTGGCACGGCGTGGAAGAACATCAAAGCGAATCGCGGGACCGCTGGCCCCGACTGCATCAGGGCCAAAACGAAAACAGGCGGCAAGAAAGGAACTCCGTTGGGAGTCAGGCTTTCTTGCCGCGCTGCGTGCAACTTAAACCGTCATTCGTCAACCGAACGACCTGGTTCTAATCAAATCATAAGTAGCTAACTTATTTCCAGCGCGAAATGGAATGGGTTTCACCACCAAAATCGAATCGCGATGCCATCACAACTTGGTGATCTTGCATCCGAACGGGCATGCCATAAACCACGATTTTCTCTTTAGGTGCTAATTTGACTTTCAAAGAAGTGGCCGGTCCCAGATCGACGAGTTGGTTTCCATCGCTAGTCTCTACAACGACCAGCGTATGTTCCGAGTCGCTGACTTTTAATTGTTTTACCTCGCGAACCGTTCCGGTGTATGACGGCATGGATCGCTCGATGCGGAATTGCTTTTCGCTAACCATTACCGTTTCGGCCATTAAGACATCAGCCTCACCGACCTGCTCCATAGGTCCGGTCGCTTTGATGGACGCGTTTGCATCTAACTTGACTTCGCTCCATCGTTCAGCGGGTCCGACGTCAACCAGGACTGACGACCCGTCCTCTTGTTTGACGCGCACTACGACACTTTCCACTTCGTTTACGCGAACATTCCTTTTGCCTTCAATAGTTCCCGAGATCGTGTGTCGCCGTGCATCCTGCGGGGACGTATCGGTTTCGCTGTTAACGTCGACTGATGTATAGTCATAGCGATCGAACTCATCGAACTTTCCATCTTTATCGCTGTCGCGATAGCTGAAGGTGCTTTCGTAGACGCCGTCGTTATCGTAGTCGTAGTAACGAATCGCCGAGCTATAGGCCGTTGCAGAGTCGCCCGGGGCAACGTAATAGCTTGGCGAATACGTGTAATAGTCGTAAAACCAGACGCCAGACGATAGGCGGGTATTGGCATCCGTGAAGCCAAAAAGTGCGCGGTTAACGGCGTTGGCACCGTTATCGATCGTGCGATCCGCCGCATCAAGCGTTCGGATGTTGTATTGCTTGACCCAAGGATTCACCTGCGCCCATCCGTCCACGGTGTAGTAATCGGCGCGATTAATCATTCGTGAGGCCTGTCGATCCAATTGCCTCAAATTTCGTTCCGCGCGACGCTCGTTGCCCTGTCCCATTGCGCGGTCCACTGTGACCGAGCTAAGACTTATTACGGCAATGGCAAGTAACGCTACGATTCTCATTTTGTTTCTCCAAAAATCCAGGAATGTATTTGGCAAGAGACGTGTTGCCGGCTGACAACATCCGAGAAACGTCTTTCTCGCGTGCGGTTGCACTGAATTAAACGGCTGTGCAAAGGGTGTGCCACGCCTTGCCGCAGCAGGTTTTGAGTTGGTGCCGCGGCACTATGCAATCGAATGTTTCTCATTCCGGCTCTTGGTGCGACCAAAAGATGACTTCAATTGCTTGTTCGCCGACCCCGGTGGATTCCGATCGTCCATCGAGCCCGATCGAATGTGGGCTACTCCAAGTGCATCGGCATGGAGCGAATCGCCGAGGAAGGCCATAACGCCGCGAATTGAAGCCGAATAGAAGACGGTTGGGCTGTTAACCGCGACGGCTGATTTTCGCTGAGAGTCAGAGAGTTTGGGCTTGAAGTGGGGTGGCTTTCAGCACGAGTCCCAAAAGTGAGAATCCGCAGAGCGCTCTCGGTTTTGAGCTGGTCATCAGGCGACCCACGAATAACCGGCGTAAAATGCCAAACGCCCGGCGGCCACTCTCCTGGCGTCGGGCGTTAACTGGCGGGTCGTTTTGTTTCGACGAAAATAAAAGAGCGCCCCGAAACCAACCCTCTTCGTAACGATTCTCTCATTGTTCGAGTCGCCTAACCCCCTTGGTGGCGACTTCAAAAAAGATACAGGTCATGCGGAAGGGGTTGACAGTCGTGTTTACCAATCCGGATTCACGACGACGCTGACTCCGAGTATCTGGTTTACCATCGTTGTGAATAAATCATGTAAAGCGACTGGGCGTCGGAGGCCTGGCTGGGGCCAGCTGTCTTTTCCAGAAACTCGCCACCGAAAAGTGTGGCATGGCCGATCAAAATGTCGCTGTAGTCCGTTAGATGGAAGTTCAACACGATGTCGATTTCGTCGCCGACGTCATTTCCTGATTGTCCCGTCGGGTCACGGCGGTAAGCGGCTCCTCCGGCGTTGTACAACGCATCTTGACTTTGGGCGAGCCAATAATGATGGTATTGAAGCCAGACATTAAACCAGGGGGTCGGGTCCATATATAGATGTGCGTTAACGTCATGAATGTTCTGGCGACCCACCATGTCTGTCCAGCCGAGATAGTAGTGTCCAAACGGGAACAACTGGTTGTAGGTATTAACGTCGCCGGCGGTTGGATTCTGATCGCCACTGGCAAAGTCGTAATATAACCATGCGGTTGGATTCCAGCCCCGCTCTTTCCAGTTGCGACCGAGACCTGCCGTCGCCATCCCGGCCGAAACGTCATCGTTGACTTGTTCGCCGAACTGGAATGCACCTTCGAAATCCCAAAGTCGTCCCTCCTTGTCACCCGACCAGCGGGTGCCGATCGTACTTGTTTCAGATGGAAGACGATTGATCCCTTGTTGTGTCACGTTGTTCTCGTTGTCGTACCATAAATAGTAAAGATCGACTGCAGTCCCTTTCACGGGTCGGTAAGTCAACCAACTTCCCGCCAACGTCTGGTTCTCATCCTCTCGATCGAGTTCGGTAGCCAGTGGCTGAACGAATTTTGACCAGAACAGATCGTAGTCCCATTTCTCGCCTTGTCGAAACAGCTTGACACCGTCAAACGAATGCCGCTTGTTGGCCCACGGCAGCGCGGTCACCATCCTCTGGGAACCAAACACCAATTCCTGGCGACCCGCACGAACGAAAACCGGCTTCCCCGCGTAGTCACCCAGCTTTAGATCCATGAACAGATTTTGGATGTCCCCCAGATCGACATCGGGAGCGAGCGGAGGGAGGTCCGCTCCGAAATTGTCAGCCCAGATGTACTCACCATAAAGTCTCAAGTTGTCGCGGTACCAAAGATCGGTATAAAGTCGCAAGTTGAGTAGCGTGAATTCGTTATCCGAATCAGTCAGCCGACTATTATGCTGGTTCTGGTAATCAACCCAGTAGCTTCCACCTGTGCCCAGCAGCCAGCAGTCATTAAGGTGAATCCGTTTCAGTTTCTCGACCACGGTTCGATCTTTACAAGGAACCCCTTCCACGTATCGCCAATCGGCGTCGTAAAACGGCCAGGGATTGATGGCAAATGGCGCGTAGCCGGATTTTGGACGAGTCTCGCTGCAGTCATTTACGATCGCATCCCAAACCGAAAAATAAGCGGGCCCCGTAGCGTAGGGAATAAAGAAATTGCCAGGCCGCTGCATCGGATGAATCGTGGCCGGGTATTTTGACCAATCGATCAGTTGGCCATTACAGCAGGTTTCGCATTTGGGCTTGTCGGCCTCCTTTTTTGCATTTTCTGCGTTTGGAACCGCCGGTCCCTGTGCTGGCGTATCCGGCCCGAGCATTGGCGAAACGATTCCAGTGGACGGTACATCTCCGATCGATTGGACCGAACCGGATTTTGCGGTTTCCTGTGCCGCTGAATTCGGCTGATAATACTGCGGTTGGTTCCAATTCTGGGCAATGGCGGAACTGACTGACAGCGTGACAAAGCAAGAGAACTCAACAACAAGTGTCGATAACGTTTTCATAACTTTTTCCGAATATATCCGTTACAGCCTCGTTACGTAAAATGCCGATTCTGCCGTTTTTATCGTCCAGAGAAAGTAACGGGCTGGAGCGTTTTCGACCTTTAATCCCGGTAAAATAGCAATTCTTCTTAGAGCCGGTTTCAAAACCCTGTAAATCAATCTTTTTCGAAATGGAATGATTTGGTCAATTGCACTTCGAAAGGAGTTCGAGATGGCCAGAACATACGAAGTGTTGTTGACGGATCGTCGGTGGAAACTGGTTGAACCGTTCATTCCAAAAGTAGCTTGCAGTCCCCTGGCAGGTCGTCCGCGAGCCGATGATCGAGCATGCCTTGAGGGAATTTTGTGGGTGTTGCGTAGTGATGACAGCGGCACGTCGATCAACACGACCAGTCAACCCAAAAATGACGCGCCCCGAAATTCGTTTTCGGGTTCTGGACGGGCTGACGGACTATTGGGCACCTGAACAAATTGCCGGACGAATGACGCGAGACATCCTTTCCCCCGATGCGCGAGTTTCCCGCAGCACGATTGAGCGCTGGATTCGCCAAGACCCGGCTCGCCGACACTGGGAAAGCTTTTTGCGGCATCGGGGTAAACGCCGCCCCAAAAACGATCGCCGCGGCCAGTTGCCGGCAACCGTATCAATCAGCGTTCGCCCTCCGCAGGTTGACCAGCGGGCCCGTGGTGGGGATTGGGAAGGAGATACGATTGTCAGTCCGGGTAAACGCAGCGGACTGGTTTCAATGACGGATCGAAAAAGTGGCTTGCTGAAACTGGGCAAGGTCAGAAATGTCCAGTCGGATACCGTGATTTCCAGGATGCGGCAACAGCTCAAGAGCGTACCGGCTGCCATGCGTCGCACACTGACTCTGGACAACGGCAAAGAGTTTGCTCAATATGTACGGCTGGAGCAATTGATCCCGGAAGGAATCTTTTTTGCGCATCCCGGCTGTCCCTGGGAGCGGGGATCCAACGAAAATACCGATGGACTGATTCGCCAGTTTCTGCCCAAGGGAACTAATATGGCTACGATCAGTCATCAACGAATCAACGAGATTGAAAACCTCATTAATGAACGCCCCCGAAAACGACTTCACTTTCGAACACCCAACGAAGTCTTTGCCGAAGAATCAGCACGCATACCGCTGCATTTGAGATGAACATCCGCCCCGGGTTAAATACTTTTTTTGAAGGTGCTTTATGACCGTTATTGCCTCACCGTGTATTTCGCGTGCTCTCTTCGTATTGGCACTCGCCCTACCGGCAGTCCTGCCTTGCCAGGCCGGTGTGCAAACCGACACCGACTCCAACATCGTGAGTTTCGCCAACCATCCGCTCGCCGGCTTGGAGATGGACCCAAACCGGATGCACAATCTTGCGGCGACAAAGGACGGCTCGCCCATCTATCCGGACTATCCACAGGCATCGGCCGCCTACAAATGGCTGGAAATTCTGCAAGACGTAACCGCTACCGATGTTGAGCAGGTGACCAAGTTGGCGATGCCAACCATCATCGCGCGCCAAATGGCGATTTCGATGACCGCGGTTTATGACGCTTGGGCAGCCTACGACGATAAAGCGGTCGGCACGCGCCTGGGCGGCACGCTTCGCCGGCCGGCGGACGAGCGTACGCAAGCCAATAAGGAAGAAGCCATCGCTTATGCTATCCACGGTGCGATGCTGTATGCCTTTCCCCAACCCGAACTGCAGGCCAGGATTCACTCCGAAATGGAGAAGATGGGCTATGACCCCGCCAACGACAGCCGTGACATCAAGACCCCGGCCGGTATCGGCAACACCGTAGCGGACGCGTTGATCGCGCACTACAAGAATGATGGTGCTAATCAGGCCGGCGACATGCCTGGTAGCGTCGCCAAGCCATATTCGGACTGGACTGGCTACCAGTGCGTCAACACGGCCGATGTTTGCAACGATCCTGCGCATTGGCAACCCAAGTGGTTCACCCGCCCTAACGGCGAGCGCTTCGCGCCGGGAGGCTTGACCCCGCAATGGGGCAAGGTCAAAACCATAGCTTTGGAAAGTGGCGACCAGTTCCGCCCCGGTCCACCCCCCAGTCTTGACGACCCGCGTATGAAGGCGGAGGTGGATGAGTGTATCCGCTACAACGCCGGCTTGACGCCGATGCAAAAGGCCATCGTCGAGTTCATGCGCGATGGCCCCCGTTCGACCGGTCAATCCGGCCACTGGCTGCGGTTCGCTGCCGATCTGTCGCGCCGCGACCGCTACGACCTGGACCAGGATGCCAAGCTGTTCTTCAGCGTCGCAGCAATTTGCCATGACACGTTTATCGCCTGCTGGGAAGCCAAATATGTATACGACAGTCCGCGGCCGCAGGCGTTGGTGAAGCACTATTATAAGGGCCAGATGATTCCGGGTTGGAAGGGATACGGCGAAGGTGTCGGCATGATCCCCGCCGAGGAGTGGCAAAACTACTCGCCCTATTACTTCGTCTGCCCACCGTTCCCCGCCTACCCCTCGGGCCACAGCACTGTTAGTGCCGGAGCGTCAACGATTCTCAAACTGTTCTCGGGCGATGATTACTTCGGTTTTTGCGCACCGCGAGTTCCTGGCTCGATCACGCATGAGCCGATGAACGAGGCGGTACTACTGGAACTTCCGACCTTTAGTGCCACGGCCGAGATGGCAGGCATCTCGCGCGTTATGGGTGGCTACCACACCCAGGCGGACAACATCGCCGCGCTGGAGCTGGGCCGTAAATGTGCCAACTTCAGCTGGCCCAAATACCAGAAATACTTTGACGGGACTGCCGAAACTGAACATGGTAAAGAAATGATCGGCAAACCAAAGCAGATGGAAAAGTCAATTAAATAGGACTTGAATTGGATCCTGTGCATCTATGCCCGAATCCCGGAAACGTCGTGGATTCCTGTCTCAAGGAACTATCGATATTATCGGGCCACGGCAATCGACGCTTTTTGTAGGTTGACAAGCCTTCGAGAGCACCTTCCAGGGCCTGTTCTCCGAGATCAATCTCGGCTCCGACAAGTTGGGCAAGAAGTATGAGGACCGGAACGCCAAGCTCTGCACCATCATCCAGAAGATCGCCGAGGGGCTCTTCCGCGGCGGAGCCGAGGCACGCATCAGAGAGAAGCTGCTCAAGGACGGCCATATCGACACCGTCATCGGCCTGCCCGCGAACTTGTTCTACTCCACCGGCATCCCGGTGTGCATCCTCGTCCTGAAGAAGTGCAAGAAGCCCGACGACGTACTCTTCATCAACGCCGCCGAGCACTTCGTGAAAGGCAAACGCCAGAACCAACTGACGGAAGAACACATTGCCAAGATCATCGCCACGTACCAATTCCGCAAGCAAGAGGATCGCTACTCCAAGTGCATCGGAATGGAGCGAATCGCCGAGGAAGGCTACAACCTGAACATCTCCCGCTACATCAGCACGGCGATTTCTGAGAAGGAGATCAGCCTTGACGAGACTCACGCCGGAATGGTGGAGATCGAGAGCACGATCCAGAAGGCAAAAGGGAAACACAAGGCGTTCCTGAAAGAGCAAGGCTTGCCCCCCTTTGCCTTAGTTTGAGTCTTGTTCGTCAATTCGTTTCTAAACGGAATCGCGGTATTAGGCCATGCAACGCGTCATTAACTGGGGACTCGTCATTTCGATTAACATTACGCCGCGATTCGAAGCCGATTATCACATTGGGCTGTTAACCACTTCGGCTGATTTTCGCCGAGAGTCAGAGAGTTTGGGGGAGGAAGGGGGTGGCATTTTGCACGAGTCCCAAAAGTGAGAATCCGTTGGCGCTCTCGGTTTTGAGTTGGTCATCCGGCGACCCACGAATAACCGGCGTAAAACGCCAAACGCCCGGCGACCACTCTCTGGGCGTCGGGCGTCAACTGGCGGGTCGTTCTGTTTCGACGAAAATAAAAGAGCGCCCCGGAACCAACCCTCTTCGTAACAATTCTCTCTTTTTGGCAAGATCCCGTGAGCTGTTACAATGACATCGGCTCTCATGACTCATGACTCGTGAATGGGGATACCCTTTTGCTTTTATCGTTGATTATCGCTTTGGCCGTACCTGTTCGCGCGCAAGACGAGGAGCGCGAAGTTGCCCTGCCATTTGTAACGCTTGTTCAACCGCCAGAGGCACCGAAACTTGAGGTTGCTCCACTTTCTGCAGAGCGTATTCAAGAGATCGAAGAATTGATCCGGAACCTTTCCGGGGCGACTCGCAAGGATCTCGGCATCAACTCGAGGATGCACGGGTCCGTTTTCGTACCGGTCGGTGAATTCGGCATGAATGGCGATTGGACCGGCAAAAAGGTCGACGACATTTCGGAACCCGTTCGACGCCTCATTGAAATCGGGCCCGACGCGCTACCTTTTTTACTGGAAGCTCTGGAAGACGATGCGAGAACCGAAATTCCAATTCAATCGGTCGAAACAATGGGTGCGATCGCTGGCGGAATGGCGTTTGACGAAAGGACACACGGAAATCCAGTCAATCCTTTGGAGCAAAGCACACTGGCTTTGAACCGTTATGGATATTCGTCTATTCGCCCACAGGATGAGTTCTCCGTGGCTGCTGAAATGGAATCGTATCGGGTCAAGGTCGGCGATGTTTGTTTTGTCATCATCGGACACATTGTTGGACGAGATTATAATTGCCTGTCCAGCCCTCACGTCAAATCGTCAGGCGTTCAAGTAAGCAGTCCCGTCCACCGGAAAAAGCTGCGGGGACAAATTCGGAAAATATGGGATACGAAAACCCCCAGGCAAAGAGTTCTCGAATCATTATTGCTTGATTTTTCAACGCATGGAATCCTTCAATGGAAGTCGCTTGATTTTTGGCATGTGGGCAACGACTTTCAAATTGAATCCACGAAACGGCTACTCTATTACTATCCAGACTTCGCCGTTCCGGTAATAGTCGCTCGTATCACGAACCTAAAAACGACGGAAGACTTGTATGACGATTGTATTCGCAATGGTGTTTATTCAGGAAACTTCGTCGATGCAATTGCCTGGTCGGATAAAGAGGAAATCAAATCGGCCTTGGCCGAACTTGGCCAAAGGGCCAAAGAAGCAGGCTTGATTCAAACCCTGAAACGGGCAGGTATTCAAATGCCGGACAATACGGTGCGGCCAGACAAACCAACGAAACGTAGATGATTTGCGAGATCGCTTTGCTTATTCGGAAGAGCTCCGGTCCCGGATCGATGAAAACGCAAAAAAGGCCCATGAGCAACTGGTCCAGCGAGCAAAAAAACTGGAGGAAAAGGCGTTTAATAAGTTCGCCGAACTGTTTGACGACGAATCGGAACGACGACTCAAAGAGATGTTTGGCGCGCCCGTCGGCTCTGCACGAGTCCACATGGACGTGTTGTTGCAATTCGGATTCCGTCATTATTATTCTTTAGGAATCTCAGTTCATGATTAAGAGCCTGTGGTCAAAACGTAAGAAATCGCCATTTTACCGCGGTGTTCCAACGCAACCGGGGCCTTTGACCGCGCGCACTTATAGCTTTGGCACGTATTTTATTGCGGTGGCTGCATCATCCTTGTTTTGGTGGGCAGTTTATTTTGGTGGCAAGGCTGGAGTGATTCCGTCCGTCCTACTGTTACTTTTTTATGTTCCCTTGGGTTTTGCTGGAAACCTTTTACTTGGGTTTGTTGGGATTAGTTCGCACGAGCTCGATACAGAAACCGAACAAGCAATTGGCTCATATTTATCGCAGCTGCCAATATTGATTATGCTTTCGTTAATTTCTGTGGCGATTTACAATTCCTTTAAGGAGGAATTCCCCAGGTGAACTTCGCCGCAGAATTGGCCAAGGACAAAAAGCATGTACATGACGGAATG
>JANNWJ010000067.1:0-20551 GCA_031414755.1 Pirellulaceae bacterium | reverse complement strand
AAAGTGTTGCCGAGCAATCCGCCAGCATCCTGGTCGTGGACGACACTCCCGCCAATCTCCAGATGCTGGCCGGAATGCTCAAGGATCGCGGCTATAAAGTCCGCCCCGTTCCCAGCGGCCTGCTGGCGCTACAAGCGGCGCGAAGCGATCCCCCGGAACTGATCCTGCTGGACATCCATATGCCGGAGATGAACGGCTTTGAGGTGTGTGAACAACTCAAAGCCGACGACCAGCTCAAGGGGATTCCGGTCATCTTCATCAGCGTTCTCACCGAGCCGTTGGACAAAGTGAAGGCGTTTGCCATGGGCGGGGTGGATTACATCACCAAGCCATTTCAGATGGAAGAACTGTACGCCCGCGTCGAAACGCACTTGAAGCTCCGCCGCCTGCAAATTGAGTTGGAGGAGTCCAACTCGCGACTGGCGAAGGCCAACGACGTGCTGCGCCGCCAGCAAGAGGAGTTGTCGGACCTGCACCACCGCAAGGACGAGTTCTTGGCGATGCTCAGTCACGAACTCCGTAACCCGCTGGCCCCCATCCTCAACGCCGTGCAACTCCTGCGTCTCGAAAAGAACGAGAACGAACTCCAGCAGCAAGCTCGCACCATCATCGAGCGTCAAGTGACTCAATTGACTCGTCTGGTGGATGACCTGATGGAAGTGTCCCGCATTACCACCGGCCGAGTTCAGCTTCGCCATGATCGGGTCGTCGTGAGCGGCATCGTGGAACGTGCGGTGGAGACGGCCCGCCCGCTCATCGACCAACGCCGGCAGGAACTCACGGTGTCGCTGCCGCCGCAACCGATCTGGCTGAACGCTGACGCCGCCAGGCTGCAGCAGGTGGTCGTCAACTTGCTCACCAACGCCGCCAAGTACACGGCTGACGGCGGACAGATTTGGCTGACGGTTGAGTTGGAAGATGACACGATGACAAGGTGGCAAGGTGACAAGGTGACAAAAGAGACGGACGCCTCGGTATCCCCTCACCCTGTCACCCCCTCACCCCCTCACCATGTCACGATCCGCGTGCGGGACACGGGCGTCGGCATCGCCGCCGAGTTCCTGCCCCGTATCTTCGACCTGTTCACGCAGGCGGAACGGTCGCTGGATCGCTCACAGGGCGGGTTGGGCATCGGGCTGGCTTTGGTGCACCGGCTGGTGGAAATGCACCAGGGGACCGTGGAGGTTCACAGTGTTTTGGGACATGGAAGCGAGTTCGTCGTGCGTCTGCCGGTGGTGCTGACTCCCGCACCGCAGCCGCCATCGACCTCCAAAGAAACAGCCGAGCCGACCGGACCGTCCTTGCGGGTACTCGTTGTGGATGACAGCGTGGATACGGCTCAATCTTTGGCGATGCTGTTGGAGATGTCGGGGCATGAAGTTCGGACGGCTTACACCGGGCCGAATGCACTGGAAGCGACCCTCGAATACCGACCGAACGTGGTGCTGTTGGACATTGGCTTGCCGGGACTGAACGGCTACGAGGTCGCGAAACGGATACGGCAGCAACGCGTTCAACACAACATTGTGCTTGTCGCCATGACGGGGTATGGACAGGAGACAGACCGCCAGATTTCGCAAGAATCGGGGTTCGAGCACCACTTGGTCAAGCCCGTCGATTTCGGCCAGGTGGAACAAATTTTGGCGACCATCTCGGAGAAGGCGAGCCCCCAATGAATCCAGAGAAACCTAAAAGTGGCGCTGGGCAATCCGCCAACATCTTGATCGTGGACGATACTCCCGCCAATCTTCAGGTGCTGGCCGGGATGCTCAAGGATCGCGGCTACAAAGTCCGCCCCGTTCCCAGCGGCAAACTGGCCCTGCTCGCGGCTCAGCGCGATCCCCCAGAGTTGATCCTGCTCGACATCAATATGCCGGAAATGAATGGCTACGAGGTGTGCGAACAACTCAAAGCCGACGACACGCTCAAAGGAATTCCCGTCATCTTCATCAGCGCTCTCACGGAGCAGCTCGATAAGGTGAAAGCGTTTGCCATCGGCGGGGTGGATTACATCACCAAGCCATTTCAGATGGAAGAATTGCACGCGCGTGTCGAGACTCACTTGAAGCTCCGCCGTCTGCAAATCGAATTGGAGGCGACTAACTCGCGACTGGCGAAAGTCAACGACCGGATGTCCCGCGACCTGAAGGCGGCGGCCAAGATCCAAGAGACGTTTCTGCCCCGCGAGGCACCTCGCGTTCCCGGTCTGGACTTCGCCTGGATCTATCAGCCCTGCGACGAATTGGCCGGCGATGGTTTGAACATCATCCCGCTCGGCGATGGCCAAGTCGGGCTTTACATCCTGGACGTCAGCGGGCATGGCGTTGCGTCGGCCCTCCTGTCGGTGACGCTGAGCCGTCTCCTCTCGCCACCGTCGGACCCGTCGTCGATTCTGACCCGGGATGGAGACGTTGCGGCGGGGTCGGGAGACCCGCGCCAAACATCGTTCGAGATCACGCCGCCCGCTGAGGTCGCCGCACACCTGAACCGGCTGTTTCCATTCGATTCGGAAACGGAGCAGTTCTCGACAATGGTTTACGGGATACTTAACGTCACGACAGGGGAGTTTCGTTATGTATCTGCCGGCCACCCTGGCCCCGTTCATCTTCCCTTCAATGCCGAACCAAAAATTTTGGAGAGCGAAGGGTTCCCGATCGGACTGGCCGACAGTGCTTTCGAAGAACGATCCGTCCGCCTGGGGGCGGGAGACCGACTGTACTTCTACTCCGATGGCGCAACGGACGCCATGGATCCGGACGGCAGTCAGTTTGGCGAGTCCCGCTTCATGGAATCGATTGGTCGCCAAAGGTCGAAACCTCTAAACGAAAGTATCACGACCCTTATCGAAGAAATCACGCGATGGAATGGAACTGAGAAACCTCACGACGATATCTCCATTCTGGCAGTAGAGGTCTCTGTCGAATCGGGATCAGTTCAACAGTAACAATTATGTACCAACCAACCATTCTCGGCCGTTTTGCGACGTGGACCGCCCATGCGGCGGGACACCCCCGATCGTCCTTGATCGCCCTGTTTGTGATCGTTATCCGGGCCGTACTCGGACCAATATACCACTTCAGTGACACATGGCAGCTCGTCATCAACTCGAGCATAACTCGGAAGTGAAAAGGTTCGACAAGTGCATGTTCCTGATATTTCTGAAAAACTGTTGCGATTGTTGTCCTGGCGACGATCCTTTGAACAAACGTCGTCGCCAAACAGGATCGTCGACGAACCCCCATTACGTGCCGACCTTTTCAGCAACGAACAGCTTGAGCAACATGCGCGGATAATCGCAACATCGCACCGATTGGCCACAGGCCGGTCACCGGACAAGTTGCTGTCGAGGCTGGATGACAATCAACGGGTGTTGATCGAAACGTACGATCTCATATCGGCGGCTGCCAATCTCGAGCGCCGTATCGAGCCTGCCGCCGAGTGGCTGCTCGACAATTTCTACCTGATCGAGGAACAAATCCGCGCGATACGGCGATTGTTGCCTCCATCCTACAGCCGCGAACTTCCCCGTTTGGCGGGGGGTCCGTCTGCCAATTTGCCCCGTGTCTACGGGATTGCCCTGGAATTGATCTCGCATGTTGATGGCCGTGTCGAGGCCGCCAGCCTGAACGGCTTCATTGCTTCGTACCAGGCGGTCGAGTCGCTCAAGCTGGGCGAATTATGGGCGTTACCACTGATGTTACGGCTGGCATTGATCGAGAATTTGCGTCGCGTCGCAGTCAGGATTGCTACTGCCCGGCGGCATCGGGATATGGCGGGCAGTTGGGCCGAGAGAATGGTCAGCGTCGTCGAGCAAAATCCCACAGACTTGATCCTCGTGTTGGCTGATTTGGCCCGCGACAATCCACCACTTTCGGGACCCTTTCTTGCCGAGCTAACGCGGCATTTGCAGGGACAGAATCCCAATTTTGCTTTTGCCAATAGCTGGCTCGAACATCGTTTGGCGGACCAGGGATTGACGACGGAACAACTGATTCGTGCCGAAGGACAGGACCAGGCGGCTGACCAGGTTTCGATTGGCAACAGCATTAACAGTCTGCGATTTTTGCACACAAGCGACTGGCGCGAGTTTATCGGCGAACACAGCCTGGTCGAGCAGACGCTCTCGGGCGATCCTGCAGGTGTTTATGCGAAGATGGATTTTGCGACGCGCGACCGATACCGGCATGCCGTGGAAGGAATTGCCCGCCGCAGCCGGCATTCGGAATACGAGGTTGCGTGCAAAGCAGTGCAACTTGCCGCGACGCATGCCCGTGAAAAGCCCAAAGATCGTGCAGCGCATGTGGGCTATTATCTGGTCGATCGGGGCCGTCCGGCACTGGAACGATTTGCCGAAATGCGACTTTCGCGCGCCGTTATGGTTGACAAGCTCAGGCGACAGTTTCCGCTGACTTGTTACTTTTCCATCGTCGGGCTCGTGACGTTGACTGCGGCATTCGTTTTTTTGCGATCGACACAACAACAAGGGGCGGGCGGGCTGGCGCTACTGATGTTGGCTCTGCCGGCACTGGTTTGTGCCTCCAGCCTTGGAATGGGTATCGTCAATTGGCTAATGACGCAGTTGCTTCGTCCCCAATCGTTGCCTCGAATGGATTTTGAACA
Source organism: Pirellulaceae bacterium (assembly GCA_031414755.1). GTDB lineage: Bacteria > Planctomycetota > Planctomycetia > Pirellulales > Pirellulaceae > CAJQPP01. Next base: position 15,931 of record JANNWJ010000067.1, on the reverse strand, counting down.
TGGAATTCCGCGCGGGCATCGAACCTTGGTCGCAGTACCCACCATGCTTGCGAACGCCGCAGGAATCGAGCATTTGCTCGACGGGCTTGAAGTACGATATCTCGCCAATCGCGATCCTTCTTTGCATTATGCCCTGGTGACCGACCTCGTTGATGCGGTGGCAGAGGTAATGCCTGGAGATGCGGAACTCGTTCGTCTGGTGCGTGATGGGATCGAGGGATTGAATGAGAAGTACGCAGCGGTTCGCAGGGATATCTTTCATCTTTTTCACCGCGCGCGGCGGTGGAATGCCCAGGAAGGCGTCTGGATGGGTTACGAGCGGAAACGCGGCAAGTTGGCCGATTTGAATGCGACATTGCGCGGCGGCAAAGACCGCTTTTCGGAAGTTGTCGGCGACACGGCGATTCTGCAAGGCGTGCGCTACGTGATCACACTGGACACCGACACCCGGTTGCCACGGGATACGGCCCGGGTCATGGTGGGCACTTTGGCGCATCCGCTTAATCAGCCAGTCTTCGATTCACGACTGTGCCGGGTCGTTGATGGCTATACCATCTTGCAGCCGCGCGTCGAAGTGGGCCTTTCCGGGACGAATCGATCGCGATTTGTGGACCTGAATTCCGGCACGACGGGCGTTGACCCGTATACTCGTGTCGTTTCGGATGTGTACCAGGACTTGTTTGGCGAAGGCTCGTTTATCGGCAAGGGGATTTACGATGTCGATTCGTTTGAGCAACGATGTGGCGATTTTCCGGAAAATGCGATTCTCAGCCATGATTTGATTGAGGGTGCCTATTGCCGTTCGGGACTTCTCAGCGACGTGACACTTTACGAAGCGTATCCTTCGAGATATTCGGCTGACATTGCCCGACGTCATCGATGGATACGCGGGGATTGGCAAATTGCCGCCTGGATTTTCCCGTGGGTGCGCGGGCGGGGCGGGAAACGCTGCCGCAATCCGATCTCGACGTTATCGCGCTGGAAAATTTTTGACAACTTGCGCCGCAGTCTGGTTCCGCTGGCAACTGTGCTTTTATTGCTCGTTTCCTGGGGTATTTCTCCGGCGCTGGCGGGAGCATCGCTTCTTTTTGTGACCAGTGTCGTTCTGCTGCCCACACTGCTTGCCGCGCTGGCAGACTTGTTTCGCAAGCCGGTGGACTTGCCGTTGAGTATGCATTTGCGAGAAAGTTTTCAGTCACTCGGAAGACCCCTGGTTCAAAACGCATTGACGCTCTTCTTTTTACCCTATGAAGCGTACATCAGTGCCGATGCGATCTTCCGAACACTGTTTCGGATGGGCTGGTCCAGGCGTCAGTTGCTGGAATGGAAAACGGCAAGCGATTCTGAACATGGGGGGCACGGTGACCTGTGGAATTCCATTCGGACCATGGGGGTTGCGCCAGTGCTCGCTGTCATGGCGGCGATATGGCTCTCGTGCTTCGATTACGAAGTATTGCCCTGTTCCGCCCCGTGGATTGTTGCCTGGACCCTTTCGCCCCTGATTGCCTGGTGGATTAGCTGTCCGATTCCCATACCGGTGGTTCGATTATCACAAGGCCAGTATCAGTTTCTCGAAAAGTTATCGCGCAAGACATGGAGATACTTCGAGGAGTTCGTCATTGAGGAAGAAAACTGGCTGCCGCCAGACAACATCCAGCAAAACCCCCATCGGGTCGTTGCGTCGAGGACCAGTCCGACGAACATTGGCATGGCATTGCTGGCGGACCTGGCAGCTCTCGATTTCGGCTATTGTTCCGTCGCGCGATTCCTGGGTCGCACGCAACACACCTTCGAAACACTTTCGCGGATGGAGCGCTATCGGGGGCATTTCTTTAACTGGTACGAAACGCGGTCCCTTGCCCCTTTGCAGCCGCGCTACGTTTCGATGGTCGACAGTGGCAACCTGGTAGGAAGTTTGCTGGTACTCCGCAGCGGCTGTTTGGAATTATGCGAAGCGAGCCTGTTGCCTCCTCGATTGTTTGGCGGGCTACGAGACACATTGCGTGTGTTGCTTGACGTGGGCAGCAGTGCCAAAGACATTCAAATCACCACAGACGTGCTGCGCCAAATCGAGCGGCAGATCGAAGATATGGCTCAATCGCCATCGACACTCGGCGCAACATACACCTGCCTGTCGCGGCTAAAGGTTTTCGCGGCCGAAATGACCAGGGTTGCGCCAGGAAATACGGAGTTTGCGTGGTGGACAAGTGCCCTGGAACGCGTTTGCAATGACCATCATGCGGACCTGTTGCATCTGGCGGCCTGGCTCATCCTGCCTGCGCCTCCCGTTGGCTTGAGCAACTTCGCCAGCGCCGAGCCCGCCGATCCGCAGAACAAGTTTCGCGAAGTGCTCCAGCAATTGGACCGTACTGCCCGGTTATCAGAACTTGTGCGAGTGCCGACGACGATTCTGCCACTCGTCGAAGCGATACTGCCCCATGTCGATGACGGGTCAAAAGACTGGCTCGTGCAGTTGGGAACGGCCTTGGCCAGCGCGGCAGTACATGCCGAAGTCCGAATTCGCCTGCTGGAGCGCGTTGCCGAAGAGTGCCGTGAATTGGCTGACATGGATTTTGGTTTGCTCTACGACACCACACGCGAACTTTTCGCCATCGGATACAACGTCGGCGAGCGAAGGCTGGACGCAAGTTTCTATGATCTGCTGGCGTCTGAAGCCCGACTTGCCAGTTACATCATGGTCGCTCAAAACAATTTCGGACAGGAGCACTGGTTTGCATTGGGCCGACTTCTAACGAGCGAACAAAGCGTGCCCGCGTTGTTGAGCTGGAGCGGATCGATGTTCGAGTACCTGATGCCGTTGCTGGTAATGCCCAACTACGAGAATACACTACTCGACCGTACTTATCACGCCGTCGTCCGCCGGCAAATCGAGTATGGCAGGCAGCGCGGCGTGCCGTGGGGCATCTCCGAGTCCGGTTACAACACAATCGATCAGCACAGGACTTATCAATACCGCGCTTTTGGCGTACCAGGATTGGGGTTAAAACGCGGACTGGCCGAAGACCTGGTGATAGCGCCCTATGCGAGCGCGCTGGCATTGATGATCGCACCCGAGGCGGCTTGTCAAAATCTGGAACGCCTCACAGCCGAAGGTCAACAAGGCGTCTGCGGCTTTTACGAAGCAATCGATTACACTCCTTCGCGCTTGCCGCCCGACACAACCAGTGTCACGGTGCGGCAATTCATGGCGCATCATCAAGGCATGAGTCTGCTGTCGCTGGCCTGGCTCCTGCTCGATAAGCCGATGCAGCGCCGTTTCCTGGCCGATCCCATGCTGCGCGCGGCCGAATTATTATTGCAAGAGCGCGTACCAAAGGCGACCGCACCGGTCTTTCCGCATGCGGCCGAAGCCAATGCAGCACGCCATGCTTCCCCGGAAGAAACCGGCACGATGCGCGTGTTCACCGATCCCAACAGTGCAACGGTCGAAGCCCATTTGCTTTCGAACGGCCGTTACCATGTTGCCGTGACAAGTGCCGGCGGCGGATACAGTCGTTGGCATGATCTGGCCGTGACGCGCTGGCGCGAAGACGCGACGCGCGACAGTTACGGCAGCTTTTGCTACGTTCGCGATGCAGAACGCGGTTCCCTGTGGTCCAACGCCTGGCAGCCGACAACAAAACCGGCAAGGGGCTATGAAGCGATCTTTACCCAATCGAGAGCGGAGTTTCGTCGCACGGACGACCAGATCGAGACGTACACACAGATCAGCGTCTCGCCAGAGGACGATATCGAACTGCGACGCGTCACGTTGACAAATCGCTCCGAGACACCGCGAACGCTTGTCATCACGAGTTATGCGGAAGTCGTGCTCGCGACGCAAGCGCAGGACGAAGCCCATCCGGCGTTCAGCAATCTGTTTGTACAAACCGAATTGGTCCACAACCGTAACGCGATTTACTGTACCCGCCGCCCGCGCTCGTCCGAAGAGCGACCTCCGTGGATGACACACATGATGACGGTCCGCGGCACCACGCTGGGTGAACCGTCTTACGAGACTGATCGTCTGCGATTTATCGGGCGGCATCGGACGCTCGCATCCCCGGCAGCTCTGGATGACAACCAGCCTCTTTCCAACAGCGACGGGCCGGTGCTGGATCCGATCGTAAGTATTCGCCAAACGATATGGTTGCAGCCCAACGAGGAGGTGCGAATCGACATCGTCACCGGGGTAGCGGATTCGCGTGAAGGCATCGATGCGCTAACCGGCAAATATTGCGATTCCAGCCTGGCCGATCGAGTCTTCGATCTCGCCTGGACACACGGACATGTGCTTTTACAACAACTCAGTGCATCGCAGGCGGACGCCCAGGTTTACGGTCGCCTGGCCGGGTCCATTGTCTACGCATCAGCGCTGCGTCGAGCGAGGTCGAGCATCCTCATCCGGAATCGGCGCGGACAATCCGGTCTGTGGGGATATGGCATCTCCGGGGACGTGCCTATCGTGTTGTTGCGAATTCGCGATCACGAGCGAATCTCGCTGGTGAGTCAGGTGCTCCAGGCGCACGCCTATTGGCGTTTAAAGGGTTTGGCAGTGGACCTGGTGATTTGGAACGAAGACGATTCGGTTTATCGACAGACATTGCAGGAAGCCATTGTCGATCTGGTTGCCGCCAGCCCGGAAGCGTCGTTCGTCGATCGGCCCGGCGGTGTTTTTATCCGTCGCGGCGAACAAATGTCAGAAGAAGATCGAGCTCTTCTGCAGACAGTGGCCCGTATCGTTCTGCTGGATGACGGAGGCACGCTGGCGGAACAAGCGGAGCGCCGCGAACGGTCGGAGGTTTCTATCCCGCATCTGAAGCCGATTCGCCGTCGACTTGAAACGCCGATTTCCTATCAACCTCCGCAACGCGATCTGGCGTTCTTTAATGGACTGGGCGGATTCAGCCACGACGGACGCGAGTACGTGACGATCCTGGGTCCCGGTCAAACGACGCCTGCACCCTGGGTGAACGTGATCGCTAACGCACATTTCGGTACGGTCGTGTCGGAAGGGGGGAGTGCTTATACCTGGTCGGAAAACAGCCATGAATTCCGGCTTACCCCGTGGCACAACGATCCGGTCTCTGACACATGTGGCGAGGCCCTTTATCTGCGCGATGAAGAAACAGGCCATTACTGGTCTCCCTCCCCTTTGCCGACTCGCGGGAATAACACGTATGTCGTGCGGCACGGTTTCGGCTACAGCATTTTCGACTACACCGATGAAGGACTGACGACAGAGCTTTGCGTTTTTGTGGCGACCGACGCGCCGGTGAAGTTCTACAAGCTCAAAATTGCCAACCACTCTGGACGCAAGCGACAATTGTCGGTCACCGGTTTTTGGGAACTGGTCCTGGGAGGTTCCCGGAGCAAGTCGTTAATGCACATTGTTACCGAGAACGACCTGGCGAGTGGTGCGATACTTGCCAGAAACGTGTATAGCCCGGAATTTGGAGATCGGGTGGCTTTTGTCAATTGCAGCGAATCGAACCGGACGATTACCGGCGACCGCGCCGAGTTTTTGGGGCGTAATGGCAGGTTTGCCAGTCCATCTGCGATGCGGCGCGTTCGGCTTTCGGGGCGTATTGGAGCCGGTTATGATCCGTGCGCCGCCTTTCAAACACCGCTGACGCTCGAAGAGGGACAAGAGCGTACTATCACTTTCACAATCGGCGCAGCGCAAGGTACTGCTGAGGCCCGATCCCTTGCTCAGAGATTTCGCAGCGTCAAGAGTGCCGATCGGGCGATCGAGGGAGTTTGGGACTACTGGAGCCGGACACTGGGCGTGATCCACGTGGAAACGCCAGACGCTTCGGTCAACTTCCTGGCGAACGGGTGGCTCATTTATCAGACGCTGGCCTGCCGCATGTGGGCTCGCTCTGGATTTTATCAGTCGGGAGGTGCGTTCGGTTTCCGCGACCAACTTCAGGATGCGATGGCATTGGTGCATGCCCAACCGCAGTTGCTTCGCGAACATCTGCTGCGCGCCGCTGCCCATCAGTTTCGCGAAGGAGATGTACAGCATTGGTGGCATCCGCCGGCGGGGCGCGGCGTGCGAACCCAGTTCTCCGACGATTTCCTGTGGCTGCCCTTGGCCATTTGCCGCTATGTCAACATAACGGGGGATACAGGAGTGCTGGACGAACGGGTCCCCTTCCTGACTTCACGCCCGTTGCGCAGCGACGAGGAATCGAACTACGATTTGCCACAAGTTTCGGAAGACATTGACACGCTCTATGAGCATGGTGTCCGCGCAATCGAACGTGGCATGCGTTTCGGCGAGCACGGCCTGCCCTTAATGGGTTGCGGCGACTGGAATGACGGAATGAACCTCGTCGGTCAACAGGGCAAGGGCGAAAGCGTATGGCTGGCATTCTTTCTTTTTCATGTCCTCGAGCAATTCAACGCGCTGGCAAGGTCGCGCGGCGATGCACCACTGGCGGATCTTTACACGGTCGAAGCGGGACGGTTGCGGGGAAATATCGAGAAACACGCCTGGGATGGCCAATGGTATCGCCGGGCCTGGTTCGACGATGGCACCCCCCTCGGTTCGTCAAGTAACGAAGAATGTCAAATCGATTCGATAGCGCAGAGTTGGTCGATTCTTTCGGGCGCAGGGACTAGCGAGCGTACGGACATGGCGATGCGGAGTGTTGATCAACGGCTTGTTCGACGCGAAGACCGCTTGATCCTGTTGCTCGATCCGCCGTTCGACAAGTCCCTCCTGAATCCTGGATACATTAAAGGGTATTTACCTGGCGTGCGCGAGAACGGCGGGCAGTACACGCACAGCGCTATTTGGACAGTCATGGCCACGGCCATGATGGGGAACCATGAGCGGGCATGGGAACTGTTCTCGCTGATCAATCCCATTTCACACGGCGCCACGCCGCCGGACATCGCGACGTATCGCGTCGAACCCTACGTTGTAGCCGCCGACGTCTACGGAGTCGAACCGCACAATGGCCGCGGTGGATGGACGTGGTATACCGGATCGGCTGGCTGGATGTACCGACTGATTGTGGAGTCACTGCTCGGGCTGCATCTTGAGGTCGACAAACTGCGAGTTACCCCTTGCCTGAAAAAAGACTGGACCAAAACCCTGATTCACTATCGGTACCGTCGAACCATTTATCACATCACCATTCATAACAACCCCGTCAATAACAATCGAGACTTCAGGACCTCCCAAATCACCCTGGACGGGACCGAACTGTCCGACGACTTCATCACACTCATCGACGATGGCCGGGATCACAACATCCAGGTCAAGTTTTGGCCTGTTGAGCTTGCAATCACGAGCGCATTGGAAACGCTTGATCAAAATTGAACGCCAATAAGCAGCGGTACAAAAAAAGCAGGAGCGCAAGTCATGACCTGTGCTCCTGCAGGTTTTGATTTGTCTGAGGCAGTTCTGCCCGCAGCCAGATTGATTGGAATCAGTCAGATTTTTGGGCTTCTGCGGACAGGCCGCCGTTCAATTGGAATACTTGCACAATCGTCCCTGTCCAAAACACTTGCACGACGACGCCGGTCGTCGGTTCAATCTCTTCAGTCGCTTCGCGGACGGCGACATCCGTGATCCGTTCGATCTTCCCACGCAGCGGGCCGAGGGAGCATTGAAATAACTCGCGATGAAAGGCTCGCACCGCATGCGCCACCCGCTCGGTCAACGCTTTTTTTGCGTATTCTTTTGAGACATCTCCATCTCCGAGCGGAGTCGGGTTCTTCAAATGGGCAACGGGGCCGTTGGCCAGATCAACGAGCTGATGGATCAATTGTTTGACGGACAGATGATTCCACTCGTCCAGCATCTGGTGGATGATCGCGGAATCCGTGACGGCGAAATTCAGCAACAGCGAAGTCTCCTCGACCAGGTGGAGCAGGATTTTGATGACAACCACTATCGGTAACGATTCGGGCGTGAGCGCCGTACCTGTGTTGAACCGATTCGAAGGAGCCGGATTCAGCCGGATGAGCGGCTTTTGGAGACGATGAAGTGCGTCAAACATCAATTGGGCGTAAAAAACACCTGGTTCGACTGGTTGTCAACGACGGTAACTACTGTCCAATGGTGTTGTCAGCATCGAGGAGCCTCGCTCCGGTAATTGCCCACGAGCTTCTTATACGAGCTTATTCATGTTCGCCGGGGCGAAGTCGTGAGTCGTCTGAAATGCAAACCCACCGAATAGGTTCGATCACTTACAGGGATTATTGAAATGAGTTACGCCTTGAATTGTGTTACCGGTTCGGCCGGAATTCGTTCATCCGATATTACGTTTCGTCGCCTCAAGTGGCTGGCGGGTCGGCATAGTGTCTTGCCGTCCGGCACACCGTGGGCAAGTTGGCTGATTGCATCGGTCACGGCATTGCTGGTATTTCCTGGTGCCGTTTCTCACGCACAACAAGAGCATCCAAGAATAAAAAGCTCACAGGAAGCGGTTGCGTTGCGAGACCAGGAAGCCCACGACGCGTTTGAAACAGGAGATTGGGAAACGGCATCGAAACTGTATCGCACGGTTGTCGATGAGAACCCGGACAGTGGTCTCGCCTGGGTCCGGCTTGGTCATGCCTTGCACAAACTGGGCAAGATCGATGAAGCGCTGTTTGCGCACGAAAAAGCCAGCGCGTTTCCCAACGCTCGTCGAACTGCGCTGTACAACTGGGCTTGCACCCTGAGTATCAAGGGCGAGCATGAATTGGCGATCGACAAATTGAGTGCCGCGCTGGATGCAGGTTTTGCCCGGCCTCCGTCACTGGATGAAAAGGAAGACTTTGCGCCATTGAGAGAAAATGATCGCTTTAAGAAACTCGTCCAGCGACACAAGGAAGTTATCCTTGCCAACAGCTCCAACGGCGGCGTCAGCCGGGGTGCCATGTCCACCGATCGAGGGTCCACCGGAACGTCGACGCGTGTGATTGACACCAAGTCGCTTGAACAGCTTGCATTCTGGGTTGGCACGTGGAAAGTTACCGATGCCGCTGGCGCGGAATTAGCGACTTGTGTGGTATCGCGGGACGATGAAAAGCACGTGATTGTCCAGATGTGGACGGGGCTGGACGGCAGCACCGGAACCGGCGAGAGTCTTTTTGACCCGGGCTCAAGTCTCTGGATTCAAAACTACAAGGGCTCCGACAAAAATTACAACCTTGCCGGGGCAATGAGTGGCAAGTCACTGGAAATGTCCGGTAGCGTTTCCCTTAATGACAAGAAGGGAGACCCATGCCAGTGGAAACTTTCGCAGCTCGACGATGGTCGATTGCAGCAAACCATGAAAGCCTCCACTGACGGCGAAGAAACCTGGGAAACCCTTTTCGAAATATTCTACGTTCCGGCCAAGAAGCAATAATGTCCAACAGAAATCCCGTCAATGAATCCCTGGGCAAGCGACCTGTCGCAATCGGATTTGGGCGGTAACGCGGCATGGACCTGATTGCAACACGTTCCGTTCATCTACGGATCAATGCTCGACATCTTGCGCAACAGCGATCCCGGTACGGTGCCTGTAAATTCTCATTTCCTCAATCGCCGCTGCCAGAACACGACAAGCTGATCGCAGGCCGGCCCGGTCATCCAGCAAGATGTTGTAATACGGCTTGATTCCACCGTAAGTTACGACGCGCTGGTCGACGTTGATTCCGTCGCAGGGAATCTGGTGTTTTTTCAAATACTCCAGAATTTGCGGATGACGGTTCGCGCTGTCACAAGTAAAACAATAACAATAAGCGCCTATCGCTTGCGCCTGCCGCAACAGATCGGAAACAACGTCAAACAGAAGTCCCTTGTTGTGATAGTCAAAGACCGTATTGTCAAAGTCATAGTCGATTATGATTTTGCCAAATGCTTTCCATTCATTCACAAGGCGTTCGATGCAGTTGTCATCTTCGGCGTAAAAGTCAGCCATTAACGGCTCCCGGATTGTTTTCATTCGAATAAGCATCCCGTCCGGCATGACTGCCGCCCGGCGGAAGACTTCATAATACCCGGATCAAGGTTGCCGTACAGGCTTGAGGCGACTCCAGAAGGGTTGAAAACAATTCACAAACATGAGTTGCCTGGGCCTTTTTGGCGTTCGCTCCGGATTTTTCTTGAATGCGGCAATGCCCGTTCGATAGAATACGACGGGCAAGGTACTTTTCATCTGGAACAGGGAGAGACTCATGAACAATCGTTGTACTCTTGCGCGCGTGGGGAAACCAGCAATCTGGATGACGACCGTTTCGGCATTCCTTCTACTTGTTCAAATCGGCCCGACATTGTCCCTGATCGCGATTTCGTGTTTCCCGGCGACATTCCTGCTGGCCCAGGAACCGTCCGGGACGGTGAGCGAAAACAACGACCTTGCCATTCAGGAACTGGAGCGACTTCGGTCGATCGATTACCACGACATGCGCTTTGGCGATATTTTGGAACAATTGGCCGAACAGACCGGTTTGCGATTTGAACTTCACGAAACAGCGATCGATAGCAACCTGGATATTGACACGCCCTATTCAAAAACAATCCAATCAACAAGGCTTGCCACTATTCTCGACTTGTTGCTCGAACCCTTTCAGTGCACGTACTCGATCAAGGATGGAATTGTGATGATCGTAGGCAAAGACTACGCGAACGAAAATCCGGATATGGAAGTTCTTAATTGCCAGGTCTTGCTCGCAAGCATCCAGCCTCAACAGGAGTTTTTTGACGGCAATCCTCCTTCGGCCCCCAAGGCACCTCAGCCGAAACTTGAAGGAGGCGGTCTTGGCGGAGTCGTCTTTGCGATCCCGATTCCGCAGGCCCAAGGCGATCCGATTCAACAAGTGACCCAACAGGAAAAAGAACCCGCCGTTGAAGTCGAAGTCCTCGCCGACGATGCGTCTCCGGGATCTGCGTCAGTTGACGAAGGGGGTGGCGCCTCAAAACCGATCAGCTACTACCGAACAATCGAGCCTCGGGAACGGCTGGTCAACCTGATTCGCGATACCATCGACCGGGATTCATGGAAGGAAAACGGAAATCACGCCTCGATCATCGAACTGAACGGACTGCTGGTCATTCGTCAAACCGCCCACAACATTCGCGAAATCCGGATATTGCTGGAACGACTGGAAGCGGGCGGGCTGAAGTAGTATTGCTTGAAAGAAAAACAGCAAGCAAGGTCGAAGTAATCCCCACAATAATTGGCAAATGGAGGGGGTCGAATTATTGACATTTAGTGTGGCCTGAGATACAAGAACACGTTGGTTTGTTGTACCAGGTTGACCAGCCCCGACTTCTTCTCACAAAAACGGGAAACGGGCTGCATGGTTCAACATGAAAAACGGACCATATTTTTGTTCGCTTGTTCTGACCCTTTCTTTACCGTCTTTTTTGTGCTGTTTGGAGAAATCGTTATGCAGTCTCGAAATCGTCGCCGCAAGTCTCGCAATGCTAACCCGGCTTCCGAAAACCTCTTGTTTGAACAATTGGAATCTCGGGTAGTCCTCGCTGGACTTTATGCTCCCGGTGAGTTACTTGTCCAGTTTCAACCGGGAGTTAGCGAGCAGGCGCGAGCCGAAACACTTGCCCTTGCCGGTGCGCAGTCTACTGATGCGCTGCATACCGCCTCCATGGTTCGTGAAGGAAACGGCGTGCTGGAGCGATTGGCCCTCCCCAACGGTTTGAGCGTTGAAGAAGCGGTTCTTCGGCTGGAACAGAATCCAAACGTCCGTTTTGCGGAACCCAACTGGATCTATAACACTGCGGCGGTAAGCAACGACACGTTTTACACCAACGGTCAACTATGGGGTATGTATGGCGACGACCAGCCAACTGCTGTCGGTCCAGGGGGAACGACTAATCAATTTGGAAGTCAAGCTGAAAAAGCCTGGAACGATGGCTTTACGGGTTCCAGCAATGTATTCGTCGGGATCATTGACGAAGGGTTCCAGTTCGCCCATCCCGATCTGGCCGCGAACTCATGGACCAATCCGTTTGATCCAGCCGACGGACTCGACAATGACGGCAATGGATATATCGATGACATTCACGGTTGGGATTTTTTCTACAACGATAATAGCACCTACGATGGAACTGTCGACGATCACGGGACGCATGTGGCAGGCACGATCGGTGGCCAGGGCGGAAACGGTGCCGGGGTCGCTGGTGTGAACTGGTCGACGACGATGATCTCTACCAAGTTCCTGGGGCCGAGCGGTGGTTCCACCTCGGGCGCAATCCTGGCTTTGGATTATCTAACCGATTTGAAAGTGCGACATGGACTTAATATTGTCGCCAGCAATAACTCGTGGGGAGGGGGTGGGTTTTCGCAAGGATTGCTAGACGCCATTACCCGGGCAGCCAATCAGGGAATCCTTTTTGTTGCAGCGGCTGGAAACAGTAATGTCAACAATGATACGTCGGCCAGTTACCCTTCGAATTATTCGACAGTTGGCGGCGCAGGATATGAAGCCGTGATTGCCGTTGCCTCGATCACCAGTACTGGAGCCAAATCATCGTTTTCCAGCTATGGCGCAAATACCGTCGATTTGGGTGCGCCCGGCTCGGCGATTGTTTCGTCGGTGCCTGATAGTACTTATGCCTCTTACAGCGGCACTTCAATGGCGACGCCACACGTTGCCGGTGCGGTTGCCTTATACGCTTCAAAGTATCCCGGAACATCTGCCAACAACATTCGAAATGCGATCTTGTCCAGTGCGCGGGCGACCACCTCCTTGAACGGCATAACGGTGACCGGCGGAAGATTGGATGTTTACGCAGCGTTGGCCGTGTCGCCGCCTGGCGGGGTGAATCCCAATATCACGATTGACGACGTCAGTGTTACCGAAGGAAACAGTCCGTCAACAATAACGGCCTCGTTTACTGTCAGTCTCTCATCGGTGCCGACCCAAACGGTGACGGTCGATTTCGCAACGGCCAACGAATCGGCCTCCAGTGGTACTGATTACGTTGCCAATTCAGGCACTTTGACATTTTTGGCAGGTGGCAGCACGACTCAAACGGTGAATGTTACTGTGAACGGCGACAATGTTGTTGAAGGGAACGAATCGTTCGTTTTGAATCTTTCCGGTGCAACCAACGGGACGATTATTGATGGGCAGGGAGTCGGAACAATAGTAAACGACGATATTCCGGCGCTCTCGATGGCGATCAACGATATTTCGTTGAACGAGGGACAAAGAAATTCCAGGATATTCGAGTTCACCGTCAGCCTGTCGGGCGTAGCTTCTCAGGCAGTCTCCGTAAACTATGCAACGGCGAACGGGACCGCGATCGCTGGAATTGATTACGCGGCAAAATCCGGAACGTTGATCATTCCGGTCGGTGCAAGTTCCAGGTTCATTGCGATCACGGTTTTTGGTGATCGCACGTTTGAGCCCAACGAAACCTTCTTTGTGAATCTGACCGGCGCCGTCAACGCATCGATCGCAGATAGCCAGGGAGTCGCGACCATTCGGAACGATGATCATGCACTGAGGGTCTCCGGAGGTGCGGCAGCGAACCTGAACGCGGCAAGTGGCGTTTCGAGTCGTGATCTGGCAGCCTTGCTGGACGAAGCGAAATCACGCTGGATCGCCTCGGGCGAAACCACGGCATCCGAACTTCGAGACCTGAATGTTCAAATCCGGCTGGCCGACTTGCCAGGGCGCACACTGGGTTTGGCCGAAGATAATACGATCCTGATTGATCGAAATGCTGCCCGTTACGGCTGGTTTGTGGATGCTTCACCAGGAACCGATGTCGAGTTCCAATCGACCTTGAAATCGGGCCGCGTCGATCTGTTATCCGTGATCGGTCATGAACTGGGACACGTTTTGGGACATGACCACGACGATATCGTCGGTGGCATGCAAGCGACGCTCGCTCCGGGTGAACGGCATTTGCCCGCCTCGGCCATTGTCGCCCAATCTTCGGTTCAGGATTGGTCCAGCGTCGGAATGTTGCTCGCCCGCTCGGCCGACACGCTGGTCCCAACGATTGTGAACCGAACTGCGGTCGGACAACCTGCCGCTTCACTGCTAAATACGAAACCCGTGGCAACGTCATTCGTGTCGCCAGAATCGACAACGCGAAAGACGGCTCAATGGAACTCCCGAACAGTGGCTGCATTGCCGATCACGGCCTCTTCCGGCGAGACCACTGGTAAGTCTGGTTTGGTTAACCTTGATCGCGCGTTCGCCAACAACGATTGGTTTATCAATCTGTAGTTGGACCCAACGCTGACGATTGAACAAATATCGACTGCCTGCCGCATCTGGCGACAGGCAGTCTTTTTGCTTTGACGTAGAAACCCATTCCACCTGCAAGAAAGCGGACACTCGCCTCGTCAGGCCCAGCGGTAGTTGCTTGCAAAATTGTAAGCAACTGAATTCACATGGAACATTTCATCGTTCGGTTATAATTGGAGGGAATAGGTTTCGCGAATTTACGAACAGGGCTCGACATCCAAATGAATGTAGCGATTGCCACACCGAGGACCAGACTGGACATTGGGTTGTCGTGGTTTTTGCTGATGGCAACGATTTTGATTGCTGTTGGAGGATTTTGGCTTGTTCAGGGACTTGGTCGACGTCTGGTTCGCAACCCGGCATTCGATCTGCAACTAACTTGGGCTGTCAGTAACCTGTTTTTCTATATGTGGGTACGCGTTTTCAGTGGACTTGGCAAGCGATGTCAAATTGCGACAGCCGTCGCGGTGATTGGCTCGCAATTGATCGTCTACGCGACAGTTCGGGTCGACGGATTCCAGGGTGACGGCCGTCTTATATTTGCAAGCCGTTGGGCTCCAACCCATGCCGCGCAGTTCGAGAAATATCAGGCAGAGAATTCCGGATTCACGTCGTTGCCTGTTAGTTTGACGCCCGTGCCACAAACCGATTGGCCAGGCTATCGACGCAACGGTTCGGGAACCTGTTCTTCAACAACGAACCTTGCGTTGACAAATCAAGATCCTGTTCTGCTTTGGCAGCATCCGATTGCAGCGGGCTGGTCATCGTTTTCCATTGTCGGTCAACATTGTTTCACAATGGAGCAACGAGGCGAAACGGAATGTGTTGTTTGCTATGAGCTAAAAACAGGGCGTGAAGCGTGGAGTTATTCCTATGAAGCCCGGTTTCACGAAATCACCAGCGGCGACGGACCACGTTCGACACCCCTTTTTCACGACGGTCGATTGTATTGCATCGGTGCAACAGGGGTCCTTACTTGTCTCGATGCTTCGACGGGGCAGGGCGTTTGGCAAAAGGAACTGCTCGCCAGGCCGGGCGAATCGGTCGAAATCTTTGGAGTGTCC
This sequence comes from Pirellulaceae bacterium, assembly GCA_031414755.1. Taxonomy (GTDB): domain Bacteria; phylum Planctomycetota; class Planctomycetia; order Pirellulales; family Pirellulaceae; genus CAJQPP01. Next base: position 653 of record JANNWJ010000067.1, on the reverse strand, counting down.
GGATCAACTGTCATAGTCGGAAACCTGGTCATTGTTGCTTGCGGTACCAGCAACAGCTTGCGGGCGTTTGATATTTCAACTGGTGAATCGCGCTGGGTAGCCCAGGATGTTTCGTCGTCCTATACAACGCCGTTTGTTGCCGATTTTCCATTTGGACAACAACTGGTTTATTTGAGTCGGACAAAACTTTCAGGCTTCGATCCGAAGACTGGTGCCCAACTCTGGTCGATCCCGTGGGGCGACGAAAATGAAAGTGCGGTGAACGCCGCTCAACCGGAATTGATCGCAAGCGACTCCCCGGGAATTGGACTGGTGTTGATTGCGTCCGGGTATGGACGGGGTTCCATGCTGGTGGAAATCCATCCGCAGGATAGCGGTTTCGTCGTTCGAACTCGTTGGCAGAATCAGGGCCTGAGATGCAAATTTTCAAGTATGGTGCAATACGAATCCTGTATTTACGGGCTCGATGACGGCATCCTTTGTTGTGTCGATATTGAAACCGGCGAGCGCAATGTAAGCGCCCACCAGTACCATTGTCCTGATCCATCTTGACGCTGGTCGTCGATTACTTTCTGTGCGAGTCGAGTTTCTTTTGGCGGGCCTTCCTTGCCCGGCGTTGGTCGCGTTTGAATTGTTTTTGTTCGGTGCGTTCG
>JANNWJ010000066.1:0-2311 GCA_031414755.1 Pirellulaceae bacterium | reverse complement strand
GGGTCTGGGGAGCGTGTAGGTGTAGAGGAACCGTAGGCCACAAACGGCCTGGTTGAAGGAACTCCAGGAACATTTTTTCTCCTGGATCATCCAGAGTTGAAAGGCTCGAATCTCTTCGGGCCCGAGATCTTCGGGAAGTTTCCCAAAGCGTTTGGCGAAGCGGTCGACGTGGTACGTGTATGAGTCGATGGTTCGGATCGCCATATTGCGGATGAGCATGTCTTCGGCCATCCGTTTTGTGGCGGGTGTCATTCGATTTCGAAAGGGAGTCATGGCGCGGTTCCTGGCGGGCAGAAGAAGTCAAATCGTTCGCACCACTGGCGAGTGTCAGACTTCAGCATGATTAGCCGCAAAGAAAGCGCAAGACCCTACAATCGAAACGTTTGTTACAACCGGAAGCCGCGCGGTGTCGAATTCAAATGGCCGTTCGCCATCGGGCCCCACGCGATAGAAAGAAATCTTGAAGTGAAGCGGTTTAGTTCAACGACCAAGGTAACCCGGCGGCGGCCAAGACGGCTGGAAAACAGAACCCGCGCCGCCCGCCGCTCGGGTTGACCGACTTGGTACGCCCGTCATGGGCGTGAGTTTATGGGGTGCAAGTCCCCTGTGCGAGACTGGGAGTCTCAAGGAGATCAGTATACCAAATGAAAACTCCGATTGGCAAAGCACAAGGCAAAGGCAACTGCGCTGGGGCGACTCAGGGTGGGAAGGAAGCCGGAGCCAAAGCTGCGAGGTTACGAATAGAAACGTCCTACAAGGCCGGATCGGTCGGGCGAGTGAGCCAAACATCACGAAGCCGTTCCCAGTTGACTGGTCAGGTAAAGGGCGAGCTTGCGCAGCGAAGATTCACGTTCTTATCCGGGGAGACCTGCATGGACGGCTTGCGAGCCGTCGTCGCTCCAGGGAGTAAGGCTTGCCTGAAAGCCTGGAACAAGCCTCCGCAAGTTGGCTTGTGCGGTGCAGGAGTCAGCAGAGGTCGTAGTACTGATCCTCGAATTCCAATCGAGACAGGAAGGGCCAAACGATGAAGAACAAGGAAGAGCCATCGATCGACTTGACGCGAGGGAACCCCTCCACGCCAGCAGGCCGGCACATTCCCGGCTGCCAAGGCATGGAGACCACAGGTTCAGCAGTCCGACCGGATGATGCCGCGGCAGCGTCGATCGAGAAACCAGCCTTGAGTTTATTTCCAGAGTCTCTCATGGAAGCGGTGGTCAACCCCGCCAACATGGACACGGCGTGGAAGAACGTCAAAGCGAATCGCGGGGCCGCTGGCCCCGACGGGATCAGCTTGACCGAATTCCCCGACTGGGTTCGTCCACGTTGGCCTGTGATTCGACAACAGCTTCTCGACGGCACGTATCGCCCCGCTCCGGTGCGCCGCGTGACGATCGACAAACCCGATGGCGGCAAGCGACAGCTCGGTATCCCAAACGTGCTGGACCGCTTGATCCAACAAGCCGTCGTACAAGTCCTGACGCCAATATTCGACCCGGGATTTTCCCAATCGAGTCATGGCTTTCGGCCCAGGCGTTCGGCTCATGGAGCAGCCAGACAAGTCAGACGCACGATTCGCATCGGCTATCGCTTCGTCGTGGATATGGACCTTTCAAAATTCTTTGATCGGGTCCAGCACGACGTCTTGATGAGTCGCGTGGCCCGCAAGGTCAGCGACAAGCTGGTGCTCATATTGATCGGACGTTACTTGCGAGCGGGCGTGATGGTCGATGGAGTTTTACAGGCAACCACCGAAGGGACACCCCAAGGCGGTCCCGCATCACCACTGCTTGCCAACATCCTGCTGGATGATCTGGACAAGGAATTGGAGAAGCGTGGCCTGCCGTTCGTTCGCTATGCCGATGACTTTTTGATCTTCACCAAGTCGCAGCGTAGTGCCGAACGAGTGTTCCAATCGGTGAATCGTTATCTGACCCTTAAGCTTCACCTGGTAGTCAATCAGGAGAAGAGCCGGATCGTGAGTTTTGACGGAGTTGAGTTTCTCGGCTTTGTCTTTCACGGTGTCCGGGGGACGATTCAAGTGTCGGACAAATCCCTAAAACGCTTCAAGCATCGAGTTCGCGAAATTACCGGACGCAGTCGCGGGATTTCAATGGACTACCGCTTGGGGAATCTGCGGAGTTATGTCCGTGGCTGGATGGGATACTTCGGCTTGGCATCGCAATTGAAACTGTTCGACAGGCTCGATCAGTGGATCAGGCGTCGCATCCGAATGTGTTATTGGAAGCGTTGGCGTCACGTACGCACACGTCGAAGAGAACTGATCGGATTGGGCGTGCCGCGTCGTCAAGCA
>JANNWJ010000065.1:0-22024 GCA_031414755.1 Pirellulaceae bacterium | reverse complement strand
TGGGTAATGCCTTGGGTTTGAACTTTGTCAGCGGTGTAAGCCACCTCGATTCGATGATGGGAAACCTGGCTTATGCAGGCGGTGGGCTCCCAACCGGTTTAGGTGTTGATGACATCAAGGCCTTGCAACAACTATACGGTTCCACGATCTATGATCCGACCGATACGTTTCCCGGGACTGCACAAGTGACACTGACAAGCAAGCCGCAAGTCATCACGATTACCAACGAAGCCAAACGGATTGCTGCCAGTCCTTCACTGACTGCCGACTTGATTATTGACCTCCGTGATAATGCGCGAAGTGGCATGAAACTCAACGGAGTTTTTGGAACGGAAGTTTTTATTGCCGCCGGCGCTGCGGTGGAACAGGCAACCGGCGGATCCGGAAACGACGAGATCCGCGGAAACGGTCTGGATAACGTGCTGCGTGGTGGTGAAGGAAACAACTTTCTGTTTGGTTATGGAGGGAACGACCGGTTCTTTGGCGGATCCGGGACCGATTTCTTTATTCACCATTTTGGAGATGGCCGGGACATTATTGTCGACAATGGGGGTACCGACACATTGTGCTTTTTTGGAATTGGCGATTTCCGGGTCGATGATCTGGATACCGATTACACTTTCCGCCGAACGGGCAATTATTTGGACATCAACCTGACGCTGGACGGTGGGCTGGGCGAAGGATTTGCGAGGATTGACACCCGAATAAATCAGGTTGGGCTGGTTGAAAGTCTTGAGCTGTGGCATGAAAATACCCTGTCCGCCCGAATCAGTCTTTCCAGCGTCTGGAATCAGTTGGCAAACGGCCAGGAACGCCGTTTCCAGCTCGCCGGAGGTTCCGACCAATTCGGGCTGCTGACTTCACCCGTTTAGCATTTGGCATCGGCAGCTCAACAAGCGCGAATTGACTCCTGGTCGTTCCATGATCCATTTAATGGATTGCGGATCCTGGCAAGTCGATAGGGCGCGAGTTGTTTGTGTTGGGTCGATGCCCTGAATATTTGTCCTTGCGAAAATACAATATGCCGGATCGAAATGTTGTTTTGGCCGACAACGTCGCGGCGATTCTGGAGGCTGCCATGAATGGCGGTGACGGAATCCTTCGACTGACACCCACCTGGGTCCCCCGCAGTTTTCTTCACCCCGGCCGCCGCATTCGACTGCATCCGGACGATTACTACGCGTTGGGCGCCGAACGAGGTGGCATTGATGAACGATGGTTCGCCAGTACTACCGAGGCCGCCAATGAAAACAGGGAGTGGCATGAAGGGCTGAGTTTTTGCGAATTCAACGGGCAGACTTTTTTGTTGCGCGACGCAATTGCCGAACAAGGTGCGTCGATCATTGGCCCGGCAATGTGGGATCGCTACAGTCGCTGGCCCGTCTATTCCAAGTTCTTTGACAACATGGGTCCCATCCCTCATCACATGCATCAGGGATTTGAGGATGCCGCCCTGGTTGGACTTCAGGGAAAACCGGAGAGTTATTACTTTCCGCCGCAGTACAACAACTGCGACAATAACTTTCCCTTCACATTTATGGGGCTGGAACCCGGTACAACAAAAGACGATGTGCGGCGTTGCCTGGAGAACTGGCACTGCGGCGACAACCGGATTTTGAATTTATCCCGAGCGTATAAATTGCAGCGAGGAGCCGGTTGGTTGATTCCGCCCGGTGTTTTGCATGCCCCCGGTTCGTTGTGTACTTACGAACCACAATGGGGCAGCGACGTGTTCGGCATGTTTCAAAACATTGTCGAGGGTCGCTATGTTCCGTGGTCGTTGCTCGTCAAGGACGTGCCGCTGGCACATCATCAAGACCTGGACTTTATCGTCGAGCAACTGGATTGGGAGAAAAACGTCGATCCCCTTTTCCGCGACAACAACTTCATCGTGCCGATTGATGCGGCGCAAGGGGACGGGTGGGTGGATCGCTGGGTTGTCTACGGCCTCGTTAATGGTGACCAGTTATTCTCGGCGCGAGAGCTGACGCTGCAACCCGGCGCTCAATGCACGATACGCGATCCCGGAGCAAGTGGCTGGATTACGGTTCAGGGATGTGGTCGAATCGGCAAACTCGACTTGCAAACACCAACCTTGATTCGATTCGGCGAAATGACGACTGATGAAGTCTTTATCTCCCATACCGCGGCGTCGGCTGGTTTCGTGGTCACGAACTCGGGCAGTGAGCCGCTAGTTGGGTTGCGATATTTTGGCCCGGATGTTTTTGACTCCATTCCCAATGTCGGTGACAAATCAATTACCGGCCAGTAAACAACGAATTACCTTTTTGGAATGAATAACCTGAGATGACTGAAAAACTGAAAATTCACAATGCCATGTGGCCGGGCCTGGTTGGCAAAGGCACCGACGCAGGTCAGGAGCCACCGATCTCGCTTGAAAAAATGCTCGATCTGTCGGCCGCTGCCAATTATCTCGGCCAACGTTTTGACGGCGTTGATTGCTTTTTGTTTCAGCCGCATACCGATCCCGACGCAAGCGATGATGTGATCAAGTCGATTGCCGATTCTGTTGCCGCAAGGAACTTTAAAATCGGTTCGCTGGTTGCACCCGTTTGGCCGGGAACCGTGGGCGATTCGGCCATGGGCGATCGCCAGCAACAGGATCGTTTTTTAACGGCGATCGAAAAGGCATGCCGGATTGCCGGCATATTCAACGAACACGGGGTTCGTGATTACGGCGTGATTCGAATTGATTCCGCAGAGTTTGGTGTGGAAAAATGGCGATCGAACCCGAAAGCAAATACAAAAGCAATTGCCGATACGTTCCGTCGCGCCGCAAAAATTGCTGCCGATCATGGCGAACGATTGGCAGCCGAAGGTGAAATCTGCTGGGCTGGCATGCACTCATGGCGTGACATGTTGAATTTACTGGAAGAAGTTGCGATGCCGGAATCACTGGGGTTTCAGGCCGATCTGGCCCACACTTATTTGTTCCTGCTGGGATACAACGCCCCCGAGTACTCGCTGCTGGATGATGGTTGCAACGAAGCCGCGTTCTATGCAGCCTACGAAAAAATGACGGACCATTTGCGTCCATGGACAATCGATTTTCATGTCGCTCAAAATGACGGGCAAGTTCATGGGGCAGGATCGCACGACAAGACCGGAAAACATTGTCCGGCCGACGATCCGAATGGCAAACTGGATATGGTTCGCTGTGCAAGTTACTGGCTCAAGGACGCAACAGCACGAGGGATGCGCCACATTTGCTGGGACGGATGCATGTTTTCCAATGAGACGCTCGAAACCGCAGCAACGTGGAACACCATCCTTAAAACGATGATGGAAGTGCAAGACGCAAACCTCCAGTAGAGTTTTGCCATTACCTACTGGTTATTAACTTTATTTATTTACTCAGCCTTTGACTCGCGATTGAATTATGGATTTGAATATTGCCACGATCGGTACTGGTTTTATGGGCCGCGCTCACTCCAACGCATGGACAACGGTCAGCCACTTCTTCGATCTGAAGTATCGACCTGTATTGAAAGCCGTTTGCGCCCGGAACGCCGAAACGACCCAGGCGTTTGCTACTCGCTGGGGATATCAATCGATCGAGACCGATTGGAAAAAACTATTGAAACGGGACGATATCGAGGCCGTTGATATTTGTGTCCCCAACAATTTGCATCGGGAAATTTCCATCGCAGCGGCGAAAGCAGGCAAGATGGTTTTATGTGAAAAACCGCTGGCGATGAACGTTGCCGAAGGGGAAGAAATGTGTGCCGCTGTCGAGACGGCAGGTGTCGCAAATATGGTCTGGTACAACTACCGACGTGTCCCGGCCGTAACGCTTGCCAGGCAACTGATCGACTCCGGTCGACTTGGACGAATTTATCATTACCGGGCAAACTTCCTGCAAGACTGGACCATTGCCGAAGACCTTCCCCAGGGTGGCAATGCACTTTGGCGTCTCGATGCGGCGTCAGCCGGTTCCGGCGTGACCGGTGACTTGCTGGCCCATTGCATCGATACCGCGATCTGGCTCAACGGGTCGATTAAAAACCTGAGCGCGATGACTGAGACGTTTGTCAAACAGCGGATGCACAATGTGACCGGTCGCGTCGAACCTGTTGCCATCGACGACGCTTGTGCTTTCATGTGCCGTTTCGAAAACGGTTCGCTTGGGTTGTTTGAATCGACTCGATATGCTCGGGGTCACAAAGCGCTTTACACGTTTGAAATCAACGGTCAAAACGCTTCGATCAAATGGGACTTGCATGACTTGCACCGGCTGGAGTTCTTTGATCATGCTGACGACCCGTCCACTCGCGGTTGGCGAAGTATTCATGTGAGCGACCATGGTGGCGTACATCCATATATGAAACAGTGGTGGGTTCCCGGTTTGCAAATCGGTTATGAACACAGTTTCGTGCACCAGGTTGCCGATTTTTTGACAGGTCTGGCCGACGGCAAACCGGCGAGCCCAACATTCCGCGATGCGCTCGAGACACAGCGGGTATGCGATGCGGTTTTGAAGAGTGCCTCGAATGGTTCGTGGACCCATGTTTAGTTCAAACGGATTGGATGCCATGAACAGTCGAGCGTTGGCTGGCCGGCGAGGGAAAATCCGTTTACGCTGACGAACTTCAAATGTTGAACGAAGCGGGCAAGAAACCTTTTATTGGGAAATCGCACTTATGATGTTTGGCATGAACCTTCTCCTTTGGTCGGGAGAGTTGTCGGAAGACATGATTCGACAGTGCGAATCACTCAAAAAAATGGGGTATGACGGAGTCGAGGTGCCGTTGTTCAATCTTGACCTCGATTATACGGCTTATGGCGAGCAACTCGCCGAGCTTGGTTTGGGATGTACCGCAGTTACGGTACGAACAGCAGCCGATAATCCGATAAGCCCTGACAAAAAGATTCGCAAGGCAGGAATCGACGCCTCCAAAAAAGCCCTGGATTGCTGTGCCGAACTGGGCGCAACGCATTTGGTTGGTCCATTCCATTCGGCTTTAGGAGAGTTCAGTGGTGCGGGACCGACTGCCAATGAATGGAAATGGGGGGTTGAAAGTATGCGGCCGGTGGCCGAACACGCTGAACGTGCCAACGTTCTATTGGGAATAGAGAGTCTCAATCGATTTGAAACGTATTTGCTAAACACGATTCATGACGCGGTCAGGTTTGCCAGAGAAGTGAATCATCCAAGTTGTCGGATCATGTATGACACTTTTCATGCCAATATCGAGGAGAAGAACATACGTGCGGCGATCCGCGAGGGGGGCGACGTGATTTGTCACGTTCACATTTCCGAGAATGATCGAAGCACACCAGGAAGCGGCAATGTCGATTGGCGGGCGAACTTTGCCGGTCTGCGCGAGATTAAATACGATGGCTGGTTGACCGTCGAAGCATTTGGTCTGGCGTTGCCCGAATTGGCGGCGGCCACCAAAATCTGGCGCAGGATGTACGAAACCGAAGAAAAACTCGCTTGGGAAGCGCTCGAGTTCATGAAGGACCAAATCAACAAATAAACGGAAAGCTGCTGACGTTTTTCGATTTGCGATGTAGAGTCGGCTCGATGAGTAGCGCGAGTTCCCCGACAAGTTCCCGTTTTCTTTTTCCGGAATTTGGCTTTCTGAAACGGTCGAACACAGGAAATTTCTCCAGGAAATCACAAATGGTTCGAAACTTCATGCAATTTTTCGCGGCAATCCTGATTACGGGAGTCGTGGGCCTTTCGACTGTTCAAGGCCAGCAAATACCTGGAGAGGTAACAGAACACCAGCCCTCAGCGGCCTTTCATTGGCTCGACGTCAAGTGGGGGACCGCTGCCAAAGATGTCGAACGCATCGGAGCACGACCCACCATTCTTTCCCGACAAATGGCGATTCCCCTTACCGCCATGTACGACGCATGGTCAGCCTACGATTCCATTGCCGTGGCATCGACGCACGGAACGCAATTGCGAAGGCCGGCAAACGAGCGAAATGTGGCCAACAAGGAATCGGCAATTGCCTACGCAATGTATCGGACTTGCCTCGTTCAATATCCTGACTTTGCCGACTACTTGACAGACGAAATGCGCAAGGCCGGATATGATCCGGACAATCGCAGTGAAGACCCGTCGTTTCCGGCCGGGCTTGGAAATCTGGTCGCCCGCCTGGTCCTTGAATCGCGACATCACGATGGCGCAAACCAGTTCGGTGACGAACCCGGTTGTAACGGCAAGCCTTTTTCTGATTACACGATGTACCGGCAGGTCAATCCGGATGACAAGATTATCGATCCCGATCGCTGGCAGCGAATACCATTTGACGACGGCAAAGGTGGTTCGTTTACTCCAGGTTTTCTGACGCCACAATGGTATCGGGTTCGGCCATTTGCGCTTGAAAGCGCCGATCAGTTTCGCCCCGGCCCACCGCCGCTGGTGGGCTCGAAACAATTGAAAAAAGAAGTTGACGAGTGCATCCAGTTCAATGCCAATTTAACGCCACAACAGAAAGCGATTGTGGAATTCATGCGTGATGGCCCGCGATCAACGGGGCAATCCGGTCACTGGTTGAAGTTCGCGCAGGTTGTTTCGCGCCGTGACAAAAATGACCTGGACCGGGACGTCAAGTTGTTCTTTTCTGTTGGAAACGTTGCCATGGATGCGTTTATCGCCGCCTGGGACTCAAAAAGGTTTTACGATAGTTCACGGCCGTGGACGTTGGTTCGCCATTACTATCAAGGCCAATCAATCAAAGGCTGGGCAGGGCCAGGCAAGGGAGTCATGGATATTCCTGCCGATCAATGGCATCCCTATTCACCGTCAACTTTCGTGACACCTCCATTTCCCGGCTATGTTTCCGGCCACAGTTGTGTCAGTGCAGCGTGCGCCGAAATGTTAAAGCTATTTACTGGCAGCGACGAGCGCGGATTTGTCGAAGCGCGCCATGCGGGCGAATTGACGGAACAAGGAATAGAATGTGAACAAATGCAACAACTGGATGGCAAGTCACTGGTTGAGTTGCTGGGCGAAGCGCATAAGTCATGCGATGTTATCCTGCCAATCCCCACTTTTACCGGCGCAGCCGAAATGGCCGGAATATCGCGGGTGATGGGGGGGTACCATATTCAGGCCGACAATGTTGCCGGGTTGAATCTTGGTCGCGACGTTTCCAGCTATTCGTGGCCGAAAATCCAGGCCTTGTTCGATGGAACAGCAAAGTCAGGTCCGTCATCCCATGATTTGAAGAAGTAGCCCGCCAGCGATGGCTCATTCAGGTTAGCATGACTTGCGTTTCCCTTTTTGGAATTTAACTTGTGTTTTTCCTAAAATCGCTAACGCTTCAGTTGAGCGTAGAATTCCTGGACGACAGGTCGGGCAAAGATGTACTTGTTGATATGCGGCCGTTTTTCAAGCAGCAGCGCCTGGGCCTGGGCAGGAGTCATCCCTCGATTTCGCAATAGCCAGCACATGGCGACGGTCGCGCTGCGGGCCCGGCCTGCCTTGCAGTGAACATAAACTGTCCCACCGCCTGCCGTTTCTTGCTCGATGAAGTCAACCGCCCGAGTCACGCTTTCCAGCGTTGGGTGAGTAAAATCAACCGTTGGAACATGGAGTTGACGAATGCCGTGTTTCCGGTACGCCTCTTCGGGGCCCTGGTACTCATCACACGTGTTGACAACGGCGACGACCTCTTCCCGGACCATTTTCGGAACATCGGACGCCATTGGCATCGCCCCGACGATCAGGGTTTCATCGATGCGGTCCCACCAATTGCGGACTCGCAGCCAGCGCCCCAGCAGAATGTTCCAGAAAAGTGTCGGATAAAAAATCAATCGGGCCTTCGCACGTTCAAGCATGTCTGGTTCGTTTAGGTAAACAGTACAAGGTTATTTGCGGTACCAACGACTGGCTCGTTCTGGTCCAAACCGACAAAAACGATGGGACGAAATCGCTTTTTCCCATAGTCGCGCAGGCCAGTTCGTCTATAATCCGGCATTACAAATCCGGCTTTACAAATTTTTCGCCAATGGTTCTTACCTGGCTCGGGCGGCATGCCTCTGGCTGCCACTCCGCTTAACTGGAAAGAGGTTCGATGGAAAAGGTTCCCGCATCCGTACCGTGGTCGCTGGTTGAATCCGCCAAATTGTACAAGATTCGCCGATGGGGCAAACGACATTTTGCCATCGGTCCGAAAGGGACTGTTGTCGTCAGGGCTGACGATACAAAGAATCTTGAATGGGACTTAACGGAAATCGTAAGGGAATGTGAGAGCAGGGACATTACGGCACCGATTCTGGTCCGGTTTACGCCAATCATCCATAGCCGGGTTCAAAAATTGCACGGCGTATTTGCCAAGGCAATGCTGGAATACAACTATCAGGGAAAATATCAAAGCATCTATCCGATCAAGGTTAATCAACATCGGGAAGTCATCGATGCGTACTTGAAGGCGGCCAAGCCGTTTGGCGGCGGACTCGAAGCTGGCAGCCGGGCAGAATTGCTGGCCGTTATCACAATGGCCGACAACGAAATGCCGGTCTTGTGCAATGGTTTTAAAGACGCAGCCATCGTAGAAATGGCAATGCGCGCGACACAGATCGGACGGCGGGTCACGATCATCGTTGACAAACCTCAAGACGTGATGTTGATCGTCGATGCCTCGCGAAGGCTTGGAATTCGACCGCGAATCGGCATTCGGGTCAAACTGGCTGCGCGCAGCGCTGGACGATGGAAAGGCTCACTTGGAAACGAATCCAAATTTGGTTTGACGTCGGTTGAACTGGCAATCGCCATTCAGCAATTGCAAAGTGCCGGACTGCAGGACTGCATGCACTTGTTGCACTTTCATCCAGGCAGCCAGGTGAACAGCATTCGTCAAATCAAGTCGTGTATTGTCGAAGCGACACGGATTTATGCCGACCTTTATCATCGTGGTATTCCCATCGATACGATTGACGTCGGTGGCGGCCTTGCCGTTGACTACACGGGCGACAAAAGCTCGCAAGCGTCCAGCATGAATTACACGACGCAGGAATACGCGAATGATATCGTCTACTACATGCGACAGATTTGCGATCGTGAGGAAGTTCCACATCCCAACATCTTTTCGGAAAGTGGCCGGGCCATGGTTGCCCACCACTCCGTTTTGGTGGTTCCCGTGATCAGCACCTGGTCACCTGCGTCCCGTTACGAGGACCAGGACCTGCGCGATTCGGTCGTTACTGAGCCAATCGTTGCAGACGGTGAACTGGAACCATTGCCGCTTATTGAACTGCGCCAGATTCTCAATGAACTAAGCGTCAACAATGCCAGCGAGTCGTTTCACGACGCCCAGCAAGCAATCGAAATGGCCCAGCAATTGTTCATCAACGGACATATGAATCTGCAACAACGGACGTTTGCCGAAGATATGTTTTCACGCGTCTGTTTGCGGATTCAGGACTTGCTCGAGGAACTCAGTTTCATTCCGGCCGACCTGAGGGGACTTCGCAACCAGTTTGCCGAGACCTATCTGGCGAACTTCTCGGTGTTTCAGGCGTTGCCCGACCACTGGGCGATCGACCAGTTGTTTCCGGTGATGCCGATTCATCGACTGAACGAATGTCCCGATCGGGTCGGCGTCATTGGCGATATTACCTGCGATTCGGACGGCAAGATCGCTTGCTACGTCGGCGAAAATGGTCCCGCGAAATCACTTGATTTGCACAAACACACTCCAGGCGAACCCTATTGGCTTGGAATTTTCCTGATTGGTGCTTACCAGGAAGCGCTTAGCGACGACCACAACCTGTTTGGCAAGTTTCACGTCGTCACCATTGATGATTCGGAAAACTGGCGATTGGGACTTAAGGTCGCCCCTGGTTCGGACTTGAAGGAAGTTCTGGAACACGTCCACCATGACGTCCGCGAAATGCTGGCTCAAGTCGAATCCGTTGCCCGCCTTGCGACATCAGCGGGCAAAGTCACGTTGGCCCAGGCCCAGCAAACGATCAACTTTTTCAAGTCATCGATCAACGATTACACCTATTTGCTCGGCACGACCAACGGTAACGGGGGCACACACCAACCAGGACCGGCAACCGAGGCAGAAATGGTGGAATCGGCCTGACCGTCGACAAACACGATAATTGTTCAAATAGCCCGGCATTTTGTGATAAGTACCGGGCTTTTTTTCTATCGCCAGCAAGTGCCATTCACAAAATATTTGCCGGCCGGACCGTTGACCGATATGATGCCAGTTGGTTGGGGCAATCAACCAACAGGAACGCAATTCATGCGACTGCTTTCTATTTTCCGCTGCTGCGGAACATTGCTGTGTCTGACGGATCTCTCCGTCGCAACGCAATCCACGGTCAACGCCCAGTCAAACGCCAATCACCTTTTCCATTCCGGCAGGGAGATTTTTGAACGAGAGTTCCGGCCCGACAAAAATCTTGCTGGCGGCGGCGACGGATTGGGACCGGTATTCAACGCCAACTCCTGTGCCAGGTGTCATCATCTGGGCGGGGTCGGCGGCGCAGGTAGCAACAACTTCAACGTGCAAATTCTGTCGATCATCCCTCCGAAAAAAGCCCTGAATTCCGGGCAACAGGATCGGCTCAGATCCCAACTGATTGAAGTTCACCCGGCCTTTGCAAATTCGGGATCGATCATCCTGCATCGGGAAGGGACAAGTCCAGAATACGCTTTTTGGCATGACCGGATCATGGGTATGGAGTTCGACGAGCCAACCCGGCAAATGAGTAACAGTGTCCGCAGGCGTCGACAGGAAAACATGGATCGTCAGGGTTTCGTTATTCGACTGCCCGAATTTCGGGGTATGGACTTTTTGTTGACTCAGCGAAACACGACTTCGCTATGGGGCACCAGCCTGATCGATTCGATCCCGGATCGCGCGATTGAGGACATGGCGGCTGCCCAATCGCAAAGCAACGACGGGATAAACGGTCGCGTTTCACGAATTTCCGTTCCCGGGAGTGATGAAAGCAAGGTTGGGAAATTCGGTTGGCGCGGACAAATTGGTACCCTTGAAGAATTTGTACTCGCTGCCTGTGTTGCCGAAATGGGATTGCAGATCAAGGGAATCCCGCAGCCGCGAGATCCAACTCACCGTGGTTCCAACCCCGTCGTCCGCGTCAACGTCGCCGAGGCAAACTCAATGCCCGTTGATATTTCCGACGCAGATCTGGAAAAACTGGTCTCGTTTGTTCGCGTACTGCCGCCTCCGGGCCAGCGCGTTCCGACCGACCCCGATGCATTGACCCGTGCGTTGTTGGGTCGCTCGCATTTTAGCTCGTTGAACTGTGCCCAATGCCATACCCAAACATTGGGGCACATTGAAGGAATTTTCAGTGATCTGTTATTGCATGATATGGGACAGTCACTGGAAGATCCCGTGCCGACACCAGGTCTCCCTGCCTCGACGCGAATTATAACTGGCACAAAACCTGGAGGGGGCTATATGGGCGGATCGGTCGAACTGTTTGTTGACAAGGCGAATCCGGAAATTTTCCGTTCATGGCGCACTCCACCACTTTGGGGCGTTCGCGATTCCGCCCCGTATATGCACGACGGCCGGTCGGAAACGCTGCACGACGCAATCCTCGCTCACGATGGCGAGGGACTGGTGTCAGCGCAAAACTACTCCGGTCTCCCAAATCGGGATCAGCAAGCGCTCGTCGCGTACCTCCAGGCTATTGGTAGTCCCGATTGATAAAGTGCAACCGCGAACGAGGCGTCTGCCTGAATCAACGGGCAGCGCCCTCGGCGGTTTGTTGAATTCGAACTCGAATCGCGTTGATTAACTCGACGGGTCGCGAGAGAGCGCTTTCACGAAATGCGCCGGCATGAACCGGGGTTCCGTCGGTGGCAAACCCGGTTCCACTTTCATCCATGCCCCAACGTTTTGTCGGCACAACGATGTTGGCGTCGGGAATCGCCGAGCCAATACAAATCGTTCGGGCTTTGGTTTTCGCAATGGCCGCCGATAACGAATCGGAAATCTCGTGACCAACAATCACGATCAAATCGAGCGTGCCTGACCGGATCAACTCGGTCGTCGAGGCATCACGGCCTCGAAATAACGCTTCGTGTTCCCGAAACAGAATTCCGAATGGCGCGCCTGTTTGAGATGTAAATGTCTCAAGTGCCCCGCGATGATTGGGCTCGCTTGTCAAGTTGACCAGCCGACAATGGTTTCGCTTGTTGAGTTCACGAATAAAAAGCGAAAGACTCATGGTGCCAACATTTCCATGCAACTCGGCAAATCTTTCATCGACGACGAATACCGGATCCTTGGCGTCTAGCAGACGCTCCTCCAGCCAGGCCAACTGCTCTGCGAACGATTCTTCGCTCGAAAAATCACCGGTCGAGATTCCGGCAAGACGTTCCCGCAAGTACCGAAGCGCCATTTGTTGCTGGTTTTTTGACCATATGAAATTCCGACTGGCGCGATGACTTGTTTCGTTCGAATCAGCGTCGATAACGATTATTTCCCCTGCAAAGGACTCAAAGAGTCTTGGGTGGGACGAATCCGGATCGGATGCCCAGACCACGACCAGGTCGGCACTTTGCGTCATTTCGGAAATTGAACACGAGACTCGCCCGGTTTGTTGCAATGCGGCATGCCAGGCAAACGGGCTGATGTCGCTGGTCCAGTCAATCGCTGCGTTCAATTGCCGAGCCAGTTCAATGGTCGCCAACTGCGTTTCGCAGGACTGATCGGCAAGTCCGCAAATCAAGGGCATTCTGGCCGATTCCAATTCGGCGACTGATCTGTCAACGGCAAACTCAATCGACGATTCCTTTCCATCCACAATCACGTTGCGGTCAATCGGATTGGCAATCCTTTCCAAAAAAGCCCTTCCCTTCCCGCAAGCATTCGCAAATTGGCTTGCGGTACCGTCCATTTCCAGCGAAACGTCGGTACACAACAAGCTGCAGCCTGTGCAAGTCAACATTTTGTATTGTGACGGGAATTCGTTCATCGTTCTGATTGTATAATGTTCCGGCACAGGTCGGCGGCTGACGCATATTTCCGTCAATAAACGTCGCGACCGATGTCTAATAACTTAACCTTCCATTCCATTCACGAAAGAACCCGAAAATGGACATTCAGGGAATATTTGATCACAATCAACGCTGGGCGGCTGAGAAACTGGCGCTGGACGCTGGTTATTTCAGCCGTCTGAATGAAGGACAAGACCCTGAAGTTCTTTACATTGGCTGTTCCGATAGTCGTGTGACGGCCGAAGAATTGATGGGGGCGCGGCCCGGCGATCTGTTTGTCCATCGCAATATTGCCAACTTGCTGCCCAACAATGACATCAACTCCCTGTGCGTAGTGAATTTCGCGGTGACGCACCTGAAAGTCAAACATATTGTGATTTGTGGACATTACGGTTGTGGCGGGATTAAAGCGGCAATGCAGCCGAAAGACCTGGGAATTCTGAACCCGTGGCTTCGAAACGTTCGCGATGTCTATCGACTGCACAAGAGAGAACTGACCGACATCGTTGACGAAAACTCCCGTTATCGCCGGCTGGTTGAACTCAATGTTCGCGAACAATGTGTGAACGTGATGAAAGCGGCCGATGTTCAACTTGCCGTTCATTCCGGCGAATTGACCATTCATGGTTGGGTTTTTGACATGGCGACCGGGCGCATCATCGACCTGAATCTGAACTTCAAAAAAATCAACGAAGAAATCCGGCAGGTCTACCGCCTGAACTGAACTAGTTCGGAACAGGTCGTTGCCTGAAAAACTTATGAGCGATATCGAAACTACCCTGAAAACTTTGCGCGAAGCGGTTCTGCTCGCTCCGGGCAATTTTCCGTTGACAAGACACTACGTGCGTACCTTGCTGGATTTGACGCGATTCTCCGAAGCCGAACGCTTTCTCCGCGAAACGGTACTCGAGCGCAATCGCGAACCGGATTTTCAACTCTTGCTGGCCGAAGTCTTTTATCGCCAGGGAAAAAATTCGCATGCGATGGCAATTGTCGAAACATGGTGCAATCCGGAAAACCTGCATCGACCCGCCTTGATCCTGCATGCGAAACTCCTGTTCCGAAATGGCGATGTTTCGCGAGCTGTCCAGGAGTACAAACGGGCCGTTGAAGGGGACGAGAGTCTTGTCGATCACGAGTTTGCCAGCTTGTTGGGGATCACCGAGTGGAACGAAGATCACGCGGAAGGTAGCGACAGCGAAGGCGCTAGTGACGAATCGGCGTGGTCGGAAGTTGTTGATGGAAAAATTCGCGCGCTTCCCGGTGACGAGGAGTCGGCGGAAAATCCATTGATCGAACGCCCCAAAATAAAGTTCGACGATGTCGGAGGGATGGATCAGGTCAAGGAACAGATTCGGGTCAAGATCATCTATCCGATTACGCATGCTGACATGTTCGCTGCCTATGGCAAAAAAGCAGGTGGCGGGATACTTCTCTATGGGCCTCCGGGATGCGGCAAGACCTATCTTGCGCGGGCCACCGCTGGCGAAATCAATGCGAACTTTCTTTCCATCGGTATCAACGATGTTCTTGACATGTGGCTCGGGAACAGCGAACGGAACCTGCACCAGGTTTTTGAGAACGCGCGTCGCAGCCGGCCTTGCGTGATGTTCTTTGACGAAGTCGACGCCCTGGGCGCAAGCCGCAGCGACATGCGCCAAAGTGCCGGGCGGCATCTGGTGAATCAGTTTCTGGCGGAACTTGATGGTATCGACAGCGACAACGAAGGGCTTTTAATACTGGGTGCCACCAACACACCGTGGCACGTGGATGGAGCTTTTCGTCGCCCCGGACGATTTGACCGCGTCCTGTTTGTCCCGCCTCCCGACGCGAAAGCCCGCGAGGAGATATTGAAAATTCAACTGGCTGACAAACCGGTCGATAACATCGACTTGTCGAAAATTGCCGGCAAGACAAATGACTATTCCGGGGCAGACCTCAAAGCCGTTGTCGATGCAGCCATCGAAACGAAACTGCATGAAGCCATCCGCACAGGCCATCCCACACCGTTGAAGACAAACGATTTGCTGACGGCACTGAAAACCGCTCGCCCCACAACCCGCGAGTGGTTTGCCACGGCCCGAAACCATGCGCTGTATTCGAATCAGGGCGGAACGTATGACGAAATTCTGGAATACCTCAAACTCAAGTGAACACGGAAATCCACATCCAGCGAGCAACTCTGTTGCTCCAGCAAAACCGGCCGGAATCAGCAGCGGATTCCTTGCGTCAGGCACTTACGCTCGATCCCGATCATGCGCGGGCCCATGCCTTGTTGGGGTTTTGTCTGGCAATGGACCGAGACAAGCTGGCCGAGGCAACGCGCGAAGCGGAACAGGCCGTGCATCTCGCCCCTGCCGATCCGCAAGTTCATTACCTCCACTCGATCGTACTCGATGCGCGTGAATTACCCGATCGGGCGCTTGTTGCGATCAACGAATCGTTGCAGTTGAACCCGACAGATCCCGACGCTCATGGAATGCGCGCCCACTTGTTGTTTCAAAAGCGCAAGTACCAGGATGCGCTAACCTCAGCCGAAACGGGTTTGCAGTACGACGCCGAACATCAGAGATGTCAGGCGATCCGCGTGATCGCTCTCGAGCGTCTGGGAAGAGTGGGCGACGCGATTGTCGAAGCAGACCGTGCCGTGCGTCAGGATCCTGATTCCGCTGATGCCCATGCCGGTCGCGGCTGGGCCCTTTTGCAAAAAGGAGCATATCGGGAGTCGCAAGTCGCATTTCGTGAAGCGTTGCGATTGAATCCGGGAAACGAATTCGCCCGTCAGGGGATGATGAACGCCATCAACTCCGGAAACATTGTGTTCCGGTTGATGTTTCGATTGCTGGTCAAGCTCAGTCGCCTTGATCCGCGTGTTCAATGGGGACTCGTTATCGGCATGTGGGTCCTGATGCAATTGCTCGGCAGTTTGCAAAAGACAATGCCGGGCCTGGCCCCGTTTATCTTTCCCATCACGATTTTTTACTTGCTGTTTGTGATGTTGTCCTGGATTATCCATCCGCTGTTCAACACGCTGTTACGGTTTCATCCTTTTGGAAAATACCTGTTGTCCGGCAAGGAAAAATGGGCTTCCAACGCGATTGCCGGCACTTTGCTTTTTGGAATTGTCTCCGGTACCTCCCTGGCGATTATTTATCAAGACTGGTTCGTAGCAGTCATACCGATTCTGCACGGCGTGTTCATGACGATCCCGTTATCCATTCCGTTCAATACCCAAGTGAAATGGGCAACGGTTGTTGCAACGATCATTGCATCCTGTTTTGGATTACTGTATTTGACGAATGTCGGATTGCTCTGTTTTGGTTTGGTCAGCATGAACCTGCTGCAGACATTTACCTTTGGCATTTTGATTTATTGCTTCACCAGCCATCTGCTGGTCCAGGCCAGGCCCCGGTTGTAGGAATTTACGGTTTTTGGTCAACCAAATCAACGTAAAGGTATCCGCAGGGATTTCCGTCGAAAATCCTATGCCTAAGTAACGGTAAGAGCATATCGTTATCAGTAAAAAAGTATTCGAGCCCTTGTGACGTCTTGATTGCGCCCTTACTGGTCGTTAATCTCAAAGCAGAGGACTCGGGTCGTTCCCATTACAACTTCACATCCGGGTGGATCAGCAACAGTTGGGACGTACTCTGTCATTCAATTTGAAAACCGCTTGGGGGCTCTTTATATGAGATTCGGAAGACCTTCTTCGTTATCCTTGAACTATTTTGTTTGGCAAAGTCCTTGGCAACTAATTATTACGATTGCCGTCTTGTCCGCTTTTTCACTGTGGTCGGTACCAATTGTTGCGCAAACAACCTGGCCGGAGTTAAATTCAGGCTATCGGCAAAACGTTGACAAGCTTTACTTAACGCCTTTCAAAATCGAATGGGTGACAAGTTCCGAAACAGGTGCCGAATTTCAAAAGTTGGCTCCCGACTATCATCGGGCGTTGGTGGAGCTGGAAAAGGAAATAGAAGGCGATCACGAACGTACTCGAAGCGTTCGTTCATTGGCATCCACTTTTGTCAGTAATACGAATGTTGTTGGCGAATTCAACCACCGATACATTCTTCAAAATTGTGAACAAGGATTTCGCATTTGGCGCACCGCTCCCGACGATTTTGTTTGGGAATTCCCCGCCAATTCTTTGGAACATTCTCTCGATGCCGATTTTGGTTTTTTTTCGTTGACAACAGACCTGGAACAAAAAGTTCTTTTCACACTGAGCAGAAATGGCGGCAACTCACAACTGTCGATAATGTCTCTGACAAAAAAGTCAGCCAGCGAACTAATCAGGAATGTTGAATCTCCATTTCCCGGGCCCATGCATGGTCAATTGAAACTTCTAGATTCGGAACTAGAGGATTTTTTTCCGACCTCCGGCGAATTCCCGGCTTGGGTGTCAAATGACCAGGTTTCCATTGAGCTGGAAGGCAGCATCGCCAAAGTTTCGATTAACGAAATTCCGGTTCAACTTGTCTACACGGATTCGACACTAAAACGGGGGCTGCGAGCGTATCTGGAAATAGATACCAAACGGGGGTTTTTGCCGGTCGTGATCAAGACATCGACCAGGTTACGAGATGGAACGGGAGACATTGCAGACAGCGAAATCTGGCAGAGTGAAACTGCCCTTGAAATTGCGACGACGGACGATGGTGCCTTTTATCCCTGCCAAATTACGTCGCATAAGAATATTGCACTGCAACCAGTTGACAAGTTTGCGGAATTCCTGCGAGAGGTCGATCCATTGGATGCCCCAATGATCAATGTGGCGCGAACTCGCGACCAATTCGAACATGTTGTAGCAAAAGTTGTGTTGTCAGTTGACGTTTCAAAATTCGAACGCTGGCATCCCGACAACCTTGATCAATTTTTTTCTGTCGATCAAGTTCCACAAACTTCTGTTGATGAATTCTATAATGCGATTACCGGTGAGTTTAAACAGCACACCAAATCGACCATTCGTTAGAAATGGGGTAGTGTACGAAATCCAAAACCTGTTCACGAATTTGGAACTCATCATTTCGACAGCTGATTTTTCCTCCGAATCCACGTCCATGTCTGTGGATCATTGATTAGTCGAGGTAATTATGTTTCGTTATTCCTGGCGATCGTTATTTTATTTCATGTCGACTTTGGTTTTCGGCAATTTTGGCGCAGGTTTATCGCAGTGCCAAGATTTTCCGGGCAGGCTTTATCCGAAAGACTCGGTTGCAATTCTCAGAACCGAAGATTTTCGTGGATTTCTTAAAACTCTGCTTGAATCGGAAACGATTACCACACTTCATACGCATCCGTTGTTTGGGTTTATTGATGACGCGATCAAATTGTCCGTGGAGCTTGACGAACCGGAATTCCGGCTTTGGGGTGACAAAAATCTGGCAAATAAAACGTTTTCCGAAATTCTTTATCAGTGGATTGAGCCCGGACCCGCCGAGCTTTGCATTTTCCGGGACGGTGACACCATTGCATTTTTTGGCTCGGTAAAAATGTCGGCAGACAACGAACTCGTAAAGGCGCTTTTTAACGATCAGATTCCAGCGCAAATCAAGAAGTTTATGGGGTTATCGAATGTCCTCGATAATCCAGACATGATTCAACTTGAAAAGGCGGGCATCTTTCTGCGATGGAGCGATTCGTTTCTGATAGTGGGAGACGATCAATCGCTGATAAGAAATTGGCATCCAACCAATCGGACGCTTTCACGCAATACGCTCGAAAATGACCGGCGATTCTTGACGGTTGCAAGTCAGTTGAAATTTGACGAGCAAGCCGACAGTTCGGTTTTTTTGTACGTCAATTTCCGGCAACTTTTCTTGGGGCTGCCCGATAATGAGTCAGGTCGTTCATTAAAGCTTGCGCTGGACAGAATCGATGCCAATGAAATGCTGGCATTCGGAAGCGTCGTACGTTTTCCGGTAAACGACCCAATTGATTTGGCTGTTGATGCGTTTCTCTTGCAAGGCATTCCCAAGTCTGGCGTTAACACTTTGATTTCGCTGGTTCCGCTGGAGTCGAATATTGCCAAAGACGCCTTTGCCGATTCAGATTTCTATTGGATCGCGCATTTCGACCTGCCTAAGATGACTACCATCATCGGTGAATTAAACGAATTGATCAAGCTTCCTGTTTCCGGGCCGCCCTCCGCTCGTACTTTGTTTGGCTGGATGTCGAGCTTTTCGCCTATATTTTTTCTGCTGCCAGTCCTCACAGAAGATCAAATGAATCTCCTGAACGGTCAGTGGGAGATGTTTGGACAGGTCCACGACGAAAACAGGTATGTTCAAATCGACTCAGTTAGCCGACTGCGAGGGAAACCTGGCATGGAACCGAGTTTGCTGAAAGTGTTGTTGGAACTTCCTGACCCGGGGAATCGAAGTACGCATCGCCGATTTAACAATGTCGATTGGCTTGGAATGAAAGACGAACTTATTGAACAGGAAAAAGAAAAGCGGCTCAAAGACGAGCTTGAGCGGGGATCAAAACACAGAAAATATCGAACGCCGACGGCGTCAAATTTCCGAAACTCCTTGGCATTTTACGGTGACCAGCCACAATTTGAGCGGCACGTGACAGGTGAGTTTGAAAGTTTATACGATGACCCCGATTTTCAAAGCGCCTGGTCGGAAGCAACAAAAAATCGTAAACCTGGATTGTTCGCGTTTTTTCGCGGAGTTTATGTATTCCGACACACCATTCATTGGCTTGATCGTCAATTGTTTCGCTTTGCATACGAGAATGACGACATGAAACGGGCAAATCTGCAATCACCGGACTCGTTCAAGGCAAGAGCTACTTCAATTGCGAACAAGCGCGTTGAACAAGACACGATGGAAGAATTCAAAAACAACCTGGGCTATGGTGGATTGGCGGTTTTCAATCACCCTAACGGTATTGAATTACTTTTCTTCTTGTTCAGGAAATGAGTTGACGAAAGGTAAAACTCACCGGTAAGTCGCCAGAAGTCTTCGGTATACTTGTTTTCTGACTCGTAAATGACGAATCGGTGCTGGACCAACGATGGTATCATTCTTGATCCGAATTCCATCAACACACGATTTGCGGGGCTCCCTGAAAATGGCGAGATATCAGTGGTGCGAAGCGCATCTAGCCCAGAATCGTTCGACCTATCCAGGCACGCGCTTGAGGAATTCTTCGGTACGATTAAGGCAATTCGCCCAACAGAACTGAGCATTGCACTGGCCGACGAAAACAACATTGCGAGTGTCAACTGTTTCTGATGACGAGCAGTCGATCGCCTTTCATCTCGGGATCGAGTGCTGTGGGTAAAGAAGGGTGGATTGCAGACGATGATGTCGTAACGACTTGCGTTTTCCGTTTGGCCGACAAAGTCTTCCAGAGAATTGTGAAACACTTCAATGCGACTGGACCACGGTGACGCGGCGACATTTTCGCTTGCCTGTTGGGCGGCGTCGGCGTCGATTTCAATCGCGTCGATCAACGCCGTCGAATTCCGTTGGGCCATCATCAATGCGATCAACCCGCATCCAGTTCCGATATCGAGAATTCGCTTTGCGTTTCCAACATTTACCCATGCTCCCAACAAAACCCCGTCCGTTCCAACGCGCATCGCGCAGCGGTTATCGCGGACCGAAAACTGCCGGAATCGAAAACCATCGCTCATTGATGTTTGATATTCAGAAGGGACTTGCTGATTTCTTGGCCGAAACTGGCTAACCTGTGGGGATAAGCCACGCACAAGTGCTTTGTCACCACTAAAAGTGTGAGCCGACGGCGCTAGCCCTCATTGTTATACACAAGTTGATCGATATGGCATTTCTCATTTCAATCGGTTAATTAATGGATCGGTGGAATGGGAGGGGGTAAAACTGTCAGGGATCGACATTTATGCTTGCGCCATGGGTAGTTGAAGAATCTTGCGACGTGAATCTTCAGGATAAACGTCTCAATAAACGGATGACAGAGGTTTTGGCCCAGCTTGCTGGCAACCCCAACAAGAGCATCCCATCGGCTTGTCTGACCTGGTCAGAAACGCTGGCGGCTTATCGGTTTTTTGATAACCCGAAAGTTACGTTCGAGCGAATTCTTGAGCCGCATATCGCGACGACTTATCGACGAATCAAACAACATTCGGTGGTTATTCTTTCGCAAGACACGACAGCAAGAGCATGATCGCAAGCACACTTCGTTTGAAAACAAGGAAAGCTATCGTTGGTACCAGGCGCTCGCGCAAGCCGAAGACGTCGCTCAGCACTCACCGGAAACAGACGTGGTCTGTGTTGCTGACAGTGAAGCGGATATCTATGAGCTTTTGGCATTTGAGAAGAAAGATCGCGTCGACTGGATCGTTCGCGGATGCCAAAATCGTTCGCTACGTAATGACAGTGACAAACCCAAAGACGAAGAAACAGCCATTTTTCTTCGAGAAAAAGTGCTGCAGACCCCTCCGCGCTTCACCAACGAGATCCATGTTGGCAAACGAAATTCCAAGCTCCCTGATGATACGCGAAATCGAAAACAGTCCCGCCCGGCTCGTGATACGGTAGTTGAAGTTCGCGCGGCGAAAGTAACACTCAGGGCCCCATGGCGATGTGATAAAAAACTGCCCGATGTGAATGTTCATGTCGTTCTGGTCAGCGAAGTCGATCCTCCCCGGGACGAGGAACCGATCGAGTGGATGCTGTTAACCAGTCTTCCCATCGGCAGCGATAAAGAAATTCGAACCGTGA
This sequence comes from Pirellulaceae bacterium, assembly GCA_031414755.1. Taxonomy (GTDB): domain Bacteria; phylum Planctomycetota; class Planctomycetia; order Pirellulales; family Pirellulaceae; genus CAJQPP01. Next base: position 337 of record JANNWJ010000065.1, on the reverse strand, counting down.
TTCAATATTACACTGTTCGCTGGATGATCGAAATTTACTTTCGCGTACTGAAGTCATCATGTCGCATCGAGGAAAGACAATTTGAAACTCTGGATCGATTTCTCAATGCGCTTGCGATCTACATGATCGTCGCCTGGCGTTCTCTGTTTATCTGCCGAATCGCTCGCGAGCTGCCGGATGAAAGCTGCGAGCTGATCTTTGAACCGGACGAATGGAAGTCCATTCAATCCTTCATCACCATGAAGCCTCCGCCCGACAAACCGCCAACCCTTAAGGAGATCGTTCGCGCCATCGGGCAACTTGGTGGTTATGTCAACCGCACGCGTGACGATGAACC
>JANNWJ010000064.1:0-5476 GCA_031414755.1 Pirellulaceae bacterium | reverse complement strand
AGCCCCGGATGGGGCGACACAAACGGTCGCGTCCCGTTCGAATCAAATTCATCATCAAGCCTGTGTCGACCCTGCCGGGCCTTTTGACATTCACTCTCACAAATACCGGGCCCTTACGAGCCCGGCTGACGCTATGCCGACCCTCCGGGTCTGTTGTTGGCATCAAAGATTCAACAGGGACGATTCTGAACGCTAATTGGAGCCACCCCGATTGGGTCTTGATCGGAAATGAATACGTCCATTCACAGCTGGGTGGCACTGGCTATTCCAGAGTCTTTCAAGACTTGAGTGAGAACGACTGGGTGCCACTGGCTATGCCAGTGTCGTTCAGCTCCAAGTGGTGAACGTAACTTTGTTGGATCGTTACAATGGACGAAATGACCGAACAGCACCATCGAAAAAAAGTCAACCACTTTCATGAGCCGGGGGACTTTCATGAACTGACGTTTTCGTTTTCAAAGGAGATCGAGCAGATTCTCATCGAATCGAAAAGTGAATTATTGGAGCGGTTGACGGTTCAAGAACGACCGAAGAAAGTCTGTTTTCGATTGTGGCAGGAGGGGGCGGGATATGATCGCAATCTGTTTACTCCGGAGGCATTGGAAGCATCCATCGAATACATCCACAACAACCCGGTGAAACGTGGGTTGTGTGAAAAAGCGACGGATTGGATTTGGTCCAGTGCCCGATTCTATTTGCTTGATCCACCCAAACGACAATTTTCGGAATCGCCCCACATTTACGGACTCCCTCAAGGAGCTTTTGATCAGTGACAACCAAATTGACCGAAGTCATCTCTGCGTCAAATCCCGAACAACACTGGCATAGCCAGTGCCACCCGGCCGAAGACCGGGTGAAGGTTAGTTTCCAAAACGATCACGGCGAAGAAGCCGACGAAACGATTCGGGTTTGCCTCTGATACTTATGCAACTCATCGATCAGCCGTTGCACAAACTTGCGTGCCTTGGGTGAAGCTCACGATCCATGTCCTTCGGGATCTTCCATTGTTTTGTCGCCATGCCTCTTCCATCGGCAAGCGACTTGGCACCTTTGGTCCATTAAATAAAGATTTCTTAGCATGCCCCAGGAACGGTTACCCAAGTAATTGACAAGTTCCGAGGGTTCGTTTCAACTAACCCCAAAATCAGCGGACAGAAAATCCTGTCAGCACATATGAACAACCTGTTATATTTTTTCAGTTCGCAATCCATGTCGAGACAACATTGTATGAAAAAAACCTGTATCACATTCACCGCCGCGATAATTATCCTCAGCAGTTTCACCGCTGAAGAAACAAGGGCTCAGCCACAGTTGGATCTGATAGCCACGTACGACACAGGATTGGGTAGCTTGGGCAGCGAGATCATCAGCGTCCGCAAAGAGGGCGGAATTGCCGCCCTGACCAACGTGGCAGGGAGCGTCGATGTACTGGACCTGTCGGATCCGTTTCAGCCACAACTGATGCGACGTGTGGTCGTCGATACCACATTCGGCACTCCAAACTCCGTCGCGGTCCATCCCGAACACGACTATTTCCTGGTGGTAACCGGCACCCCGGGGTTAATGGGAACGGTTGCTGCCTACCGAATTTCGGACGGCGTTTTTCTGTCCTCAGCGCCGGTTGGTATCCAGCCCGACTCCATCGCGATTTCGCCTAATGGCGAGTACGCTGTCGTCGCCAATGAGGCGGAAGGCACCGGGATTGGCCTGAACGGAGGTGACGGTTCGCTCTCCGTCGTGGATTTGGTTGGCTTCAACGCCGAGATCCCATCCCAGTTGCTGGTTACCCATGTAGCACTACCATCGGCTGCTGGCCTGCCAGGTTTCAGCTTGCTGCGGACCGATGACGCTGCGCGATTGCCCGTAGACAACCACCCCGCCACACTGGAACCAGAGACCGTGGCTATTACAGCGAACAGCCAATTTGCCTACATCTCGCTTGAGGAGAATAGCGGTGTTGTTCGCATCAACCTGAAAAATTTGCAATTGACCTACTTTGGCCTTGGCCAGACCATTCATGACGCCGATTTGGTCGTAGGTGGGGGTTACAACCCGACGGTTGACTCGCTTATGGCGTTCCGTGAACCTGATGGAATCGCGCTTGATCAGTCCGGCAAATTCTTTGTTACGGCCGACGAGGGTGACACCCGCAATGCGCTGGGTTCTAACAGTCCTCGCGGCGGACGCACGGTGAGCCTGTTCGATGCCCGCACGGGTGTTTTGCTGGGTGATACCGGTTCGCAGATTGACGATTCGGCGGCTCTGTTCGGTGTCTATCCAGACAGTCGCAGCAACCGCGGCGGTTCGGAGCCTGAAGTGCTCGACCTCACGCGCCACCACGGCATGACCCTGGTTGCGGTAGGCCTTGAACGCGCAAACGCAGTTGCGCTGATCGATGTTAGCAACCCATGTACGCCTCTTGTGATCGACCTTGCACCGGTCGGCATAGCGCCTGAAGGAATCAAGTTCTTTCACCGTAAGGGGCAGTTGTACGTGGCCGTAGCGAATGAGGTATCAGGGACAGTATCAATCCTCGAAGTATTCGATTTCTAACTGTGGAAATTGAATTTCAAGACCAGCGGATCAGACCCCAATCGGGGTCTGACGCATTTCCGGCCAACCAGTCTTGAAAATTTAACGGGAACAGTTCGACCTGTGCCCGTTTCGCGCCGTGCCTGGCGCTGTTGCAATTTGAAAACCGGACAGGTTCGATTGATGGCGGCAGGCAATTCAAGGCGTTTGACCAGCTGCTTAACCAGCCCGATGACACCAGCCGAAATGGCCTGTGTCCGCAGAGTCTTTGGCGAGCACTTCGTGCGGCATGAAATAAATGACCCGTGTCGGTCGAGTCGGACGGACTGGAAGCATCCATCGACTACATCCACAACAACCCGGTGAAACGTGGGTTATGCGAAAAAGCAACGGATTGGATTGGGTCGAGTGCCCAATCATACTTGCACGAGCCGTCCAAGCGACAATTTTCGGAATTACCCTGGTTCGGCCATGACATGAAAACGGCGTTGAAGCATTACCACCGGACGACAAGCCAAGACTTTGAACAGGCTCGGGCCCATGATCCATTCCGGGACCTTGTCATTTCCAGAACGCCAAAAAATTTTGACGTAAATTCCGACGCACGCACGCCCAAGACGACCAAAGAACAGCCAGGCACAAAAACAAAACCCCCTGAGATTCCGCGAACCGCAGGGCATAGAAAGGCGAAAAGTGACCCCTACGGGGCTCGAACCAGCTTAAATTCTCCAACAAATCCAAGGTTTTCAAAACAACGCGGAGCAAAATCCGGAGCAGTTTCAATCTCGTGACCCGTAAATCCAAATTCATGGGCACGCAATTAGTCCGATGCCGACTTTGTTGCTCGCTCAAAATGATCGTCGGTCACTTGGAGGTAATGCTTAGCCGCTATGAGTTGGCTATTCCCTAGCCATTCGCAAACAACGTGAATGGGGAACTCATTGGTCAATTCCGTCTGTCGGCTCGCACGCAGGTTCTGAAATAGCCTCGGCCACGGCGTTAGCTTTGCTCTTTCGATGTAACGCAAAAGCGACGTGCGCAGGTTGGCGGCGGACCACCGTTTTCGGTTAATCACGAAGTCACCAGTTACTTTGTTTGCCAACTCCGTTTTCAGGAACGGGATCAACTCAGGAAAAAGAGGGATCGTGCGGTTGCCGCCGTGCTGGTGATGTTCGGTTTTCGAGCTGTGGACATGAATGCGTTTCCCCTCCCAATCGATGTCGCTTTTCCGCAGAGCATAAAGTTCAGATGGACAGCGAAATCCGCCATAACGGCATAAGGCTACGATTAACTTCCACTCGTCGTCTGGACACTCCTCGATCAACTTGTTCGTGACTTCCCGTGTCACGAAATACTCACGGCTTTTGTTGACTTGCGCCGGGGCGGGCAAATCGGAGAATGGGTTTTCTGAAACCAACCGCTGCCGGATCGCGGCCCGAAAGAATTGCCGTGCGCGTTTCACGTCCCGACTGATAGTCGCACCGGCGAATTTGTCCCTTATCATTTTCTCGCGCCACAGGTCCGCATCACCAGGTGAAATCTGGCGAATATCGCGAGACTCGCCAAAGAAATCGATCAACCGACGGCGAGCCTGTTTCAAGTTGGTTATTGAGTCTGGCTTTAGACTCGACCGACCAGCAATGTACGAGTCAATGAACTCACCAAGCGTCGTAGCCTTGGTCTCCGGATTGGGAGCGAGGAGCTCCAGGTCGACCAGGCGTCTCTTTATCGAGTCGGTTAACTTGCTGACCCAAAAGGCTACGTCGGCGTCCAACGGGCTGCCTGTGATGCGACATGCAATCAGCCGCTCGATTTTGTTCTTGAAGAATTCGGCGTCGCGGGTTGGTACCTTGCCGAGCCGAATTTTGAACTTTCGGCCGCCACCGTCCGGATCGACGAATTGAACCGTTTTTCTGCCGTTGGCTTCTCGTAGGATGCTGGCCATAGTTATTCGGCACGAGCAGTTCGGCCGTTGGTATCGTCGATGGTACCAGATTCTTTTCGGCTTACTTTTCGGCTGGCCACGAACGAGTAGAGGTCGCTCACAGAATATCGAATGCTCTCCTTCTTGGTCCCGCTACCGATCGCGACATACGGGAGTTCACCACGACGCTTCAGTTCCCACAGGGTTCGTTCACTGATACCGAGCATTCGAGCCGCTTCGCCTGAGCCCACAAGAATTGGCTTTGTTTCGTGCGCATTTTTAATGTGATATCCGTTCGAACGATTGCTCCGACTTCGTTCAAGCTCGCCGAGGCATTCCCGAACCGCATCCTGAATCAACCAACGAAAATCTTCAACATTGAGTAGTTTGTTCATGTTCGCTGAAACTCAAAAATGACAAAAGGATAGAAGGACGATGAATTTGCGAAATCATGTCGACGTTGCTTTAGGCGACAAATCGACGCGCGTAGCCGATTGATCCCCTTCGCGGGCGCGGCTTTTGAGCAGCTTTCGAAAATCCGACCAGCAAATGAAGCCGCTCAGGCTTCCGTCAGAAAACGAGACTTGAACACCTTCGCGTAATTTGGCGCACCAGACGCATTTGTCCTGTTTGAGCGAATGAATCGTCACCATCAGATCAATCCTTTCCGAGTAGATACGTAGTACTGTTAGCGCCGCGAAGTTTTAGCGCGGTCATAGTTTGAAGCGAATTTGGCGGAACAGTGGAAAGGGACTGAACCGCCTGGAAGCTGGAATTCTTCGAGAAAGACTGGTTGGTCACTTGTTCCGCAACGCTGCCAGTCAACGCTTCGAGCGCAGGGGCTGTCAGGGCAGCCCCCACATGATTTAGGCATCCGACTCCGATAACGAAATTCGGAAGGTCTGGATGTATTCGTCGGCTTGCTTCAACAAGTAACACAACTTGTTGATATCGTCCGATCCAAAAGTCTGAGTCCGCAGCGTTTCGTCACCTTTCTTGTACGACTTGGTAGTCGTCAAA
>JANNWJ010000063.1:0-82435 GCA_031414755.1 Pirellulaceae bacterium | reverse complement strand
TGGTTGGGCCCGATATCCCGGCATGGGACGTTGATTGGGCTGGCGGCTTTGTTTTCGTTGCCGCTGCTGGTTATGTTATTTTCGTCGTTAAAGACACCCGAGGAGCTTGCGCGAAACCCGTACGCATTGCTTCCGGAAACCTGGCGTTGGCAGAATTATTCGGACGCGATGTCAGCCGTTCCGTGGTGGCGGTACTTTTTCAACTCAATGCTGTTGTGTACTGGATGCGTGACTGGATCGGTTATTTCATGTTCATTGACTGCCTGGTCGCTGGCATGGATCGAGTGGCGCGGGCGACGGGTCGGCTTTGCCTTGATTATCGCGACGATGCTTTTGCCATGGCAGTTGACCATGATTCCCCGTTTCGCACTTATCAGCGCGCTGGGGCTTTATGATTCGCTGTGGGCCATCATTTTGCCTTGCTTCGTCGGTGATGCGTTTTACATTTTCTTGCTTCGGCAGTTTTTTCTGACGATTCCCAAAGAGTTACTGGAAGCGGGCCGGGTCGACGGCCTGGGTCACTTTGGCTTGTTCTGGAGGATCGGGTTGCCCTTATCGCACCCGGCAATTGCCACAGTAGCCGTATTTCAGTTTGTCGCGACATGGAATGATTTTGGGGGACCGCTGTTGTATTTGGACGACCCGGAGAAGTTTCCGTTGGCTTATGGACTGGAAAGATTCACAAGTTCTTACGGGGATCAGACGCATTTGTTGCTGGCGGCGTCGGTGATGTTTACGATCCCGGTGATTTTGTTATTCTTTCTGGCTCAACGCACGTTTATTCAAGGTATCTCGACTACGGGTATCAAAGGGTAACTCGTCAAGTTGACTTATTGCCAGTTCATCCATCAATCTCAAACCATTACGTGCAATCCTGGCTAAAACCAGCGGCCTCCGCAGCGAATTCGAAGCACTTTGGCTACGCGCTGAAGAAATCTGGACGGCCAACGAATCCTTGCCGGATTTTTCGGGCTACGTTAGTGCCGAGTTCAGTTCCGTACTCGACGCGCTGGTGCGACTCAAACATCGAACCAACACTTTTCTGGAGTGGGGATCGGGGCTCGGTGTGGTTGCGCAGATGGCCGCGCGGCTCGGCTATGATGCATACGGAATCGAAGCTGAACCGATGCTGGTCGATATGGCGCGCGAGCTTGCAAATGAATTCGACAACCCCGCCGAGTTTATCGCGGGCAGTTTTGTGCCGGACGGATTCGAGTGGCAACCGGAACTTGGACAAGAGTCGGAACGAACGGTATTGAACTTGCCCGATGCGTACGGTGAGCTTGGATACGACTTGATCGATTTCGACCTCGTATACGCATATCCCTGGCCGACTGAACATGAGTTGCTTAAGGGAATTATGCGATCGCACGGCGGAATGCACAGCCGCTTGTTGATCTATGATGCCCGCGAAGGAGTCGTCGTCTACCAGGCCAACGATTGGAAGAGATAGAAACAACCGCAATAATTGCCGGTAGGTATACGATGGTGTCCGGGAATCCTGATGGTTTCAAATCAATCATTGCTGAAAATTCGGGTGCCACTGCTGGCTCGTCCAGCAGTGCAGGCGGGTAAACACTGTTTGACCAGCAAACAGTGGCACCCCATACCCGGACACCCTCAGGTATTTCCAAAATCGATTACAATTCAGGCGTTCGAATCGTTTCAATTACTGCCCCGGAATTTAGTTCATGATTACGCCCGATCTGACCAACACTGAGATTTTGGTTCGTTTTGTACGAATACCTTTGGTCCTTTTTTTGATAGTCCTTTTTGCCATTCCGTTAGCGGGACAGGAACCGAAGGATCCACAGTTACTCTTCAGTGCTGCCCAATCAGGCGATATCGAGACGATCAAGTCGTTGCTTGACGACGGTATGGATATCAACTCGGCAACGAAGTATGGTGCCACGGCGTTGTCTTTTGCCGCAGAGAAGGGGAATCTCGAATTGGTAACGCTGCTGGTCGAGCGAGGCGCAGAACTTGGTAAGCAAGACACGTTTTATAACGCGACTCCATTGACGTGGGCCACGATGAACGGCCACAAGGAAGTAGTTGCCTTTCTCAAGGAAAAAGGAGCCACGCCGGCGCGTTTGACTCTCGACAAGAAGAAAGCCGAAACCAAACCGGCGGAAAAAACCGATGAGAGTGCGGCAACAACCGATTCGGCTGAATCAGCGAAAGACCAGGCACCGAAAGATGATGCGGTTGTTGATGAATCACCAAAAACCGGGGCGATGGAAAACGACGATCCTGTCGAACCGGAAGCTGTAGCTTTCCCTCCGGACTCGGCCGAGTCGCGGCTGGCGGATCGAGCGATGTCCAGCGCGAACTGGCCGCAGTTTCGCGGTACCGGAGCGAGAGGAATTGCCGACGGTCAAAATCCACCCATCGAGTGGAATGTGACTGACGAAACGAACGTATTGTGGAAGACTCCCATCGAAGGGTTGGGCCACAGTTGTCCGGTGATTTGGGGGGAGAAGATTTTTCTGACTTCCGCGATCAGTGGAGCTGGCGACACCAGCATCAAAGCGGGCAACTACGGCGGTGTAACGTCGGTCGAAGACGAATCGGAACATCGCTTTATGACTTTGTGCGTTGACAAGAAGTCTGGCGAGATGATCTGGAAAAACGAATCGGCCAAAGGAGTTCCGTTGGTGAAACGGCACTTGAAATCGACTCATGCCAATCCGACGGTTACAACGAATGGCAAATTCGTGATTTCTTTTTTTGCAGGACAGGGGCTGTTTTGCTACACAATTGACGGAACATTGGTTTGGAAAAAAGACCTGGGGATGCTCGACAGTGGCTGGTTCTATGACAAGAGCTATCAATGGGGCTTTGGCAGTTCGCCCGTAATCTTTGAAGACACGGTGATCGTCCAATGTGATGTGCAAGAGAATTCATTTGTTGCCGCTTATCGGCTGGACGACGGTGGTGAAGTCTGGAAAACGGATCGCGACGAGATTCCTGGCTGGAGTTCGCCGAACGTCGTTGACTCACCGCGCGGTCCGATGTTATTGACTCACGCCACCGGGTTCGCGCGAGGCTACGATGCCCGCACCGGCGAGGAGTGGTGGCGTTTTGGAAAGCACTCGGAGATTGTCGTGCCGACCCCCTTCGTTTCGCACGACATGATTTACATCACCAGCGGTTATTCGCCCATCCAGCCAATCGTGGCGATATCGCTGGACGCGACCGGGGATGTGACGTTGGCCGAAGATGAAACGTCAAGCGAACATGTTCGCTGGTACCAGCCACGAGGGGGACCGTACATGCCAAGCCCCATCGTCTATGGCGACTACATGTATTTGTGCAGTAACGACGGGCGGCTTACTTGCCTCGATGCCAAGACCGGTGCCGAGGTCTATAAAAAACGCTTGAGCGAAGGATTTGGGGAAATCGAAAACAAACCCGAAGAACTCGGTGCCCGCCTGAGCTTTGTCGGTTCACCGGTGGCCGCCGATGGGAACATTTATTTCCCGGAAGAAGGGGGCAATGTAATCGTCCTTGCAGCCGGACCCGAGTTTCGTCTGGTCGCCATCAACCCGATCGGCGAAAACGTGCTAACTACGCCCGCAATATCTGAAGGCGTTTTTTACGTTCGCGGCCAACAACATTTGATTGCCCTGAAAAACCAGGGTGCCGAGGAAGGTGAATGACGAAGGGCAATTGATTGGGATCGAATCAGGGTCCAGGAACTAAAGCTATCGATACCGCAGGTAACACCAGCCGCCGACTGCGATAATGTTGATCGCAACAGCAAGCATAAAGCGGATTCGAAATGAGACTTTTTGGGTTTTGTGCCGGAACTTGTACTGGGCCCACCATCCGCCGGGCCAGCCACCAAGCAAATCAATCCCCAGCAGCGTCGATTCCGGGATCCGACGCGAGTCCTGCCTCGCCCGATGTTTATCAAGCCCGTACAAAAACGCACTTGTCGCCGACAACAATGGAATCGCGATTACGAAATAGTAGAAGAGCATTTTTCCTGATTCGATTCCTGAATGAAACGAGTTACGATCACAAGTCGTGCCCCTTGTGCGGCAGTACTAATCGTTGATTGAAAACGATCCTCGGCGGCCGTGCTACTTGTCCAATTCACCAACTCGGACACGGATATCACCGCGGCGGTTGCCTGGCATTTCGTCGCTGTCGAGTCCGCCATCATCGATTTTGTTTTCGCCGACGCTGTAGACAACGAATCCGGTACCGGTACGGCGATACGTGACAAGCCCGTCAGAAAACCAGTCTTGCGGGATTTCTTTGATGTAGTCCGGTTGCAATTCGGCGAGAGATTCCGGGTACTGTCCTGTCGCCCGTTTGTATAACTGGATGGAAATGGCCAGGTGCATCAGGTCAGTGGACAATTCGTTTCGTGTCTCGGCGTTATAGACTGGAAATATTCCTGGAGCATACAGCAAAATCGAAAGCTGACCCAGCAATCGCCCCCGGGCAACGGGCCCACTGAGAAACGCTCCGGCTAACCTGTTGTATTGTGTGAATTGTTTTTCCATTTCGTCGAGGGCGTCATTCAATTCCGCGTAGTTGGCAAGTCGCTGTCGATGGTCTGGAGACTCGTACGATTTAATTGTCTTGTCAAAAAACCGATTAACCTCCCGCATCGCTTCGTTGGGATCGGCCGAGTTGGCGAGTATCCGGTACATCATCGAGATTTGCGGATCGCGATCCAACGCGCCGAGAAATGCACCACCTGCGGAATCGAATCCATACGTGCTTGAAAAGGCCATTGAATCGAGCGCGAAGCATCGTTCCGTATTTCCGATTCGTTCCAGGAACTTGATGCGAAATTGCTGTGATTCAACCAGAAATTCCTGGCAGGCAAGCAGTTGCTCCCTGGTAATATCCGCAGACTGGATCAATTGTGATTCAGAATTTGCCGCAATCCGGCTAATTGCAATGGAAATCAGGCTATCGACGAGTATTGGCGATTGATCGATTAGACGAGCCAGCCGGCGAATGGACTTGATATCCTCGATCGCTTCGGGAATGTTGCCGTCGCCAAGGCGGCTCATCGCGCGCAGGGCAAGATTCTCTGCGGCGGAGCGCAATTCGAAAGTGACTGGCAACAGGACGGCGGCCAATAGACGTTCTTCATCGGAATTGGCCATGTCGATCATGGGGACGAAGAGCCGGGGCCGCCTGCTCGCTTCAACGACACTTTCAAGAGCAGGTGATTGTTGCCGAAGTACTTCGGCCAACTGCGGATGATCAGCCGTTTTCCAGGGAGCGTCGACCGAATGCAGTTCGTTTTCGCGTTTTTGAGAGCCTTCTTCGTCGGCGGGATCAATTGGAAACAGCTCCGCAAGCAATTTTTCGTAGCCCACGAGTTTATGTTTGGTCAATACCGCTCCCATTCCCAAATCGCGAAGCAGGCGATCCCGATACTCGGGCGACGATGCGCCGACGATATCGAGCACTTCGAGTAATGGGATCAAGGCATTGTTTTCGTTGGTAACACCGACGCTGTACTTGCGGTTCAGCACGGAGAGATAATCGACACGTCCGTCAGCCAGCAGCGGTTCGGTGTAATGAGTCGTGTCCTCGGAGATTTCAAGTTTGCGATTGGGAGTTTGGAACCATGCGATGATCGCACCGGCAACGAGCAGAATCACCAGGAAAATCAAACAGCCTTTTTTACGTTTTGTCATTTTGGAATGATCTCAATTTGGATTGTTTTCGTTTCGGATTTCAGTGCTGGACATCCCGGATCGGAATTTTGTTTCGGGAACTTCGTACGAGATTTCACGGAGTGATTCAGGCGTACAACGGGTTGATTCTGCCAAACTCAGGCTAACAAATTGTCCATCCATTTCGCGTCCGAAAACAAGGAAGCGGCTTCCCATGGCGGCAATCATTTCGATGGCGGCATCGCGGCGGCCAGGTGGATAAAACGCTTCATCGCCGATTCGAATCCAGGTATCGATTCCGACTGCAAACGTCACTTCGCCGTACTCGGCCGCCTTGCGAACAAAGGTCGCGTGATTGGACAAGAGCAGGCCATGGGGAGAAAACATCGTTCGCCGGGCTAACGCAGACTCTGATCCGGACTGGCAGTCTCGGGGCCGAACCAGTCCCGGCAGGATTCGGCGGCCGATCTCGTCGACGTCAATCGGAGCCTTTTCGGCATTGTTGATCGACAATTCAAAGTGAACGCCTTCGCCGGTGATTTCGGCGGCAACGTCAGCCATTCGGCAATGGCCAACGTGCAAGGGGTTGAACGAGCCCGCAAGAATGACTTTGGGGGGAGTTCCTGCGCTTGATCCTTTCGGAACAAGCAATTCAATCGATTGGCTATGAATTAGCGTCAATTGCTGAACGGCATCATCGATTCGGCGAGGCCAGTCACTTTCAGAACTGTCCGGAGATTCAAGAGTTTCGTGGTCCATCAGGAATTGTGGATAATGGGGTGTGGCGATACATTATCAGGTCGCAGAGCACACGTTTTGTAAAGTGTGATCTGTTTTATTGTAACCCTTTTTCAGTCTGTTTCGCGCCGGCGTTCCTGCCAAATTACAAGGTTCGCGTGGACTATCCACGGCCCGGTCAGACCCAACGGAGAATTTATGGCCAATCAAGTTGTTGAGGACATGATCGAAGCCGGAGTGCACTTTGGGCACCGCAGCAGTCGCTGGAACCCAAAAATGGCTCCATACATTTTCGGACGTAAAAACCAGATTCATATAATTGATATCCGCGAAACTGTTCGTGGACTATTGCGAGCCAAGAAGTTCTTGACCCAGATTGCCGAAGGTGGAAGCCTGATCTTGTTCGTTGGAACCAAGCGTCAAGCGGGTGCGGTAATCGAAAGAGAAGCGGAACGATGCGGAATGCCTTTTGTCAGTGCGCGCTGGCTGGGGGGATGCCTGACGAACTTTCGTACGATTCGCAGCCGGATGACACGGTTGGAAGAGCTGGAAAAAATCCGCAGCGGCGACGAATTGGCGACTTATTCGAAAAAGATGCAGTCATCGTTGGCTCGCGAATACCGCAAAATGTACCGGAACCTGAATGGATTGCGATCGCTTAACCGATTGCCCGAAGCGTTGGTCGTTGTCGATCCTCGCAAGGAAAAAAACGCGGTACTTGAAGCGCGCTCGATGGGCATTCGCACCGTTTCGTTGATCGATACGGATTGCGACCCCGATACAATCGACTTGCCAATTCCAGGCAACGACGATGGTATTCGGTCGATTGATCTTATCGTACGGCACTTGGCTGACGCGGTGGCCGCAGGTCGCAAGTCCTCGACGATGGCCAGGGAAAAAGGGGATAACGTCGCTGCGGGCGCAGAAACCGTGGTCGACAAGGACGCTGTTGAGGTAACGTCCTGACGGGAATAGTGTTCGCATCAGTCTCACGTCGAAAACGTTATTCAGAGCCGCCCGCCGCTGCCCCGAATTGGGCGTCGGCCCGGACAATTCACTTCGGAAAATGCCAGTTGTATTCCATGGCTGCCGGGCAGGCCGTTTTGCCAAATAGTCCTCGATCCGCCGATATCCGAACCAAAACAGTCAAATTCAGTCATTAACGGCAACCAGCCATAGAAGGAAAGCCATGACAAATATTACCGCAAAAGATGTAAGTGATCTGAGGAAGGCAACCGGTGCCGGATTGATGGACTGCAAGAAAGCACTTGTAGAGTCCGGTGGCAACATGGACGGTGCAGTCGATTACTTGCGCAAAAAAGGCCAAAAAGTTGCCGCCAAACGTGCGGACCGCGATGCCAACGAGGGCGTCGTTGTCATTGTCGTCAACGAGGCGGGCAATAAAGGGCTGGTAATGGCACTCAGTTGCGAAACCGACTTCGTTGCCAAGAACGAGAACTTTATCGAGCTTGCCAACCGAATCGCCAAACTCGGGATGGAGAAAAACATCGAAAGTATCGATGCCTTGTTGCAATTGCCGCTGGACGGAATAACCGTTGCCGAGAAGTTGGTCGACTATACTGGAACGATTGGCGAAAAAGTCACCGTTTCGGACTACAGGATCGTCGAAGGCGAAAGGCTCGCCTGGTATATCCATTCCGGCAGCAAGATCGGTGTCGTCGTCTCATACAGGGATGGTGGCAAAAATGACGAGGCGCAGTTTTTCCGTAGCGTTGCCATGCATATCGCCGCGATGAACCCGCTCATTATGCATCCGAGTGAGTTTGACGACGCATTTGTTTTGCGAGAAACAGAGTCCTTGCAAGGACAAATCAAAATCGAAAATGAAGACCGGAAACGACTTGGCAAGCCGTTGAAAAATGTTCCGCGATTCGGTAGCCGACGCCAGCTCACTGCCGAAGTCATGGCCAGTGTCGAGGACGAAATCAAGTCCGAGCTTCGCGCCGAAGGAAAACCTGAAAAAATCTTCGACAAAATCGTTCCGGGGAAACTGGAGCGGTTTTACGCCGACAACACTTTGGTCGATCAGGAACGATGTTTGTTGAGCCAGTTCTTTGCATTGGATGTCACAAAATCGGTCGAAACTGCCGTAAAGGAATTTCATGCAAATGCAGAAATCGTCGAATTCAAGCGAGTTGCCGTCGGTTAATCCGGGTGGTTCGGACGACGGGCTGGTGCTGCGTCAATTCTTGTTATTTGGGTTAGCCGTTTTGGCGCTAGCCACGGTTCCATCACAAAAAACCGGGGCTAGCGCCCAAACGGCTCATTTCCCCAACCCCAACCGAGCTATTTCATGACTGAAATTGTCTACAAACGTGTAATACTAAAATTGTCCGGCGAGAGTTTTGCCAAACATGGCGAGCGCGGAATCGCGATGGACGAAGTGATCCACATTGCCAGGCAAATCAAGGCGGCAGGCGAAACGGGTTGTCAGATTGCCGTAGTAATCGGCGGTGGCAACATTCTTCGCGGCAGCCAGTTCACCGAGACGCAGGCAATTGTCAACCAGGCAACCGCACATTACATGGGAATGCTGGCGACCGTTATTAACGGACTGGCACTTCAGGATGGACTTGAATCGGTGGGTTGCACGACTCGGCTGATGAGTGCCATCCGGATGGATGGAGTTTGCGAGCCGTACATTCGTCGACGGGCCCAACGGCATCTGGAAAAGGGACGAATCGTGATTCTGGCTGCGGGGACGGGTGGGCCGTTTGTTACGACCGATACCGCCGCCGCCCTTCGTGTACTTGAACTGGACGCCGACATCCTGCTCAAGGCAACACGGGTCGACGGGGTTTTTAGCGAGGATCCTGAACGAAACCCGCACGCCATCATGTACAACGATTTGAGTTTTTCCACCGTCCTGGAAAAAGGGCTGCGGGTAATGGACTCCTCGGCAATTGCCCACTGCATGGAGCACAATAAACCCGTCATGGTGTTCAATTACCTCAGGGAGGGAAACATTCAACGGGCGATCGCCGGCGAGCGGATTGGAACATTGATTACTTGTCGCAACGAAGCGATAACTGTTTGAGTTGGCTAATTGTTTGAGTTGGATGTTTGGCCGCGAAACTTGATTTGTACCAACAAGGGTTCATTTTATGTCAGTAGATGAGATTCTGTTCGATACCGAAGAACGAATGGAAAAGGCCATTGAGGTTTTGAAAAAAAGTCTTGGCGGTATCCGAACCGGTCGCGCTAATCCCGGACTGGTCGATAGCGTTCGCGTTCACATTTACGGTTCGCCGACACCGCTCAAGCAGATTGCTTCTGTCGGTGCACCCGAACCGACTCAAATCGTGATTCGTCCCTATGATCAGGGAACGATCAAGGAAATCGAAAAGGCCATCGTTTCGGCTGACCTGGGATTCAATCCGCAAAGCGATGGTCGGCTCATCCGAATCAATATCCCGCCCTTGTCGACCGATGTGCGCAAGAAAATGGTTGCGCGAATCAAGGAGCTTACGGAAGAAGCGAAAGTTGCCGTTCGCAATGTTCGGAGGGATGGAAACAAGGCGTCGGAGCTGGCGGAAAAAGAAAAGACGATTAGCGAAGATCAGCGCGATGATCTGAAAGACAAAATTCAGGAACTGACAAGGAAGTTCGAGGAGACGGCCAACGATGCGGCCAAATTCCGCGAGAAAGAAGTAATGGACAACTAGGGAACTGATATGAGTTGGGGAGTCATTTGTTGGAACGGCCCTTCGGGTGCTGAAGCATAAATGACTCGCTACCCCTTGCCAAAACCGTTTCGAAAACCGTTTAAAATAAAAGAAGGGCCCCCGCTCGCCGCTACAAGGGACCCTTCAAAGTTTGGCTGTCCGATACCTCGCGACCGAAGTCGTTTGGCTCGGAGACCCACAGCCAATGGATGGTATCGGATGATTATGGCAAGTATCTTTGCCGTAAACTGACCGCGTGTTAATTCGTTGCAAAAGGAAAAGTCAGCCAATTTTGATTAAGGGTTAACATTCGCAGGTAACCAGACCGGTCGGCAATAAAAGCCGGGTTTCACGAACTTTTCAGGTGACAATTGGTTCAGGACCTTAATGACTTTTCCAGGATTGCCGAAAGTTGCGGCTTTCGCAAACAAACTACAAAAAATAGAATTTGTCGAACGCGATCGACGAATCCGAATGCAATTCATTTCGACAAGGATGTAACCATTCCGAAACAGCCAATCAAACGGCCCCTCCAGCAGCTTTAGGAAATAATGACACAAATCGCAAAACTGGCTCTCGAAGATGGAAATGTTTTTGCTGGTATTAGCCTGGGTGCCTGCGGTCAATCATCCGGGGAAATCGTATTCAATACTTCGATGACGGGTTATCAGGAAATCCTGACGGACCCAAGTTATTGCGGTCAGATCGTAACAATGACCTATCCGCAGATTGGAAACTACGGAGTTAACGAACAGGATGTGGAAAGCTGGAAGCCGCACCTTGCAGGATTTGTTGTCCGGCAATCAAGCCGACTTGCCAGCAACTTTCGATGCACCAACAGTCTCGATCATTATTTGCGGCAAAATGGAGTTGTGGGAATCGCCGAAATTGATACAAGGCAACTGACTCGCATCCTGCGAAACTGCGGTTCGATGCGCGCCGTGTTGTCGACGGTTGAGCTGAACAATGAAGCGCTCGTTGCTACAGCTCGGGCCGGCGATGGACTCGTTGGTCGCGATCTGGTTCGCGAAGTGCTTCCCGAACATTTGGTGAACTGGGATCAGCCACTGGACGCCTGGTGGAACCATTCAACAGGCGGAGTGTTCGAGGGAAATAATGATTTCACGCCGCATTTGGTGGCACTGGATTACGGAATGAAGCGAAATATTCCCCGGCACCTGTGCCAGCAGGGATTTCGAGTGACCGTGGTGCCGGGAACGGCTACTGCCAGCGAGATTATGGCGCTGGAACCAGATGGACTGTTCCTGTCCAATGGGCCTGGCGATCCCGAACCGCTTACTTATGCAATCAGCGCGATTCGCGAATTGATAGGTCGACTCCCTATTTTCGGCATTTGTCTTGGGCATCAATTGCTGGCACTGGCTTGCGGAGCGCGGACTTTTAAATTGAAGTTTGGTCATCGTGGTGCCAACCAACCGGTTCTGGATTTCCAATCCGGGCGCGTCCAGATTACTTCCCAGAATCACGGTTTTGCTGTCGAAGAAGAGTCGCTCCCCGATTGTCTTGAAATCACACACCGACATCTCAATGACAACACCATCGCTGGATTGCAACATCGTCAATGCCCGGCCTTTAGCGTTCAGTTCCATCCGGAAGCATCCGCTGGCCCGCACGACAGCCATTACCTTTTCGTTCGATTTCGCCAAATGCTGGCCGATCAAGCCGCAATTCGCAACCATTGATCGAGGCATTATCAGGCCATTCGACAGCGGCCCAAAAGAATGCGACAAACGGACTTTCGGTCTCCATGGAGTTTCTCTATAAGCTCCAATATTAGCGGCTTTTTTCGGGACTTCTTGATCCGGTTTCACGGTAAACGAAACGGAAACAGGAAATCCAGCGCAAAAAGCGGTTATTTCAATTCGTATTTATTGTTGGAAATGCAAACACACCAAACAATTCAATTTGACCAGACTACCCAACCTTGCTGCTTGCATTAAAATGTCTGGGCTTCATTGATTTGCATTGCCGGAATTTGAATATGGTTCATCGATTTTCCGTATTTTTTCGCGCGATCGGATTCTCTATTCCGGTGGCCTTGTTTTCTATTTCCATTGCGCTAGCTGACGACATTTTCGTTGACAATGTTTCGGGTGACGATTCACGAAACGGGCTGGTAAACAAACTGGGCAGTGCGAATTCCGGTCCGGTTCGGACGATTGGCCGTGCGTTGCAGCTTGTTCGTACCGGTGACCAGATTATCGTCGGTGAAACTGGCGTTCCCTATCGCGAAAGCCTGACTGTTCAGGGATCCAGGCACGACGGGGTTGTTGGGTTGCCATTTCGAATTATCAGCAATGGAGCCGTTCTGGATGGCACCGGACCAATCCCCGCCGATGAGTGGGAGAGAGTGATTGGCGATACCTACCGCTATCGACCGAAACTAAAAAGTCATCAGATGCTTTACTTTAATGGAAAACCACTGACTCGCGGAGAATCCTGGGGAGCGCTGGCCCCGTTGGAATGGGCGCTTTCCGATGGATGGATTTATTTTTGTACTGAACCTGATAAGTTGCCTGGCAGGTACGAACTAAATTGTTGTTTGCATCAAACAGGCATTACCTTGTACCAATGTGGCAATGTCGAGATCGTGGGCCTGGTCATTCAGGGTTTTCAGCTCGACGGAATCAACGCCCATGATGGTACGGAATCCGTGGCAATTCGCCGTTGTACATTGCGCGGAAATGGCCGAAGCGGCTTGTCGGTCGGTGGCGCCTCCAAAATTCGATTTGTCGAGTCGATTTCCGGAAACAACTATGTTGCCCAGGTTCGGACCGAGTCACAGGGCCGGGTTAATATTGACTCCTGTCGTTTGTTGCAATCGAGCATGTATGGTCCGGCAACGGAATCAACCGGCGGTCAAATCCTGATAGATAAGTCGGAAGTCCTCCAATAGTCAATCATTCAATTTGTCAAACAAAAAAAAGCCTGACGATGATTCGTCGGGCTTTGTTTTTTTTTCTCGCTCAACTTCCCGATTCCGGGAATCGACGGGCATTAATAGCGGTAATGTTCGGGCTTGTAGGGTCCGTCAACGGGAACGCCAAGGTATTCCGACTGCTCGGTGGAAAGTTTCTCAAGTTTGACGCCCAGTTTTTCCAGGTGCAAACGAGCGACTTCCTCGTCAAGCTTCTTCGGCAACATATGAACGCCGATTTCATAGGATTTGTGGTCTTGCCACAGTGCCAATTGGGCCATTACCTGGTTGGTGAAGCTGTTGCTCATCACGAACGACGGATGTCCTTTTGCACAGCCGAGATTTACGAGTCGGCCTTCGGCAAGAACGATAATCGCCTTTCCGTCCGGATAAACATACTTGTCGACCGGGCCACCTTCGGTCGCATGCGACTTGATATTAACGTGCTTGATGTCCTTGCGGTTTCGCAAGTAAGCGATCTGGATTTCGCTGTCAAAGTGGCCGATGTTGCAAACGATGGCCTGGTGTTTCATCCGGTCCATGTGTTTGCCACAGATCACGTCCTTGTTGCCGGTCGTCGTAACAAAGATATCACCCAGTGCAGCGGCTTCGTCCATTGTTGTGACCTGGAATCCTTCCATCGCCGCTTGCAGTGCACAGATCGGATCGATTTCGGTGACGATGACGCGAGCACCCAGTCCGTCCATTGCGTCGGCACAGCCCTTGCCAACGTCGCCATATCCGCAAATGACAACGACCTTTCCGGCAACCATTACGTCCGTGGCACGCTTAATTCCATCGGCCAATGATTCGCGGCAACCGTACAGGTTATCGAACTTGCTCTTGGTAACAGAGTCATTCACGTTGATTGCCGGCAAGGCAAGTTGGCCCGCAGCGTGCATCCGATGCAGGCGATGAACACCCGTCGTTGTTTCCTCGGAAAGTCCGCGGATCCCATCCAGCAGTTCAGGGAATTTTTGGTGCACCATCGTCGTCAAATCGCCACCATCGTCGAGGATCAGGTTCAGTGGCTGACCGTCAGGGAAAAGCAACGTTTGTTCAATGCACCAGTCGAATTCTTCTTCGTTCATCCCTTTCCAGGCATAGACCGGAATGCCAACAGCGGCAATGGCGGCGGCCGCCTGATCCTGAGTTGAGAAAATATTGCAGCTCGACCAGGTAACTTCGGCACCCAATTTTACCAGCGTCTCGATAAGTACCGCTGTTTGGATCGTCATGTGCAGGCAGCCAGCAATCCGGGCACCCTTGAGTGGCTTCGAAGCGCCGTGTTTTTTGCGAAGGGCCATCAAGCCCGGCATTTCGATTTCGGCAATTTCAATTTCCTTGCGACCCAACTCGGCAAGTTTAATATTGGCGACTTTGTAAGGTAGTTTTTTGGTTTCCACGTTAGTCATAGAGTTCTCCTGAATGGGCCGTTGGTGTTCGCGATCGTGCCATTATTACCTGTCCATCGTGGATTAAAACCGCAAATCGCCCCGTTGGATAACTTTTTTGGCGGGCTTTTATGGGAACCAAAACCAGCAGAAACGAACGATATGGGCGCCTGGTATGCTTGCCATATTGTTCGTCGTCCGATAGATGACCAACGGCCACAAAGGTTCTTGCCGGAGCAGCGAAGACCTGTTCCCGCCTACTTTCACTCCCATCACCAACTGCCAGCACTTTGAGCAACGAATGCTGTCCTTCCACAAATCCGAAGTTCGGGGCAGGCTTGGACTCGAAGTAGAACTTGACGCAGGTTTCGCAAACTTGCTATTTAGGACCGCCAAAATTTTGCCTGCCTCTATCGGTCCTTTCGGCGAGAAATGTTTAAGAAAAACGGAAAAAAACGAAGCCTGGCCGCTGCCTCTTCTGCGGTTTTGATAGCGTTAGTCATTTATGCAGACGTTTCTGCACAACGACCGCGCTTTGGAGATTCGTTTGTAATTCCGAACGCCCAAATCGGTCCTCCATTAATCGCCGCGCCGCCTGTCGCACCGCAAGGAGCGGCAGCGATCGTTCCGACATTCCCCTCGATGACAAATCCAGGTGCCGGCGGTTACTCGTCGGTGTATGGTCCTCCGTTACAGCAAACCATTCCGGGTAGCATTCAACCCCCTCCACAGACTTTCCCCCAACAAGTTCCGGGCCCAACGACGGGGTCACCCGTTCTGATTCAGCGACAGGTATTCGATCCGTTCGCGACTCAACCGGGTTCCTTCGCATTAGGTGCTCCCCCTCCAGGCGCTACGATACCCGCAAACCCTTCAGTTACACCGCCTCCATTTATTTATCCGGCACCAGCAGGTGGCCCGCCAATCGATCCTTCGATGGCCCCCGCGAATTATGGTGTTTATCAGCCAGGAGCTACACCCTGGTACAATGCCAACAATGGCGCGTCATCAAATTCACCGGATGCGTGGCCCAACGAATTCTGGAATCGCATCAAGTCATCGGACGTTTACCGATTACTTGAAAGACCGCGATGGCGGCACACCTATATCGCCCCATCGGGTGGCGACCGGTACCTTGGCTGGAACGAATCCGAAATCGCAACGACATTGACGATTCCCAATTTCCTTTTTGCGTCCCAGCCGCTGCGACTGTCACCAGGTTTCGTTTTCAACTTTTGGGAAGGACCTGACACATTCGTGACAGGCGTAGATTTGCCGCCGCGAACTTACGATGCGTTTCTTGCGGCCGACTATTCGACTCCATGGAATCGTCCTTTCGGCATTGAAACCAATTTAACCGTCGGGGTCTATACGGACTTCAAGCATGTCACCACCGACAGTATTCGAATCACTGGCCTTGGACTGGGTTGGGTTCGGTTGAATAACACGACAACGTTCAAACTTGGTGTCGAGTATCTGGATCGAATTAGCACTAAACTGCTGCCGGCAATCGGCTTTTTTATCTATCCCAATTCAAATCTCAAGCTGGATATTTACTTTCCTCGGCCACGTTTGGCGAAACGCCTTCCCAGTCTCGGCAACTACGAAGTTTGGGGTTACATCGGTGGCGAATACGGGGGCGGATCGTGGACGTTTGAACCGCCGGGAATGACAGGTGACCAGTTTGACGAAAATGACATTCGGGCCTACGCCGGATTGGAATGGATGGGACCGCGGCAAGTCACCGGTCTGTTCGAAGTGGGATACGTATTTGAGCGTGAGTTGATCTTCAAATCGGCTCCGGATACGCAAATTGAAATCGACAGCAGTTACATGCTCCGCGCCGGCATTGCCTTCTGAGGATCGTCAAAGGGCGATTTGCAACGGGGCAAACGGGCAAATCACAAGAAATTGTCACCAATAAAATGGACAAACGAATCAACTTAAAAAACCGACAAGAAAGCCACGATATCATGAAGACATTCTCGACGGCAAATAGTCCTGATCCTTACCGATTTCCGCATCGAATCGCCGGTGCGTTGCTCATCTCGCTCACCTTTGTTGCCTTGTCTGCGTGCCGGGGCGCACCCTGCAGCAACTGTGGCGGGTATGGTCAGCCTGGCTACGGCGCTGGCTACCAAAATCCATACCAGCAACCCTATGCGCCAGCCGCTCAGTACCCAGGTGTTGTCCCCCCTCAAGGCGTTTACCAACAAGGGACTGCGCAACCGGGTTATTATGGCACAGGTACTGTTCCGATAGCGCCCCAACAAGGCCAACCCGGTACGACATTCGGCGGATAGCGGGATGGACGCTGTGTACCGGAAGCTGTTTCCTAGCCTGAAGCGGTTCGCCTGCGCGGCGATAAAGCGATTCCGGATCGCGTCGGATCGAGTTTGTTGAGATTACAGGCTTGCTCGTACAAGAGCCGTTGACTGTGAAGCGGCAACTTGCCGCTTATCGTTTTCCAGGATCCATCGGGTTGCAATTGGTTCGCATGCTGGTTGTCATTAAGTCCTGTGCCCAGTACGTCGTTAACCCGTCGCGCACATGCCGGATCGAGAACTGGCACAAGTAATTCGACACGTCGATCGAGATTTCGCGTCATCCAGTCGGCACTTGAAATAAACGTCAGATTATCTCCGCCGTGCAGGAAATGATAAATCCGCATATGTTCGAGGAAACGATCGACAACGCTGACAACGCGAATGTTGTCACTCAATCCTGGAACGCCCGGTTTCAGGCAACAAATGCCGCGCACGTTTAATTCGATTTTTACCCCGGCTTGCGAAGCCGAGTAAAGTCGTTCGATCATTCCCTCATCGGCCAGGGAATTGAACTTGGCGCGGATCGCTGCCTTGCGACCTTTACTGGCGCTGACCATTTCCACATCGATCAACTGATAGAATCGTTCGCGGAGGTTCAATGGCGCCGCAGTCAGGACATGCATGGGTTGTGGCACAGACAATCCGGTAATCGCGTTGAACAAGTTAACAACATCGTTACCAATCTTTTCATTGCGAGTCAACAGGCTGATGTCGGTGTAAAGCTTTGCCGTGGATTCGTTGTAATTTCCGGTTCCCAGATGTAGGTAGCGAAATACGCCGGTGGATTCGCGTCGTACGATCATGCAAATTTTGGCGTGTATTTTCAGGCCACGAACGCCATAGATTACATCGACGCCCGATCGTTCAAGTTTGCGTGCCCAGTCAATGTTTCTGCGCTCGTCAAACCGGGCCTTGAGTTCCAGAATGACGGTTACGTGTTTGCCCGCATCAGCCGCAACTTGCAGGGCATCCACAATCTCACTCGGGTTACTCGTTCGGTACAGTGTTTGTTTGATCGATATCACCTTGGGGTCAACTGCGGCTGCCTTGATCAAATCAACGACCGGGTTGTAACTGTCGTATGGATGAACCAGCACCCGGTCCTGAGCCGCAATAAAGGCAAAAATGTCGTCGCCGGTCTGGTAACCTGGGACCGGTTGGGGCGGCCAGGGTTCAAACTTGTGTTCCCGGAATCCTTGCATGGATGCTACACGAAACCATGCCGTAAGATCGAGTGGACCATGGACTCGATAGGTTTCCTCGTCCCCGATTTCCAGGCACGACTGCAGGAATTCGACCATCGAATCGGATGCGTTGTCGTCGACTTCCAACCGAACACAGTCGCCCATGTTTCGACTTTGCAATAGCTGTTGCATGCCATCCAGCAGGTCGGCCGCACCTTCGACATCGACATCGACGTCAGCATTTCGGCTGGTGCGAAACGGCAAAGCTTCCAGAACAGTTTGGCCCGGAAAAAAATGGTCACCAAAGTGTGCGATGACCTCTTCGGTCATGACCAGTCCTACACCATCAGCCATCGGGACAGACATCATGCGATTGACAAGCCGTCCAATCGGCACGACGACAAACCGTTCCCCGTCGTCGGCTGGGCCATTCGACGAACCGTTCGATTTGTTCTTTTTGCCAGGATTGACGATCGCTTCGAGATCCTCGCCGCGCAAGCGAAAACAAACACCGAGTCGCGCACCAATCATTGATGGAAAATCATTGATGTCACGAACTGCAATGGCACTGCACGTCGCAATAAGCGTCTCGTGAAATTGCCATTGAAGATGAGCCAGTTGCGACTCGTTAAGTTCATCGATCCGCAGGCGATGGATGCCTGTTTTGTCAAGCTTTGCCAGTAATTGTTCCAGAGTACGATACTGGTCGCTGACCATCGTCAACGCTCGCTGGCGAATCAATGTCAACTGTTCTCTCGGCAATAACCCGGCGATTCCTGCCGTGTTGGGCTTGCCGAGCAACTGCATCATCAGTCCACCGACGCGAACCATAAAGAACTCGTCAAGGTTCGAACCGGTGATCGCCAGAAACTTCAAGCGCTCAAGCAATGGCGTTTCCTGGCGATTAGCCTCGCCAAGTACGCGCTGGTTAAATTCCAGCCAGCTCAATTCACGATTAAAGAAGCGGTCGCCGGGTTCAGGGTAGTTATGCATTTCAAATTCGAGAGTCAAAATTCCAGATCAAGCGAAATCGCGATTATTCAAGTTCAACGGCGTGCGTCAACTCAACGTTTCGTCCGAATACATATTCAAACAAATCCTGTTGCCGCCGCATTTCCAGTTCCTCAAGTGCCAGGTCCGTGGCACCCGGCACTTCGACGATTAACGAATTGCCGCGCAGAAATGCCTTCAGTTCGTTGATGAGCTGATTTCGTCCGGCGTCCAGCGCCTTGGCTATCCGCAGCAAGGCGGCCAGCTTGGAAACGACAACGCGCTCATTTTGGTTGAGCAGGTTGTAGCCTTCGTGCCCAAGTTGCGGCAGCGCCCGGCGATGGTATCGCGCCACCAGCGAGATCAACAGCAATTCCCGGGCTCCGATGCCAAATAAGGTCGAATTACTGATGATATAAGCGGAATGCTTGTGATAGCTCCGCTCGTTGATTGCCAGTCCAATTTCGTGCAACAAGGCAGCGACTTGCAACACGATTTCCCATTGTTCCGGCAATCGGTGCAAGGCAACTGTGGACCGAAACAACTGACTGGCAAGTTTCGCCACTTGAACCGCATGGCGTTCATCGAAATCAAATCTTCTTCCCAGCGCGATCGCGTTGCCGGCAACTTGTTCGACCGTATTGCCGACCCAACTGCCGCCCGTTGTCATCTCAAGAATCAGTCCATCTCGCATATTGACTTCGGCGATATGAATCTGATCGACTTCAAGTCGTTTGGCAATCATCTGATTGATCAACAAGGCTGGTCCGAGCGTCTTCGATTCCTGAATACTCAATTGGTAACGGGTCACCAACTGATCCGGCGATAACTTCATGATTTCCCGGATAAACTGGCTCAACAATGACACGTCGATCGTTTCGAGTTTTTCAACGGATCGGGCAAGCACTGCACGTGCGACCAGTCGCATTTCGCTCCCCATTGTAATCAATTGCCTGGGTTTGTCGGGATTGATACTGGCGACGATTTGGTTCACGGTGGGTGATATTCGCGATTCCAGCAGATGTCTTGTGCGTGCAGCCAGTGAGTCGACCGAGTCCAGTGACAGCGTCAGTCGCAGCGCACCGAGCCGCCATGTCTGTGCATTGGTGATTTGTCCATCGTTGAGAAACAATGTTTCGGTGCTACCGCCGCCAACTTCACAAACGATTGTTTGGCCGCCGAGAAAATGCGGATGGTCATCAAGAATCGGCTTGACGCCGAGATAAGTGACCCGATGCAATCGCGATTCGTCAAACGGTTCAATATCAAAACCGGTGGCAATGAGAATTCGATCAAGAAACGCCAGTCGATTGGAGGCTTCGCGCACCGCGCTGGTCGCCACCACACGCAGATCGCTCTCACTGGTAATTCCGTAAAGCGACAGTTTGTTTTTGTAGATGTTCAGCACATGCACGCAATCTTCAATCGTGGCACGGCGAATTTCGCCATGTACAAATGAGTCGCGTCCCAAGGCAACAGGCTGGGACAAGACTTCGAGATGGGAGATATCGCCATCCGCGCCGACTTGTCCAATCATCATCCGGATCGACGTTGCCCCAACGTCAATTACGGCGACGAGACGTGGTTGAACGGTCTCGACTATTTCATTCATGGTTTTGACTCGATTGTATGTCTGGCCCAGGCAGCAGCCCCCATCACGCCCGCTTCATCACCCAATTCGGCAAGGACGATTTTGTAAACATCACGATAGGCGGGCAGAATTCTTTTTTGTGTCCGCTTGCGAACTTCATCGATAAATAGTTCTGGCATGGCGGTGACCAGTCCCCCACCCAGCACGATTACATCCGGTGCCAACAGCAAGATCATTGTTACGATTGCCTGGGACAAATGACCTGCTGCTGCCTGGACAATCCGGGCAACCGCTTCATCGCCGGCCGCAATCGACTGAGCCAAAGTCGAACTGCGAATGTCGGCGATATCGGTGCCGGCAAGTTCAAGCAAATGCGGTGCCTGTCCCCGATAAGCCGCAGCCGCCGCCGCACTTGCGATTGCCAGTCGGCTCGCAAGTGCTTCCAGGGTCCCCCTGTTGCCCGCTCCATCCATCGGACCATCGGACATGATCGGAATGTGGCCGATCTCCATTGCCGTACAATTTGCACCTTGAATCAGTTGCCCACGAAACACGCAACCTCCGCCAATGCCAGTGCCTGGAAAGATCCCTACGACGCAATGCGCCAGGCGACCGGCACCGAATTGATATTCACCGAAAACGCCCGAGTCCACATCGTTCGCAACGATCGCCGGACAACCGAATGCTTTCTCCAGACTCTCCTTTACCGGCACATCTTTCCAGCCGAGATTGGGTGCTTCGAGGACAACACCGCGCTTGATATCCAGCGGACCAGGGCATCCGATTCCGATCCCGGCCAGTTGATCAGCGGTCACATTTGCTTCAGCCAAAGCGGTTTCGATAGTCAACCGGATCCGTTCCAATCCCGCTGTTTGCCCTTCTCGCCCTTTGGTTTTTTTTCGGCAACGACCTACTGGCTGGAACTTGTCGTCAAACACAACCGCGTACATTTTCGTGCCACCCAGGTCAAAACCGACCCAATGCGTTTTCGTTTTTTCCATTTTTTCGATGATTCCAGATTCGATTCAGGCATTCGAAGACGCAAGTGGCGGGCAGGCATTTACTTGACCCGGACACATGCTGACCGATATATTAACCTATGTTGTTCAACGAGGGCATGTTGGGCAAACATTCACGTGAAAGGACGTCACGAGCTTCCCGGCCGGAATGGTATTGTCCGATTCCGACTGGAACATCTAGAAATGGTAAAGAATGGGACCGGCGGTATTTGACCTGAAAAGTTCAGACGATCCGCGTGATGCGATCCATCGGGCGGTTGCGTCACTTGCCGCTGGAAAATTGGTCGCCATCCCAACGGAAACCGTCTACGGGCTTGCCGCCAGCGCGCTCTGCCCCGATGCCGTCGAGCGATTGATTGAAGCCAAGAAAAGGGATGGCAAGCCTCTGGCACTCGCCATAAAAAGTGCTGACGATGCGCTGGACTATGTTCCAACCATGTCGCCATTGGCGATTCGATTGGCCCGCCGCTGCTGGCCGGGACCGGTAACCATGGTCCTTAACGATACCCACCCCGACAGCGTACTCGGCCGCCTTCCTGAATCCGTACAGAAACGAGTACTCGTCGATGGCAAAATCGGCTTGCGCGTCCCGTCGAATGCAGCGGCATTGCAGATATTGCGTTTGTCCGCCGGCCCTCTTGTACTTACAAGTGCCAACATCTCTGGCCAGCCACCAGCCACCGATGCCAGGCAAGTCATCGAGCAAATGGGTGATTCGATCGATATCGTTATCGATGACGGACCCAGTCCCATTGGTAATTCATCAACGGTGATAGAAGTGACGGGAAATGATTTTATCGTCCTTCGCGAAGGTGCCGTTTCCGCCGATTCGCTTCGGCAGTTAACTTTTTATCTGGCATTAATCGTTTGCACCGGCAACACATGCCGCAGCCCGATGGGGGAAGCTCTATTGCGTCGTAACGTTGCTACACGTTTGGGATGCACCGAGCTGGAACTGGAATCGCGTGGCATCGCCATTCGCTCCGGTGGTATCGCCGCAATGCCGGGCGGGCTACCCAGTCAGCAATCGGTGGAAGTTATGCATTCAATGGGTCTCGACATTTCGAAACATATCAGCCAGCCCGTTACGGATCTCATCGCCCGACACGCCGATCTGATTCTTGCGATGACATCCGGTCACCGGCGGGCCCTGGTCGCACAATGGCCTGATCTCGATACGCGCACATTTTTGTTCTCCACCGACAACCACGATGTCTGCGATCCGATCGGTCAGGCAACGTCCCTGTATCAGCAATGCGCTGATGAACTTTCAGCCCATGTCGGCACCTGGGCCGACAAGATAGTCAACGACGCAGCACCGAATGGAATTAAATGAATTCAGCCCACTCAATTCATGCAATCGCTGTCGGTTCCGATCATCGCGGCTTTGCCTTAAAAAAACACATTGCCGAACTCGTCAACTCATTGCAAATCGACATCGTTGATTGCGGTGCGTACAACAGCGAAAGTTGCGACTATCCCGACCTGGCCCATGCGGTAGCTGAAAAAGTCACTTGTGGGGACGTCGATCGCGGCATCCTCATTTGCGGCAGCGGAATCGGGATGTCGATCGTTGCTAACAAGCACCCCGCTGTCCGTGCGGCACTGTGTCATGACCAGCACTCTGCCGAAATGTCGCGCCGCCACAACAATGCCAACATCCTGTGCCTTTCCGCCGACATCATTGAATCACTCAATGTCGAAGCAGGAGATGAGATCATTCGCATCTGGCTCGAAACGGAATTCGAAGGTGGGCGTCACCAGCGACGCGTCGACAAGATTCCGATGCCAACTGATACGACCTGCCATGAGTGAGACATCGAAATCGCCAATTCGTATTGGTATTCTCACGGTTTCCGACCGGGCTAGTCGCGGAGAGTACCAGGACCTGGGCGGACCAGCCATCGAAGAGTACTTCACGCGCGCTTTATCCAGTTCCTGGGAATCGGTGCGGCGCATCGTCGCCGACGAACGGGACTTGATCCAACAGGTCCTGGTGGAACTATGCGACGTCGAGGGTTGCTGCCTTGTGGTCACCACAGGCGGCACCGGCCCCGCGCCCCGTGACGTTACACCCGAAGCGACCGAGTCAATCTGTCAGCGGATGATGCCAGGATTTGGTGAACATATGCGATCGGTATCCTTGCAATTCGTACCGACCGCCATCCTCTCCCGCCAAACCGCCGGAATTCGCGGCCGCACCTTAATCGTCAATTTGCCCGGCAAGCCGCGCGCCATCAGTCAATGTCTTGACGCTGTCACTCCCGCCATCCCCTATTGCATCGACCTCATTGGTGGCCCCTGGCTTGAAACCGACGAGACAGTCGTACGAGCCTTTCGTCCGAAATCGGTTTGAGCGCCCATCCACAATCGATCGGACGGGCGGAAGAAACGAAGTTGGACACGAGGTACGTGAATGAAACGACAATTCGGAACCGCACATGGGTCAACCTGTCTCAGGCTGACACGCTCTATCAGTCAAGAACTCGATACGTTCGTGATTTGTACTACGACTTTCGGCGACTTCTTGGCTGGCGCATCAATGCCACACCCAGCGTAAACAGCGCAATGGCATAAAATGTTGAGGGCTCCGGAACGGCGGCATAATTCAAGTAAAGTGAATTCCCGTTCTGCCAAATCGCAAATGTGTGGTTTGGAACGGAACTCAGGTCGTTGCTGAAGCCGGAAGTGTCCACGGTAAACGCACTTGCATCAAAACTGGAAATGCCCGCTGCGGCAAAGGCGATTTCCCAGTCGTAGGTCCCGTTCGGGTCGAAATTGCCAACGTCGCCCGGGGCATTGGATGGCAACAATGATTGAACGGAAATAACGTAGGGATTGGAACTTGTTGAGCCAATAATCAACGATCCTGAGGTAGTCAGGAGATCCCACCCGACGGTGTTTCCCGATGTACCTGTCGCATCATTGATTTCCCACAAGTAAGACGAACCTCCCATCAGAGTTACGTCACCCGTGAAATTCAATGTGCCCGGACTAGAGCCCGGTGAAATCATCGAACCGGCCGATTGGGTTACCGCTCCAATGACTTGTCCAGAACCGGACAGGGTTTGACCGGCATTCAGGTTGAACAAGGACACCTGAGAAACATCAAGCACGCCGCCCGAATCAATCTGGATTAGCGAGCTGGCCAACGAAACCCCACTATTCAATCTCAGCGTTCCTCCGGTGATAGAAGTGTCACCGAGATAACTCTGGGAATTCGAAAAAGTCACAGTTCCGCTACCGGACTTTGAGAGTGAACCCGACCCACCGATGACGCCTGCGTATGTCCCGTTTGTCGATTGATTGAATACGACGCTTGAGTTGTTCACGATCGCGCCTTGCAGGCTGGTCGATGAACCAGTCAATATTCCCGCCGAAACAGTTGTCCCGCCGCCATAACTATTGACACCAGAAAGTGTCAGGTTGCCGACACCCGTTTTCACAAACGAACCAGTCCCGCTCATCGCACCAGCATAAGTTCCGGCCGCGGCCTGATTGAATACGACGCTTGAATTGTTGATGATTGCGCCTTGCAGGCTGGTTGACGAGCCGGTTAAAGTTCCTGCCGAGGCCGTTGTTCCCCCGCTGTAGTTGTTGGCACCGGAGAGAATCAGGTTGCTACTGCCAGTCTTCACGAGTGAACCGGTTCCGCTTATTAGTCCGGCTATGGTCGTACTTCCGGAACCAGATACCGTCAGCGCGTTACTGCCAAGGTTCACGTTTCCGTTCAGGTTCAACGATCCCGAGGCGGTCGTATGCTGAATGACCGTTGAAGCACCCAAAATCATGTTGGCGGTAATTGTATTTAGTGAATTCGACGAATTTATCCCACCGCTCCCCAGTGTAAGCGTTTGCGTGGGGCTTGCAGGCTGAATCGTAAAAGTCTGGAAAACTCCCCCGGTCAAGGTCGAGTCACCAATATTAATCGTGCCGGCTGATACCGAGTTGTTGAGGTTGATCGTCTGGTTACTGGTAATGTTGTTATTTACGTTGGCGATGGCTGTAAGCGAATTGGGAGACCCGCTGGCTCCCGACCAACTCCCTCCCGAACCCCAGTTATGCGAGCCACCGGTTCTGCTCCATGTCCATTGGGCTGCACAGGGCGCAGTCAAAACGCCAAGCAACAGAACGGCGGCCAGGCCGAATCGGAAGACCACTTTCGATGCGATCGAGAATGAGCCAACGACGAAAGGGCAGTTTCGTGTCGGCTGGCGCTTGATGTTATTTTGAAGTTTGTGCGACATAACGATCCTTGACCGGTGCCTCCGGTGCCTGTTATTTCAGGTTGCAGGAATTATCGACAAGGCCATCCGTTGGCCCGTCCTTGACAATTCCCTAAAAGCCTATTGCTCTTTGTTTCAACCTTGGAGTGACGTGTGAAATCGGAATCGGCAAATTCCCGCCAACAGGACCAGACTGCGTAATCGTAAGAAGGTTAAAAACAGGAACTCGCAGCCGGTTAGATCGACTGTAACGATTGCGCAAAGCTGGCGCTGCAAAAACGTTCGAAATAAAAATGCTGTCACTAGCAAGTTTTCGACTGAACGAAACTTGCCGGTTGCGGTCGAACGAATTCGAAGTTCGATTAGCAGCAGGTCCTGGAATGTTTTGGGCTGTTTTCGAATTCCAGTTGTGCGCTGTGATCTCCCGACAAGTCTCACTCTCGCGGACCGAAGATATTATTCACTAACTGGCGGGGATCGTTACCGGAGGGGCCTGCCGCCGCAATCGAAAACAATGCCGCGAAAATCCAGTCGCGCGACGGTGTTTATACTTTGTTCCACAAGCTGAAACCTGTTTTCTCATCGACCTGACAGGTTTTACTGTCGACGTGCGAATCCGCTCACATAACGACCGAGCTCCGCTTTTGTCGAAAAGACAAATTTAAGAAAATTTCCGAAAAACGGATCCAGGAAGTTGGCGGTTGTTTGATCGGGAATCAGCTCATGTTTTGTACTCTTCGAACTTATGGCATCCGCAGCACGGAGGAACAACGACCGCCATCGGAAATGGTGGCCTGAGAATTGCTTCTGAAAACAGTCGGACAGACGTTTGATGGTCAGGCCTGCAATCACAGACTTGACCGCCCCCGTGGTAATTGTGCTGGGTCGGCGGGTTTTAACATAATTTGTCCTCACAACGGATGTCGGGCCGGATGAATACATGAACTGATGTACTTGATGTTTGATCTTGTTTACCGAAACAATTTGGGGTGCAACATGTTTTTCAAGATGTTTGCAGGATTTTTTGGACTGTCGATGATCCTGGTCGCAGGACCTGTTTCTGCGCAAGTAATAACGGTCGATATCTCGGACGCAGGTCTCGTCGATATTGATCCGCAAACGGCAACGGTCGCCGAACTTCCTGGCCCGGACGGTCACATTTCATTGTCCGAGGCGCTGATTGCGTCCAACAACACAACCGGAAAGCAGACCATCGGTTTCGCCATTCCAACCAGTGAATGGACTTACATTCCCTGGTTTTATCCGGGGCGTGCTGTCATACATGGAATATTGTCCGAAGGGGCCTACAGCCCCGTGGCGATCGACGGGACCACCCAGACCGCGTTTACAGGGAACACTAATCCATACGGCTATGAAGTAGTGATCGCGACCGGCGGTGGGCTCTACATTCCAGCCGTCGATTGCAAAATCACCGGACTGGATCAAACGAACGTTTGGATCGAGGGCTCCAATTGCATTGTTGCAAACAACAGCATGATGGGAATCAACTTCTACGGCGGCTTCGGTGGCTCAGGTGCCACTGTGACCGGAAATACCGGTGGCGGATTTGTGCAGATCGACCAGTCAAACAACAATGTTGTCACAGGAAATACTTTTGATCGCGTGCGTGTACTTGGCGCGATGGCTGTTGGTAATCCGTCCATAAACAATCGGATTGGCGGGCCAAAGCTGTCCGATCGCAATTTCATTCTGGGCCGCGGTACCCTGAATACCCAAGGCATCCCAGGCGGCTTTGCCGTTCAGGTCTTCGAGTCGATTGGAACGGTCATCGAGAACAACTGGATTGGAACGACTCCGGACGGGCTCTCTCAAGGACACCCCTACACCACAATTGGGGTCTATTTGGAAAGTGAAAACTATCAGACGGTCATTCGAAACAACCGAATCGCCGGAATCCTGTCAATCGCCGTTCCGCCGCACGCGCCATCGTACTTTGTCGGTACCGCGATACAGGTCGGCGGAACTGGAAGCGGCGTTTCGATTGTCGGCAACAAGATCGGTTTGAATGCCAACAACGAGCCGGTTCTGGGAAGTGTTACGGGTATTTCACTGTTGAACTATTATCGTGGCCCAGCCCGGGATGTCACAATCGGCGGCGTGAGTTCGCAGGCGGCAATCGGCGGCCAGAGTACGCAATTAGGCAACGAGATCGCCGGCCAACTGGATACCGGGATCAACGTGAGTAACAGCCTTTCCGGTGTCGCAATCAGGCGTAACTCGTTGTATGACAACGGCGGTCTCGGAATCGATTTGATTGACGCAGGATTTCTGCCAGGAGTAACCGCCAACGATCCATTGGATGCCGATTCGGGCGCTAATGGACTGCAGAATTTTCCGGTCATTGGGTCCGCCACGCTGCTGGCACCATCCAAAGGCGGGCGTCGAACCAGTGTCGTGGGAAGCTTGAACAGTAACCCGTCAACCAGCTTTGCGATCGAGTTTTTCGCTTCTCCTGTGTGCGACTCGTCGGGATATGGAGAAGGACGTTATTACCTGGGTGCGGCGAAAGTATTTACAGATGCGAGCGGTAACGCAGCGTTCGCATTAACGTTGCCCGCGAATTCGGTAATTGCAGAAGGCTGGGTCGTGACGTCAACAACCACGAATGCCTTGACAGGTTCGACGTCCGAGTTTTCTGCCTGTGTAAATGTGCGATAGCCCAGTGCACCCGATCCGAGAAAACCAGTCGGGATGACCGACAATGAAATAACTCGGGATTTCGTGGCGAAACTGAATCCTGCACGAAAGTATGCCGGTCAGATCGTTACTCTCGATGGGAAATTGACGAATATTATCGACGACAACGCATCGAGCAGAACCGGGTTTCAGGTTTACTTTATGCTCGATGATGGAACGAAATTGATCGTTCATACTCCGCTAATAATGCTGCAACATCCAGAAAAAATCGGGACAATAACCGGCGAACTTATCGGGATTCGTGATCGGCGCGACGAGTCATCGAGTTGGGACGAACTCGAGTTGTTTCCGGCGATACGTATAAGACGTATGGGAGAATCAAGTGATCCAAGTAACTTTTGAGGAAGGCAAGGTCCCTTCGCAAGAATACGATGCCAAATAAAACGGGTTGATGTCTCATATGTACCGCGACGCGTCATGTCGTCCAGGCGTCGGAGGTTTGACAGGATTTACATGATTTACATGATTGGCAGGATGTTTCTGTCAGCGGAACGATCATGTTTATCCTGTCAATCCTGTCCACAAACACCACGTTTTATTGGGCCAATTCGCTCGACGAAGTTCCGTCGTGTTTTCGAAATGTTTATGCAATGCCTGGCGTGACGACGTGTACTGAATCGCCCTTGGCCGTTTGGAACGGAATGTTTGAATTCAATGCAGCGACGCGGATCATTGCGAGGGCAATTGTTTCGGTATCGTTCTTGCGAGTTGATGAGGTGATCTTGCCTACCGTTTTTTCCAGGTTGTCGATTGACAATAGTTCGGCACCCGCAAGATTTTCGGGGTTGGCCGACGTTTTCAGGACGACGAGTTGCTGATTGACGTGCCCCATGGCATCGAGGCGGGCGACTGTTTCCTGACCGAGATAACAGCCTTTGCTGAACGAGATCGCCTGCTTGTCGCGCCCGAATTCTTGCGGCAAGTTCAATGCGGTGAGATCGACCGAGTTAAGGGGCCAGCCAGCCGCGATTCGCGCGGCATTAAATGTTTCACATTCCGAATTGGTGGTTTTTGGTCTGTCGGCAATGATCATATCGTTGATCAACGCCCAGTTGGAAAACGCGTCACGGGCATGGTCGGTGACGAGGTAGAGGCTGTCGCTCGAGCTGGTTATTGACGCATTGATGCTGATGATTCCCGGCTTGAGGAGTGAATGCGACCACGAGGCGCTCTGGTTTTGTGCGATGGGTCGGTCGACCGACCACCAAAGGGCGACGGTCCCGCTAACATCGGCGACCTGAACATCTTCTCGAATGATGTAACGATCAAAATGCTCGACAAGCGATGCTGCGGGAAGGCCTGTTGCGATCAAGGTGAGGCTGGTTTCATTGGCGAGGATTACAGCATGGCAAAGCGTTCTGCCTTTGACGTTCAGGACAAACGCCTCGCAACCGCCGCCTGGAACCAGCGATTTGATGTCGTTGCTGCAGAAGTTATGCAGCCACTTGTTCCGGTCTGAACCTGTGATCGAGACGATGAAAACCGGTTCGATCCGTTCAATCGTGTAAGCCATATTCAGCGATTTGTGCGAATTGAAAAGGAGAGGTGATACGTGCGCGGGCGAGTTTTACGACAAGTTCAGGCGTTGTTGTGTGCGACACGAGCGTCGAGTTTGTTGGCGTCACGAAGCAGGGTTGCCGAGCCGTATTGTCGTATGAGTCGGGATAGTTCGCCTGAATCTGTCAAGGGCGCGAAGCCCGACGATTCGACTTCTGTGCTGGCGAGCTCGCTGAAAAGATAAACGTGGCGGCGGCCAAGTAGTCGTGTGAGCGCGTTCTTCCTGTTTGATTGCGGGGGCGGGCTTTTGATGTGCGATACGAGTACGATCGCGCCCTCCTCGGCGACGACTCGATCGGCGACCTTGAGTGCGGCAAGGGCTTGTTCCCAGGTTTGCTCGGCGTCGGATTCGATCGTGGCGACGACCAACAGTGGTTGCGCTTTAAGTTCGACGGACCAGAGTGCTTCGAGCCGCTTTATGCCAAAATGCAAAACGGCACGGCGCATTCCGACGCAAATATCAATGATCCAATCGCCTGGTCCGACCAGGATGTTGACTTGCCAGAATATTCCGAGTTGCTCATTGATCATGTTGATCGTGGCGTCGGCTTCGATTTCACGAAGGTGCGACAGGTGATCGCGAGTTTCGGATGTACAAAATGTCGGGCAAATTGAGTCGCGTGGCGTCGCACCGAAGAATGAGCCAACCGGAATAACGACATCGGCTTCAAAAAGTGTGCGACAAACGCAAATGGACTGATCGTCAACTCCGGCGAACAACCACGCTTTTTGTTGTTCATCGTAGGGGTCAAAGACCTGAATTTTGCATTGACTCGATTCGGACTCGTTCGCTTCGGCGGAGCTTGCGAACACAATTGTGATTTTCTCCGGAAAATGTCCGTCGGCGATCAGCAGATCGGCCACTACCCCGGCAATTTCCATCCCTTTTTTGGTATTGTGGGCGACCGCGATTGCGATTGTATCTCCTTTTACAACGGATTGCAGAACTGGAGAAAAATCGAGTGGCGCAGCGAACCGTTCGGCAACGAGCCGTGCCAAAGCCATGGAATCTTCCACTGACTGCGACTGTTCCAGCGTCGGTTCATCAACTAACGCAGCCGTATCCGCATCGATGGACAGTCGGTTGTGGCAAAGCGCGATCCCGGACAGGTCAGTTTTCATTAATGGGACGGGTTCGTTAATGGGACGAATTCGTTTCGGAGTTGCAGGACAGGGACAGTGGGTGTCTGTTGGAGCTCCAGTCTATCCGTGATTTGAAAAGTGAGTCAATGAGCGGCAGAGGTTTGAATACGAGGTTTCTAAAAACGCCACGACAAGTTCTAATCAAAACGACAGCGAAATGGTAGCTTTTGCGACGGGAATTCGGTTGATTGTCACCGAAGGAACAAGGCGCCGAAAAGAAATTCACGATGACAAACGGAGAAAAAATGAATCTCAAATTCGGGAAAATAGTCGCGTTCATGAGTGCTGTTTTGTTTGTGTCAGGCTCGATCGCGGGATGCAATGGCACCAGGGTCGGGGGCCCGAACAAGTCGGATTCAAATACCGATGGGCGATCGCGAGACGCACTGACGGCGGACGAAATCATTGCCAATATGCGCAAAGTGTATTCGTCGGCCCAATCGTATCGTGATGAAGCGATCCTGAGTTTGAGTTACCGTTTGCAAGGTCGTTTTCTGGAGGAACCGCATCAATGGGCAGTCGAGTTTCAACGACCGCAACAGTTGCGAGCCCGTATCTACAATTCCCGGATGCACTGCGATGGCGAGAAAATGGCTTGTTTTGTTTATGACTTTGGCTCGGGCAATCTCGGAAATCAATGGCAGGTCCACAACGCCGGTGCGAATTTGCCGTTAGGACGGTTTTTTCAGGACGGAATTTGCCGTCACTATTTGACGGGTCAAACTGATTTGCCCGTCGATCGCGAGAACCCGAAAGTTGCTGAGATGTTTTTTCCGCCAACGATTGGATTGCTGACCGGTCAGGCACAAATCGATTGGCTTGGTCGGAGTAGTTTCGTTCGCAAACCCGATCGAAGCGCGGATTCGCGGGTTTTTCATGCGATCGATGCACGCTGTGACGGAATGGTGTTTGAGTTATTAATCGATGCAAAAAGTTTCCTGCTGAATGAGATTCGCTATCCGGTCCAGGCCCTTGATGGCCGACTGTTGACGAGTCCTGACGTCGAGAATCTCGAAATTGTTGCGCGTTTCCAGGGGGCATCTTCACCAGCGGTGTTCAAGTCAAGGCACTTTGAACTTGAAATTCCACCCGAATCGATTTTGGTAAGTCATTTCGTTCCGGTTCCAGAAGTGTTTCCGTCACCCGCAATTGGCAAGTCGATTTCGCCAATGGGTCTAATTGATATGCGTGGTGACCCAATCAATCAGGCGGACTGGACTGGCAAGGTAATGTTACTTGCCTGGTCGAGCGATGGATTACTCGATGAATCATGGTCAAATGTATTCGAACAATTGGCATCTGAGTTGTCGGTCCGCGAATACCAGATCGCGACGGTAAACGTGGTTCCGCAGGCCGTACCGGGCGAAGCCAGTCTCAACGATGCGATTTCAAGGATTCGCCCGCAGAAAGTTATGGCGAATTACGTCGATCCGGGCTTCGAGGGCGGCAAGGTTTTGGGAGTTGATGAATGGCCATTTTACGCGGTAATCGATCGTCAAGGAATCCTGCAATACGTTTATGCGAACCAACGAGAAGCGCCAGACGTACAGGATGTCCGCCGTATTTTGCTCCGGGTTCGATCGGGCGATGATGTTGCTGCTGAAATGCGTGGCGAGTACGAAAAGTTTTTGGATGAATACCAGGTTCGACTCGCATCAGCGATATTGGCCGACGGTGGAAACACTGTAAAAAGCAGTGTTTTTGCCGAATTGCGTTTACCAGTGAATGTTGCGATCCAAGAGATTTGGAACGTAAAGGAACTTGTCCAGCCGGGGAATATGGAACTGCTTGAATCAGGAAGTGATCATTTGCTGGTCGTGGACGGATGGCGGACGTTGGTGAAGCTTGATGCCGACGGAAATGTAATCGCGCGGGACGAGATTCCGCTGCCACCGCGTGAGTCGATCAACGTGTTGCGCAAGTCGATGACGTCGGATCTGTTTGTCGTTTACTCCATTGCTGGCCGCCACGTTCACATTGTTGATCGAGAAAACAAGGTGCTGTTTCGTGTCTTCGATTCAAAAGGTTCTGATCGCGTTCGCGACTCCCGGCTTGCCGATTTGAACGGCGACGGAATCGACGAATTGTATGTGTCCTGGACTGGCGAACGGGGAACCGAAGTCTACCGTCCGGAAATGAAGGATGCGCAATTGCAAGTGTTTTTTGAAACGGGGTGGCGGGATTCCGCCGTCGTATCCGATCAGGCTAATTCGCAGAAACTGATTGTTTGCGACCAGGACTCATTGCTGAAATTGGTAAGCGTTGATGGTGATGGAAAGGCAATATTATCGGCGGTTTCAACGGGAATTGATTCGGCAGTCCGTGTTCGGACAGCGATTACATCCAATGGAACGCCATCGACATGCGTCGTTGGAACAGATAGTCGGGGTGAATGGAAAGCGGCGTTGCTGGACAGTCAACTTCGGCAAACGGCGATCTTCCCGATCGGACCCCAACAATTTGAAACGCAAATTGAACCAATCGCGTTTGGTAATCCGCCTGGAACGCAACCCGGAATCTGGAGTTTGGCGGGGAGTGATGGTAGTGTGACGATCATCAGCGCCGATGGGACGTTGATCGATCGCTGGAATACAGGTCGTATCATTGACGGGATTTCCATGTTCACAATCACCGATTCATTGGCTGTTGCATTGAGTGGTGAACAAGGGGTTCGGGCGTGGGAGTTAACGCTTCCGGTTGCAAAATAATCAACCTGCCATGATCGCTAACGCAAATCGCACGAGTCGTTTGCGAAAGGAGGAACAGGTACAAATCTTCGGGGCTAATGGACTGGCCCATTGTTACTGCAACGGACTGTCGTAAACTTGTCGTTTTGCTAGCAGAATGACCAAAATCAGGCAGGAGTTGTTGTGGCAGACATTCAGTCCTTTTGTGCACTACGTTATGACCTTTCTCACGTCGGCAATCTTAGCGACGTCGTCGCGCCCCCTTATGATGTGATTACTCCTGAGATGCAAAAGCAATTGTATGCCCGGCATCCATCCAACATCGTGCGCGTAATTCTGAATCGCCAGGAACCGGGCGATGAAGAAGGTGCCATCTATCAACGGGCTGCAGGATTTGTGCGCAATTGGCAACGGCAAGGGGTCCTTCGGCAGGAATCTCATGCCTCGATTTACGTTTACCATCAGGAATTCCAACTCGGCGGAGTTCCCGTGACCCGGCGAGGCTTTATTTCCCGGGTTCGCCTGGAAAAGTTTGGCGAAGGTCGCATCTATCCGCACGAAGAGACGCACTCTAAAGCCAAGCAGGACAGACTGAATTTATGGCGGGCAACCGGCTGCAATACGAGTCAGATCTTTTCGATCTATGCCGACGAGAAAAACGAAGTCATGAGTGTGTTGGAAAGTGCTATCGCCGACCCGACCCCCTTGCAAGCAACTGATGACGCAGGCGTTGTTCACAAGATGTGGGTCGTTACCGATACTGCCGCGATCAGCAGGACGGCGGCATTGATGGGGCCGCGTGAGTTGTATATTGCCGATGGCCACCACCGCTACGAGACAGGACTGGACTACCAGACAGAAGTGGCCGGTGATAGCACTTTGCCCTCCGGTCATCCGGCCAATTACATTTCGATGTGCTGTGTCAGCATGAACGATCCGGGGATGATCGTTTTGCCGACACACCGTTTGTGGAGAGGGGTGCCAGCAATAACGTCGGCAAGGTTGATCGAGCAGTTATCATCGATGTGCGAATGCGAAGTGATTGGCGAAGGGGCCGAGCTGGCCGAAAGTATTTGGGAGCGGGTCGAATTTGAAGAATGCCAGCACAAAATGGCTTTCTATTGTGCAGCCGACAATCGTTGGGTGATGGTGGAATTGACAGCATCCGGGAAAAAACGGATGGCAGAACTCCTGCCAGACAAGAGCCAATCGTGGCGTGATCTTGGCGTTTCAATCCTGCACGAATTGATCGTCCCGCATTTGCTGGGTCTGACCGATTTGCCGACACCAAAATACGTCCGGGCGATCGAGGAAGTTGTCGAAGGGATTCGTTCAGGAGACGCGGCCGGACGAGATGCAACGGGGCAGGAAGGAACAGGCGGACGGTTCGAACTGGCGACGATTGTGATGCCTGCGACAATTGATCATGTCAGGCAAATTAGCCTGGCGGGCGAACGAATGCCTGCCAAAAGCACCTATTTCTACCCAAAGCTACTCTCGGGGCTGATCCTTAACCCGTTGAGGAATTGATCCTTGCCAAAGGGCTTCAAATTGGGCTTAATTCGAATGCTTTTGCAAAATGCGCAATTCATGCTCGGGTTTCACATGAAACGAAAGGGCAAGATACGCGTTCTGCGTCAAGTTTCATGTGAAACATGCTTTTGCAGATTGCAAAAGTGGGGCGGTTTGGTGTTTTCAGCTTGTTGTATTGGTTGGCGATTGAATGGTTGCATCCGGCAACAGCCGTTTTGACCTCATTTGCTGCAACTGATATTAGCGCAGGGCCGTCGTACTGGTATTTATTCCCGGCCTCGAAAAAGCGCAATTGATCGAGGTCGATAATTGATCTTTATCCTAAAGCTGTTCCAGTCATGCCCAAAACAATATGCATTGCGAACCAGAAAGGTGGGGTGGGCAAAACGACCACGTCGATCAATCTGGCGGCATGTTTGGCTCGATCCGGCAGGCGAACGTTATTAGTCGATATGGACCCGCAATGCAATTCGACAACTGGATTGGGGCATCTGCCAGTCGATCAGCATCCGCTGGTAGGCGAGGAGGCCCTGCGACATTTTGTTGTGGATTGCAGCGTCGAGCGGCTGCAGTTGCTGCCCGGCAGTCGCCGTTTTCGGGATATCGATTTGCTAGCAAACCTTGGCGATGAACAATCGCAGCGCGTAGTCGCGCAACTGCGAAACTGCACCGGGCTGTTTGACTATGTGTTGATTGACTGCCCTCCTTCGATGGGCCGCTTGACCCAAACTGCCTTGTCTTCCAGCGACGAAGTGCTCATGCCAATTCAGTGCGAGTACTTTGCCATGGAGGGTCTGAAGCAAATGATTGAAGTGATTCGGGACGTCATGCAACGTGCACCGGGCCAACTGGGTTTTGCCGGAATTTTGCTGACGATGTACGACGAATCGTTGGAGTTGACTCGGGAAGTCGATGAGGAAGTTCGTGACTTTTTTGGCGAAATCGTATTTGAAACGGTGATCCCGCGTGACGTAACACTGAGCGAGGCTCCCAGTCATCACCTGACCGGGATCGACTACGCACCGCGCAGTCGCGGCACGCGAGCTTACATTGAATTGTGCATGGAGGTACTTGGAAATGACAGTTAATAGGAAACGACTTGGACGGGGACTGGAAGCGCTACTTGGTGCGACCAGCGATCAGATCGGCAACGAGTTTGTCGCGGCAGAATACACTGGTACGTCATCGACCAGTGATATGGTTCGGTTAAGTGTCTACGAAATCGATGATAATCCTTTTCAACCGCGACGAGAGTTTAACGATTCAGAAATCGCGGCGTTGGCGGAAAGTCTAAAAACGCATGACATGTTGCAACCGGTCCTTGTTCGGATCATCGGAGGTCGATATCAATTGATTTCCGGTGAACGCCGCTTGAGGGCAGCGATCAAGGCGGGTTGGACGACGATCCCGGCACGGGTTCGGCAAGCAGACGATCGGCTGGTCGCCGAATTGGCGATCGTCGAGAACTTGCAACGCAAGGACCTGAACGCGATTGAGAAGGCTCTTTCGTTTCGACGATACCTGGACGAGCATGGCTGCACACAGGAATACCTGGCGAATCGGCTGAAAATCGATCGCTCGACGCTGACGAATCTGATTCGGTTGCTTGAACTGCCATCGCAAGTTCAGGAGGCACTACGAAGTGGCGAGATCACGATGGGACATGCCCGGGCCTTATTGCCTCTGGGGGATGAAGCAGTACAGATTGAGTTTTGCAATCGGATTCAGAGTGACGGATTGAATGTTCGAATAACGGAACAGGAAGTTGCCGATCGAATCGCTCGCGAAGATGGACCCGTCCAGTTGTTGACGACCAAACCCAAGCGAACCCCGAACGCCCAACTCGATACACTTCGTCAGGAGCTCAAGCATGCCCTGGGAACGAATGTGGACATTCGCAAGACAACACGCGGAAGTGGCCGAATTGTCGTGCATTTTTCGAATAATCGTGAGTTTGAGCGGCTTAGGGAATTACTGGGTGGTCAGTCGGCATCGAAAAAGGCCGCCTGAAATCGTGACAGGCAACCTCGCATTGCGTGGCGAGCAATGGGTCGGTACCATTTACCCTTTCAATAACGGCACGGGGTGTAGCGCAGCCTGGCTAGCGCGACTGGTTTGGGACCAGTAGGTC
Source organism: Pirellulaceae bacterium (assembly GCA_031414755.1). GTDB lineage: Bacteria > Planctomycetota > Planctomycetia > Pirellulales > Pirellulaceae > CAJQPP01. The sequence goes on along the minus strand of JANNWJ010000063.1, from coordinate 44,922 downwards.
GTAGGTTCGAATCCTATCACCCCGACTTTTCCGGACAGTCCGATTGAGTGAACGTATCGCCTGGCAAACTTGATTGTTGAGGCTTTTTACGGGAGACGAATCACTCAACGAAATTATGGGGTGGGTGAAGTTGTCAAGTAGTCCCGATAATGGTTGTTGCCGTAACAAGACGACGCTGTGTACTGAAATGCCAAAACAGGAAACAATGGTTCAATATTGTCTGCCGAGGGCAGATTCATCATTAGGGAACAAGCACAAGTCACGGAATGACGCGACCATGGATTCTCGACTGACATTCGAGCAACTTGCACCCGGGCAGACCTGGACAAGCCCTTGCCGGACGATTACGGAAACGGATGTCGTCAATTTCGCTAACATTACCGGCGATCAAAATCCGTTGCACATCGATCACGAATTCGCTCGATCGACTCCCTATCGCCGCCCGATTGCCCATGGTTTGCTTGGACTTTCATGGGTTGCTGGATTGGGAAGTCATTCTCCTTTCGTTGATACCGTAGCCTTTATTTCGATCCGGCAATGGGAATTTTGTCGGCCGATTTTTTTCGGCGACACGGTCCATGTACGCACGACGGTTTTGGAAAAGCAGCCGGATGCCCGTCGCAACGGTCGGGTGTCCTGGCGACTGGAATTGTTGAACCAACAGGGTGAAGTGACCCAACAGGGTGTATTTGAAACCCTGGTCAAGGTCGGTGCCCCGGCGACTCGGCCAGTCGGTTCGCCACATTTCGGTACGACGGCACCGAATGAATCGAAGTCGTCCGAAGTTGTTCGTGATTCGAGTGACGGCGATTCGGAAATTCGCTGATTGTTCCTTTGCTGTATGACAATTGATTTTGTCGTGGCGCCTTGTTAACGGGCATGATCAATTGTCCTGTCACAATTCTTCTGAGGCGACCTCGGCGTTCAGGTTAACGCAGTCAGACAAGCCATCACGGATTCTGTCAATTTGCGCAGACTTTTCCGGTTGTCGCGATTTTATGGTGTGAATCTGTTAAGCAGCGAATGCCTGGCTGCCGATAGAAAAGATTCAGCGCAGTCCCGTTGCAATGTGGCAAGTCTGCGCTCGAACCTTGTTCTTCCCCCGAAACCCTGTCAATTCGCCGTCCACTTTATAACGATGAATCAAAGTTCAACCGCCGAACCAGCCTGCGAGCCATCCAATATCGCGGGACGGGACAACGGCTCCCGTTTTTACGCGTGCGTGATTACCATTGCCACGGTGTTGTTGATTGGAATGCTGCTGTGGCCGCTGACGGTTCACACATTTCGTTCGACGGCAAGCTTTGAGATCGGATACGACTCGGCGTCCGGCCTTGCGAAGTCTTCGCTGAACCAGCAGGTAATATCAGCGATGCGGGATGCCACTCAAGCCGAAGTCACGATGGATTTGATTCGCGCACTCAAGTCGCCAATTAAAAGCCCCATCCTGAAATCGCCGGACAGTGAACGACTTCGCGAAATCATTTCAATCAAGGGGCGACCTGGTCGTAATGCAAACTCGATTGAATATCTGGTCGAGTTTTCCGGGTCGGGTGGTCACGATGAAGTCGAATTCCTGAACGCGCTCGTGGTAAAAATTAATTCATTCCTGGATAATCGGGTTGCTGGCAGCACCGCGAAAATGGCAGTAACAGAATTGTCCGATGAATTCTCCCGGTTTCACAGCGGAACCATTGAGCAATTCGCCACACAAGTCAACGAGGTTTTGTCAAAAATTGAAACGGCCAACAACGACTTGCAAATCATTAGCAACGACTTGTCGAACTGGAGACCCGGATCCACCAGCGAATTCGGCAACCCGCTTGGGCAATTCGACACTCGTCGCGATGGCGATGAACTGACCCGATTGAATGCCGAGAGAACCCGGTTGTTGTCCCAACCCGGAATCACACCCTACCATTACCAGGTTACTGCCTTGCAAAAGCAAATCGAGGCGTTGCAAAACAGAAGTGATGCCGGAGTCGACAGTGTATCGCCGCCGCTTGCGGCAGACTCCAATGCCTCCACGATTCGAAACCAGTTTGTTTCTGACAACCGGGACGCCCACGGAAGTGCGGCAAACAAGGCTGACACAGCGGTTGCCCGGGTTGTTCGGGAAATCGCCACAATCAATCTTGGATCCACCGCAAGTGAATTAGGTGCACTGGGTGAACGAATTGTTGAATCGGGCAATAATGCGGCGCTGTTAACAAAACGAATGGCAGAACGAGCTGAAGGATTGCTTGAGGTCACGTCACCAATAATTATGCAGGACTTTCGCAAGGCGACGGCGAGCATTCCGGTCGGCGGAACTCCGACGGGCCGATCATTTATCTGGTTATCCATGATCGCGGGAATGATTGGGGTGGCTGTCGCCCTGAATTACGATCCGTCCCTGAATGTCAGGCGATTTCGGTCGCTTGACCACTTGCAAAACTGTCTTGGTATTCCGGTCATCGGATCGGTGCGATCACGACCTGCAATTCAGGCACCTCGATCAACAACGCGCCGCCTGGCGGCGATGGTCGTCCGAATTGGTGAATGGACTTTGCTCCTGGCGGTAGTTTTGTTAATTGTCGCGGCACTGTTTAACAGCCAGGTCGCCGCTGCGTTTCTGGAGAACCCGTTCCATGGAGTTACGCGAACGGTTTGGATGATGACATCGCACGGATAAACCCGGATTTGGAACATCGTGTCTGCCGGCAACGACAGGCCCTGAAAATCACCTGAAAATTTCGCTGCTAACTTAAACTGGTTTGAATCATGTACCTCGACTATTTCCAACTGTTGCGAAAGCCGTTTTCGCCGATTCCGGCTGCCGGTGGCTGCATTTTGGTTCCAGGTTTCAAACGGGAGTTAAATCGTTGCATTGAAGCGATTGAGGAGTGTCGCTGTCCGGTCATGATTGCCGGACCGTCCGGTTGTGGCAAAAGCGTGATGATGGCGTTGATTGAGAACCGATTTGCCGGCGAGATTCGCACAGTCCGGCTGGATTGCGCGTCGCCTGGCAATCGCATTGAACTGATTCAATCGCTGCTCGGCGAAATGGGTCTGAGGTTCGGATCGGAAAGCGTTGGCGAACTTCGCCTGAAGATGATCGACTATCTGAAGTCCAGTGAAAATTGTCCGAATGGACTGTTGTTGCTGATCGACGAAGCGCAATTGCTCGGCGACGAAGTCCTGGAGGAATTGCGATTGTTGACAAACCTGGTCTGTTCCGGGCGATCACAAGTGCGGCTTGTTTTGGCTGGCTCGCCGGAACTGGAAGAAAACGTGGCGCGCAAGGAATCATTTAACCAGCGAATCGCCGTTCGCAGTTATCCACGCTCCATGTCAAACACCGAAACAATGCTGTTTGTTCTTGCACAAATGCAGTTGGCGGGCAGAGACGGTCGGGAAGTCTTTCAGCCTTCGGCGCTGGAAAAAATTCATTCGTTCACCGGTGGTGTCGCGCGGGTAATTTGCCAGTTAGGCGACAATGTCCTGCGCTTTGCCGCGACAGGGAAGAAGTCTTTGATCGATGCGGCGACAATCGAATTGGCATGGTACGATATGCAGCAATTGCCGCCACCCGTTGCACAAACAAGCGTCAATCGGCCTGGATCAAAGTCTGATCAGGAGAGTGTGATTGAATTTGGAAGCCTGTCTGATGAACCCGTCATGGAGTCGTCTCGCAGGCCAGTTGCATCGTCCCACATGCCAAACCATGCAATGGATGACGTGGACCAGTATTTGCAGCAACCGATCGGTTCCTCGGCGAACCCGATCGAGGATTACGACAACGACGGGTATTTTGTGGCGGAAACAGAAACACATGCGGATGTTGACGCAACCTTGACGACACTGTTGCGACAATTGGATGACTTCGAAGTTTCAGGGCAGGTGGTCGATTCATCAACTGTTTTTGGCGACGACTTTGTTCAGGAAGAAGAAGTAGTCGATATTCAATCGCTGCGGATTTCCAGTCAAAACCGCACATCGGCACGAGCCAGCTTCGAAGACGTATCGGGAATTGTGGATTCTGGTTTATCACCGGCATGGTTGCCGGTGGGTAACGAAATCGTCTTTCCAGTTGACGACGTTGTTTCGGAGCCACCACGCGACGATCGGGATATGATAATCGTTCAGGAGTCAAGGCAAATAAAACCTGAAGATCATCCATCAGATACGGCACCTCATGCGAATCCAGCGAACCCCTCCCCGACAGGGAATGCCATTCGAATGAATTACCAGGAGTTGTTCCGACAGTTGCGCAATAACACGGATGTTGACCAGTAAACAGTTAAACAGTTATAGCTTTTATCCGGTCAGGGATCAGGACCTTTAGCATGAATTCAGTTCTTGAGTACGTACGCCAACTCAATCAACAGTCCGTTACCTTGCGTAACGAATGGCTGGACCGATTGCGGCACGTTGAATGTGAGCCTGGTGATTTTAGCCGGACTCCTGAGATTCAACTTTCGAAGCCTCCCGGATTGCGTGGCAGCGATTCAGAGTCACATTCAGCTCCGATTACCGTCCTCCCGATTAATTATTCCGATGCCGGTCTGGCGGACAACATTGGTAGTGACACAAGCCAACTGGTTCCGCCTGTTCCGATTCTCGATAAACAATCGAATACAAACCAGGTCAATGAAGTATCGGGTACGCAGCCCCCCACCATTGAAAGAATCACGGATCAACTTGTGGCGCGGTTCCCGGTTGTTTCTTCAGCGACAATAATGTTCGCCAGTTTGACGCCAGGCATCGACGTTGACAATGTTGCCGCCAAGGTAGCGACTTGCCTGGCTAACCGTGATCTTGGCGGGATCCTGCTAATTGATGCCAACACGAATTCGGGCGAACTGTCGTCAATGATGGGCTCCCTTCGTTCGCCAGGATTAACCGAGCTTGTTAATCGAACGGAAACCCTGTCGGCTGTCGTTTGTTCGACGGACAATGGAAACCTGGAATTTTTGCCCTGCGGCAATGGTGACGTAACTCACCGGCGGTTCGATGCGATGCGGGCAACGGCCCTTGGCAAGGAATTCAATCAGGCGTTTCAATACACGATTATCAGCGGGGGAGTCGTCGACAATTCGCTTGTGCAATGTTGGTCGGGTTTTGTCGATGCCCTGTATTTATTGATCGATCTGAGCTGCGCCGACAAACAGAAAACCATGGAAGCGCTAACCGCGTTGCGCCATCAAGCGGTTCGAATCGCCGGAATCATTGCCGTCGTGGAGTAGTTGCCTTGTTTGGATTAGCGACGCTTTGGAATACGTCGGACGCGATTTTCTAATTCGAAACAACAACATTGATTGATGTCGGTGTCGCCTGGACGTTTCCCGAATCATCGATGGCCCGGCTGCTGATGTACAAGTTTCCCGAAATATCTGAATTCGCGTACGACCAGCGCTGGTTACTGGCCGATACGGGCAGCTGCAAATAAGTCCACGAACTGACCCATTGAGTTCCGCTCCAGTATTTGCCGGTACTGATGTTTCGAATAACAAGTCGCACATCGGTCACGGTTCGCTCATCCCTGGCGGTTCCCGAAACAGCCAGCGAGTCGAGGACCGCGCCGTTGGCAGGTGCGTCAATGGTAGAAGTCGGGCGTGAATGGTCGATCTGGAAAATGACCCAGGGTAAAGTCGAATCATTGAAACCGTTAACATCATAGGCCCTGGCCCAGATCCCCAGAATTTCGTCGCTCGTCACTGTTGGGACGGCGTCGTAAGTCCACGTTGTCAGTTGGTGTCCCGGATTGGTGACATGGGCATCGACGCGCACGTAACCAGGCTGCCAGTTGGCACCATTCCAGCATTGCCAGTCGGACATGCGGCGTATAACAAGTGCAACGCGGCTGATCCCCTCGTCATCTTCGGCCATTCCGGAAAACGGCGCCTTCTTGTTCATGAATTCGCCGAGGGCAAACGGGGTGCTGATCGTTGTTTCGGGTTTTTCCGGTACGCTGCGAAATGTGCGGAGGTAGCTGGCCAGAAAATCACGTTGATTCTGGTCGATCGTGTCGATGACATTTCGCAACTGGAAAGGGTCGGAATCCAGTTTGTAATACTCGCTTGTTCCGTCAGCCCACTCGGCGTAGACCGAATCAAACATTCGCAGTGCGAACGACCCGAAATTATGGTCCTCGCGCTGCAACGATCGCGACTCCCAGTTTTCGATCAAGACCGCGTCGCGCCAGTCACGTTCGGGAGTAGAAATTGGATCGATGATCAGCGGTTTGAATGACAACCCGTCAACGGTGGGCGGTGCGGTGTTTCCGGCGAGTTCAATAATCGTTGGCGCGATATCGATGTGCGCCAGCAAATGGTTGGCAACCGCGCCATGTGGAACATTTGGACCCAACACATACATCGGCACGCATGTCGAACGATGGAACGGGTCCGACTTGCCAAACAAGCGGTGATGTCCATTGCAATAGCCATTGTCGGATGTGAGCATGATGAAAGTATTGTCGGTCAACCCCAACTCATCGAGGGTTTCAAACAACTCGCCCACCAGGTCATCCACGGTTTTCATGGCAAGGTGACGATCGCGATTGCGTATCGATGCCGTATCCTGCCACTGACTGTTAAGCAGGGGAATGGAGTGCATTACGGTCGTTTTGTCAAAGATATTTGCTTCGTTAAAATCCGGTGCCAATTGCTGCTGCAGGCCGGGCCACAAGTTCATGTATTGGGCTTCAACCATGCCGCCTGGCGAACCGGGGCCCTGATTGTGAGGAGCCAACGGCGCGTAATACATAAAAAATGGCGTATTTGTTCCGCCGTTGTTGTGAGCGCGAATCAAGTTATCAATTTCGCCAGCCTCAATACGAGTCCGGTAGGAATTGACGTCTTCATGTCGGACTTCCCCATTCGGGTCAAATTGATTGCTAAAACGAATCGCGCCATAATAGTCAGCCCCCAGGAATGAATAAAAATCATCCCAACCGGTCGGCACGATCTTCAAAACATCACCATGCAGGAATTTTCCGATCATCATCGTTCGATAGCCGGCAGCCTTCATCCAGGTGCTCAAGTCGTTTTCGAAAAAGCCTCGGTCAAAATAATGGCGCATGCCACCTCCGAAACCATTCGATCGCGGAACAAACGGATCGTTTGTGCGGATTCCGGTATTGTGAGCGTACTGGCCCCGAAGCAAACAGGCTCGCGACGGGCCACACAACGGAGTGGTGACGTGCAGATTCGTAAACCGGATTCCCTCAGTCGCAAATCGATTCAAATTGGGATACAGCATCGCCATCGTTGCGGGCGACATGAGTTCACTGTCGGCATCGTCGAGATTGATCAGGATGATGTTGGGTTTTTGCGACGTTTGGCTTAAGACAGGATTGGCAAAGTTGCCACAAACGACAAATGCCAATCCAATCGCCGCCGGAATTGGTATTTTGATGGACGCAAGGAATTTGAGCATGTTTCGGATCAGTTGATGCAGGTTCATGGTGAAAGCGACGAAAGTTAACGACGCGAATGGAGCGTGATTCTGTTGGGAGAAATCGTCCTGAAAAGTACATCGTCGTCGTCACAACATCCAGACCAGCATGATACACTCAAAGCTGCCTTAACGGCCTCATCGTAAACCGATTATGCCGTTTTTTTCATGCGAAACCTCTCATTTTCCGGAAAGATCGTACCATTCATTTCGCCGGTTTCATGAGCTGCCAACGGGCGGCATTGGTGACTGGACCGTATATGCGGCTGTTCAGGTTCAATGGCTTTCGGAACAGGATCGAGTCAAAAAAGTTATGTCCGACGAAATGTCGCTTGTTGTCGTAATTGCAACCTATAACGAAATCGCGACACTACCTTCGCTAACCCGCGAAATTTGGGAGCGGTTGCCAGACGCGAACATCCTCGTTGTTGACGACAACTCTCCCGACGGTACGGGCGAATGGGTTAGTCAGTTGCAGGAACATGAGCCGCGGATTTCATTGAGGCATCGACCGGGCAAGGAAGGGCTGGGTCGGGCGGCGATCGACGGAATCCTTCAAGCAATCGAATCCAGTCCACGCTGGGTGGCTACCATGGACGCCGACCACAGCCATGATCCCGGGGATTTGTTGACGATGTTCAATCGCGCCCAGGATGAATCACGATACGTCGATTTGGTGATTGGTTCGCGTTACGTTCGCGGTGGGCGTATCGAGAACTGGAGCGCTCGGCGAAGGGTCGCCTCCCGGCTGGTAAACGGTGTGGCCCGCTGGGGGCTTGGCTTGACGGCTCGCGACAACACAGGTGCACTGCGTGTTTACAGAACGACGATGTTGCGAGTTGTTCGCCCGGAGAAAATGCGCAGTCGCGGACACGTCTATCTGGAAGAGATACTCATGCGATTAAAACGCAACGGCGCATCGATCGTCGAAGTCCCGATAACTTTTCGTGACAGGATCGCTGGCGAATCCTCGTTGAACTTTCGCGGGTTGCTTGATAACTTTCGGGAATTGATTTTACTGGTATTCCAGCGCGGGCGCGATTGACGCAACACATCAAGTTTCGCTTGATCTGACTGCTACTAACGTGACTCAAAATGGTCTAGGATGATTGGCAGATGTTGGACGGAAATCAAGCGATGAGTACCCGGCAAAATTGAACCGGCATGAATTGGGGAAAACAAGAATGAAACTCAATGTGATTTCGATAGTGATGGAGCTGCTCGTGTTGAGCAATTCGACGGGGTATGCCCAGAAACGGCAGGAGGAACCACGGCGGCAACCGGGAGCTTACGAAACTTCATTTGTTGACGCCGCAGAAAAAGCATCGATCGAATTTGTCAAACAATTCACTGTTACCGAGGAAGCGCTTGATATTCACCACTCGGGCATGTTGTGGGACGGACACAATGATTTGCCGTGGGCGATGCGGACGGCGGCCGACTCTTCGTTTGACAAGGTAGACATTTCGCGGCCGACAGAGTTCCACACGGATATTGATCGATTGCGCAAGGGAGGAGTGAAGGCCCAGTTCTGGTCGGTATTCGTTCCGGTTTCAACGATGGCCGATGGAAATGCTTTTATAACGACCATCGAACAGATCGATCTGGTTCACAAAATGTGTGAGCGTTACCCGGACGTTTTCGAGATCGCCTTGACCGCCGATGATGTTGAACGAATTGTCGCATTGGGCAAGATTGCTTCGTTGATCGGTGTCGAAGGAGGTCATTCGATCGAGAATTCCTTGGGGCGGCTACAGGAGTTGTACAATCGCGGCGCGCGATACATGACCTTGACGCACTCCAGGAATCTCGACTGGGCCGACGCTTGCACCGATGTGCCTCGTGTCGGTGGCCTCAATGCGTTTGGCGAAGAAGTCGTTCGGGAAATGAACCGGATGGGAATGCTCGTTGATATCTCTCACGTTTCTGCCGAATGTATGCGAAAGACCTTGGCCGTGACACGAGCGCCTGTGATTTTTTCGCATTCGTCAGCATTGGCGATTTGCGATCATCCGCGAAACGTCCCCGATGATGTTCTGAAACTAACTGCGAAAAACGGCGGCATAGTCATGGTGAATTTCTCAACGGGATTTGTTTTGCCAAAGAGCGTTACCGATGCCCGCCGGGAGGCATTGGGTGATTTGCGGATCATCGTTGATCACATTGATCACATCGTCAATATTGCCGGCATCGATCACGTCGGTATGGGATCGGACTATGACGGCATTCCGCGACTTCCACGAGGGGCCGAGGATGTGTCGACTTATCCGGCGTTGACGCAAGAGTTGCTTAACCGGGGATACGACCGCGAGCAGATTCACAAAATACTCGGTGGAAACATGCTTCGCGTATTACGCAAAACGGAAGCCGTTGCCCGGGAGATACAAAACGAAAAATAATCCGCATCGGGAAGCCAGGTTCAGTGTAAAGGAAGAGTCGATGAGTGAAGTCCGGGATTCGCAGATCGAACATGTAATGAAAGATGGGCGGGTCTTTCCACCCAGCGTCGAATTCTGTGCTGCTGCGGAGATCGGCTCGATGAGGGAATACCAATCATTGTACGATCGGGCAGCTGCCGACCCAGTGGTGTTTTGGTCGGATCTTGCGCGAAAGGAATTGCATTGGTTCGAGGGATTTCAACAAGGGCTAGTTTGGAATTCGCCTCATGCCCAGTGGTTTGTTGGCGGAAAGACCAACGTTTCGTACAACTGCCTGGACGTTCATCTCAATTCAGCTGCACGCGATCGGACGGCAATCATTTGGGAAGGCGAACCGGGTGAAATTCGCACTTTCACTTACGCCGAACTGCATGCGGATGTATGCCGTTTTGCCAACGGGCTGAAGTCACTGGGTGTCGTTGCAGGCGATGTCGTATCGATTTACATGCCAATGGTTCCCGAATTAGCGATCGCCATGTTGGCGTGTGCCCGAATTGGGGCGATTCACTCGGTGATCTTTGGAGGATTCTCAGCCGAAGCGATTGCCGACCGCAACAACGACGCCCAGGCCAAAATCCAGTTAACCGCCGACGGAGGGTGGCGGCGCGGCAAGGTGTTGCCTCTTAAACAAACAATTGACACGGCTCTCGAAAAGTCTCCTACGGTTGAAAAGTGCGTGGTTTTGAAACGGACGGGTGATGACGTTGCAATGAAAGCCGGACGCGATGTTTGGTGGCATGATCTTGTCGATTCATCGGGGACCGATTGTCCTGCCGAGCCGCTTGATAGCGAAGCGCCATTGTTCATCCTTTATACAAGCGGATCGACGGGCAAACCCAAGGGAATCAAACATACGACGGCTGGTTATAACCTTTTCACCAAAATGACGTTTCGCTGGGTCTTCGATTGGAAAGTCAACGACGTTTTCTGGTGTACGGCGGATTGTGGTTGGGTGACCGGGCACAGCTACATTGTCTATGGACCGTTAAGCAATGGCGCAACCGTTGTTATGTATGAGGGGGCTCCCAATCATCCAGCAGAAGATCGATTTTGGGACATTGTCGAGCGTCACAAGGTCACGATCCTGTACACCGCGCCAACCGCCATACGAGCGTTCATCAAATGGGGCGACGAACATGTCGACAAACACGATTTGTCGTCGCTTCGATTGCTCGGTACCGTTGGTGAAGGGATCAATCCAAGTGCCTGGTTATGGTACCACGAAAAAATTGGTGCCAGTCGCTGCCCTATCGTTGATACATGGTGGCAAACGGAAACAGGCGGAATCATGATGTCGCCGTTTCCAGGGGCGATATCGACCAAACCAGGTAGCTGCACGAGGCCCATTCCAGGAATCCTGCCCGCAATTGTCGATTCGTCTGGCGAACCCGTCGAGCCGGGAGCGGGCGGCTGGCTGGTGATAACCCATCCCTGGCCGGGAATGTTGCGTGGCATTTGGGGGGATGACCAGAGGTATGCTGACGTGTATTGGTCAAAAGTCCCTGGGAAATATCTTGCCGGTGACAACGCAAGGTGCGATAGCGACGGGTACTACTGGATCATGGGTCGCATTGACGACGTGATCAACGTTTCGGGGCACCGACTGAGTACGATCGAAGTCGAGAGTGCACTGGTTTCGCATCCGGCAGTGGCCGAGGCTGCCGCTGTGGGTCGGTATGATGAATTGAAGGGTCAGGCAATTTCCGTGTTCGTGACGTTGCGCAGCGGTGAAGGGAGTGAGGAGCTTCGCAAGGAACTCCAGGATCATGTGCGGCACGAGATCGGAGCGCTGGCAGTCCCCGATGAAATCCGCTTTACAAATGCGATTCCGAAAACCCGAAGCGGCAAGATCATGCGTCGATTATTGCGGGATATCGCCGAAGGGAAAACGGAAGTTGGAGACACTTCGACTTTGGAAGACTACTCCGTCCTTGCCAGATTGCGAGGGAACGACGAGTCTTGAATCGCAATAATCCGATCACATTTGTTGGACTGGAACGGGGTCGCGAGTCATTTGCCGGAACGGCCCTTCGGGTGCTGAATCACAAATCGATGCACTAGCTGCCAATACGCGTAGTTGATTTTTGAGAAGCGCGTTTTGTCGCTTTGGGTTGCGGAATGATCGGCGCGACTGCGGTTGACTCATTTCCCGAAAACTGCTCCGAAGTTTTCTGGATTTGAAACCAATCGCTTCGTTCCGCTGCGTCCCCGTATTGAACGACATGCTGCAACATGCTGTCCATTGTTTTGCTGACGATTTGATTTTGATGAGCCAAATGCTCCGCCAAATTAATGAACTTGATTTTTGCCTTTTTTGGCTTTTTGCTAAACACGACATATCTCCGTTTGAAAGGGAGACCGGAACGCAGCCGAATATGTCGGAGTCAGAGCGCCGGTTGGGTAATTGGGTGGTTGCCCCGGTTTGTTGAGGGGTCTTGTACCGGATTAAAATTAGGTTGCGGCTCGTGAAATAGCGGTTGATATTTGAAGGAGAAAATTCAACTTAAGAAATGCAGGACGGATTGCCGAACCAATTCCTGCCCACTTGTATCAATTCTACCGGGGACGCGTTTTTTTCGGTTTCTGATGTCGTGGTGAAATCGCCATATCGCAAACACGGAAAAGTCCCCTGCTGATTTGACCAGGCTCCCCCAATCCACTTGACCGATACAACCAGATTGGATAATTTTCTGTTGCGAGCTCAAGCGGTTTTGTAATGCGAAACGGCCGGAAACGTTTGGCCAATCCATTCAACAAGTCTGAAACGCGGGGCAAATCGCCTTCAACAATTCAATAACGGCGTGGTAGCCAAGTGGCTAAGGCAGCGGATTGCAAATCCGCCATCGGGGGTTCGACTCCCCCCCACGCCTCTGCCTTTCGCGGGGGTCTGACTCCATTTTACGGAGTCTTCGAAGCAAATTGGTGTCTGACCCCTTCGTCTGGCGGCGAAGCAAATGGGTGTCTGACTCCCTCATCTCAATAGGAAGCCTATCGTCGCTGGAGAATATCAGCATCGTAGCTTTTTAGGGTATCCAGCAGTGCTGAGCCGGTCGGAACATTTCTGGAATCGCAAACGTGGTCCCAAATTGCGCCAAATGGAAGCGATTTGACTTCCTCCTGGATGGCCAGTCGTGCTGTGAAGTCCCCCAACTGTTCGGTTTGGCGCAAGTGCGGGGTTGGTTCCAACAGCGCGCAAAGTAGCGCTTTCTGAAGACTCCGGATACCAATGACCCAAGCGGCAATTCGATTAATACTGGCGTCGAAATAGTCGAGCCCAATACTTGTTCGATCAAGAAAACCGCCGCGCACAAGCTCTTGCGCGATGGATTGCAGGTCGTCGGTCCATGTGACAACGTGATCGCTGTCCCAGCGGACGCCGCGACTGACATGCAATAACAACCTTGGGACAAATTGGAGCACCGAACTGATCTTGTCGGCAATCGATTCGGTCGGATGGAAATGACCAGAGTCAAGGCACAGCATTTTCTGGCGTGTTATCGCGTAACCCAAATAGAACTCGTGACTACCCGTGGTGTAACTTTCGCTCCCGATGCCGAACAATTTCGATTCGAGCGAATCGAGATTGAATTCTGACGGATGCGGCACGCGAAAAATCTCGTCCAGAGAGGCCAGCAGTCTTTCGCGAGGCGCCTTGCGATCGACGGGAGTGTCTTTAAATCCGTCGGGGGTCCAAAAGTTCGTGATGCAGGGTGAGCCCAACGCTGCCCCCATCGCAGCGCCGATCTTGCGACAGCGAATTCCGTGCTCGATCCAAAACTGTCGGATGCTTGAATCGACATGACTCAGCGTGAATCCATCGTCGGCCCTGGGATGCGAAAAAAAAGTGGGATTGAAATCGAGCCCCAGTCCATTGGCCTGGGCCCAGGAAATCCAATTTTCAAAGTGCTCGATGTCGATCTCGTCGCGGTCGACTTTCTTTCCCCGTAATTCACCGTACATCGCGTGCAAGTTCAAGCGATGTCGGCCCGGAACCAGCGAATAAACTTTTTCCAAATCCTGTCTGAGCTCATCGGCCGATCGGGCCTTGCCTGGGTAATTTCCGGAAACCGCCAGCCCGCCGCCAAGCGATTGTCCGGAATTCTCGAAGCCGCGAACGTCGTCTCCTTGCCAGCAGTGAACGGAAATCGAAATGCTCAACAGTTGTTGAATTGCCTGATCCACATTCTCGCCCAACTCTGCATACCGCTCTCGCGCCAGGCGAAAAGCCAATTCGATTTTCTCGGAATTTGGTTCGGTCATTCACGTCTCGAATTTGAATCGGGTGCTGCTTTGTTTGTGAAGTCGTTGGCCAGTCTATTCGCGTGGAACGGCGAATTGATAGGGGAACCTGGGTTTCAGTCTTGAAACTGCGGTCAAACGAAAACAAATATTGACAATGTGTAGTGATCCTGTTCGAAATCTCTGGAACTCCCACCATAGTTTCGGAATTCTGCCCAGGACTTGGTGTCCGAGAAGCCGTCGTATACGAATGGAAGTTTGGATGAGGCTAGCGGGGTCCCGATTCCCGTTTTGCGACGATTAAGTCGGCAGTTTGGCAAGTGAACCATGATTTATGTTGCATGCGTTTTACATCCAGATCGCTTTTTCACGGAGTGAAAAGCCACGTGGCCGTTCACTCCGTGAACGAGCGTTAATACCCCTGGTTTTCGACGTGAAGAAGTGCAAAACCAGAACCAGGGAAGTGACGGCTATTCGTCAGAAAAGGATTCCATTGCCTGGTCGAATCGTTCTTGCAAGCGAGGGACAATTCGCAGGGCGTTGCCGGAATAGATCTTTTGAAGTACTTCATCTGGCAAAGCGACGCCGTAGATTTGCCACATCCCCTGGGGAGGTGGTTCTTTTTCCGAATAAGGAAAATACTCGTCGTTCGTTTCGAAGAATCTCCAGTAATAACTCAGTCGCAACTCCGGCCATGGACCATCGGTACCAAAAAGAATCCGGTCCTGATACTTGATCAGAAACTCACGGGCAGTAAACGGTTGTCGTCCGAGCTCGGCAATCCTGGAGGCGGGCTCGATATACAGATTCGGCCAGGCATCGAGCCATTGGCCGACCGTCGCCAGGTCTTCCGCATAGCCGGCGACATGCGCACCGATAAAAAGCGTGTTGGGATGTTGCTGAACGACACGGTTTCTCGCGGCCAATAAATCATCAAGTGGCGGGAAATCTCCGCCGTGAAAACTCCATTCGGGATGTCGGGATAATTCCTCGTATCGCTCGTTAAATGCGTCGATTGGCTGAAAAAATGATACCGGATCGCCCGTGTGCATCAGGATTGGCAATTTCAATTCTCCGCACGCCGTCCAGATCGGATCCCAGCGCGGGTCATCGATCTTGATCAAACTGCCATCCGGATTTCGATAGCCGAGCCCAAACTGTTTATAGAACTTGACTCCGATAACACCCTGCTGGCTGGCGTCGGCAAGCAGGATTGCGACACGGTGTGCGAAGTCAGGTCGGTGACAGTCCCAGGTGGCAGGTTGATCGGCAATTCCGTCTCCCTGCCAATCAATGTGGACGAAAACAGCAAAACGACCAGGGTGTCGCTTCTCAAGCATTTCAAAATGCGCGCCGCACGTGCTGTCAAGTTTCTCGTCGAGACTGACACACATCGCGATATGATTTCGGTCCATGACTTTTACATATTCGTCGAGAGCGTTGAGGTCGCCGCGCTGCCTCAGGTCGAAATGCGTGTGCAAGTCGAGAACGGGATACTTTGCGTGCTCCAGTATTGTCGATTTGATGTTTTGCAAACTGGATCGAGGGCGGTATTCCTGCAACGTCAATTCCTTGTCGACCGTGTCCTGGGCCGACAATCCTGGCGATACGAAAAATCCCGGTAACATTAACAGGGCGACCGCGAACGGAGCGATAACAGTGGATCCCGTTTTGGTGCGAAGTGATCGCGTATGTGGTTTTTCAAACATGGCAATCGGCAATTTTCAGGAACAAGGTGACAATGGCAGGTTTGGGATAGACCTCGGACCGTCTACAATATCACGAATGGCGGCTGGAGTTGAGTGGCACTTGTTTTCCGACCGCAAAATTTCGATGAGTACATCGGGACTGGAGCTAGTTGGTGCGATCTCTTTCCATAAATCTGTTTCAAAAATCAATCATGCACGGAGTCGTTTTGATTTCCGCAGTCATTGCAATTGCGCATCCGGCCAGGGGACAAGTAGACGATGGGGACGCAGCATTTCAGGCTGCAGTCCAAAGATTTCTTGCGGTTGATTTGCGTTTGGCTGAACAACAGCGGGGTCTACCGGACATTACTCCGTTTACTGATCCGGAATATATGCGTGTCGAGCTGGGGAGGCGATTGTTTTTTGATCCAATACTTTCCCGTGACGGTTCAACGAGCTGTTCCACCTGTCACACGCCCCAACACGGTTTCAGTTCGCCAGAAGCAATCCCGGCAGGCGTTGGTGGAAGCCTGGGACGACGCCACCCTCCGTCACTAGTCAATCGGCGATGGGGGACAGCACATTTTTGGGACGGTCGATCGACGACGCTGGAGGACCAGGCACTGCAACCGATCGAAAGTGAGCATGAACTTGCAAGTTCTGTCGATGAAGCGGTTGCCCGAATCGCCGCTCATGATGAATACCCGCAGATGTTCAAGCAAGCATTTGACGCCGCCGTCAATCGTGAAAACCTTGCCATCGCGATTGCCAGTTTTGAACGAGCACTTGTGTCGTCCGACAGCCCAATCGATCGATTTGTAACAGCCAGTGGCGAAGGGGCATTAACGCGATCGCAACGGCAAGGCCTTTGGATTTACGAGAGTAAAGGGGGTTGCTGGCATTGCCATTCCGGCCCTAATTACAGTGACGAGAAATTTCATAACACGGGAGTATCGTGGGGACGGGAGCCGCTCGATCTTGGTCAGTTCGAAATTACCAAAAACGAAGAACATCGTGGAAAGTTCAAGACTCCGACATTGCGTGATGTTGATCTAAGTGGTCCCTACATGCACGATGGAAGCATCGCATCATTGCGAGATGTTGTCGAGTTTTACGACAGGGGCGGAACGGAAAACCCTAATCTCGATTCTCGAATTAAGCCGCTGAAATTGACGGAACAGGAAAAAGTCGATCTTGAGGAATTCCTGAAAGCTCTGACCGGTCGTCATGTCTGGGATTAGAGGATAGGTGTCCGCCCTGAATTATTAGATCAAAAAAAGCCCGGCAGGAATGCCGGGCTCGTTTTGCCAAATTGCAATTCAGCGCTACGTCAAATATCGTCATTCGCAACATTTAACGACTGTCGCGTGAAACAATAGCGAAATCATTATTGTGATTCTTCGGGTTCCTCAGACGCAGTGTCAAAATTACGCTTCGTTTCTTCTTCGGTTGTGGCGTGAATCTCTTCTGCAGGAAAGGTTTCGCCGGCTTCTTCCAGCAAAGTTGCCAGCGCCTCATCGAGTTGTGGACCGCGAACATTGTGATATCTGATTTTGCCCTCGCCATCAATTAAATAGATGGTTGGCCAGCCACTTACACCCCATGCGTCAGAGATTGCTTTGCCGTTTACCGTGTTTTGAAAACTTCTCCAGGTGACCTTGCCTGACTTTACGAGTCCTTGGGGAATCGTCAGGTCCTCGTCACTGTTGACGCCGATGAGTGTGAATGGTTTGCCTGCAAGGTGCTTCACGAGCGACCGCTCGTGTGGATACATAGCCTTGCAGGGTGGTCACCAATCGCCCCAGAAATCAACCATCACAATCTTGCCCTTGTAATCGCTCAGTTTGAATTCGGTTCCATCCGTATCAACACCGGCAATTTCCGGAGCTATCGTTCCAACGGCAAGACTTACAGGGCGGGGTGGGCGCGCCGGTCGAGCCGGACGGGTCGGTACCGTGTTTTCACCAACCGCCTTGCTGCCACCCGTGGTGGTTGGCGGTGTATCGCTCGCATTGCAACCGATCAGGACCAGCAAGGCCAGGATTGCTGCACTACACAGAAATCTGTATTGCATAGTTACTCCGTGTGTTAAGAAAAATTGGAAAGCGTTTACTAAAGGTTGTTTCAGTTAATGAGGCATTGGCACCCCAAGTTTAAGGAGTAACAAAGCATCAGGGCGAGGCAATGTCGAAACACCAGATCATTTCCTGATCGCGCAGGTACAACTTGCCGTTCGAGATCACCGGGTGGACCCAGATTTTGCCTTGCGGTTTTCGATTGTTACTCAGCGGCGTGGGTGTGAAGCGGCCAGTTTCGTGCCACCCGTTTGGTGTCGCATCGATCAAGGCAACTTCTCCGGAATCTTCGGCGATCAGGTAGAAATGGCCATCGGCATAACTGATCGCGCCTTTTCCGAAAGCTCCTTTTTCATTCCAGACTATTTCGCCCGTTTCGGCACTTTGGCAGAGCCATCCCGCCCCGTCCGAGTAACCGTAATAATGACCATCGACCAGAACGACACCTCCATGATGGTTTTTCATCTTGTTGCTAAACCAGACCTCTTTTGGATTTTTCAGGTCGCTAATATCTACCAGTGTCGATCCTGCACCGTAGCCACTGGTGATGTAGACATTTTGGTCCTTGTAGATTGGAGTTGGAATGACGGCAACCCTTCCTCGCCATTCCTGACGCCACAATACAACTCCGTCTTCCGGATCGATACCAACAAAGGCTTTTTCGGTTAACTGGACATAGTGGCGCTTGTCGGGATGATCGGCGATGACTATCGATGAATAGTGAGCCTTTTCGGTAAACAGGCTTGACTGCCATTTAATCTTGCCTGTTAACGAGTCCAGGGCAACCATCGCTCCTTGAGCACCACCGGGTGTGCATACGACTTGATCGCCATCGACGAGTACGGATTCGCAGTAACCCCAATCGGGAACCGATCCACCAAGTTCTATAAGGCTTTGTGTCCAAACAATCGACCCGTCTTTTAGGGCCAGGCAAGTGAGCGTCCCCCTGGCGGAAATCAAATAAGCGTGATCGCCCGAAATCGTTGGTGTTGAGCGGGGACCGTCTCCCCAATCATTGGTGTAACGATCGTCGATCACTTGTCGCCAGACTTCGCTTCCATCGTTTGCGTCAAGACACAAAACGAATTCCTTGTCTGCATCGGCACCCATCGTATAAAGTCGTCCGCCAACAACTGAGAAACCGGCATAGCCATCCCCCCCTTTGTCGAATTTCCAGACCAGTTCGGGGCCACCTTCGGGCCATGATTCGAGCAAGTTGGTTTCGGAACTGATTTCGTCGCGGTTAGGGCCTCGAAATTGTGGCCAATCCTGAAGTGGGGTGATGGCCTCGGCAACTGATAGTGCCATGAACGACGAAATGCAGCAAAATACCAGGCAATTGCGAATAATCAAAATACGAAATCCTTGTTGGATACTGTCAACCGATGTTGCCGCCATGAAAAGCTCCTGACAAACTGCACGTAAAGTTTTGAACCTGAGAGGGTGATAACGCCTTCGAATCCCAGTGCAAATTGTAATGCATTGAGTACGCCCTGTCTTCGCAGAGTAAACCCTTAATTTTCTTCCTACACGAAAACCGTGATTGCAAACCTCTGGAATACGCTTTGTCTTTTGGCCCCATGGTTACTGCTCGGCGCCGGAATCGCCGGATTGTTACACATCGTACTTCCTGCGAACTGGTTGAGGCAGAATTTCACGGGTCGGAGCGGTGTTTTCAAGGTGGTTGCGTTTGGCGTTCCCCTTCCCCTTTGTTCGTGCGGTGTCATACCTGCCGGGATCGGACTGAGAAAACAGGGTGCCAGCGATCAGGCAGCCATCGCGTTTTTGATCAGCACACCGCAAACGGGAATCGACTCGATTTTGGTGAGTGCGTCGTTTCTAGGTTGGCCGTTCGCATTTTTCAAAGTCGCGCTGGCTGCAATCACGGGAGTTGTTGGCGGATTACTTACTACCGATACACGTCTGGTGTGCCGGTCAGGATTTGAAACGACTTGTACGACGGCGGTTGACAAAATATGTGGTCGCCAGGGAACAGCCTTCGATGACGTTTCAGGTTTCTGGAATGAATTGCCGGAATTGCGTGGCCAAGATCGAAGCGCAACTTGCGAAAATTCCCGAGCTGTCTGCGGTCGAAGTGGACCTTGAGCGAGGATTGGTAGTTGTCGCCGGCCCGGTTGGTGCCGATACTGTGCGACTTGGAATTCTGGCTGCCGGATTTCACGTTGAATAATCGGTCGGAAACAATCGCTTGATTATCACCCGCTTCGGATTCGAGCGGATTCCGACAAGTCAAAGCGGTTTTTTGACTACTCATTGCAAGTTTGCAACTTTATCGATTTTTTCTACCTGTCAGGAACTAAATATGGCTTCCGATTTGGAAATTGCGTCCGAGGCGAAACTGCAACCTGTTACCGCAATGGCCGACCTGCTGGGGATCGACCATGCCGATCTCGAGCTGTACGGCAAATACAAGGCCAAGTTGCCGTTGTCGCTCATCAACAAGGAAGCGATCGGGCGTTGCAAGTTGATTCTGGTTTCGGCAATTTCGCCGACGCCTGCGGGCGAAGGAAAGACCACGACATCCATCGGACTTTCGCAAGGGCTGAATCGCATTGGCAAGAAGACTACGGTCGTGCTGCGCGAGCCATCACTGGGTCCGGTATTTGGGATGAAGGGTGGTGCAACAGGCGGCGGATACTCGCAGGTGCTGCCGATGGAAGATATCAATTTGCATTTCACCGGCGATTTTGCCGCTGTCGAGAAGGCCCATAACTTGCTGGCTGCGTTAATCGACAACAACCTGCAGTCACGCAGCAGGTCACTCGATATCGATCCGCGAACGATCGAATGGAAACGGGTGTTTGACATGAACGACCGCGCATTGCGAAACGTGGTTCTGGGACTTGGCGGGACGAACGGTGGTGTCGCGCGACAATCCGGATTCGACATCACAGCGGCCTCGGAGATCATGGCGATTCTGTGCCTGTGCGATAATCTGGCCGACCTGAAACAGCGACTTGGAAACATTTTCATCGGAATGACGTTTCGCGACCGGACTCCGATTTACGCCCGTGACTTGAAGGCACAAGGGGCCATGGCGGCTTTACTGAAAGATGCAATCAAGCCGAATCTGGTTCAAACGATCGAGGGCAATCCCGCCATCATTCACGGCGGTCCGTTTGCAAATATCGCACAGGGTACCAATTCGGTTATCGCTACGCGGATGGGAATGAGCTTGTCCGACTACGTTGTTACGGAAGCAGGATTCGGTTGCGATCTGGGTGCAGAGAAATTTATGGACATCAAGTGCGTAAGCGCCGGTTTGAAGCCACGGGCGATTGTGCTTGTCGCGACCGTAAGGGCCATGCGTTACCACGGTGGTGCGGATTTGAAAGTCGTAGGTAATCCAAATCCGGAAGCGGTCAAAAAGGGACTCGAAAATTTGGAAAAACACGTTGAGAACGTAGCCAGGTTTGGATTGAAGTGCGTTGTGTCGATTAACAAGTTCACGACGGACTCGGAGGCGGAAATCGATTTGATTCGAAGTCGTTGCCAGTCGCTTGGACAGTCCGCGGTCGTTGCCGATGTTTGGGGACGGGGTGGGGCGGGTGCCGAAGACCTTGCTCGTGAAGTAGTCCGAATCGCCGAAGCGGACAAAGGTGGATTCAAACCGCTTTACGATTGGGCTTCGCCGGTTAAGACCAAAATCGAGACGATAGCAACAGAAATCTATGGGGCCGACGGAGTCGAGTACACTTCGACAGCCTGTGATGCGTTGGCCCGGATCAAGAAACTGGGCCTCGAGGGATTGCCGATTTGCATGGCCAAGACCCAGAAGTCCCTTTCCGATAACCCGGAATTGCTGGGACGCCCCCGTAACTTTACGGTAACAGTTCGTGAAATCGAAATTGCTGCCGGAGCGGGATTTCTGGTCCCGATAACAGGCGACATGATGCGCATGCCGGGACTTCCTGTTGTGCCATCCGCGGAGTTAATTGATATCGATGAAAACGGCAAGATCAGCGGTTTGTTTTAGCAGCAACGTCATTGGTGGTTCATTATGTCGCGGGACACATTTGAACTTGAGCGGGATTTCGTGCTGATTGCGACGCTCGTGGCAAGTTGTAACGATCAGCCCGACTCATTTGCTTGATCTGCCTGCCCAGGCTGGGAAGTGGTTTTTCGTTGAGCAAGAACTTCCCGGAATTCGTGCGATGACGGTTGTTTTGCAAAATCTTTTCCTTACGGATCGGTCGAACCGATTAATCAAGTGCGGCGCGGTGCGCCGGCGTATTGACCATCGGTTTGCATCTGATTGGGAAAGTTATGACATTGAGATTCCGCGCTGTAATCCTGGGTATCATGGCGTTTGCATTGGGGGTTTTGTTTCTTGTATCAAGCGTCTCCGCCCAGGGAACATTTGACAAGTTCAAGGAAGGACTTGAGGACATCCGTCCCAAAGGCGAACTGTTCCGCAAGATTTTTGGCAACAAGGAGGACGACAAGAAAGGCGACAAGGCGGCAGACTCCCAAAAGCCCGGCTTGCACAACGAACGATCTCAGCCTGCCAATGCCGATCCTCGAATGGCGGCAGAGATGCAACGACGTGCCGTGCTGGCTCAACAACAACGACTATCGCAACAGCAACAACAGCAGCACCATACTTCATCACGAATGCAACAACCCACGTTGGCTCCTCAACAGTCAGCATCGCCTCAAAGGTATCCAACGGGTCGACGAACCGGACAACCGTCAGCAACGCGAAATGCCGAATACCACGGCTTGACCCCCCCTCCGCTTCCGCCACAACCTCAGCTCATGGACGGCGGAAATGCGCCGACTATCGCAGTTGCACAGCCAGTCGTTGAGCCAATGGCACTTCAATCACAAGGCGAGAAAATCGATTTGGGTATCGTGATTCGCGCGACAGGAACGGGCGAGCAGGCCAAAGGATTGCTGATTGAAAAGATCGACGATCGTGGCTTTGGAGCGAAGTCCGGGTTGCGAAAAGGTGACTTGATCATAGGCATCGGCGGCATCGAGGCACGAAACAAAGATGACTTTAATAGCATCGCAGATGTGATGCGGGCGGGTGACCAGATCGAGTTCGAGGTGAACCGAAAAGGGAAATCGGAAAAAATCATTGTTCAGTTCGGCGAATCTACCGATTCCGAAAATGATCTTGAATTCAAACCGTCACCAACGCAGGATGGCGCGGGGGGCAGTATTGGCGATTTGAATATGGATTTGTCTCATACAGCCCCCGTCGATCATGTTGCATTCCTTTTGCCCGGGTCCGAGGCCTTGCAATCATCGGCCGGCACCGGAAAATTGCGATCGGTACTTGTCAACGAACCTTGGCCGAATGCGCCGACCAGTCGCAACCGCCGGTAGAACATGACCTCCGGTTTTGGGGCGTTTGATAAAGAAATCGTACCACCGAAAAGCCACCGACACACTTTAATTCCATCGTTATTCGATCGGTGTCAATTCGTGGTTTACCCCTACCCCCAGCCTCTTTGTATCCGAGGCATTGCACGTAGATCAACCTGTCCCCGGGCTGATGTTTTCCAACGACCTGTGAGAACCACATCGGATGGGGACAGCCGACGCAACGCAAAGCCCGTAAACGGGCGAGGGTTTTTTCGACCGGTTACCCCGTGGTAAACCACGGGGCTAATATTCAATCAAGCGAATATTTGGTCGAGCAAGGATAGTAGTCCGTCGCCTCCATTTAACGAAAGCAATGACGATTAATTATGCCAGCACCGGTCGAAAATTAATGCTGGCAGAAAGCTTTTCATCGGGATAGATTTGCACAACGGCGTAATTGCTGGTGTAAGAATTTCTATGGACGCCTCGCATTGCCGCCTGCTATCAGGTTCCGGTTGAGATTCTCATTCATGAAATCCTCTGGGTGGGATTGACGCTTCCTGCATGCGGACACGGTTACCCGTGATTCGGCAGCCTCGTTCGATGTTTGGCTATGGCGACTCTTGATTCACAATTTGAACCTGTGGGAGAACGTCGTGAGCGCGCTGTCGACGAGTTGATACTCGTTGTCCATGGAGTGGGTGACCCCCAGGCGGGTGAAACGTTAAGCCTGTTTGCCAGGAGCATTGCGGAATCGCGGCACCCGCTTACCGAACAACAGGAAATCCTGTGGCTTGAGGACGAAGCGGACGAACGGCCCGACCGGGACGTGGCCACTTTTCCTTGCCATACTCGATACCTGTCGTTTGCCGGGAGCCAATCGACTTTAGCCGAAGTCTATTGGGCAGACATGTCGCGAGTTCAGCGTGGACTCCCTGGAATCGTGTCGGGGATCATCTCGATCGTTTTCGGTCTTCGCTACGTCGCCTTTGTTGCCAGCGAACAAAAGGGAATTGCTGCCAAGTCATTACAAGCGCTTGGTTTGATTTGTTCGCGCATGTTGCATGGGCCCGTTTTGGCGGTCAATTTTGTGCTGGCCATGTTGATCGTCACCGTTGCCGGCACGGAAGCGTTGTGGCCTGGATCGTCTCTGCTCGGTCGTTGGGCGACGTTTCTGGTGATGGGCTGCGTCTTCCTTTGTCTGGTCTCCAGTTTCCTTGGCTGGCGCCTGACGATCAATCGCGTTTGCCACCGCTTCTGGTATTGGGTGATGATCACTTCTGTATTCCTTAATGGCTTGATGCTTTGGAACCTGATGCGTCACGAAGCATTTGCACTTGCCAACTATTGCAACGTGATGGTCGTGATGCTGGGATTTCAGTGGATCGCGCTGGTCGGTGCGTTACTGGCGATGACGGTGTTATGGTTCTGTGCCCTATTCGAAAAAAACAACTACAAACCGGCGTTACATATCGCACTGTTACTTCCGTCGCTGGCTGTCGGAATCTGGGGACAGATGTTACCGATGATCTGGATCGGTGGATCGACTTCGCTGATGAACTTCCTGACACCCCGCGAAAATCAGGCAGAATTGATTCTGGTCGATTCAGAAGACGGCTCAAGGAATTCAGCCAGCGCATCCAGTTCCGAAAAACCGGCGTTCATAATCCGCCGGCCTGGCAAGCGACCCATTCCAATTGGAACACGACACGATCACGATTTTGACAAGTCCGCTCCGGTTCGCGAACAGCTTAAACAAATGTTCAGTAGCGCCGTGCCGTTAATGGGTATACAATTCATTGTCAGTATGCTGCTGGGCTTGACGATGATCGTGCAGTTGGGGCGCTATATGCGCTGGTCGGAGCGCACATCGGTAGACGAATTCAAAAAAGGGGCCCGAGCGCCTCGGCTGATTGTAAACGGGCTGGTGCAAATCATGACACTCGTCAGCGTAACAGCGGTGATGATACTGATCCTGGCATTTTCAACGCAGGAGTTTGTCGGCTACAACCTGGAAGGAAGCTGGGTCTTTGAAACACTAATCGAAGCCAACAAATACGCGGCCGGGTTCATTTTCCCGATTGCCGGTATGGTGGCAATCAGCCTGCACTACATGCGTCCCGGCCTGGATATCATGCTCGATGTTGTTAATCATTTTTATTTTCGCAGTCCGACCAGGCATGATCGTGTTCAATCGATGGACGAGGATTACGATATCGATGAAGTGACTTTTAATGGCGGCGCATACTACTTTTCAAGGCGTGATGCGATTCACCGTCGCATGAAACGGATTTTGAACTACTACCGGGATTATTTACCTGGAAATCCATCATTGACGATCGTCAGTCATTCCCAGGGTTCCTTGATCGCGATTGAAGTACTCAATGATGAGGAACTTGGCTGGATTAACGACAAGTTCCGGCGAGTCAATCTGATTACCATGGGCTCGCCCTTTCACCATATTTACCAAAAATATTTTTCGCATTTCTACCCGCCACTCGATCATCCGGATTGGGAGCGACTTCGCCAGCGCGTTCGTTGCTGGTTGAACATTTTTCGCATTGACGACTTCGTGGGAACGGAAATCGATTTTCCTGAATCATTGCCGCAAGCCGGGAATGGTTTTTACACTAATCATCCAGTCCAGCGCCGTGGCCACATGCTGTACTGGAGCGACCGGCAGGTTCTGAAAGTGATCCGCGAGCACGATATATGTCGTTCGCTCACTCTTCAGGATGGCGAACTGCGGAAAGCGGCGTAGTAAAGCTTCGGTTTGTCATGGACCACCCATTGAATCAAGGGGCGTCACAAGGCATGCTTTGGGAATGCATGATGGAGAAACCAGGGAAGAAGGGGGAATACCGAGTCCCGGAGGAAAACCCAACCTCCGGCACCGTTTGCGAATGCGTCGCCGCGCGTTACAACCGCTCGCGTCAACAGACTCGCTGCCCGAAATCCCCTTGCCCCTCCTGATAACCGGCGTCGCCGGAGTGGCCGGTTACAATGCGTTTCATGCTTATCGGCAACGGTACGGTGAACAAATCATCGGACAACGTCCCGTCAACAACTGGCCCCTTAAGGCTGAAGGAATTGTTGCTTGCGATCTGGAAGACGGCGATGCGGTTAGGGATTTGGTGCGACGACACCGTTTCCGATCGGTGCTGAGTTGCGGAGGCAGTTGCGCCTTGAAGGGTTGTGAGCTGGATCCTGAAATGGCCCGGCGCGTCAATGTTGTCGCGATTGAGAATTTGTTGAACGCGCTCGAAGGCCACGAGAATCGTCTGGTGCACTTGTCGATTGACCTTGTTTATTCCGGGACCGGAAATGGCTGGCACCTGGAGTCGGACCCGACAGATCCCGTTACGGTTTACGGCAAGACGATGGCGGAAGGAGAGCAACAGGTTTTGTGTCGACGTCCCGATGCCGCTGTTTTGCGTATTTCCTTGCCAATGGGGCCGAGTTTCAACGGACACGCAGGAGCGATTGACTGGATTCAGTCTCGATTCATGTCAGGC
The DNA here is from genome assembly GCA_031414755.1 of Pirellulaceae bacterium. Classification (GTDB taxonomy): domain Bacteria; phylum Planctomycetota; class Planctomycetia; order Pirellulales; family Pirellulaceae; genus CAJQPP01. Next base: position 18,193 of record JANNWJ010000063.1, on the reverse strand, counting down.
CGGCCGGCGACCCTGTATTTCGATGAAGTTCGCACACCGACCTATGTTGAATGCATGAATCGGGTGCTTGCAGAAATGTTAGCCAACCAGGTCAACGGGCTATATCATTGCGGCGGGACACGTGCGGTGACGCTTTTTCAAATAGCTCAAATCATCAATCGAGTGGGCGGGTACGACCCACATCTATTGCACGGATGTCCACGTATCGAGGCTGGTCCTGTTCCACCTCGGGCAGGCGATGTCACGATGAACAGTGACCGTCTTGCGGCTGTTTTGGGTTTTGACCCGTTTGTACGCTGGCCGGCCGATGACAAGTACTTTCCGACCAACCGCCGCTGGCATTTCGAGCGGACATCAAGTTGGCAAGGAAATCGCGAATTGTTACGCGATGTACTTTACAACCGTTTCGAGGCCTAAAACCCCCAAAACCGGGTAAAAACGAATGGCGAGCGGCTTTATAAAACATTTCATTCCTGGAATGCGTCGATTGAATGAAACCACCTCTGGCGATAATATGAAACACGTGAATCGATGATTGATTCCTGGGGCGGAACGTCGTTTTCTGTTCCCCGCCGAAGCGGGGCGGAACTTGCTGATGACAGAAAAATTCTTATGGACGACTCCATTGGGGCGGTGGCGCGGCGTCGCGCTGCACGTTCATTTGTTCTTTTGGCTTTTCGCGGCTGTCGTTTTTTGCGTTGAATGGCATTACCTGAAATCATCGACGGCAGTCTTTGGAACCGGACTCGCAACAGTCGGCGTGGTTTTTTGCATGGCCATCTTTCACGAGTTGGCTCACGCCTATGCTGCCGTGAATCTTGGCGGGGCGATCCGAAGCATCGTCGTGACGCCGTGGGGCGGTCAATCGGATATTGTCCTGCCACCGCAACCACGTGCCCAACTGGCCGTCCATTGCGCAGGTCCCTTCCTGCACTTGTTGCTATTTACATTGGGCGCCTTCCTGCTGGTTGTCAGCGGCCCGACCCAGTTATGGCAATTGATGAATCCGATGTCGCCGTTGCCGCTGCGTAGCGGCCTTGTCGAAATTTCATTGATTCAAATTGCCACCTGGGTCAACTTTCAAATGTTGCTTGTGAATTTACTGGCCGTTGCTCCGTTCGACGCCAGCCGAATTCTGCGAAGTGCGGTTCAATCCTATAACCCCGACGTTTCCGGCCGCCGCCTGGAGTCGGCCCTTATGCTGATCGGTTGCGCGATTGGTGTATTAGCCATTGGATTTACGTGGCCGCTTCGCGAATTCAACTCGGGGCCGATTCAACCAACCTGGTTTGTCCTGGTTTGTGCCGGCATAGTGATGATATTCATGGCACGCCATGAATTTCACCAATGGGAAAGAAACCAGGAAAGCGAATTTTCCATGCTCGATGAATTGATGCAATACGATTCATTGGAAGAGGATTTTCTCGAAGCATTCTCGGATTACAACGGCGATCAGGAAGTCTTGAATGACTGGATCGCCGATCAGGCCCCTGGAAGCGAGCTTGCCGAGCGCAGTGTCGCAATTGAAGAGGAGCGGCGGGTCGATGTTATTCTCGAGAAACTGCACAAAAACGGTATCGAGCGATTGACCGATGACGAGCGGACTTTTCTCAATCGCATCAGTCAGCAATACCGCCGCCGTAAAGGCAAAAGTTAGCGGATCGTTTTGATGCTCATTGACCGTTCGGCAGTCAAAACGCCGGGTCGCCGAACGATCTTCGGCAACGATTTTCCGATCTGCATAAACCGGGTCCAATTCCGCTACGAATTGATATCTGTACGGCCAATCATGTCTTGCTTTCCAATCGGAAAAGTTTTCACATTTGTCGCAGCTTTACAGCAGGCGGTCCGTTTCGCGACGCGGTCTATTTCACGTATTCGTTTTTTGTTCCGCAATTATCGCAATTTAACGCGCCGCTTTAACGATTATCAAATATTTTTTGTGTGGTTTTGACAAGTCCGCCGATAAATGAGTTGATGAACATTTTTTCGATGGCTGATGGATATTGCTATCGATTCGTCGGCGTTTCCATTCAGGAATCGCCAATTAAGGGAGTATCACAATCTATGTCAAAGCACCATGCGGTTTGCTTTTGCCTGGCAGTTTTCAGCTTTGCAATTGCGCAATTGGAATTGAATGGACGACAACTCGCAACCAACAGAAACTGGTCAAGCGAAGTTATTCAGATTGAGCCGTTTGGCTCAAGCGAAAAAGCCCCGGTAGTGACCTCAGTCCGGATTCAACCAGGTGGGACACTGATTGCCGTTGTGGGTGACAACCATATCGTCAATCTGTTTGATCGGAAAACGGGTCACTTTGAAAGTCACTTGAACAAGCATACCGATTGGGTGCGCACTGCCTGTTTCTCCCCCGATGGAAGGAAACTGGCATCGGCTGGAAACGACCGGCGGTTGATTGTCTGGGACCTCAATGGCATTCCACAGCCGACTGAAATCGCAAGTCACCCGGCAGCTATTGCCGAAGTTGCCTGGTCTGGCGATGGAGCCATGATCGCAACGGTCGGGTTTGAAAACAAGGTTCGAATTTATTCGGTCGCTTCCGGCAAAATGTTGCATGAAATAACCGCGCATGACCACGACTTGCGCACCGTGGCCTTTTCGCCAGAAAACAAGGTTCTGGCGGTTGGAGGGCGAAATGGTTCCATTGAATTGTTTGACACCGTTACGGGCCAGAGTTCAGGCGTTTATCCGGTTCACAGCCAGCGTGTACGCTCGCTTGTATTCACGGGAAATCGCCAAATTGCCAGTTGCGGTGACGATCGATTGGTGCATTTGTTCGACATCGACCATCCTGCCAATGTCCGCACATTGCCACGTCATGGCGGCAAGTTGTTTTCCATTTGCAATTTGGGAGACGGGACACTTGCAACGGGTGGCAGTGACAACACGATTTACATGTGGAACCTGGAAAATCTTGAAAGTGTTGGTCAGTTGACCGGGCACTCCGGTACCGTAACCTCACTTGATGCCAAAAACGGAACTCTCGTTTCAGGCAGCTACGATACACGAATCCGGTTTTGGACGACCGAAAAAGTAGCCAGACAACCCGACGCATTGCATTTTCAACGCTAGAGAAATTCGATCATGGCGGGTTGCAACCTTTTCACCGTATTTAATTTCTAAATCGCAAAATCAAACGGCACGGTTCGGACGGGTTTTTTGACGACTCCCGCCAACCATCACCGAAACAGTTGTTCACGGAGGGCACTGAATTGGGACTTTTCAACAGATTTCGACGTAATCGTGATTCAACGCAACGAGTTGACGCCAGCCACGACACTCGCCAGACATCGCGACGTTGTCATTTTGAAAAAATGGAGCCTCGGCAAATGCTGGACGCCGATCCAGTCGTTGCCGGCATTACGTATTTGGAAGTCGATACCGGACAGGATTCGTTGCCAGACTATTTTGAAGTCACCTTTCAGGGTGGATCGGCAACGACCCGGATGACGCAGTTCGTAATCAACGGCGATCAGGATCTGAGTGGCACATTAAGCGACGGCGATATGTTTTTTGACGCCAACGCGCTGTATCCGGGAACGGGCCAATCTCATCCGTTCCAGTTTCATGCAGGTGGATCGCGAGGAGTCCTGGCCAGCGATATTCTTGGCGCTACCGTTTCCGACGACGGAATGCGATTAACGGTCAACGTACGGAATTTTGAAGCAGGCGATGTTCTTGCCTATACCGTAGACGTTGACGAAGTCGAACGATTCCGGTTTGACAAGATTGCCTCCGGAGTCGAATTTGAAGGGACCTTCTTTAATGCTACCTTTGTTGACGAGCACTACACGTTTTCAAATCGTGATGTGAATATCATTACGCCGTTGTCCGAGGGCTTCGACCAACCCCAGACCGACGGGGTCTTCTTTGATGAATACGACAATTTGCTTACGACGGGTGAAGGCCTGGCAAATCACCAAATTGATCTGGTTCGCGACAACGAACAAGGTCATGCTGACCGAACCGCTGGTGCGATCGACGCATACAACCTGACACCCAAACCCATCGAGATTTCCGGTAACGTTTATCACGATGCCAATGTCAGTTGCGAAAGGGACGTTGATGAATCCGGCATCGGCGGTGTTGGAATCACCTTGCAGCGATTCAACGCGACAAGTAACAGCTACGAAACCGTCGCATCAACGATGACCGATAACAACGGACATTATGTGTTTGGAAAAGACCTTGGCCTGATGCCGGGCAAGTTCCGGATCATCGAGGCGCAGCCTTCCGGTTACCTCGACGTTGCTGCTACAGCAGGTACTGTTAATGGAATCGTCGTTGGCACGGTTTCCAATCCAAACGTCCTGAGCGAAATCAATATTCCGCTCGGCGGTGATGTTGCCTCCAATTATGACTTCACGGAAGTTCTCCCGGCAACTCTGGCAGGTAACGTTTACCATGACCGTAACGACAATGGAATCATGAATTCGGGCGAAGAAGGTATCGCCAACGTCCTGATTCGGGTGACGCGAATCGGTGCGGCCGACGCTGACATGTACGATCCATTTGCGGACACGACACCAATCTTCGTGCGAACCGATGCCAACGGACACTATGAAGTCACCGGACTTCCACCCGGCGTTTATCAGGTTACCGAAATCAACAACTATCCGCCGGGCCAGAATCCCCTGGCAACGTATATCGATGGCAAAGATACGATAGGAACCATCAGGTCACAAACCGTTGGAAACAAAGTTAACGATGCCTTCAACTCAATCACACTCTGTGCGGATGAGGATGGAGTCGAATACAACTTTGGCGAATTGCGCCCCGCATCGATCGGTGGTTATGTAAGCATTGCCACACCCGAAGGGGAATGCCTCGATCCAACCGACCCCCATCATCGCGGAATTTCTGGTGTTAATATCCAGTTGTTTGATCTCACCGGCAAGCTGGTTGCATCGACAACAACGGATGCCAACGGACATTATGAGTTCAACAATCTGACTCCGGGCACCTATTCCGTGGTCGAAGTACAACCGGACGGTTACCTGGATGGTGAAGAGACGGTTGGTAAAGTTGGAACCACGTCTGTTGGCCTTACTCCTGTCAACGATCGCTTTGTCGGTATTGGCCTGCAATCGGGTAATGCTGGAACCAACTACAACTTCTGCGAGCATTTGCCCGCCTCTGTCAAAGGCCATGTCTGGCATGACCTCAACGACAATGGTGTCAAGGAATCTGGCGAAAAAGGAATTGCAGGGACCGTCATTCAGTTGTTTGATGCCAACGGTGACATGGTTGCCGAAACAGTGACCGACGCCGATGGTCGATACGGCTTCGAAGATCTATACGCAGGCCAGTACAAAATTGTCGAAGTTCAACCGGGCGCATATATCGATGGAAAAGAGTCGCTGGGAAGCGTTGCCGGCCATCTGGTTGGCGAAGTGCAGAACGATGTTTTCAGCCTTGTAAATCTGCTCGAAGGAGAACAAGGCGACAACTACAATTTCGGTGAAATCCTTGCGGGAAGTATCGCAGGAACCGTCCATGCTGACGTCAACGGCGATTGCGTGTTTGACCCGTCACAAGGTGATATTCCACTTGCGAACGTGGATCTGCAGTTGCTCAATTCACAAGGGAGCGTTGTTGCCACGACGAAAACCGACGCCAATGGCAATTATAGTTTCGGCAACTTGCGACCTGGGACTTATTCGGTTCGTGAAGTTCAACCAGACGGTTACCTTGATGGCGAAGAGATGGTCGGCACTGTTGCAGGAAGCTCGGTTGGCTCATTAGCAAATGACTTGCTATCAGGAATCGTATTGACATCGGGGCAAAACGCGATTGATTACGACTTCTGCGAACATATCCCGGCGCAACTCAAGGGAACTGTCTGGTTCGATGTGAATAACGACGGCGCGATGAACAATTCCGAAAAGGGAATTGCCGGTGTCACCATTCGACTTTACGACATCAATGACAATATTGTTGCCGAATTGGTGACTGATGCCGATGGACGATACAGTTTTGAGAATCTGATCGCAGGCGAATACAAGGTTCGCGAGATTCAGCCGGGCGATTACGTCGACGGCAAGGAATCGATTGGCCGCGTGGGAAGCTCAGTCAACGGTGAAGTGCAAAACGACCAGTTCAGCAAGATCATCCTTCGCGGCGGCCAAACCGGTGAGAACTACGACTTTGGCGAAATTCGTCTCGCTTCGATCGCCGGGTATGTCCATCTCGATCCGGACGGCAATTGCGTGTTCGATACTTCCAAAGGTGACAAACCGCTTGGTGGCGTAACGATGCAATTGCTTGGCGGTGACGGACAAGTGCTCAATACGACGCTGACCGATGCCAATGGACACTACCTGTTTGAAAATCTGCTTCCGGGTGTTTACTCGATTCGACAGATTCAACCGGGAGGTCTCTTCACAACAGGTGAGTCAGTTGGAACGGGAACCGGAATTGCTGATACCAACATTATCTCCAACATCCACGTGGACAGTGGACAGCATGTTACGCAATACAACTTCTGCGAACAGGCGGCTGCCGAAATTCATGGCCGCGTTTGGGAAGATGGTCCGGCCTTTGAATCGGAAAGTGGCCAGGTTCCCGATGGATACCGCAGTCAACGTGACGGTGTCTATCAGACTGGCGTTGATACACCGATTGCCGGCGTTCGCATGGAGCTATGGTACTACGTTGATCCAACCAACCTCAGTATCGCGCCGCGTCGTGTAACGCTGGGCGAAGTTCTCAATTCGAACGGCGAATACGATCACCTGGGAAGTGATTCGAATTCGGCAGTTTGGGTCGAAACAATGGCGGATGGCCAGTACTGGTTTACCGGCTTGCAGGCTGGCAACTATATCGTTCTGGAAGCGCAGCCAACTGGCTTCATTGATGCCAATGATACACCTGGCTCAACATCGGGGTTCTCGTACAACTCGGAAGTTGAAGCCGCCTTGGCACCAAGCATTCTCGTGTCGACTTTTTCCGGAACTCAGTTGATGGACTCGATTGTCAACATTCGCGTCAATTCGGGTGACGTTTCGAGTCTGAACAACTTTAGCGAAGTCCGCGCGTTGTCCACTCCGGACACGCCGTTCTTGCCACCCCCCAATCCGCCGCAGGCACCGCCCAATCCTGTTACGCCGCTGCCTCCACTGGGTCCTGGCTTCGGATTGGCCGGACATCAGTCGGCGAACTTTACCGCCTACATTGGAGGCGGAAGAGGTGTTTCCGTTGATGCATTGCCGGCGGTTGCCCAGTACACATGGCACTTAAGTGTGGTCAACGCCGGCCAGCCGCGAGGGGGCGAATCCGATTCGAATTCGACTTCGTGGTTGCAGGCAAGCTACTTGTCCGATCAGGACTGGAACCGCTTTGACATGCAAGCCGGTGAATGGAACTTCTCAACGACCAGCGAAGATGGAACCATTTCCATCCGCAATGAGGAATCGTATTTTGGAATGATCGATGGCACGCCGATAAGCGGTGACTTTGACGGCGACGGCGATGATGAAGTCGTTGTTTACAAGGACGGTTACTGGATGATCGACCTGAACGGCAATGGACGATGGGATATCGATGACTTGATGGCTCGACTAGGCGATCAGACGGATCGCCCCGTGGTCGGTGACTGGGATGGTGATGGCAAGGATGATATCGGTATCTTCGGACCAATCTGGGAAGGGGATCACGAGGCGATCGAAGCGGACCCGGGTATCCCGGACCCAGCCAACCTTGCAGGAACGCGACCCAAAAACTTGCCACCGGAAATTGTCCAGGCAGCCGAAGGCTCCCGTGCGATGCGATTGAGCAGCTTTGGCAATTCGCGCATCGACGTGATTGACCACGTGTTCGGTTACGGCAATGAAGAGGACGTACCCGTCACCGGTGACTGGAACGGCGATGCGATTCGAACCATCGGCATGTTCCGTGACGGAAACTGGCAAGTTGACCTGAATGGCGATGGTCAGTTCGACCACAACGATGATCAATTCTCGTTCGGTCGAGCGGGCGATATTCCGCTGATCGGAGATTTTAACGGTGATGGTATCGAGGAAGTGGCCGTCTTCCGAAATGGTACATGGATCATTGATACCAACGGCAACCGCGAAATCGACGCGACCGACAAGGTTTTTGAAATGGGTGGTCGCGGTGATCTGCCGGTCGTCGGCGACTGGGACGGTGACGGCGTCGATGAACCCGCCACGTATCACGCTGGCGGTACTCAAGCCACCAGCCTGTAGTTCCAATGGAACTCGTTAGTTTCTCGTTCGCAACCGCCATTTCAAAAGAAGTGAGCGGTTCGGCGCTACCCGCCGGCCAGTCAAGCGAGAACCGGGGCACGGGTTGCGACCAGTACAGGCAATACACTGCGAGCGTACAACGCAAAGGTGCACAAAAAAGTACCATCGGCACAAAAAGGTACCATCTGCACAAAAAGGTACCATCTGCACAAAAAAGTGCCGGCCATGATTGGAAGACTTTTTAGGCCCGGCGGGCCGACGGAATCTCAGCCGGTGGTGAAAACCACCGGAAAACGTCGCATGAAAAAACCAAGCCCCGGATGGGGCGACACAAACGGTTTTGTCGCGTTCGAATTAAGATCATCACCAAACCTGTGTCGACCCTGCCGGGTCTTTTGACATTCGCTTTCACAAAAATAAAACAGTGCCAGCCATTTTTGGAAGACTCCAGCCAATGATTGGAAGACTTTTTAGGCCCTGCGGGCCGACAGAATCTCAGCCGGTGGTGAAAACCACCGGAAAACGTCGCATGAAAAAACCAAGCCCCGGATGGGGCGACACAAACGGTTCGGGGGCAGGGAACGGGGACAGTCGTGACGATAGAAGCTCGTTTCGTATTGTCTACAGGATTGCCGGGGAAACGAACTCGTTACAATGGGGGCGATAACGATTCCGGGTTTGATGAGGCAGATCGATGAAATGTGTCGTGCAGTGTGCCTGGTTTGTAATGGCTGTTGGGTTGTCTGACTGCGGACCGGCAATGTTCGCCCAGGAGACGAGGGCTGGTCGTGAAGTTTTGTTGCTCGATGGGGAGTGGGACGTTCAAGCGGGGGATGGTACCGATTGGGTTTCTGTTTCCGTGCCTGATACGTTCGAATCGCAAATCGCCGTGGACTTTGACGGTATCGCAACCTTTCGAACATACATCGAGCCCGTCGCGGTCGAATCGAATAAACGATTGATTCTGCAATTTGGTGCCGTTGCGACACATGCAACGGTTTTTCTTAACGACGTACAGGTCGGCGAACACCTTGGAGGCTGGACTCCATTTCGTTTGGATGTGACAGACGCCGCGAATTCACGGGGAGGGGGCCGTTGGGAACTGCGCGTCGTTGTTGATGAACGTGTTGGCCATAATACGCAGGGTTTTCTGCCAATCATTGCACCGCACTTTGGAGGGATTTGGCAAAGCGTTCGCTTGTTGACGGTGCCGAATGCCTGGATTGACGACAACACAGTTCTGGCGGTTAGTGATGCGAAGAGTCAGACGTTGCATCTGGGATTTGACTGGATCGGCGCGGAAGGAATTGACGCAATCGAGCTGTCAGTGCGCAGATTTGGAGAGATTAAATGGACTCCACTCCGTGCAAGTGAATTGCTTGCGGAACAAAAGTCGGATGGGAAAACGCGATTTCAGGTTGACGGCACATTTCCATCCGAATCCGGGTCGTTGTCATCGTTCAAGCGTTGGTCTCCTGACAGCCTATCCCTCTATGAAGTGTTGATTGATGTGTTGAATGCGGAGAAAACCGAAACGCTGGACTCGGCAGTCATTCGATTTGCCTGCCGGGACATTCGAACGGATGGTGACGGGTTCTTGCTCAATGACGCGCCGCTAAACATTCGCGGTATCCTGAATTGGGGATACGCGCCCCCTCGAACGGCTCCCGGCCTCGATGAGGCGTTTATGCGCAATGAAATTGAACTTGCCAGGTCAAGCGGATTCAATCTGATGAAATTCTGTCTGTGGATTCCGCCGAAGCGATACCTGGAATTATGTGATGAGCTGGGAATGCTGGCCTGGATCGAATACCCTGCCTGGCATCCAGATTTTTCGCCTGCGCGTCTGGAAGAGCTACGAAATGAGTACGATGAGTTCTTTGCCCATGATCGCAATCATCCGTCGGTGATATTGCGATCGCTCACATGTGAAACTGGTCCATCAGCAGATTTGGGGGTGATCCAGGCGCTTTATGATCGCTGTCATGAAATGGTTCCCGGTGCGATCGTTGTCGACGACAGTAGCTGGATTGCCTGGAATCGTGTTCACGATTTTTATGATGATCACCCCTATGGCAACAATCACACGTGGGTCGAGGAACTGACAAAACTGAAAGCATACATTGCCGAACGGCAAACCAGGCCATTGATGCTGGGTGAAGCTATCGCGGCAGACACGTGGACGGTCCCGGACTGGTTTGCCGACAAAGATGCAGATGAGTGGCACTTTCCTGATTCGATTGACGCTGCGCGTATATGGCTCGATGAAGCACGCGTCATGTACGGCGCCAAAGCGGTTGAACACGTGCTTTCGGATTCAAAGTGCTACGCGATGTTGATGCGCAAATTTCAAATGGAGACGTATCGTCGTGAAGTTCCCAAAGGCGGATACGTCGTCAGTGTGGTCAGGGATTTCCCCAAGGCTGCGATGGGGCTAATCGATTTTCGCGGAGAAAGAAAATGGGCGGAAGACGATTGGACGTGGCACGGCAATACAATGGTGTTGCTCAAGACCGAATCCGATCGGCGGTCATTCGCGTCAGGCTCGGCCGTCGAATGGGAAATAACTATTGCAACGGCGCAAGCTGAAACCCAAAAGGGACACCAATTGGAATTCGGAATTGTGTCGCCCGAAGGGACCAAATTGCCTGTTCTTCCCATGCTGAATGAAACAGAACGAAGTAAAGGCTATTCGTGGTTTATTAAACTGGCATTGCCGCAAGTTAACGAACCGAAGCGTTTTACGGTTTTTGCAAATCTGTTTGACCGACGTGACAATCTGGTCGCGCGAAACGAATGGCCAATCTGGGTTTTGCCGGAACATACGGCGGATGCCATTCGAGTCCAATTGCATACTTCGGCAATTGAGTTTCGGGAATTGTTGATCGATTGCGGGGCGACAATTGTTGAGTCAAACAGCAAAAATGAGCCTGTTGAGCGACCGCCGATGGTGACTCGAATGATCGACGAACAAGTGATTCACTACATGGCCGGTGGCGGTTCTGTCCTTATGTTGCCGAATAACGGACCTGGTAGTTTGCCCCTCGAATCGCACTGGTTTCTACGAGGTGGGCCGGTGTTGTCGGATCGACCCGGTTTATTTGGCAGTGACAAGACAACCGGATGGTTGGCACCGCGAGAATTAATGGTCGAACTTCAACACTTTGACCTGGCGGGCGATGTCGTCCGCGACATTGACTATCTCGATGCTATTGATCCATTGTTTATGCTGTGGGAAACCCATGACTTGAATGAAGTCAAGACGAACGGGTTGTTGTACCGAGTCCCAGTCGGCCAGAGTGGCGAACTTGTCGTTTCAGCACTACGGCATGATGGGCACGGCAATCAAGCTGGCAAATTCCTGCTTGGACGATTGTTAAAAGGACTATCCGAACAACGGTTGTCGACGACCGAAGTGATCGATGGACGCGGAGAGGCGAATCTTGCACGATTACGTGAAGAAGTTTCAGCTCGGCAATGGTCGATTGAATCGATGGATTGGCGGTTTCAGCCCGATGCCGGCCAACATGGCGTTGCAGCGAACTGGCAAGCAATCGATTTCGACGATTCCGATTGGGAAACAATACATGCAGACCGGCATTGGGAATCGCAAGGCCAGGAAACTCTTGATGGTTGGGCATGGTATCGACTTGCAGTAGATATGCCTGCCGATTGGCCGGAGGGTGCCACCTGGTTGAGTTTTTCGGGGGTCGATGATTACTACGACCTGTACATCAGCGGCGAGAAAGTCGGCAGTGCCGGAAATATCGAGAAACGCGAAACGGCTTTCGATCTTCGGACGAGCCACGATATCAGCAAATATGTGAAAGCGGGCCGGCCATTACAAATCTCAGTAGCCGTCTACGACTGGTATGGGGCAGGCGGGATTTTTCGCCCCGTTACACTTTCGACTCAACCGTTGTCGGACAAGCGGCGGATTCTGAAATAGGTGGCGAGTCGATCAGAAAGTTTACGGAATGATGGTCACGATATCACGACCGGAGACCTGGCTTGGCGAACGGGCACTGGAAACCTGCGTTTCGAAAGTGGCCGTTCCAGCCTGCATCATTTGTAGAGAGACCGGAAATCGCATCGTTTCACCGGCCCGCATTTCGGCGCGAGGCTCCAGGCGAACCAGCGTTCCGTCGGCGGACTGCTCGGCAATTCGCAAACTGATTTGAGCCGGATCGAGCGGTTGTAATCGCGCTCCAGGGGGGATCAGAAAACTGATAATAACGTTTTGATCAGTGACGGCGCGATCGTTGGTAATCGTCACCTGGAAATTGGCGTTGTTTCGAACAGCAACAGTGCGGTCCAGTGCGACGACTCCGACACGAATACCGGTACCCGCCGGATCGGCCGGGATATTAGTTCGTGGCTCATTGATGACACCTGTACCCCCACCTTCCGCAGGCAACCCCGCGCCGCCGACTGGTTCAATTCGAATCGAGACACCGGTTTGTTCACTGACACCGGACGGGTTAGTAACCGTTGTTCGGCAATAGGCATCTCCATCCACACCCAAAGTATCAAACAGGACTTCGACCAATTGTGCTTGACCGGGTTCGAGACGCCCGATGTCAAACGCCAGGTCGTCGCCAATCCATCGTTGACTAAAGGGTGATCGTTGAACCGGAGTCATGGATCGGGGGAATGCATGAATTACCGTAACATCGTCAAGCGGAATATTTCCTGCGTTGGTGACACGTGACTGAACAAGTACTTGCTGGCCAACCTGAACAACCCGGTGGCTTTGCATTTCGATGCGAACTCGCGGCTCGATCACGTTTTCAACTTCGATACATTTTCGGGCACGAGCGGTGTCACCTCCGTCCGAGCGAACTTCCATTGTAAAGCACCGCGTACCAGCTTGTTGAACCTGAAATACCAGCGGCGGCAAGTTATAAACCTGTCCTGGGGCCAATCGGGCAATCGGTCCGATCTCAACCGGATTGGAAACGCCGATGGCAGCCAGACCTTCGTCGAATGCCAAACGGATAACGACGTTTTCAAGTGGTTGATCACATTGATTGGTAACATCAAAGTTAAAGGTTGCCTGGTCGCCCACTTTGGCTTTTTCCGGGCCGTCGATTTTCAGTCCGAGGCAGGGAACGGCAATCTCGGTTTCGGCACAAGCCTCGGTTTTCAATTGATCGGTCGCACTTGCGACTTCGAAGCACAACTGCTTCTTGCCCTTTTCGGCAGAACGCATTTGAATGTCAATGATTTGAGGCTGGCTGCCGGGATTCACATCGCCAAGTTTCCACTCGTAGCGATTTCCGTATTCACCTGGTTTGGGATTGCTGGAGATGTATTCGACATCGCCGCTGATGTTTTCTGTTGTGACGACTACGTCTCGGGCGATTTGATCGCCTGGGTTAGTGACTTCAATACGGTAGTTGAACGGTTGGTTGATACCGGCAGTGCGAGGTCCGATCGCGCGAATGGTCAGCGCCGGTGAACTCCAGTTAACCGAAGTAATGCCGCTTTCCAAAACGACTTCCCGCTCACCGGCCAGCGATGGTCGAACGATTTCAACACGGACCTGGGTTGGCCCGGCAACCGCTTGACCGGCTGGCTGGCGGATCTGGATCGGGGCATGCCCTTGTGCATTGGTTTTGACTTCGGCAGTTTGCTCACCGCTCGGATGAAACTCGGCTGGAACGCCTCCTACGACTTGATAACGAACTTTCCAGTCGGCAACGCCTGTTCCATCCGTTGTGCGGTTTACGGCAACGTCCAGCGGTGCGATGGTTCCGGCCGTAGCCGCGGAAGGCATGGGAATCGACCAAATTGCATCGACCCAGTGAATGTAGGTAACGCTTTTTCGTTCTGGCCACGCCTCGTTTTTTGGAGCGACGCAGGTCAAATAGCTCGTCCCTTCGGAGGCCGATGACAAACTGAGCCATGTCTGGCCCTTGTCGACCTGAATATCGTCAACGCAAGTTTCCGTGCCGCGGTCGATAATGAGTGGCTTGAGTCCCGTTCGGCCCCATGCGTAGTCGCCTGCGAATTTTTTCGACGATGGCGGTACGAGTTTATTGAACATGCTGTGGTCCATGCCGCCGACTTCGACGATTTGGCCTGCGCTGTCTTGAGAAAGCATCCATTCAAGCGGTTGGTTGATAATGTAATGGCTGTCTTCGCCGCAAACGCCAGCGAGTACGACGACCTCGGCACCAACGGGAGCGACAATCCGGGACGGTGTTGTTGTCAATGTACCTGGAATACGACCGCGCGAAGTACTTTGATGATTGGTTGTATGCGAAACCAGCGAACCGGTTGCCTGCAGGATCGGTTGACCCAGTTTTGCGCCGCAAGATCCGTCAGCGCAAGGCTGCGAAGCAGATGGAGTCTCGACGACTGGAACCACTGGATTGGTGATCGGCGGGCCGTAGACTGGCGGACCCGGAATCGCCTGGTAATTCGGTCCAGGCACAAACACGCCACGCCCCAGCGGATCGATTTGGGGTACGCGCAATTGCGCGCAACCAAGCGACAAGGTTGCCCAAACGAGCATGCCGAGTAAAGGCGCTGACTTTTTGTACAGCAGTAGGCGCATGGTAACCGTGATAAAGTGCGTTGCATCGAATTATTCTTCGCGTTCGGCACCAATTACCTGACGCGCATTGTTCAACTAGCTTGAAAGCCTTGCACACGAATCAGAACTTGTTGTTTTTCCGCATCGTTTTGTGTTGAGAAAACGCAACATTGGGATTCAAGTTTGCCAATGATGCCGGTTCGACCGGAATTGCCAGCGGATTTGTTTGGCGACCGGTATTGCTTGACGTGCCGGTTCTTTGTTCGGATTCGTGCATTGCACTGCAACATTTCGTACAATCGTCAAATTCATCAAATCAGGTGTAATGTGGCTGGATCAACAGTTGACCTGGATGCGAATTGGTAACATACAACGCAGTTTTCAGTTCTTTAGAAAGGGTGGATGGCCATGAACGAACGAAGAAGGTTTTTGGTTTCAGGAATCGTGTCGACCGGAGTGATCGCAACTGGTGTTCTGACCGGTTCACCGAGATCTCTGGCAGCAAATGTCTTGCAGGCACCGTGCGTTCCGGTGCCGGAAAACGAGCCCGTCGCGGCCGAGAAAGTCAAAAAGTTCGTGGGGGTTTCGCATGGAGACCTTGAGACGGTCAAGGCGATGGCCGGCGAGATTCCACAACTGGTCAATTGCTTGCGTGACTGGGGCAATGGTGATTTTGAAAGTGCGATAAACGCCGCGTCGCATGTTGGCAATCGTCCTATCGCCGAATTCCTGCTTGAAAAGGGAGCGCGACTGGACTGTTTCGCGGCGACCATGCTTGGGCTGACTTCGGTTGTTTCGGAAATGCTCAAGTGCTACCCGACACTTCACGAGGTTCGTGGAGCACACGGAATTCCGATGCTCATGCATGCCATTTTCGGGCTTGAATCGGCGGATGATGTCTTTCACGTATTGCTTGACGCCGGTGCCGACGTGAATGCGAAATCCAACATTCAAATGACGTCTCTCATGGCGGCAACGCTCGTCAATCGCATCGAGATTGCAAAACAGTTACTGGAAAAAGGAGCTGACCCCGCGCAAGTCGATGAAAAGGGACAAACGGCACTTGCGATTGCCGAGAAAAAGGAATCGCCCGAGATGGTCGCACTATTGAAGGAGGCGATGAAGAAGTAACGTCGGTTAGACTTATTTGTATCCGTTTGAGTCTTCACATGCCGCGGCACTGCGCGGGTTACCGGCCTACTTCCTGTTTACGAATCGCCGTCCATTTTGCCAATTGTTTGCGTCATGGATCAGCCGCAAGCGTAGGCCGGAACAAGGAGGCTTTGCGACGATGTTCCGGCAATTTATGCTCACGACAAATACTGCCTATTTGATGGCAACTTCAATCTGCGGGTGATCCGTGGCTCCAAACAAGTCAGTGAGACTGGAGGTGCTTATTGTCGAAGATAATTCCGTTGTATCGGCGGGTGTCAAGGAAGTCGTCGTCTCACGCAAAACCTTTTCTACGAACCAGACGATCTCAGAGATATCTACACCGTTGCTCACCAGACGGCTTTCGGTCATATACGATTGGCTGATCCCGACGAGCATTGCCGAGTCGTCAAGAATGGGGCCGCCGCTATCGCCTGGGTTAATTGGGGACGATGTTTCTACGACTTGCATCCGGTTGTCGGCCATTTTCTTGAAGTAGTTTGCTCGGACGTAACCGGCTGTGTAAATCCAAAGTGCATCGCTGGAGTCGGGATTTCCGATCGAATGGACGATTTGACCAGGTCGGGCTGATTTACCCATTTCAATAGCAGTGGCGGAGACGGGTACGGATTCAAGTTCCAGCAACGCGAGGTCGCGTAACTGGTCGATCGCAACCACTTTCGCGACAATGCCGATCTCCTGGGTGTGCCGCAAGTAGTAATCGCCATCGCATTCAATCTGGCCTTGCAATACAACTGGAAAAAAAACTGTTAATTGGCTGTCGTTACCGACCACGTGCGCGTTGGTGATTAGCAAGCGTTTTTCGGCGTTAATCAGGACACCGGAACCACAGGCTTCGCTGCCGACAATGTAGACGGTTGAACGAATTGCTTTTTCGTAGACGTTTTCATTGGCGACCGAAGTGCCGCAGGACGATACGACGAGCAGGACGCTCAGAACAAGTTGGGTCGTGATTTTGGAGAGGGTGTTCATTTTCGGGCCTATGCTTTCCTAGGTGGGTTGCGGGATTTGGTGTGTCATTGATTCCAGTACAGCAAAACAGGGGCGTCGTGACAGCAAATCGCCGATATTTTCAGAATTGTTAACGATCGAATAGTGGCTTGGTCAATGGTCCAATCCGTGAGTATGGCGCACGAAAAAAGCCACCTTGATTTTCAAGGCAGCTTTGAGAATTCGTTCTGGGACGTTGTCCGGGTGAACCCCGGCGGGTGATCTATTTTCGCACGAAGACAATTTCGTTGCCATTGACCAGGATCGAGAACTCGTTGGCGTTGTCGAAACGTACGTTGCCTTGAATGGTTTCGCGCTTGTCGTCTTGCATCTTCAGTTGGTCTCCGTCGATTGCGTAGTTGCCAGCCATTGGGTTGCCGCCGGCATTCAGTTCGAACCGGTTCGATGGTGCGAGGACCAGGTCCAACTTGTGCGATTCCGAGTGCCATGATCCAACATGTCGCGGATCGTCCTGATTCCAAAGGGTCGGATTCCAGAGGTTTTGTTTGTCTACGGCAATCTCGCCCATCGCGATCAAGTGGTCGGTGAGTTCCTGAGTGGAAACCTTGCTTCGAACCTGAATGCATCCGTAGAGCGTGATCATACGGGTCGCTTCCGAGTAGCTAAAGAAATAGTCGCCGAATTCGCCGTTTGCGGAGAGAAGTTTCAGCAGGATATTCGAATAGTCGTCAGGGCTGGCGTTTTCCGGAATCGGGGCAAGGTTGAATGAAGCCCAGATGATTGTGCCGGCCTCGTTGGTATGAACAACGGTTGGAAAAGAGTAATCGCGGTATTCAACATCGAACTTGTAGGCCGTTTCTGAAACGGCAGCGACGTTTTTCGTTGGGATCGATTCAACAAAAGCCTTGAGGTCGGCTGGAGTAAAGGCGATTGGCGAATTGTCGTTCGAAATAGTGTTGTTGTTGTTGAACAAGGCGTTTAAGCCGTCGTTGGCTTCGGTTCGGGAGGCCAGAAAGGAACCAGCAAGGAAGCAGATTGTCAGGATGAATGTTTGGCGTTTCATGATCGTTTCTCCGATTTGATTTGAGGGGCTTTTGTTTTTGTATTGGTTGTTTTGTTTGTTGCGAACCATCGTTTGATTCAATTCCAATACAAGTCCGTGTCCGTTCCGCGAACCACACGTTTTATTTTTTGGGTTGGGTGGCCATGCTGGGGCTTTTTGGAAAGGAGCCGTGGGATGGCGAAGATGTTGCGGAGCGTGGAGAAAGAGTCGTACTGGCGGGAGGTGATCGGTCGGCAA
>JANNWJ010000062.1:0-121633 GCA_031414755.1 Pirellulaceae bacterium | reverse complement strand
TCCGAGTTTCGGAGTGGAAAAAGCAGCACATGGTATTGAATTTACCGAGGTCGAGGGCGAGAATTTTCATGATTGATTTTTCCTTAAATGGTTCTGTGGTTTGGGGTTGGAAGAATGTGACAGCGGTTGCTTCGAGCAACCAGAGATCACGGGTCCGAAACGCCAGATTTTATTCGAATGGCTCCCACCCCAAACCCAGGACTTACATAGATTCTTTCGGCATGGACCAAAATTGAGGTAGGTAATATGAGTGAAGAGAAAAAGTTAGCCACCAAAGCGGACTACTCTGCCTGGTACGTATTGGTAGCTGCAGTGTTTGCTTCGACTTCGAGCAGTATCGTCAATGACGAATTTTTTTCAGGGCAGCCGGTTTGGTTCCGAATCGGCGTGGCAATAGTAATTACCGTGGTTTGCATCACGGGCACTGTTCTGATTCTCAAGCGCATCCAGCGATAGTTGAAGGAGTTCCATCCAGGCATCAGTCGCTGGACAGACTTAAATTGGACAAGTGCCGTGGCCGAACAAGTCGTTGGACCAAAGCGGCGGTGGCTAGCGTGAATTGAAGCAATGGTTTTTCCCGCCGCTTGGTCAACTTGAGCGTTCGCTTATCGTCGCCGATATCACCATATCCTGCGTAGGAAACAAGAGTCATCTATGACCAACGTGCCCACTGGAACGGAGCTGGCTCGTCCATTCATACCCGCCAGGGATTTCGATCTTTCCAAACGCTTCTATGAAGCGCTAGGTTTCGACAAGGTTCTCGATGGCGAGGTAGCGATTTTCAATGCGGGTTCCGGGGGGTTTATCCTGCAGCGCCGCGAGCGCCCGCAATGCAGCCTTGGGGCCTTGGCATCGCCTACGTGGTTGATCCGTCCGGCGTACTTTGGCACGTCGCGCAGCGGCGTGACGATGCGCCACAAGACCAGTGAAAACGCACTACAGCGCCCGGGCTGCGGCCAGCGCCGCCTCGTTGGACGGATCTATGGAGACTAACCAAGTCCTGCACCTGCCGGGGCATCATCCGGTCGGACTGTTTAACCTGTGGTCTCCACGCTTTGCCAGCCGGGAATGTGCAGGTCTGCTGGCGCGTTGGAGTGGTGGTCCCAGCGAGAGCTTCGTGGCTAAACCAACGCCGGGCGTGATTGCTATCACTGGATGCTGGTACTTGGGCCCGACTGGCATGTCAAAGTCAACTTGGCTTGGGACAGTCCTCCAGCTTCGCTATTATCCGACTCTGTAAAAACCCCGATCGGTTAGACAGTTGGCGAAAAGGCGATGCGGCGAAACCCGGTTCCGTTCCAAAATCATACGTCATTTAATTCCGGGTGGAATCGCGGCGGCAGGCTGTTTCGTGGATTCGTGCTGACCGTCTGTTTCCTGGCTATGGCCGTCATGCTGGCGTTGTTTCTTTTCAGGCAGACGATCAGTTCCCGGTTATTGCAGCGGATTCAACAAGCGATTGATATCCAGCTTGAGGGGAGCGGCGTTTCAGTAGCCGTCGGTCGCGTTGTTTGGGACGAAGGGAGCGGGCTCTCCCTGGGCAGCATCGCAATTCGGCTAATCAACCAGGAAGACGACTCGCCCCTGATTTCTGTCGATCGCGTTTATATCAAGTCATCGTTTCAGTTGATCGATTTGATTTCCGATCGGCCAAAAATCGACGAAGTTATCGTACAGGGATTGATGGCCCAGTTGGCACAGGACTCGAGTGGAAAATGGAATCTGGAAGAGCTGGTGACCCGCCTTGAAACGTTTTTTCCGTTGGAGAAGGCGCAACGACTGGATTGCCCAATTCGAGTCCGCGGTTCGTTGTTGAAGATCCAGCCGGTATCGGTGGTGGCTGGCGAATCATTTCGATTGGATGATATCAACCTGGATTTTGTGCGGCAATATGAAGACGATCAAAGTAACATTCCACTAGGGGATCAAATTGTTGGCACGTTCGGTTCCGAAGTAACGGGTGCAATTCGATTTCGTTGTGAACTGGATCATCGCGCTGGCAAATGGACATTCAATGCCGATGTTAATCGATTGCAAATTGGCGGGCCTGTCAACGGATTGCTGGCTTTGTTGTCGCCAGGGAATGCTGACTTGATCGCACAATCCGATGGGCGCATCCAACTGCAATCGACGGCGACGGGAGCGTTGGGTGAATTCGGAATCCCGACGTTTCAGGTAACCGGCCATGTCAGCGAGTTTCAGTGCCTGAATGCCCGCTTGCCGCACGCCATCCACCAGGGGCAATTTGATTTCAAATTGGACAATCAAAATGCCGCGCTGGGCAACGTCGATTGCCACGTTGGCTATGGAACGGCCAAAGGCAACTTGAACTGGCCAAATTGGTTGAAAAACAACAACTGGCAAGTGGATGTTGATGTAGCGGGGCTGGTTTTGACGGAACGAATGGTTCCCTGGCTGCCGGAAAACCTGCAGAGGTTTTGGCAACAATTCGATCCGCAAGGTGTCGTCAACGGGCGATTTCAATTGGCTAGGGAAAATGGACAACTGCATCGGACCATCCGGTCCACCATCGAAAACGGATCGTACTCCTGGTACAAGTTTCCATTTCGCGTTTCAAATTGCGATGGAACGATCAACATGGACGATCGTGTTATGACGTTATCCGGCAGCGCCATTGAGGCTCAGCAGCTAATTCAATTTGACGGGCGAATTGTCGATCCGGGAGTGAACTGGACCGGTTGGCTGGTCGGGAAATGTGACGGGTCAATTCCGATCAACGAAAAAATGCTTCAGGCATTTAATAACAAGCCCGAACTGGCCGGGACGTTGCGCAAGTTTAACTCGACCGGGCACATTTCAGGCTGGGGTCGTGTTGAACGTCAGGTCGCGCGGAGTGAAGAATCAAGAACGCGATTCGAAGTTCAGGTGCACAATGCCACAGTGCGCTACGACGCGTTCACCTATCCGTTTTACAATGTAAACGGGGCGATTGTAGTCGACGACGACGTGACGACAATTCGCGAACTTCACGGACGCAACAAGAACAGCGAAATAGCTTGCAATGGCACATGGGCAGCCGGCAATCACCTGAATCTCGATTTTCATGCGCAGAATGTCACGTTGGACGACGAGTTGCGACAGGCACTTCCGGCAAATCTGCGCCGATTCTGGAGTTCGCTGCGCCCGACAGGATCCGTTGATCGACTGGATGTAAACCTGAAATGGGATCCCTCCGATGCCCAATTGGCCGTAGATGTGGAAGCCGAGTTGTTGCCGTCGACGAAAGGCTCGATTGCTTCGGTGGCGATCAAACCCGATTGGTTTCCATTTGAATTACGGCAACTTTCCGGCAAGTTCCGGTTCAACGATCAACGCATTGAAATAAATGACTTGTTAGCATGGCATGGACGGTCAACTGTCAGTTGTGCGGGAACGGGGGGCTGGAATCGTGATCAATGGCAAGTTCGCTTGACGGATTTGGTGGCAGGCAACATTGTCCTTGACCAGGAACTGTTGTCAGCTCTTCCCGTTTCCCTGGCAAGCGGTATTCAATCCATCGGGTTCGATGGACATTTGAACCTCCGCGGCGACATTGATGTCAGCGGGCAGAACTATGAAATGGAAGAAACCGTTGTGAACAACGGCGCATCAGCCTCTGTCAATACTGTTGATCGGCCTGAGAGCAAGCGTTTGGGATGGAATCTCGATATTGGAATCGGACAGGCAAAAATGAATGTGGGGTTACCACTTCACAATGTCAACGGAGTGATTTCCTCGCGAGGAGTTTGGCAAAACGATCAATTCAACAGTGTTGGCGAACTGGCGATCGATTCACTCATGTATCGTGACATTCAGGTGACTCAGGTTCGCGGTCCCATGTCGATGGATAATAACCGGGTCGCAATCGGGGCATTCTCCGATCCGCAGTCACCCGACTCGGTGTCGCCGACGGTTTTCGCCCGACTGTTTGACGGAAACGCCCGTTGTGATGCCCAGGTGATGTTCGACGGCGATCGGGACTTTTATGTGCAGGGAATCGTTTCGGACGCCGACTTGAAGGAAATGGTCTCGGACGTTTCTGTAAAACAGCATGACGTGTCGGGGAAGGCCTTTGCCGGACTGCGACTTGCCGGAAATATGACGGGTGCCCATTCCGTCACGGGAAACGGTGTATTGCAACTCGATAACGCCAGGATATTCCGATTGCCGGTTATCCTTGCCTTGTCCAACGACTTGCGTGTTCAGGAACCGGATCGCACGGCGTTCGACCAGGGACAAATCGATTTTTCGGTGCATGGCGAAGACATTGAAATTGACCGGATGGAGCTAAACGGAAATACACTCAGCCTGATCGGAAATGGCAGCCTGAATCTTGATGGTGAAATTGATCTGGACTTTTATACGGTCATGGGTCGAAACCGTTTTGAAATCCCGCTGGTTTCAGCATTGTTTCGCGCGGGCAGTCAGCAAGTCTGGTGGATTGAAGTCGATGGTACGCTGGATGAACCGGTAACAACGAACAATGTTTTGCCCGGCCTGAATGATTCGCTTCGAAAACTTTTCCCGGAACTGGAGACTCAGGTTACATCGGACAAGTAATCATCACGTCGCGAATCAGACTTGGTGGATGAACGGTGAGCAATGTTGCCATTGGAACCATCGGCTAAAACGGCTATCTTTCCCGCCAGGTGTGTTAACACGAATCGATTCCGTTTTTTTCTCAAATACCCCTCCTTCCTCCGATTTAATGACGAATCATTCTCAAGCAGATCAAGATTCCTTGCCAAATCGGCTAAAGACGTTTCCTGGTCGATTCGCATGTGCTGCGCTCGCGTCGTCACTGCGTCAAGTGCTGAAGAGCATTGACATGCAAATTGCTTATTACGATCCAGGTGTTGACCCGGCAAGGGTCGGTTACAACGAACATTGCGTTTTTGTTTTATGGCACGAAAACCTTGCTATTTTGCTTCCGCAATGGCACCGCAGCCCGGTGGCGATGTTGGTTAGTCAGCATCGTGATGCCAGTTGGCTGAAATACATGGCCGATTTGTTCGGGTTCAACGTTGTGCGAGGGAGTTCCACACGTGGCGGAGCCGAAGCGATCCGCCAATTGAAAAAACTAAGATCAAAAACAAGTTTTGCAATTACACCTGATGGGCCCAAAGGACCGCGGCGTGAAATGACAACGGGCTCCTCGTTTCTGGCCTCACGATTACAAATGCCAATTGTTCCTGTCGGCATCGGTTTCGATCGACCGTTTCGACTGAATACCTGGGACAAGTTCGCGTTGCCGCGACCTTTCTCACGTGCCCGCATTGTGTTTGGACCGAAAATTCATCTTGATCGGACTCTGGGACGCGAAGAGCTGGAGGAATCGAGTGTTGCCACGGGAGCGCTATTGACGCGTCTCACCGATTTCGCCGCGGACTGGGCGACCACGGGTAAACGACTATTCCAGGAAGTCCCGTTTGCCCGTGCCCGCCCTTGCCATCAACTGGAATTCGACATTCCCGTCCGTGAATCAAATTCGATGAGCCAGGCTCAAACGGGGCTGCGGTTGGGACACAAGGCTGCCTGAGTGACCGCTTCTGCCTGAATTGCAAGCCGCTGCGGGCCAAAATAGAATGGCTAAATCGGACGTGGTAAAAACCCTTCAATCATTGTTCTTGCGGATTTGATTCCATGACGCATCCTTTGACCATGGCGACCCTGTTTTTGTTGCCAACGCTGTTTTGTGCGGGATGTTCACCGGCACAAGTACAGCGAGACATTGTACTGGATCAAGTGGTCAAGGAGGCGACGACTCGATGCAAGCAGGCTGTAATGGAAAACCCCAGGGTCTTCAAATCGGTCGATGTGCGGTCCGAGAATGGCGACACTCTGGTTCTGGAATACGTTGTTCAGCCGGAAGCCGAATCGCGCGTAGCAGAACTGCACAACGAATATATGACCACATTGCAAAATGACGAAGCGCATCGGAAGGACTTTTTGCGTGTTGCCGACTACGGAATTTCCGTTCGGGTGATTTACAATAACTCCGCCGGCACCTCGCTACTTGATTCTCGAATTACTCGCGATGACCTGTAGCGACGGGTGCCCACACGTTTTGACGAATTCAAATGTCAATTATTTCATTCAAACGAATAAAGGGCAGGATTATGAAATCGCGTTTAACAGTTTTGGTTGCGTGTTTGACAGTCTTTAGCGGATCGTCAATTCATGCCCAGGAACTCCCTCAGATGTCTGCCCCCGAAAAGGAGCACAAGTGGTTGGAACAGTTTGTCGGCGAGTGGGAAATCCAGTCCAAAGGAATGATGGGGCCGGGGCAACCGCCGATCGAATTTGCAGGGCGTATGACGTCCCGGTCTTTGGGAGGAATCTGGTTCATCAACGAACTGAAGTTAGAAATGCCGGGCACTCCGATGAACGGTATTCAGACAATCGGTTACGATTCCGACAAGAAAAAGTACGTCGGTACATGGGTCGATTCCCATATGAGCTACATGTGGAAATACGAAGGCACAGTTGATGAATCCGGTAAGAAGCTGGTCCTGGAGGCCGAAGGGCCCAATTTCATGGTCGTTGGCAAAACAACCAGTTTTCGTGACGCCTATGAATTTAAGTCCGCCGACCACATTATCGCCACCTCGTCCATGTTGGGCGAAGACGGAAAGTGGGTCACATTCATGACTGGCGATATGCATCGGGGGGAAGAAGCAAAAAAATAGCTCCGTGCAAGCCTGGTGTCAGCAAAGTGGCTGGCGAAATATCCCGGAATATTTTTGACCGGATTGCGGCAACGCAGTCCTGGTCTCGTGAGACGGCGAATGCCAGATGCGCATTTCGGGATATTTAACGCGGCACGGAAGCCTGGCCGAGTTCATTGACCCGTTTTTCAACCCGCTCCAGCCGCTTGGTCAATTCCTGTAACAAATGCAGGATCATGATGTGAGTCTTCTTGGCATCGATACCAACGGGACTTGCATCGCTCTGAATTTCGGCCGCGATCTTGTCGTATTGTTCTTTATCAATTTCCATATCGCATCATCTCGGGGTACAACGCACTTAATTCTCGTCAACAGGTGATGCCGGATCAACTCGGGCTGGCAAGATTGCGTCGTCATCGACGGCCGGGACGCCGGACGAAGTTGCCTTAAGTGGTGGAAGTTTAAAAGTTCGCCCCTGTTCGACAAGATAGATCTCGTCCATTTCGGTATTGTCAAGATCTTTTCGCAGCAAAAGATAGATCGCCGACGCCGACGACCAAAACAGACCGTACAAAAAGGCAGCGCCAAGCGTCCTGGCCACTCCTTCCCAAAACCAAATCATCGTTCGGCCCAGTTTCAGCGAAGCCGCTTCAGTCGATTTCGTGGTATTTGAACCATCGCCGGGCCCCTCGCTGGTTGCTCCTTGCGCCGCAATTTCACCGGCAATGGCTTTGATCGAGCCAGCCGTTACCCGGTTTGCTTGTCGCAATTCGCTGGTTCGATCGTGAGTAAGGTTCGATCCCCAGGAGGTCGCCCACCAGGCTGTCTTGATTGATCCTTCAACCACGCTGGCCACTACCATCCAGCACACGCCACTGAACAAAAGTGCGATCAAAGCATAGGCGAAGTAATGAAGCGGTCGTTGGAATACGTAGGCAAACGCGCGGCTCATGCCGTCAAACGAATCCTGCCCTTCGCACGTGACCGCGCTGACGATCAGCGGCCATGCAAACATCAAACCAAACAGAATAATCGCAATCAGAAACGACAAGGCAAGAACGATGAACCAAACGAAACCACCCATAGTTGCCCCAAAATTGCTGGTCATCAACAGTCCAACCAGAGCCAGCGGAATGGCCAGGCCGAAAACGGCCAGTAGCGGAATCAGGACGCCGGCGAAACAGGACAGGAATTTGTCAAATGCAAACTGAAATGCTTCGTCGATTCCGATCGGCTCATCACGCGTCAAACGCATCAACGCCACCCGGCATATCGCACAACCAAAAAACGACCACACCAAAATGCTCCAGAATGAACCACCCAGAAAATAAAAAAATCGCCACAATCCAGGTTGCAGGCTGAATAGCTGGCTGACCGGGTTTCCGATCGACGTGAAGACCAAACCGATTCCCTGAAGCGGATTGCCAAATACTGTTGTTGCCGAGACATCATCGGCTGTCGCCGGAAAAACGGCTTTGTAGGGACTTCGGTTTCGTTCGGCAATCGCCGTCAGTTCCGGCGACTCAGCCAATGCGCTTTCGGACAAACAGATTCGCTCAGCAAACATCCAGCCAATGGGAGTCAGGACCGCAGCCAGCATGGCCAATACCAATACAGTCAGGCTCATCGCGGCTGGCAACGCGCGAAAGATCGTGAGCGGCGGGCAAATATCCCGCCATGATATTCGGTTAACAGTAACGGATTGTTGTTCCATCAGGGTTCAATTCAATAAATTCCGAAATGTATTTGCAAGTCAAGCCTGCTTTGGGAAAAGTGAACTTCCGAAAGTGCCAGACTTCGCCGGTATTGCTGCGACACAAAGTATAATTGTCATCCCGGCCGGAATAAACCGCCAGAGGTGACGGATATTGTCCTGAAAACAGTCCGTTCCGCGCCGGAAGCACAGTTGATTTCTCTTTGCGCCACACAACGTCTAGAATGGCGACGTCCGTTAGTTGCTTAATTATATCCGAATGTCGTACCGTCTGTTGCCGCCTCCGTGTTTGCCCGATTAGTGACCCTTTTTATCCTGTTGCCCCTTGCCGACCTGGTGTTGACCATCATGTTGTTGCGGATGCATTGGGGCCTGACGCTGTTGTGGGTCCTGTTGTCAGGAATCCTGGGCGCGTGGTACGTTCGACGTCAGGGGACGCGCGTGTTGCGGCAATTGCACGATTCCATGAATGAGAACCGTTTGCCAACCGACGTGCTCATCGAGGGGGCCCTGGTTGTTGCGGCAGGCGCGTTGCTGATCGCACCGGGTTTGATTACAGACGTTATCGGGCTTTCCATATTGTTCAAGCCATGCCGGAGTTGGTATCGAAAGCGATTTGTGGCGTGGATCAAGAGCCGGGTACAGGTTCGGACCTTTCAAATGGGTCATGGAAACCACCCGGAGATTCTTGATGCAACTGTGGTTCGTTCCAAGCCGGGCGAACCCGAAATCGATCGGGCTGAGACAAGTCCGCTTCGTGTTATCGATTCGAGTCCCGGCCATTCGGAGTAAGTTCAAGTGAGCGTGACGTGGTGCAAACGCTATTTAATGCAGATTGATCTGGGCCGCATGAATCTCCAGTCTCGGCCGTTGCCCGACGGGTACCGCTTGTTGCCGTGGCAACCTTATTTGCTGGAGCACCATGCCAATGTCAAATTCGAAAGCTTTTGCAACGAGATTGACGCGCACGTTTTTCCCAGCCTTGCCGAGCGAGATGGATGCCGGATGTTGATGAAGGAAATCACCCGGCGAGGCAACTTTATCCCGGCGTCCACATGGCTGGTGGCCCATTCCAGTCCGTTGCAGACCGAAATCGAGTATTGCGGCACCATTCAAGGCTTAAAAATCCAGGAAAAAGAAGGTTCCATCCAAAACGTGGGCGTGATACCGCGGCATCGCGGTCGCGGGCTGGTAAATGCCTTGCTCGTGGCAGCCCTGAATGGGTTTCGCGATCAAGGCCTGGAACGGGCATCCCTGGAAGTGACTGCGCAAAACCGCGATGCAATTCAAATCTATTTGCGCTTCGGGTTTGAAATTATCAAACCGGTTTTCAAATCCATTGAAATATATCCAGACCGATAGTTCGCCTGAAGTGAACGGGCAAGCAAATCGCCAACTCGACACACACGTGTTCCAAAACCAGCTGATCAGAGTCTTCGGCTTTCTTCGTTGAAGATGGCGCTGATAGATTCTTGATGATGGATTCGACGGATCGCTTCACCGAGCAAATCCGATACGGTGAGGACCTTGATCTTGTCGAGGTCATTGTCGGGTCCCAGGGGGATACTGTCGGTGATGATGACGCTGTCGATCGGAGCCTTTTTGAGTTTTTCAACCGCCTTGCCGGCAAAAACTCCGTGCGTCGCGGCGACGTGAATTTCGCGGGCACCGCATTCCCTGACCATTTCCGCCGCGCCGCAAATCGAACCGGCGGTACTGATCATGTCGTCAAACATCAAGGCGATTTTGCCCTTGATGGGACCGCCAATCACGTTTGCTTGATGGACTTTCTCGGCACTTTCTCGTCGTTTGTCGATAATGGCAATCGAACCACCCAGTCGTTTCGAATGGCCGACCGCCCGTTTGATACTTCCCTCGTCCGGACTGACAATCACCAGGTCATTCGGCGAATGTCCCATAGCGGCAAAGTACCGGTTTAGAATAGGACCGGCGTGCAAGTGATCCACCGGTAAATCGAAGAACCCCTGAATCTGGGCGGCATGCAAGTCCATCGTCAGGACCCGATCAGCTCCTGCCCGGGTGATCATATTTGCCACCAGTTTTGCAGTGATCGGAACACGTCCTTCGTCTTTGCGATCCTGCCGCGCGTAGCCAAAATACGGAATTACCGCCGTGATTCGTTCGGCGCTAGCCCGTTTGCACGTGTCGATCATTATCAACAATTCCATCAAGTTGTCGTTGACTGGCGGACAGGTAGGCTGAATCAGGTAGACGTCACGACCTCGGACATCTTCGATCTTGCAGTGAAACTCGCCATCCGGAAACGTCACGAGATTGCATTCACCCAAACTCAAATTCAGGAAGTCGCATATCTTTGCCGCCAAAACCCGATTGGCACGACCACTAAAAATCTTCAGTTCGTTAACATTCATCCGAATTATTCATGAGGGGGTTTTTGAATGACTGCGAAGAATACCGCGCGATTAAATGATTATTTGGGGCTGGCAGTGCGAAGACGCATTTCTGCCTCGACAATTGCCAATTGATCAATCGTGTTTACAGAAAGTGCTTCACAAGATCGCAAAACGGGCAAGGCACGTACATCCAGCCCTTGTTTTAACAGGATTCCCGGAATGTCCGTTAGATAGTATTCACCTTGCCGGTTTTCCCGATTCAGCGATTCAAGTGCCAACAACATTTTTTGGTTGTCAAACAGATAGGTACTCATGTTGACTTCGCGAATTTCCCGTTGAGCATCGGTACAGTCCTTGTCTTCGACAATCGCATAGAACTGACCTGAATCTTCGCGAATAATTCGCCCCAGCCCGACGGGATTGTCATGGACGAGAGTTCCGAGCAGGCAGGCAGTACCACCGGGCTGGAATTCGCCGATAATTTCGCGAAGGGAGTCGGCTTGCAACATGGGCGAATCACCGGCAACGACCAGTACGGGCCCGTTGAAACCGGCAAGTTGTTCGCGGCAAACCATCACAGCATGTCCTGTTCCAAGCTGTTCCGTTTGCTCGACAAATTCAATGTCTTCGCAATGGCGCAAACTTTCGCGCACCAGATCGCCGCGATAGCCGATCACGACAAGAATTTTTCCGACGCCGGCGTTACGCAGCGCATCGATCACCCAGATAACAAGCGGCCGACCGCAAACTTCGCTGAGTACTTTCGGCAAATCAGACTTCATTCGACTTCCCTTGCCGGCTGCCAGTACAACAGCCATGGGTTTCGCATGATCCGTTTGCATCTGTGTCATGATCAATTCTGCGGGTTGTGTTTTGCCAGGAAATCAATCCTTCAACATGATATTGTAGGGATTCAGGTCGATTCCGCCAGAACCGGCCATACAACGAAAAAAACTCGAGGCAAGTTTCCTTTACCACGAGTTTCGTTTGCGCTAAAGTTGTTCCGGGTGGGCAGATTGGTTACGCCAAACCCGTTAGCCAATTCCTAACGTTTCCAGTCAACTCCGAAAGTGAAGCCCGCAGCCACAAAGTCTTCGGAAAAGACTCCAATCGATGCTGGTTGATTGCCATTCGGGTTATTCGGAAGGGTTCGGATATCGGCTCGGGCGATTCCCTCCCACATGTACTCCAGTTGTGCGCCACCACGAATCGAAATATCCCGGGTTACGGCGTAGCTGAGCTGCACTCCCAAATCAAAGGCCGGAATAAAGTCATTGTCTTGATTCGTCGCCTGGTTCAATTCGGCTGATTCGCCCGTTAAAATTACGTACGAATGATAACTCTCGTTATTATAAAGAGCCCCGACCGACAGATCGCTTCCGATACGGAACCGACCGTATTGGTGAAAGTAGCGAGTACCGAGTTGGCCACCCAGTGCGCTGTTGTTGACTTGTTGTACGAAGCGAATAGTCTGCACGGGAAAGTCCTGAATGGTTCGGTCATGAAGATTCAGGTATCGGAGACCAATGTAGGGCTCAACCCAACCTCCATTTGACAATCGTTGGCGAAATTGCCGGTTTAATTCAACACTGTTATACGTCGTTGTTAGTGCCATCGGGTTGGACGTATTGATGTCTTCTCCGTTTACAAATACCAGGCCTTCGGCACCAAGCCAGTTCATCGCCCATCCGGCGTCCTTGGCAGACATGTATCCAAGTTCTACGTCGCGTCCCCAGTAATAATCGGATCCCGTATAAAAATCCCGAGGGTCGGCACCGTCAACTACACCCGGTCTTGAAATGCTCAGGTATGCGAAATCCAGTTCGGCATAGAATCCGGACTGGAGGCGCTGCGAACCATCCATCGATGTGACATCGTACGGTGCCCACAATTGGGCGTCGTATTCGTAATAGTCCGTATCGACCAGGCTTGACTCGGTTACTCCATAGGGGCGAGCCGATGGGCCAAGTGACAAACCATCCTGAACGTCCTGGGCTTTCAGCGGTGCTGAACTCGCCATGAACAATGTCAGTGCGGTGAACGTTAACAAAAACTTGCTTTTTAACATGGGGTTGTTCCCGAATGTCTCAGTTGCCCGTTTGCGGGTCGAATCGTCAATAATGGACCTTGCTGGCAGGGTCCAGTCAGGTGTCACCGGTAGTATCGGGAAACACTGTCGTACCGGTTGAATAAGAAAGTGAAATTTTAACGATATTGCCGGAAGTCGGACCCGCATTGCATGCAAGCACCTGTGCCATCGACCACATGAAAATATAAATACGCCGGTTATTATTCAAAAACGCCAACAATTCACTGGGTACGTAACTTGGCACGGTGACTAACTGCAAATTTGTTAAAAGCAAAATCCCAAAATTCCCAGCTTCACGAAAAGCCGCAACTTCTCCCCTTTTTTGCGTTTTAACACGACAATTCGCATCGAATTTATTGAAACACTAATTTATTAAAACACTAAAACAGGCGCAGCATGCGAATGAGTGTCTGACTCGAATTTTTATCAAGGCGATTCATCGATGCTTTGCCGCCATGCGAACAATGCAATCAACTCGGTAGCGATTGATCGTGGAATTTCGCGGTGCTCAAGCAATTCCAGAAGGGGCAGCAAGCCAGGCATGGGATGTAATCGATGCGGCAAAGGTTCAAACGTTTCGTCGTCGTACAAGTCTTCCGTGTCAAACATCAAACCACCCCAGATCAAACGTAACAGATTGAATTTCTGGCAGGTTTTGCACTGAAAGCCCCAATGGCTACAAATAAGCGGGAATAAAGACCATAATGTGGACTTCCACACTTGCGATCAAAAGGGGGCTCTATTGACCGGAGCGCTCCAATCGGTCGACCGTTTTGATTTGCCCTATCGCCGGTCTTTGTGGTGTCCCGCTCAAATTCCCGACGTAAATGTCCATAGAACGCACCGAAAATCAATCGCCCGACGAAGTCAAATCAGCACGTGATTTGAGCCTGCGGCCCAAAGCGCCTCCGTCGCAAGTTCCGGGTTACACGATTGAATCGTTACTTGGCAGTGGTGCTTATGGCGAAGTCTGGTTGGCGACCGATCGAAAAACGGGCCGGCGTGTCGCCATAAAATTCTATACACGTCAGGGTGCAGTTGACCTTTCATTGCTCTCGCGGGAAGTCGAAAAGCTCGTTTTTTTGTCGGCCGATCGCTACGTCGTCCAGTTACTTGACGTGGGATGGGATTCGCAGCCTCCGTACTACGTGATGGACTACATCGAAAAAGGTTCCCTCGAAGACGAACTTACCCGACGCGGCACCATGCCAGTCAATGAAGCGGTGGAATTGATCGAAGAGATTGGTATCGGGCTGATGCACTTGCATGGAAAAGGAATTCTCCATTGCGACCTGAAGCCTGGAAATGTTTTACTGGATCAGGACGACAAGCCGCGGTTGGCAGATTTTGGTCAATCACGATTGAGCCATGAACTGGCACCGGCACTGGGTACGCTTTTTTTTATGGCTCCTGAACAAGCCGATTTGCGGGCGGCACCCGATGCCAAATGGGACGTCTACGCATTGGGCGCCTTACTTTATTGCATGCTGACTGGCGAGCCTCCGTTTCGTGATGCTGAAATGATCCGGAAAATCGAGTCTTCCGACGCACTCGAAGACCGATTGGCCCAGTACCGGATATTGATTGAGTCCGCGCCAAAGCCCACCAGCCATCGACGCATACCTGGAGTCGATCGCGCGCTTGTCGAAATTATCGATCGGGCGATTGCCCGCAATCCGCGACACCGATATGACAGTGTCCAAAGCGTGATGCAGGCCATTCGATTGCGTGAACAAGCCCATGCTCGCCGCCCATTGATGATCCTTGGCCTGATCGGACCGCTCGTGCTGCTTGGCGTCATCTCGTTGATCGGCTGGAACGCCTGGCGCGGCGCAATTGCCCAAACGGAACGATCCATAACCCAACAAACCCTGGAGACAAATCACTGGATTGCCCAAGTCGCTGCCCGATCGGCCTCGGAACAGATTGATCATTATTTCCGGGTACTCAAGGATCTGACCGATGATCCCCGAATTCAAACCCAAATGGCAGAAGTCGTTGACGATACGCAGGTCAAGGAAATGCTCGGTCAACTTTCGAAACCGGTCGATAACACCAACAAGTTACTGGAACCGGTACGCAATCGACTGATCGCAAACACGCTTCGAAAAGCGTTACAGGATCCGCTGGAGCGCAATCTTGCCGATCCCGCTTTTCCGAAAGCGGCTAGCTGGTTCTTTTGCGATTCCGCGGGAACGCAAATCGCATCGGCATTTACTTCGGAAAATCCCTCAAATACCATTGGCAAGAACTTCTCATTTCGATCGTATTTCACCGGTCGAAGCAATTCGGCCGTGATAAAAACGGAATCAGGCGAGGTGTATGATGTCAGCGAGGATTCGACTCAGCGCGAACACGTTGCCGGTCCGCACTTGTCCGATATTTTTCAAAGCAAGGCAACCAATACCTGGAAAGTCGCTTTCTCGGCCCCCATTTTTCACGAAGGTCGTTTTGTTGGCATTGCAGCCGTCACCGCCGACCTGGGATCGCTGATTGAATTTCAGAATGCCGACGACCAATATGTCATGCTTGTCGATACACGGCCCGGTGATTATCAGGGAATTGTTCTTGAACACCCATTGCTTCGCAAAATACAAAGTGAATCTGAGGATGGCAGGAATCCACTTCCGGCCAGTCTGAGTACTCGGCGGGTTGCGGCCGACGTCGTCGACAAAATGAATAGCACAGAGAGTGACCTGGACAATTTCCAGGATCCCATCGGTGATGATCCGGACGGAACGGCCTACGATCGAGACTGGATAGCCAGTTGGGCCGACGTTTTTCACAAGGCGAATTTGACGGGACAAACGGCTCCGAATGAGTTGCGATCCGTGACAGGGCTGAAAGTCATCGCGGTTACCGATCGACTGAAAGCGATGTTGCCTTCCCGAACTTTGGGCCAACAATTGGCGCAAATGGGCTCGCTGGCCCTGCTGGTTTTTCTGTTTGTTACTGGCGGATTACTTTACCTGGTTTTTCGTTCGCTTCGGCTGGGACGTGAACGCGTCGCGCGAATATCGGGCAGTTCAACGGAATCTACCGGCTCATCCGTTCACGATGCGGCAACGATTATGGCCCGGCAATCGCAATCGCCCGAGGCAAAACAATAGTTGCGGGACTTTCCGCTTGCCAACCACTCAGCGAATCGTTAGCTTTCAATTGAGTCTTCCAGGCGAATCAGTCAGGCAAAACCCCAATGCTCACATCTGTCAAACAACGCGAATTGACTCCCGAACAACGGATTGTCATCACGGGTATTGGATTGACTGCGCCCAACGGAAATTCGCTTCCGGATTTTCGCGAAGCCCTTCTTGAAGGGGTCAGCGGCGTTCGCGACTACGAGATTCGTTACTTTGGCAAAACTGTGGCAGGCATCTGCGACTTTGATGTCCAGCGGCATCAGTCGCGCAAGGATGCCCGGCGCGGAACTCGTGCCGGTGGAATCGGTGTCTACTGTGCAAACGAAAGTATCAACCATTCCGGTATCGACTGGGCGAATGTTGACCGTGACCGGGTCGGTGTTTATGTGGGTGTCACAGAACACGGCAATGTCGAAACCGAAAACGAAATCTACGAGATCAGCAATTTCGACTACGACACAAAGTACTGGTCGCATCATCACAACCCGCGTACCGTTGCCAACAATCCGGCCGGTGAAATCGCGCTGAACATGGGTATCACCGGGCCGCACTATACCATTGGTGCCGCCTGTGCTGCCGGAAATGCCGGTTTGATTCAGGGGGCACAACAATTGCGACTGGACGACTGCGACCTGGCGATTGCCGGTGGTGTTTCGGAAAGCATTCATACGTTCGGGATCTTCGCTGGATTCGCCAGCCAGGGCGCACTTGCAACTCACATCGATCCGAAAAAAGCATCGCGTCCATTTGATTTGAACAGGAATGGAATCGTGGTTGCCGAAGGGGGATGCTTGTATGTCCTGGAGCGAATGACCGACGCGATTGCCCGAAATGCCAGGATTTATGGTGAACTCGTCGGTTATGCCATTAACACAGACGCCACTGATTTTGTTCTGCCGAACCCGGAGCGGCAGGCCCAATGCATGCAAAGGGCCCTGGATCGGGCTGGCCTGGTCGCCGGGCAAATCGATATTGTCAGCACCCATGCAACCGGGACCGTAAACGGTGACACATTGGAATGCGAAGCCGTGCGGACGGTCTTTGGCAATAGTGAAACGACGTTGATCAACAACGCCAAAAGTTTCATTGGTCATTCGATGGGTGCGGCGGGTTCTCTGGAATTGGCTGGTAATT
Source organism: Pirellulaceae bacterium (assembly GCA_031414755.1). GTDB lineage: Bacteria > Planctomycetota > Planctomycetia > Pirellulales > Pirellulaceae > CAJQPP01. The sequence continues at coordinate 104,513 of JANNWJ010000062.1, read as the reverse complement.
TGCCTTCGTTTGAAGACGGAGTTTGCCATGCCACGATCAACGTCGATGATCTTGATCCGGATTGTGTTTTGCCCGGCCTGGTCATCAATCAACCAAGGGAAATCGGCCGACAGGTCAACTACATACTTAATAATTCGTTCGGTATGCTTGGAATAAATTCAGCCGTCATTATCAAGCGGTTTGTCGGCTAGATTCCGGAGTCCAATATCAACCGGATCACTCTTACAGTGCAAAAAAGCGGCCTTCTGGCAATCTGGCGTGATCAGCCCTCGACCAGGGGCTTTTTTTTTTATAGAACCTTTATGGTTCGACGAGGCGACGGCTGCCAGTCGCCTGCAAGTCATTGATTGAAAATGGAGTCCGCCTGATGGCCCCCGAAGACATACGTAACGCCGTTAAAGATATTCTAGCCGATATCGCCCCCGACGAAGATCTCTCCAACCTCGAGGACGACAAGGCCTTTCGCGCCCAGCTCGAACTCGACAGCATGGACTTCCTCGATATCGTCATGGAACTTCGAAAGCGATACCGTGTCCAGATCCCCGAGGAAGAGTACAGCAAACTTGAATCGATGAAGTCAACGGTTGATTACCTGACGCCGAAAATGCTCGACATCGCGGTTTAACTGGATCGCGATGTACGACACGATCATCATTGGCGCGGGAATGTCTGGAATCGCTGCCGGGATTCGGTTGGCCCATTATGATCAACGTGTCTGCATCCTGGAACGGCATTATACGATCGGCGGATTAAATTCGTTTTATCGCATGCAAGGGCGGGATTTCGATGTCGGTTTGCACGCCGTCACGAACTTTACAGAAAAAGGGGCAAAGCAGGGACCGCTGGCCAAAATCCTTCGCCAACTCCGGTTCAAATGGGAAGAGTTTGCGCTTTCACCCCAATGCGGTTCTCGAATCAGTTTTCCAGAGGCTGATTTACGATTCGACAATGACATCGCATTGTTGCGAAGTGAAATAGAAAAACGCTTTCCCGATCAGATCGACGGCTTTCGGAAACTGGAGAGTCTGATCACGGACTACGACCAACTCGATCAAACCGCCTTTGAGCGCTCGACGCGACAAATTATGGGCGAATGCATCACCGATCCGTTGTTGATCGACATGCTCCTCTGCCCGTTGATGTGGTACGGCAATGCGCGCGAGCACGACATGGACTTTGGACAGTTCAGCATCATGTTCCACAGCATTTACCGCGAAGGATTCGCCCGACCTTTTCGCGGTGTTCGACTGATTCTGAAGAACCTGGTCAAGCGCTATCGTTCGCTCGGTGGCGAATTGAAATTGCGGACGGGCGTCAGGAAAATACATGTCGAAGATGGCCGTGCCTCGGCCGTTGAACTCGACAATGGCGAAATCATTGTTGGCAAACGTATTCTGTCGTCAGCCGGACACGTGGAAACACTTCGCCTGTGCGAAGATGTCAGCGAAATTGATCCGCGACAGATTGGCAAACTGACGTTTATTGAATCGATTTCGGTCCTCGATCGGCAACCCGCCGCACTCGGCCTCGGTGAAACCATCGTCTTTTACAACGACAATGCCAAATTTAACTGGGTCCATCCCGAAACCGAATTGTGTGACGTGCGAACGGGTGTCATCTGTTCACCGAACAATTACGAATACGAAGACAACAAACAGCTTGATGAAGGAGTCATTCGAATCACGTCGATTGCCCACCATGACCGCTGGAGTGAACTGGACGAAGTTCAATATGCAACCGCCAAAGCGCGTTGGTACGACAGGGCAATTGAGTCGGCCGTACGCTTTGTCCCCGATTTTCGACGTCATGTTGTCGCCACCGACATGTTTACGCCCAAAACCATCCGCCGATTCACGTGGCACGACAACGGGGCCGTCTACGGGGCCCCCGACAAAAAGCTGGACGGCACAACTCATCTGGAAAATCTGTTCCTTTGCGGAACCGATCAAGGCTTTGTGGGAATTATCGGCTCGATCATGAGCGGAATCTCAATGGCTAACGCGCATTGTTTGCGAGATTAGTAATAAGTGACCGGTCGTTGAATCCGCTGCTGCCAACCACAATCAGGCCCGTCGTTCACGGGGCTATTTTGAATTGAGATATCGATCATCACTGTTGTGTTAACGGCGAACAAGCGACGCAGGTGTTTCGCACTTCCAATATAAGTCGCCTCCGGTTTGCCATTAATCGCGCTCCCTTGTTCCCAGCCGAATTTCAACTTGATGTAGCCTCAAAACTGATACGCACCCAGTTGTCTCAGGTAATCAAGCGCCCCTTCCAGTTCTGTGCTTTCCACCCCTCGTTTTCGTCCGGCGCGATCGCATTCGCCCAGCAACATCAGTTCGGCGTAGCTTTCATGGCTTTCCAGCCGTTTCCGCGCGCGGGCACCGATCGTACGTGCATGCAGTTTATGGGCGTCCATGTGGTTTTCGATCAACCACATCGTCCGATCAGAAACGAGTTCCTCCAGGGCTTCGACACCAGCCACGACGTGATCGTTCACGTCAATCGCTTTGCCAACATCGTGTAGCAATGCTGCCGCAAGGAACTCTTCGTCGTACGGCAACTGATCACAAGCCAGATCAAAAACCTGCAAGCTGTGATAGAGCGCATCCCCCTCGGGGTGATATTTGGGACTCTGCATCACGTTTTCCAAAGGCAATAGCAGCGAATAGAACACTTGTAGAGGATCGATGCGTGTCGCAGCACTTGCAAGCTCCGATTCCAAATCAATTTCCGGATACTCATTTTCCAGCAAGGCTCGCAACTCGGCGATGCTTGCTCGCTCGATCGGCTTGCCCGTGATCGAACTTTTGAAGATAACGTGAGCCTTGTTCGCCGGATAAACGGTCAATTCGAACGGGAATTCGTCCTGCACATGCACATGCCGATAGACATTAGTTTCGCCATGTTTGGTAATTTCCTTACGCTGTGTGTCGTAACGATAATTGTTTTGATCGAGAACTCCCGTCACCGCTGCCAGATTGTCAACGAACAGGTGCAAGTCGATATCGGACCCGCGGCGGATGTGTCCGGTCATGACACTTCCAATCAACCTGGGACGATAATCGGCCAGCAAGTTCATCATGTGCAATGCGGCGATCCGCATATTGCGCAGCTTTTTTGTGACTTCCAGATCGCCATCGAACATCCGCGACAGATTTTGTATTTCATCGCGAATTTCCGCGTTGCCAGGCAGGTCGGCAGGTTTGATCCATCCCTTGCAGACTTGTTTTGCCGCTTTCATTTTAGCGCGATAATATTCCGACTCACGGCGGTCGAACATCAACCGGGCCGCTTCCCAGGCGATTTGTCGCCTTATTCTGGAACGATCCATCAAAGAGGCTGTCGATGCAGCCTGTTGGGGGCAAAGTTTTGAAAAAGATATTGTCATTCTCAAAATGACAATTCGATACGATATTACAGCACGTTAGCCGTAATGACAAGACTTACCGTATTTTGAAATCGACTAAATTCAAACTACCGTAAACTCAATTCATAGCTCCCCGCGCATGACCTTGTCAACAATTCGATCGTCAAAATAGTTAATCGCCATACCGGCATCGACGATGATGGATTGAGCGTTGATCCCCGATGAACGGGGACTGAGCAAAAAGCAGGCGGTTGCTGCAGCCTCTTCGGTTTGAACTGCCCGGCCGCGCGGGATGACTTGCTCAGCGTACAAATAAGCATCGACGTAACCGGGAATGCCAGCCGACGAGGACGTTTTGAGCAAGCCCGGTGCGACAGCGTTGAAACGGACATTTGAAAACCGGCTAAAACTCTTGGCCAGAAAGACAACTGCCGACTCCAGCGCGGCCTTTACGGGTGCCATGAAACCGTATTTTTCACTAGCCATCCGCGTCGTCGAAATCGAGATCGTTACGACTGATGCATCATCGGCAAACATATCTCGCATGGCGTTGCAAATCGTTACCAGCGACCAACAGGAAATATCGACGGTGCGTAAAAACGATTTCTTCGGCGTCTCATGGAAGGGCCTAAAACCCCCTTCGTAATCGGCAAAGGCGATCGAGTGAACAAGCCCGTGCAACCTATGCCCTTGCTGACGCAGCTGGCTGGCGACTGCTGCAATCTGATCGTCATGTTCGACGTCACAAACCAGAATCTCACGCCCTTCCAGCGCCTTGGCCAACGATTCCTTGCGCGATTCGGTGTGAACAACGTAGACGACTGTCGCGCCGCATTCTTCCAGAGTTTTCGCGATATGCCAGGCAACACTCTTTTTGTTGGCGACTCCAAAAACCAGAAACCGCTTGCCATCGACTTGCAAAAAATTCATAAAAACACTTTCACTCAAATACCAGCAGCGGGAAATTGGCAAGTCCCTGGTGCGATCTTTCAATTCCTCGAAACCAAAACCAGCAGAATGAACCGCACGTTCACGGAGTGAACGGCCACGTGGCTTTTCACTCGGTGAAAATGCGTTTCAGAAGCTGAACCACACTTCACAATAAATATGGATGACTGGCCAATCAGCTTATTCATTATCTCCAAAAAATCAAAAGCCGGAACTGAAATGACTACCGGCTTTCACTTCAGGGACGGAGAGCTGCGGAACAAGCCAGATCAAGTGTCGCGGCAATTTTCCCCTCGTGCCGAATCGTAGCCGAAAGGAAATAGGCTCGAGACACTACCTCATTCAATCGAACCGTGATTTCGATCGTGTCACCCGGCCGTAGTATCTTTTTGAAGCGGACGTTATTGAGTCGTGTCAATACAGGTATATGACCGGCTGGAATCGCGTCCTCTGTCTCGCGATTGGCTAACAGAATCGCGGCGCTCTGCGCGGTGCACTCACAAAGGATCACGCCGGGAACGATCGGAAAGTCCGGATAATGTCCATCAAAAAAGTACTCGTCACCCCGAAACAACCGGCGACAAACAATTTCGTCGCCCGAACAATTGACGACTTCGTCGATGAGCAGCATCGAACCACGATGAGGTATCGAATCGGTAACGGAGATTTTTTTCATTCGGGAATGGGCCGGGATGTTGAAATGGACTCGTTCATTACATCGTCACGATGTTGTATTGACCGCCAGGCGATTCATCAGGTAGCTATCGACATCGTTGGCGACAATCACTCCGTAATTGATCGTGCCGAGCCAGCCCGACATGATGATGCCGCAACTGCCGGCATGGTACAAGCCACCGATTTGTTGCGGCAAACTGCGACTCACGCCGAGTCCTTCGAACTTGGTGCCAAAGCTTGAACCGGAAATATGTTTGGTGTAGTGTTCAAATGTCGTTGGCGTTGCCGCTTCGACGTGACTGATCCGTTCGCGACAATTCGGAACGTACTTTTCAAGTGCGATCAGCGTTGTTTCGATCAGGTCCTGTTTGCTCGCATCGTATTGGCCCTTGTCCAGTTTGGCCCAGTCGGAATAGTTGGCGTTGGTGCTGGAGACGATCAGGTACCGGTTTTTACCTTGAGGTCGAATGTCCGGATAGTAAAACGAAAACGTGCGACTGGTGATATCTTTTGACAAGAGCAGATGGGTTCGAAACAGCTCCGCTGTGCTGCAAAACAACAAGTCACCGGTATCGCGGTCGATTTCATCCCCTTCATTCAACGCCATGTAAACCTGGGTACTGCTGTTGTTAAGTCGAACGGCGCGAGCCTCCTCGACAAATTTCCGATCGAGCCTGTCTTCGCCCACCAAATTGAAAATCGTGGCATTGAGGTTGGCGTTGGAGACGATCGATCCGCATCGAATATCGCGACCGTTGACTCGAATACCGGAAACCTTGTCGTGTTCAATCAACACTCGCTCGGCGTCGCATTTGATCCGGATGTCGACGCCGTTGGCGATCATCTCCCGTTCCATGGATTTGACGAGATGGTCCGTTCCTCCCTGAAACGTAAAGACCCCTTTTGACATGAAGTTCGAAAAGACGATGCCGTACGTGATGGCGGGGTCTTCCAGTGTTGAACCGTTAGCATACGTGATCGGTTCCATCAACAAGCGGACGACATCTTCGCGACCGGGAAAGTACTTGTTAAACAGCTCTCCCGTTGTCATTTGCTGTTCGTCGTAGAACTTCATTCCCCGCGCTGTGTCGAAAAATTCGCTGATACGGGCCGGCTCAAGCCCGAAATCCTCGGTCAACAATCGCGTAAAGTCCTCGCGGTTGAACGATGTCGTCAGTGAAAACATCGGATTATCGAAACGAACGTGTTCAAGTTGCACGATGGAATCAGCGATTTCCTGCGACCAGTAGCGGCGACAGCTTTTGATCATGCCGTACGGAAACCCGTGCAAGGAGACATCAAAGATGTGTCCACCCGGCCGTTTAAACCAGGTCGCCAACCCGCCTAGCTTGTAATGCTGCTCCAGCAACAGAACGGAGCGTCCCTCCCGGGCAAGAATATTGGCCGACGTTAATCCACCCAACCCGCTGCCGACCACGACAACGTCATAGTAGTCAAGGGCACCTTGCAGGAAATCTTTGGGCATTGGATACGACGGCTTTTGTTTTTGGAAAGCGTGAATGGGTGAAAGGCATCGGAACCTTGCCCCCCAATTTACCGGTTGATTATCAATTCGACCAGTATTCGCCCCAGCCGCAATGGACAGTTCCGATTTATTCTCCGATTAAATTCTCAATAGCGGCTCACTGTCGCGAGTTTTTTCGGAACAGAGCCGGCGTAACCGACAACGCTGCCCGGAACTGGCGCGTTAATGAGCTTTGGTCACTGAATCCGCAAGCCAGCGCGATTTCGCTGATCGAATCGTCAGTATCAGCTAATCGGCGGGCGGCTTCTTCCAAACGACATTTCGAAATGAATTTTTTCGTCGACAATCGAAAGACCCGCTTCATCCGCCGATCGAGCATGATTGCCGATAAACCGATACTTTGTGCCAGTGTTTCGGTTCGTAGCGACTGATCCAGATTGCTCCGGATATGTTCGACAAGCGATTTCAGATTGGCGATCTCCAGATCGTTTACCGACGGCGAATGCAGATCAAGCGACAATCCGGCCAGACCGGTGACTTCACCAGTCTCGTTGACAACCGGGAACTTGCTGGCCAGGTACCATCCCAGACTCCCGTCGGGATTGGTAATCCGTTCCAGTTGATCGATGATTGGGCGTCCCGTAGAAAAAACTTCTGCATCCTGCTCGTCGTAAACTTCAACGAGCGATTGCGGAAAGAAATCATCGGCGGTTCGGCCAAGCATCAATTCCGGGGCGGCGACACCCGCTCGATGAGCGAACGCCTGATTGACGGACAAGTAGCGTCTCTGCCGGTCCTTGATGCAGTAAACGACATCACCCAGCGCATCAAACAACTGTTGAACCAGTTCAAGGCTCAGACTTCCAGGCATGTCCGTATCATTCCGATGTTCAGCAGATGGCCGATTTAACACGGGACTACATATTGGCGATCAAGGCCTGGCCGAATTCGCTGCACTTCAGCAGTTTCGCACCTGTCATCAATCGCTCAAAATCGTAAGTCACCGTTTTCTGTCCGATCGTTTTCTCCATTGAGGCGACGATTAGATCCGCAGCACTGTCCCAGCCCAAATGCCGCAGCATCATTTCCGCGCTGAGGATAACCGACGAAGGGTTGACCTTGTCCTGCCCAGTATATTTGGGGGCCGTACCATGCGTCGCTTCGAAGATTGCACGACCGGTCGTGTAATTGATGTTGGCACCCGGTGCGATACCAATTCCGCCGACTTGCGCTGCCAATGCGTCGCTGATGTAGTCGCCATTCAAGTTCAACGTTGCCAGCACGTCGTACTCACTCGGTCGAAGCAGAATTTGTTGCAACATTGCATCGGCGATCACGTCATTAATAATCAGTCCACCAGGAAGCGTATGCCATGGCCCGCCATCCAGCGGTCGGGCGCCATACTCTTCGGCTGCGACCTGATAACCCCAATCTCGAAAGGCCCCTTCGGTGAACTTCATAATGTTCCCCTTATGGACAAGCGTTACGCTTTTCTTTTTCTTGGCCAACGCGTAATCGATCGCACATCGAACCAGACGAGCAGTTCCTTCGCGACTGACTGGCTTGATGCCGAAACCGGACGAATCGGGAAAACGCACTTTGCCAAATCGCTCCGGAAACTCTTTCGCCAATATTTGTTTGAACCTCTCTGTGTCCAGTTGCCCGGCGGCGAATTCGATCCCGGCATAGATGTCTTCGGTGTTTTCGCGAAAGATCACCATGTCGACCAGTTGCGGATCGTGAACCGGACTGGGAACGCCCGTGAACCATCGAATCGGGCGAACGCAGGCGTACAAATCCAGTCGCTGTCGCAGCGCGACGTTAATACTTCGAATCCCGCCACCGACTGGCGTTGTCAGAGGACCCTTGATCGCAACGAGAAATTCGTCAATGGCCGCGATCGTTTCATCGGGAAGCCAAACGACTTCTCCGTAGACTTCGTTGGCCTTGTCACCAGCAAACACTTCCATCCAGGCGATTTTCTTTTTTCCAATAAAGGCTTTTTTGACGGCGGCATCGATCACCGGCTGGCTGGCGCGCCAGATATCCGGTCCGGTCCCGTCCCCTTCGATAAAGGCAACGATGGGGTTGTCCGGAACGCTGAGCTTGCCATCGACCAGCGTTATCTTTTTACCGTAAGTCGGTACTGTGATCTTTTTGAAAGTCATTATATTTTTTTTCCTGTTACGTTGTGTGTTGGTATGTTATCAGCATCAAGTCGGATCGCTGGCACGATCACAGAAGGGATACGAACGACTCGACAGTCGTGAATGCGGCTGATTACGCAGCGGATTATCACCGTCGGAAGCGAGTTTTATATTCGAGATCGGCGATTCTTTCCAGCCCTTGCGACTACCTGTTCATGGTTGTTCACCTTCCGACGCAGGGTCGAGTTCGTGCATTTCGGGAAAAGCCTCTGAAGCGAATATCCTTTGTTCGCCATTGCTGAATTCCACTTCACCCCGCACGAATGTATCGCCGAGCGAGTCCGCCAATGTCCGTGCTGCGCCTGGCTCAAGTAATGAAAAGACCGTTGCGAACATGTCCGCGTTTGCGCCGGTGGGAGCGACGACCGTGACAAGGCTTGACTGTTTCAGTGCCATACCCGTTTTCGGATAGATGATGTGTGAATAGCGTACGCCATCGACTTCTACAAACTGGTGCTTGTCTCCCGAAGTCGCTACGCCACAATTTGCGACTTCGATAAAATGGGTCGCGGCTGCGCCAGAACTAAAAGCGTCGACAGCGATTCGCCATCCCAATCGACCAGGGGGTGCCGATCCGATCGCCATGTCGCCTCCCAATTCAACCAGCGCGGACTCAATACCGTGTTGCTTCAAAACCAGGAGTGCTTCGTCGGCTGCATCTCCTTTTCCGATTGCGCCAAAATCAAACCGGACAGGCTGCTCTTGCGATTCGATTGAGTGCCTTGATTCGTCCAGTTTCAATTTGCCAAAACCAACTCGTTGTCGCGCTTCTTCAATTTGTCCGGTTGTTGGCAACTGACCACTTTTCCGCGCGGCGCGCCAAAGTTCAGTAAGTGGCGCGATGGTCACGTCGAATGCCTGATCGCTGAATGTCCATCCATGTTCTGATTGTTTCAGCACGCGCCACAGATCGGTGCTGACAACAACGGGGCCCTTAGTCAGGGCCCTGGACAATTCGGAAACTTCGCTGTCGTCGCGATAATTGCTGAGCACATGCTCAATTTTCTCGACCCGTGCATCGGCGGCCTGCATGGCTGTGCTTGCCTGCTCCTTGTCACTGCACCAAACCTGAATCACCAACGCGACACCCATCGCCGGCCGCTTGTATTCGTATAATCGGAGTGGCGTGCCGGACGCAGCCGGCACCTGATTCCGGGGCGGGTTTGCGTCCTGTTGGCAGCCGTTAAGTGAAAGTGTTGTTGGAACAACGACAAAACAGATCGCCCACCAATTGACTTTCATTGGAAAAACGCCGTTCGGTAAATTGTCAAACACTTTCAAAACATGTATCCTGTCGGTATGAGTAGCTAACCATCAAACGAATTACCGAAACTGTTTCAACGATTCACTGAACTTCAGGATTATCATGACTTCTTGCAACAAAAACAATCAAGGCCGACGGGCATTTCTCAAAACCAGTTCGGCAATGGTCGCTGCCGGTGCTGTCGGGATTGCCTCCACTCCGTCACTTTCGCTGGCCCGGTCGGCGCATGCCGCCGGTACGGATACCGTCCGAATCGGATTGGTCGGTTGCGGCGGTCGAGGGACCGATGCGGCAAATCAGGCGATGAATACCAAAAGCGGTGCGGTGAATCTGGTAGCGATGGGTGATCTGTTTCCTGATCGACTCGAAGGAGCACTGAATGGTACCACCATCGAACACGGTGAAAAGGTACAAGTACCTGACCGACAACGATTCGTTGGCTTCGATGCCTTCGAAAAAGTCTTGCAGACGGATATCGACCTGGTAATCCTTGCGACACCCCCGGGTTTCCGGCCCTTGCATTTTGAAAAGGCGGTCGAAGCGGGCAAGCACGTGTTTATGGAAAAACCGGTTGCCGTTGACGCGCCGGGTGTCAGACGAGTTCTTGCCGCAAACAAAATTGCCCGGGAAAAAAACCTGCTGGTTCAGGTAGGACTTCAGCGGCATCACGAACCGGCTTACATCGAAACGATTGAGAAACTGCAGGACGGGGCGATCGGCGATATCAACTTCATGCGATGCTACTGGAACTCATCGGGCGTTTGGGTCAATCCCCGCAAGCCGGAACAAACGGAACTGGAGTACCAGTGTCGCAACTGGTACTACTTCAACTGGTTATGCGGTGATCACATTGTTGAACAACACATTCACAATCTGGATGTTTGCAACTGGCTCAAAAAAGGCTATCCCGTTTCCGCGCAAGGGCAGGGGGGACGTGAAGTTCGCACGGATATCAAATATGGACAGATCTTTGATCACCACATGATTGAGTTTACTTATGCCGACGGTTCGAAAATGTTGAGCCAGTGTCGACATATCGACGGCTGCACAACGAACGTCTCCGAACACGCCCATGGCAGCGAGGGATTTTGCGATATTTCCGCCGGAAAGATTTTCGACACAGAAGGCAATCTTACTTTTGAATCCGGTGGCAGTCGTGGCGGTCACCAGCAAGAACACCACGACTTGTTCCGCGACTTAAGCGGTGGACTGCGGCCCAACGAAGGAGACTACGGAGCCTTAAGCACGATGACCGCCATTTTCGGACGGATGGCGACGTACACCGGCAAGGAAATCACCTGGGAACAGGCTTTCAATTCCGAACTGTCACTTTGCAATGTCGATGCACTGGTCGATTTGAATTCCAGGGCCCCAGTCCAGCCAGACAGTGAAGGCCGCTACCCAATCGCTGTTCCTGGCACGAGTTGGAACGACGTCTTGTAATTCGCAGCATCAACTGTGTTCCCGCCTATCGCCCATTACAAATTCGTTCGCCCTTGAAAGCGCTCCAATGACAAAAACCCTTTTCACTTCCGTTTTCATCTGGAACGCCTTTTTTTTGCACCCGGTTTCGTTTGCTCAGTCGACCAGCGAAATCACACTGTGCGTAGGTGATTATCAAACGGAAGCGGAAGCGGTCGAGCAACTCAAGCGATTCGCTGGCACCTGGTCGAATCGGGAGCAATGGGAAACGCGGGCGGAAAAAATCCGTCAGCAGATTCTGTCGGGCGGCGGACTGGACCCGCTGCCCGAGCGTACGCCCCTCAATCCCATCGTACACAGCCTTCGTTCGTTTGTTGCTTACACGGTTGAATCAGTTGCTTTTGAAGCGCGACCTGGATTTTTTGTTTACGGCAACTTGTATCGACCGTTGGGTCGAAGTGGTGCCTTCCCGGGCATCCTGTGTCCGCATGGCCATTACACGGGAATCGATGGCGGACGTTTTCGTGCGGACCATCAACAGCTCTGTGCAACGTTGGCTCGAATGGGCGCCGTTGTCTTTGCCTACGACATGATCGGATTTGGCGACTCGCAAAATCTAGGCTGGAATCACGAGCACCCGCAAGTCCTGACACTGCAAACCTGGAGCAGTATTCGCGCCGTCGATTTCCTTCAATCGCTTGTCGATGTCGATGACCAGCGAATCGCCATCACCGGTTGCTCAGGTGGCGGAACCCAATCGTTTCTGTTGACAGCCATCGATGAGCGAGTCAAGGTTTCGGTACCCGTCGTGATGGTGTCGGCTCATTTTTTTGGCGGGTGTCATTGTGAAAGCGGAATGCCTATTCACAAAACGCCGGAACTGGAAACAAGTAACGTCGAGTTCGCTGCGCTGGCAGCCCCCCGTCCGACGATGTTGATTTCCGTCGGAGGTGATTGGTCGAAAAACACTCCCCAGGTCGAGTTCCCGTACATCCAGAATGTTTACCGGCAATTCGATGCTGTGGCGAACGTTGAAAACAAGCACTTTCCCGATGAGGATCACGGCTACCAACTCATCAAACGACAAGCGATGTACCCGTTCATGGTCAAACATTTGAAACTGGATTCGAAAGGAGTCCTTGGCGAATCCACTGGTCAGTTTGACGAAACTCGCAACACCATCGAAACGGTCGAAGAAATGCGTGCAGTGAATTCTGAACATCCCTTGCCGTTGCATGCATTAAAACCGGGCTCGACAATTGAATTTCGTTAACTGCGTTACATTTCAGCCTCTTTATTGTCGCCGACGGCCGATTCGCGATCAAGAATTGCCATGCGTTCCAACCGCAAGCTCTCGCGATGATCGTCATGCAAAATCATGATCTTCTGCCAAATCTTTTGCGAAAGTCCTGTCGACATCGATTCAACATCATTGGCAGCCGTGATGGCAACGGAATCGTCAAAACCCTGGACGTACATCGCCGCAAGCTTTCCTGTGAGTGATAACAACTCGCTGCAATAGTCCAGGTAACGTCGCAACTGAAAGCTGGTCAACGTCGCTTTCGGGGACATGCGTGTGGCTTCATATTTGCCTCCACTTACCCGGTCCGGGTCCTTCGTCAACTGGTGCATATCGATAACATGAGCGATAGAGCGAAGCTCATGAATGGCCTTGAGTGCACGATGACGTTTGACCCTTGTTTCCAGCGATACCAGAAAATAGATCAGGGCGCCGACAATTACGACTTCGTTGAGAACCGGGTCACCCAGCTCCATGATGGTTCTGAGGGTCAATTCATGATTGCGAAACCCGGACGCCAATACAAATGGCATCACCAGGGCGAGCAAGAACAACAATGTGATTAACGACCAGCCGATCACTCGAATCCACCAAATCGGCTGGTTGATTTCACGACTACGCTGTTCTGTTCTTTTGGCGATTTCCTTGACCTGGTTGCATACACTTTGCAGGCCCGAACCGGGAAATCGCAATTCGATTCGCTCCTCCAACGCTGCGATCGTCGCGCGGATCTTGTGAGCATCCAGAATCTGCACTGCCACAATAAAAACTCCCGGTACGCAAGTTAAATCCGGATGGAAAAACACTCACGCGAATTCTATCAAGCGTACCCAATTCATATAGTCTGGAGGCAACAATCAGCTTGCTTTTTTGTTAAGGCATCTTGTCATTTAAACGCGAATCCCAAAAAATCCATGGGTAGACGCGTTACAATGAGTCGAATTCCAGACACTGTGCGCTCAGCTTGATCGCCACCCGGGAAAGTTTCTTTGATTGGATAAAAACTCCCAAGGCCGTTTGTTCCGGATTCTTGATTCGCTGCCACAACCGGCGAATCCTGGTACCGAACAAACTCTGTCTGGACTGGCTTCATCCCAGGCTCTCGACAAACGGATTCCGCCGGGATCGGTATTCGAAGATCGGTTGCCGATCGGTGGCCAGCCCACGGGTTTGTTTTGGTGTCCCGACGGAATTCCGGCAACACGTTTAACAACTCTGTTAAGTTCTCGTCTCGGACAACGAGCATTCGAAAAAACCGGGGTCGTTCGTGCTGTCCGGTCGTTTTTTGCCACACGGGACAATGGAAGCCTGTTGGCCACGGCAGATGGAATTACCCTGGATTCCGCGTTGCGACGGGGGAGCCAGTTATTGGGAATCCCGTTGCTCAGATTTTTGCCGTTTCCGGCAAAGTTCGATGAAAGGATTGCTCAAGAGCTTCAAACCACGTCTCGCGATGCGGATGAATTTCGTGTTTACGCTGAATGCACCGCCTATTCGGGTTTCGACCAATTGCTGATTAAAACTTGTAATCAAACTCGTTTGGTGTCAGTTCGCAACAACGGGACGTTGCACAGCGCCCTATGTGACCACGCGGCCAGCATGGTGTCCGAATCGTCCAACGATGCCTTGATTCTCTGCCTGGTGGATCGTGATTTGACTTCACCCGGGTTGCATGATGAACTGCGGCAGCTTGGTTGTCAGGATTGGTGGCTTTACCCCGGTATGGAACCTGTTGACAACGATACCACACAACAAACTAATGTTGGTTCGAGGGGCAAGACATCGGGGACTGATGGGGCAACGGAGCAACTTGCCACACTTGTTACAATGGCCGACATTCGTGGCGAGTTCCTGAGTCATTGGACTCGACCTGTGCAAAACTCGTGGCCGGACCGAAACGCCCTGTCTCAATGGGATTCCATTTGGTTCGGCGAACAGACTCCGTGTGGTGCGGCCGGTACCCTGCTGCGAATCCTTGCACAACAAACGATACTTGCCAACGGAAGTTTGATTCGGGGCGGGCAACCGATGTGTTGCTTTACCGAGGTTCCGCCGGTTGAGTTTGCGAGGCGGCGTGTTTTTCGATCTCATCTGAGTCGCTGGGACTTTGAACCGTTTGGCATTTCGATTCGCCGCTCGGCTCTGGAATCGTTGGGTGGCCGTCGCGTTCGCTATGCTACCCGGAACGAATGTGAATCAGCGGACAAGGCAACACAGGCCTGGCTTGTCTCCAGCGAATCCAGGGCAGACTGGTCTCGCGAACAGGAGTGGCGAGTCGAAGGGAATGTGGACTTGCGGCTGTTGGCAATTGATGACGTTTTCGTCTTTGTGCCGGACCCTGAAACGGCCTGCGTCATCCGACCGTTTAGCCGATGGCCGATAACAGTTATCGGTTAAACAGCCGGTAGCAAGGGAACAGTAGCGGAATAATCATACCGGTTGTCGTCACTTTTTGTGGCGGGCTGGTCGGATTTTGGCCAGCAGATATCATTTAGGTGATGCCAACTGTTTCGGCACTGCGGATAACAAGGCGTTCGAATGCAGCTCGCACATTTCGTTTATTTCACAACGTGTCATTATCTCATAGCGACGTAGCAAGATCCCGATTTCAATGACAGCAACACAAACTCGCGTACATAATTTTTCGGCAGGGCCCGCAGTTTTGCCCGAATCAGTCCTGGAACAAATCCGTGATGAAATGATGTGCTTGCCAGGAGTGGGCAGCAGCATTCTGGAAATCAGCCATCGCGGAAGCACCTTTATCAAAATCATGAACGACGCGCGCGATCGGTATCGTAGCGTGCTTTCGATTCCGGACGATTATGAAATCCTGTTTCTTCAAGGCGGATCCATTTTGCAAAACGCCATGATCCCGGCGAACTTGTTGACCGAGCCCCGACAAACAGCCGACTGCCTGGTGACCGGTTCGTGGAGCAAAAAAAACAGTCAGGACGTCAAGTACTATGGCAAACTCAATGTTGCATGGGACGGAATCGCCGACAATTACAGCCGCTTGCCTGATGCGAGCGAATTAAAACTGACCGATAACGCCGGCTATGTACACTATACGTCCAACGAAACAATTCATGGCATTCAGTTTCACAATGTTGTGGCTGCCGGTGACCGTCCTCTCGTTTGCGATATGTCTTCGGATATTCTCTGTCGCCCAGTCGATGTTTCCCGATTCGGCTTGATTTACGCCTGCGCCCAAAAGAATTCGGGCGTCGCTGGTTTGACCGTTGTCATAATCCGACGGGACTTGCTGCCGCGATCAGCCGGACGATTGCCAACGTATCTGGACTACAACAAACACGCTGCCGAAGAGTCGATGGCGAACACACCACCGACGTTTGCAATCTACGTTTCCGGCCTGATATGCAAGTGGCTGCAAGAAGAAATCGGCGGTCTGGAGGCGATGCAGCGGATTAACGAACAAAAAGCGGCCTTGCTTTACAATGTTATTGACGCTCATGGCGGTTTCTATCATGGACACGCCGGGCGTTCTGTTCGGTCGATCATGAATGTTGCATTCAAAACACCGGATGAAGCGACAGACAAGGCTTTTCTCGATCAGGCCGGCAAGGCGGGAATGACGACGCTGAAAGGCCATCGCAGCCTTGGTGGTATTCGCGCTTCGATTTACAACGCGATGCCTGTCGCTGGTGTCGAAGCGCTGGCTCAATTCATGAATGACTTTTGCAAAAAAAACGGATAGAAAGCCGACGAGGAATTTTCCGTTCCGGATTTATTCGGGTTACCGCCGACCGTCTCGATCCACCTGGCGATGGCAACTTGCGATCAATACACGTTTCGTCAATTCAAAATCAAAAACAGAAACTTCAAAAAATATCATGCCCGTAAATGCCCCGATCCGTTCGACTGCCAGGAACCCGAAAAAACCCACAAGCAGACATCGCATCATTATCCTTGATGATATCGCAGACGAGGGGCTCCGAATGCTCGAAGCTGCCGGGGTCGATTACGAAATTCGCACAGGACTGTCAGGGGAAGCGCTACGCACAGCCCTTGAAGGATTTCAGGGGGCCGTATGCCGCAGTGGCGTCAAAATTACAGCGGACACGCTGGAAGGAAACACCACACTCCGCGCAATTGCCCGTGCTGGAGTCGGAACCGACAACATTGACAAGGAAGCTGCCACGCGACTCGGTATCGTGGTTATGAATACGCCAGGCGGAAACACGATCAGCACCGCTGAGCACACAATGGCCCTTATGCTCGGCGTGTCGCGAAACACGGCTCCTGCCCACGCCAGTCTTGTCAACGGGAAGTGGGATCGCAAAAGTTTTTCCGGTCGGCAATTGCACGGCAAGACACTGGGAATCATTGGACTGGGACGAATCGGTCAGGAAGTCGCCTCGCGCGCCGCTGCTTTTGGTATGACCGTGATGGGATTTGATCCGTTTCTCTCCGAAGCGCAAATCACCGGACTGCGTGTAACACCCGTTGCTACTATCGATGAACTGCTGCCTCAAGTTGATTACCTCACCGTGCATACACCGTTGACGGAGGAAACAAGGGGTTTGATCAATAGCGGAAACCTCGATCGACTAAAACCCGGTGTTCGACTGATCAATTGCGCACGTGGCGGAATTTACGAAGAAGCTGCACTGATCGATGGGCTCAAGTCCGGGCAAATCGGCGGCGTGGCCCTGGATGTATTCGAAGTCGAACCCTGCACGGATAGTCCGCTGTTCAAAATGCCAAATGTGTTATGCACACCGCATTTGGGCGCGAGTACCGAAGAAGCCCAGGTCATGGTCGCAACCGAAGCGGTTGAATTGGTAATCAAATATCTGGCCGACGGTGAAATCCGCCATGCCGTTAACACAGCAGCACTGGATCCGCAAACGCTTGAGGAATTGCGCGGTTACCTGAATGCATCGCATCGACTTGGAATCATGCTGGCGGGTTGGCACGATTCGGGAATCGATACCGTCGAAGTCGAATATTATGGCAGCATTGCCAAGAAAGATCATCGCGTCCTGACCTCGGCAATTTGCGCAGGCCTGCTGGCCAAGGCTTCCACCCGGGTAAACATCGTCAATGCGCAATCGATGGCCCGTGACCGCGCCATTACGGTCAGTGCGACCACGTATGACCAGCACAATTCGCTGGGGGATATGGTGACATGTACCGTTTCCGGCGGGGGCGAAACGCGTAAGGCATCGGTTAGCGTATTTGGAAAAGACATGCCTCGACTGACTGCCCTGGACAACTATCGAACGGACGCCTTCATCGATGGAATCCTTTTGTTGTTTTCGCATCGCGACGCGCCAGGGGTCATTAGTTTCGTCGGACAAATTCTGGCCCAGGACAACGTCAACATTTCCCAAATGGCTGTTGGACGGGTCGATAATTCGCGTGGCGGCGATGCCATCGGTGTGCTGAATCTCGACAGCCCGGCTTCTTCTGCGGCACTTGCCCGGTTCACGGAATTACCAGGAATCAATTCGGTCAAGATGATCCAGTTGCCCGCCGCCGACGAAATGCCTGAGTGGCTGGCTTAACCCGCATCGCCTGAACGAAATCGCAACCCGAAGCGTAAGCGCGGGACTACCTGCTTTTTCCTCGCAATGTCATCCGGTTGTAAATTGACGACTTGGCTCGCCCATTCCGATGGCACGTTATGACAGCACTTTGGCTATCCGCAGACTGTTCATCGATTGCTTTTGCGTTTCCTGATCATTCACAAAAAATCAGTTAAAGTCCTGGCAGTATTTCCCTTGTGGCGTGCTGCCAATTTCGCTAATTAACCGACTTGAAATACCAGAAACGGGAACAAGTGCTGGCAAACCAGGGCAAAATTATTTGCTCCAGGAACACTTTCGCTTGACGTTGCGTATCACCCACCCGTACGCATCGAACCCTTGAATAATCACATAAACAACGCAACGGATTGCCGTTTATGCCAACCAAAACCAACTGCTGGATCGCAATCTCCGCGCTGGCGACGATCGCGATACTGACAGGTTGTCAATCATTCCCCACAAGCCCGGCATGGAATGGCCAGCGTTTGGTTCCGGACGAAGTCACCCGGTTCCAGGACCCGGATTCGTTTCGGTCCGATCCCGTTGCGCTTTCGGATCCTGGCAACGAGAGCAACATGCCAGCCAGCCAAACGACCGACCTCGACGGCGGGAATTCCAACCAGGCTCAAATCATCAAACAGGTCATCGTGAAGGGGAACCGCACGATTCCCGAGCATCAGATATTGAGGCATATCCGGACGCGTCCTGGCCGGTACTTTGATCCCGACCTGTTGCAAGAAGATGTTAACCAGATTTGGAAAATGAAGGGCATTCGTCGGGTCACCGGTCCGTATCTTGATAAACAAACCGATGGAATCATCGTGACTTTTGACGTCACTGAACGATCTTACATGGAGACCGTCAAATACATTGGCAACCGTGCAATTACCGATCGACAACTCGCCAAGGAAACCGGGCTAAAAAATGGTGACCCGCTCGACATGCATGCCGTGCGAATGGCCAAGACCCGTATCGAAGAGTTTTATGAAGAAAAGGGCTTTCCGAAAACGGAAGTATCCATTGTAAACGGCGATGAACTCGAAGATCGCGATGTCGTGTTTTTGATCAACGAAGACAAATTGCAGCGCGTCGCCAGCGTGACATTCGAAGGCAACTCGATCGCCAGCGATGCCCGTCTCCGCAGCTTTGTCAAAATGAAACCCGGAATTATGTGGTACTTTGGCGGCAAGGTTAATCGCCGTGAACTGGAACAGGACGAACTCCGAATAACTTCCTACTATCGTGCGTTGGGCTTTTTCAATGCAAAAATTGGTCGCCAGTTAAATGAAACCGATGAGGGTGGCTGGTTGAGCATTCACTACATCGTAAACGAGGGACCCCGCTATCGGGTTCGCAGCGTCTCCTTTGCCGGAAACGAGGTTTTTTCCCCGGACGAGCTGGGGACCGTTGTAAAACTGACTCCGGAAAACGGCACAGCACCTGAATTCAATGCCGCGAAAATGAATGAAGACGTTTCGCGACTCGAGGACTTGTACGGAAGCCAGGGTTACGTCTTTGCCAGTGTCGAAGCCTCACCAGATTTTCTGGAACAACCCGGCCTAATCGATCTTGTGTATCGGATCGATGAAGGCGAACAGTACCGGGTGGGTAACATTAATGTTGTCATCGACGGCGAATATGGAATCACAAAACGTCAAGTCGTCCTCAATCGAATGGGACTGCGTCCTGGCGACTTGATCGACGCCCGAATGCTGCGTGAAGCCGAAGCGAGACTCACGCGTTCGCAACTGTTTACCGACGGAATGAGTTCGCCCGGACCCGGTCCCCGCGTTGTTGTTCGAACTCCGGAACTTGATGAACTCATGAAAACAAAACGTCGTTAAACGACCGATCCACCATATCGAATATCCAAGCCAAATTCCCGAATAGAACTTCAACCGGCCAAGCAATCGATGGAACGCCCACAAGCAATTGCAGTTTGGACCACATTGGCACTCATGGCCACTGCCGGATGCTCAACAAGCACTCCTCGATGGGTAGAGCAACCGTGGACTCCCGCTAGCTACGATTCGGCCAGTCTGGACAGCACAATCCAGGACAACATCCGTAACGACGTGGCCACCGTATCGTCAGCAAAAACATCAATTGACAATAATCCAGTGCTGGCAACTGACGATCAACAAACCAAAAAACAAGCCACAAAAACCGAAACCGTTCGCGGGCAGGACTATGGCTATGGTGCACCGCAACATTCCAGCGGCGCAGGTGGTGTCTATGTTCCTCCGCAACCTGGCGGCACGTTCGTTCAACCGAATCCGAATTACTCACCGGCTTCACCGAACTACGGCACACAATTCAATCCGACGACACAACAAACCTGGCAGGTCCCGTCAGACGGTGCGCTAGTGCCACAAATCGGGGCACCCAACGAAGTCACTCCTTACTTGCAACAAAACGGACCGACGGGGGGATATACCGATCCCTACAACTACGCCGATATTGATGTCATGCTTCGTGAAGCCCAAACGGGCAAAATGACGTTCGGTGCCGCGTATAACTCGAATAGCGGACTCGTTGGGCAGATTATTATTGATGAACGAAACTTCGATATCGCCAACTATCCCCGTGGACTCGATGACGTAATCAACGGAACTGCCTGGCGCGGTGCCGGACAAGGATTCCGGATCGAACTTGTACCCGGAAGTGAAGTCCAGCGTTATGCCGTGAGTTTTGAAGAACCGTATCTGCTCAATTCGCCTGTTAGTTTTTCGGCCAGCGGCTACTTTTTCGATCGTAAGTACTATGACTGGAGCGAACAACGGCTCGGCGGACGACTTGGATTGGGTTACCGGCTGACACCGGATCTTTCATTGAGCGTTGGCCTTCGTATGGAAAACGTCAATCTTCGCGATCCGCGCGTCAATACTTCTCCGTCGTTGAATGCCGCACTTGGTGATAGCGCATTGTATTTGGGCTCGGTGAGCCTGGTCAATGACACGCGGGACCATCCATTCATGGCGTCCGAAGGCTCCTACCTCGAGTTGTCATACCATCAAGGCTTTGGTGACTGGGCTTATCCACGTGGCGACCTGGATTACCGCAAGTATTTCCTGATCTACCAACGGCCTGATGGTTCCGGCCGACATACATTGAGCTTGCAAACCCGAGTCGGGGTCTCAGGTGACACGACACCGATTTTTGAAAACTATCAGGTCGGTGGTTTCTCCTCGATGCGCGGTTTCGCCTTTCGCGGGGCATCGCCTCTCGAAGGGGATGTTCGCGTCGGCGGTCAATTCCAATGGCTCAATACCGCCGAATACACCTTTCCGATCACAGCCGACGATATGTTCAAAGGCGTATTGTTCTGTGACTACGGAACGGTGGAACAGGAAATCAAGGTCGATGGTGACAACTTCCGGGTCGCCCCCGGTTTCGGATTCCGCGTTCACATGCCCGTTGGAGGGGCCGGTGGCGCACCTCTCGCGTTTGACTTCGCGTTCCCGATTGCCGATGCCGAAACCGACGATCGACAAATCTTCAGTTTTTACATGGGCGTGCTTCGGTAGCTCCCAACCTTTAGGGTGGTCCCTTTCCAGAAACCGAATACGGATTTAGCCGTTGATCGGACGTAACGATTTGTACAAAACAAATCGATCATTTGTTCCAATGGCCAGGTTGAATTGACGACGCGAGTTGCAACGGGTCAACGCACATGATAAAAACCATTCACCCATTCACAACAGGTATATCTCCATGCACCTTTTTGAAATAATCCGTTTTCGAAAAACATTCAGTCTGGCCGCCCTTGCTGTACAGTTCTGCGTTTCCGCTTCCGCCATCGCACAGGATACCGACGGCACACTTGAAAAACCCTGACTTCTTTGAAGCAAAGAAATTCCCGACTGCCCGTTTTGTCAGCAAGGTAGTTTCAGCAGCCAATGAGGAGGGACTGGTCACCGTAAGCGGCGAGTTGACAATACACGGCACCACCGGTGAAATGACATTTGATTGCCAGCCGAAAATCGCCGATGACGCAATGACATTGCAAGGAAAATTTACGATCGATCGAACGAAATTTGGCATGGACAAAATGACCAACGGTGTCGAACCGGCCGTTTCGATCGAAGTGATCGTAGGCCGTAAAACAACGCCCGGCAAAAGCGCCGCCGACAATGGCAGCGACAAGCAACAAGCCGCAAACGAAGCGATGTGGACGTGGAAGCATTGCTCATTGAACTGGTGAAAAAGAACGACAAACTCGCCGACTGGTCGCGAAACAATAAATACCAAAAAACCGCGTTGTTGGGAAATCGACTACTTTTGTCAAGAATGTTCGGCTTAGCACAGCCGCATACCTAATACTTGATCAGCGAAGCGCTGATGTTGCCTTGCATGCAGATATCGACATCAGTGCCGTCAACATATTTGCGCGCATGATAGTCACCGTCGTAGGTGTAGCCGCGTTCATTGGGAGTGTAGTCGTTGGGTAAGGGAGTGCGATCGAGTGGACATTCCATGATGGGAATGGTTGCGGGATCGATTGCTGGATTGGGGCGTGGAAAATTCACGTTCCAGTACGAACCGGCTTGCGTCCGGCCATCGAGCAGATATTCAAAAACACGACGAGCCATGATTCGGGCCCGAGCCCACGACTCGGGAGAAAGTCCCCGGTGGTATTGTGAAAAGGCGATGGCCGCCAATCCCCAAAAGGTCGCTTCCCTGGCCGCTGCCACCGTGCCGGAAAGGTAATTGTCGAGACCAAGATTACTTCCGTGATTGATACCGCTAACCAACAGGTCCGCTTCAGGACAAATTTGGGCAAGAGCCAGCCGTGAACAATCCGCTGGAAATCCATCGACCCAAAAACGATTCTGACTGACCTGGTGCGCGTCGATGTGACCCTCGAATGTCATCTGGTGGCTGCAACCGGAATGATGTTTCAGGGGCGCCACCACGAACACTTCGCCGAACTCGCTTGCGACTTCAGCGAGCACGGCGATCCCTTCGGCATCAATTCCGTCGTCGTTTGTGACCAGTATCTTCATGATGAGTCGCTCGCGTTACTGGCGTTTTGGCGGAATCGCCACATGAGTGGCCACTTCCTTTGGAGCATCATCTCGGTTCGCGTCGCCATTTTGGCTCGTTGCGACCTCGTTAGTCGCTGCGTCCTTGATACCGTTTTTTTCGGCTTCCGCAGCAAGTTTCGCGTTGAGTCGTTCATCGTGGACGGACGGGCCGATGATCGCCCGAATATCCTTTTGGTCGAGTTCTTCTTCCTTGATCAGAGCATTGGTGAGCGCCACAAGTTGATCCTTGCGCTCGCGCAGAAAGTTCAGGGCTCGCAGCGCAGCGTCTTGCAGGATCTTGGAGACTTCATCGTCGATGACCTCCATGGTGTGTTCGCTAAACGTGCGATTTTGGTGAATCTCGCGACCGAGAAAGGGATCGACTTCTGCGGTTTTGTAACTAACCGGGCCCAACCGTTCGCTCATACCCCAGTTAGTCACCATGCGTCGGGCGAGCGACGTCGCACGTTTCAAGTCATCCTCGGCTCCGGCCGTTAGCTCGTTGTAAATGAGTTTTTCAGCGGCGCGGCCGGACATCACCATGACCAGGTAGTCGCGAATCTCGTTTTCGGATTGATTCAGGCGATCCTCTTCGACCACCATTTGCGTCAAGCCGAGTGCCTGGCCTCGCGGAATGATCGTGACTTTGTGAACGGGCAACGCACCTTTGAGGAACCAGGCGGCCAGGGTATGGCCTGCTTCGTGGTAGGCAGTGCGTTCTTTTTCCAGATCGCTGAGAACTTCCTCACGCCGTGCACCCATCCAGACTTTGTCTTGTGCGTAATAAAAGTCCGTCATTTCGACGCAGGTTTTGTTGTTGCGAGCCGCCCACAAGGCCGCCTCGTTTACCAGGTTTGCGATATCGGCACCGGTCATACCAGCCGTTGCGGCGGCCATGATTTCGAGGTCAACATCATCGGAAAGCGGGACGTTGCGTACATGGACTTTGAAGATCGCCAGGCGGCCCTTGCTGGTTGGCCGGGAAACGGTGACATGTCGATCAAAGCGGCCGGGTCGAAGCAATGCCGGATCGAGGACGTCCGGGCGATTGGTTGCCGCCACAACGATCACGGCGTCCTTGCCGGAAAAACCATCCATCTCACCGAGGATTTGGTTAAGCGTCTGTTCGCGCTCGTCATGACCTCCGCCCAGGCCAGCACCACGTTGTCGTCCGACGGCATCGATCTCGTCAACAAAAATGATCGACGGCGAGTTGGCTTTGGCTGTGTTGAACAGGTCGCGAACCCGCGAAGCGCCAACCCCTACAAACATCTGAATAAACTCGGAACCGTTGACACTGTAAAACGGCACGTTCGCTTCGCCGGCAACCGCACGGGCCAATAGCGTCTTGCCTGTCCCGGGAGGGCCGATCAGCAGGACCCCTTTCGGAACACGACCGCCAAGTTTTTGGAACTTGCCAGGCTCCTTGAGAAAGTCCACGATTTCCTCGAGGTCCGCTTTGACGTTGTCGATGCCGGCGACGTCGGCGAAAGTAATCGGTTGATCGTTTTGCTCGTATCGTTTGGCGGGACTTTTTGAAAATCCCGACAGGAATCCGCCGCCCATCATCTGGTTTTGGGACCGACGCATATTGGAAAACAGCAATAGCATCAATCCAAGCATCAGGCCAAAAAACAACACCGATACCCACATGGCATAATTCGGAGAATTACTGATCGTATAATAGACGTTGTTTTTTTCCAGCAACTCAATTAGCCGCGACCGATCCGGCGAATTGGGGGGCGGAATATTTACAACAAACGACTTGTTGATTTGTTTCCCGGCATCGGGGTATACAAAATTGTTGTTGCTATCCAGTTCCGGCTCGGGTGCCGGCGGCACAATAAACGTTCCCCTGGCCTGCAACTCTTCCATTGCGACCGACTGGATGTTGGACCCCTTGATATTTACCCCTTCGCTATCGCGGATAGGCAAATTGTTGAAATCATGGCCCACAACCAGTTTCTTGAAATAAGCAAGGCTGATTGGAGTCCCGGAATTACGCGGCACAAAGACCAGAATAAAAAAGCCGAGAATAACGAACAGCAAGACTGCCCAAACGTTAAAGTTATTCACGATTTTGCGATCTTCACGTTCGGCGGGCGGTTTGTTCGACGACGGCCCACTGTCTCCGTCGGGCGGCTTTTTCGCACCGTCGGATTGATTCTCATCTGCCTTGTGTTCCGACATCCAATCCTCGAAAAGTTATCTTGCGGAAAATAATTTGTTGGGAAGTGATCATTGCCCGACGCGAA
This sequence comes from Pirellulaceae bacterium, assembly GCA_031414755.1. GTDB lineage: Bacteria > Planctomycetota > Planctomycetia > Pirellulales > Pirellulaceae > CAJQPP01. The sequence continues at coordinate 79,007 of JANNWJ010000062.1, read as the reverse complement.
CTAATCGTGTAGTGCGACCCGGAATTGCTTCGGGAACTTGTCGGGGACCGTCGTGAACGGACGGCCTTGGTCCAAACCAGGATCGAACGATTGTATCGTCGAATCGCCTTTTTGACGATTGCACAGTTACTTTCCCGTAATTACAAATACCTGATTCCATCGAGTTTTGATGGTCAATTCAAGTCCGCCAGCCATACGCTTTCGATTTCAAGTCCTTGTTCGGTGGCAATTTCCATGTGCCTGGCGATTTCCGAACCACCAAGACCGCGTATCTGGACCACCTCGCTTGTCGTCATTCCGATCGAATACAGTCGCCATGTCCAGTACCAGGTCGGCCGTGTCGCCGAACGCGGAGCGGCGATCATTTCAGATTGATCGACCCGTTGTATTCGTCCATCTGACCTCTCCGATCCCGTTGTTTTGACCGGTTCCGAGCTTTCGGCACTCGATGGATCATCGGCATCATCCCATGCCAATTCAACCGCCGATCCGTCGTTTTCAGGTCGATCGCCGCCGTCGCCAATATTTGCCGAACTGGTTTTTATTGATACTTGCAGACGCGATTCGACAACCACCGGCTGCTTGCCGCGCAATCGGCTGTTAAGCAGGCTCAGCATTTTGTTCGGCAACATAAACAACGCTGTTTCAAGATTTTGTCCACGCAAACATGCCTGGCCCCGGATGGTTATGGCCACGACGGGACGAAAACGCTGTGTTTCTTCCTTGCTGGCGAATCCGCCGTCGATAAGGTAGCCGATCAGATCGGAAGCATCGGAATGCCCAAGTTCCTTTAGCAAGCCATGCGTACTCAAACGGTGCAAGCCGAGTTGCTTCAGCTTCTTCGCTTCCGATCCGCAAAGCATTTGCCCAATCAACGACTGGCCGACGCGCCCCTGCGTTCGAGCGATTCCGCTAAGCGTCACCTGAATGGCATAGGCGGCTCCTTCGTTTCCCTTGACGGACAGCGACGATGCAGTTCCAGGCAGCGCGATCAGCGCATTTCCATCGCCACAGTTGTCACAGTGGCCACAGTCCGCTTTCTCTTCGTCGCCAAAATACTCCAGGATCTCACGCTGCCTGCAGCGGTTCGATGTGGCAAAACCAATCACGTTGGCAAGTCGACGGTATTCCTCCTGTTTGCGGCGTTCCAGTTCGACAAAGTCGATTTGCAACTTTTGAAAAGGAACGCGCTTAAGCACATGGATGGCACGACCCCGAAACGCCGGTACGTAATCGAAACAGTCAAGTCGATTGAGTTCGCGCAAATTGCGTTGCACGGCTTCCCAGGTCATGTCGAGTTGCCGCGACAATTCCATCGGTGCAAAAAAGACCCGTTCGCCGCGCATTGATCCGATTCGTTCCTCGATTCCCTGTAACACTTTGCGACGGGCAGGTGCATCGCGCGGCAACAAATCCACAATCGTTGGCAATTCACTGAGAATCCGGACCGATGCCATATTTTGTTGTGAGTCCATCCGTTCAATGGCGCCTGCTTTTTCGAGCAGTGCCTCACTGACCCGAATCCCCTCGGTTCCGACGGAAACGCCAATCTCATGCTGCAATTCCAGCAACGTCAGCTCAATCGGATCGACACGACACTGGCAGAGGAAGGAGTAGACTTGTTTAACTACGTCAGGAGACGGGTACGAATTCTCGATGAAAAATTCCTGAATGAACTTGTCTTGCCATGAATAAAGCATCAGGCAGCGGGCGGGCAACCCGTCGCGCCCGGCCCGGCCCGCTTCCTGGTAATACGCTTCGATGCTTCCAGGCAAATTGTAGTGCAGCACGAATCGCAAATCCGATTTGTCGATCCCCATTCCAAATGCGTTCGTGGCAACAATCACATCGATCTTGCTGCCAGAAAACGCTTCCTGAATGTTGCGCCGTGCCCCGGAGTCCATACCGGCATGATAAGTCGCCACGCTTCGTTTCAATTGCCCTTGCAAAATTTCCGTCAAGTGTTCGCACGACTTGCGAGTGGAACAATAAATGATCCCGCCCCCCGGGTTGACTCTCAGAAACTCCAGCAACATATCGTCCTTGTTCGAGTTGCTGGATGGAGTCGCTACGGATAGCGACAAGTTCTCGCGGGCAAATCCGGTAACGAAAACAGCCGGCATCCTTAGTTCCAGCACGTCGCAAACATCTTGCTGAACCGTACTGGTGGCGGTCGCTGTCAAGGCGATCGTTTGAGGACTGCCGATTTGTTGCCGCAATCTACCGAGTCGCGCATAGTCCGGACGAAAGTCATGTCCCCATTGGCTAATGCAATGCGCTTCATCGATCGCCAGCAACTGAATCGTGGTCGTCGAAAGCGCTTCGAGGAACGATTGACTCCGCATTCGTTCCGGAGCGATATACACCAGGTCATAGCGACCCTCGGACATCAGTGTTACTCGTTGTTGCTGTTCGGCGTAACTCAGCGAGCTATTGATAAACGTAGCCGCAATCCCCTTGTTCGTCAGAGCGTCCACTTGATCCTGCATCAACGCGATCAAGGGTGACACCACCAGTACTGTTCCTTCACGGGCGACAGCAGGCAACTGAAAGCAAAGACTCTTGCCCCCGCCCGTTGGCATAATGCACAGGCAATCCTGGCCGGAGAATACAGCTTCGAGGACACGGCGTTGCCCCGATCGAAAGGCCGTTAGCCCGAAGCGCGAAAGATGTTTATCAAAATCTTGATCGGACACGGGTCGTATTGCACACAGAAAATTGAAATCCACATTTGGCCGACGACAGGATTACCAATATAGTGCAATTGTCAGGATATCCGAACCATGGAATTGTTGTGCGGCAGGAGGGAACAGCCAATCGACTCCCGTTCACCCGTGCAAAATCGAATTCGACTGTCGGCTAACAGTCGAACCGGGAAGCGACGTTCGTTCCAAAACAGCACTTCTGAAAGGCAAAATCCCGTTCAAGAGCATCAATCCGATAATCGCGATCAGGATTCCGGCCGCCGCACCCCCTCCCTGCGCTACTCGTGTGCCATATTTCGCTCCCAAACTGCGCGAAATCCAAAAACGCGAAAATGCCCCGGTATTCAGGATGGCGGACAAGGCGATCGCGCAGCCGATCAAAATGGCGACAACGCCAACAAAGGTGTCGGGTGTGACAATGAAAGCAAGGCAGACTGAATTCGATATTTGCATGGAAGGGTTAATTCATTCCCTGGTAATTAAATCGTCAGTAGTCCGGGCTGGGTCCGGAATTTTACGCCTGATGGGAGTCGCTAACTTCCTTCAAGAATTTTTTGAAGTTGTCGAACCTGCGTTCGAACCATTTCCAGATCGGGATTGATGTCCAGCGCTAAACGGAAATCGCGAATCGCTTCGACAATGTTCCCAAGTTCCAGATGACAATTGGCCGATCCCAGCGCAGCCAGAAAATGCCACGGGTTCAGCGCCAGTGCTTTTCGGCAATCGTCAATCGCATTCTCGAAATCTTCCAGGCTGTACCAGGCAATCGCCCGCTGATTCCAGGCTTCGGCCACCGCAGGACAGTGGGCAACAAGTTCGGTTGCCACGTCAATCGAATCGGCATATTGCTGTCGCTGGTTGTATCGAGCAATTCTGCGAAGGGTGGCTTCGGTGTGCGGGTTGCCAACGCGCATCCACAATTGCCGAATACCATGGTCTGCCAGCATCCGCACCGCGCGGTCGTGATCGACAAGCCGCCGACCCAGAGCTGGATTTGACGTGATGTCTCCCAGAAAACCGATCGCCAATACCGCACCGCGACGTGTGATTCGCCCGCCGCACCTTGCAAGTTTTTCCAGACTCGCGATCGTATAATGACCGGAGACGTTTTGAATGTACTCGGCGGACCGTTCTGTTTTCAGAAAACGACCGTAGTGTTTCTCGATCAGAGGTACGATGACTGGTTCATCATGCATTGGGGAGCACATTCGTTTTGAACAGGGTCGTGTTCACAAAAAACAACATGGTGGCAGAAATCCAGCAAAATTCCAATAAATTGTCTCGAGTCTAACAGGAGATTTGGTCGAAAACCGGGCGATTGATCTCACGAACTAACCATTGAGTTTAGTTGCAGCCCGATCGCGAAACAATGACAATGGATTCGAAATGTAAAGCCGATTGTCAACGCAAAGTTATTAACTTGCCAACTTGGGTCAAATGGTAACGGATATGCTGATTGGGGGATTTACAAGCCGCAGTTCCGCAACGATTTGCTATCTGCTGCTTGCCCTCTTGTGCACGACACCTGAATCGGTTTCCGCACAGTCTGCCAACGGAGCAAAGGCAACGGAGTCGCCCGCCAAACCAATCGAGGTCCAGTGGCTGACCGGAAGCCAGCGCCGCACACAATTGCGACGCACGATTCGAACATCCTGGTCGGATATTTCCCTTGCAGAAGTGATCGGGCAAATCGCGACCACGCAGAAGGTCAATTTGTTTCTCGATCGCCGCGTCGACAAGAACCGTGAAATCCACATTCCGTCGTTCAATGGCTCCGTCTTTGCTGCGCTTCACCAGGTGCTGGACCAAAGCGACTTGCACGGTGTATGGATTAACGACGTTTTCTACATTGGCTCGCTCGAACAGGTCGCCCGGTTGATCGTGACGCGGGAACAAATCACCGGCGCGTTTCGGGAGCTTCCGGAGCCGGTGCGCAGGAAATGGCTGGTTGGCAAGCAATACGACTGGGCACGCCTGACCTGCCCCGACGACTTGATGAAGCGCGAATTCCCCGAACTTAATGCCGCAACGTTACCACATGATCTTTGGCCTGCCTGGTCTGGTCCTGAAATGACCCGACTCGACTTGTTGTTGTTGATCGCCAACGGATTCGACCTGGAACCGTCGCTCGGACCTTCGGCCGACGAAGCAATAATTCTTGCTCCAAAGTCAGCGTGGAAACTCGACCAGCCGTTTGAGATTTCGATTTCGTTGCCGCGCGACAAGGAGATCAATCAGCGGGAAATACTGGAGACGATCAAGCAGCAGTTTCCGGAAGCGGTTGTTCGAACCAACGATCGCGACTGGACGGTCACGGCGACGGCGGAACAACTCGTTCTCATTTCGGGTGCCATTGATCGAATTCTCTTTTCCACCGGCGAATCCAGTATTGGCAATCCCAATTCCCAAAAAGTAATCTCTCTGAAAACACAAGCATCGATCGGAGGGGTCCTTAGTACCGTGGCCAAAAATCTGAATGTCGAGTTGCAATTCGATCCAGAGCTTCGCCCGATTTTTGAGGAACGGATTGATGTCGATGTTTCCAGGGTTACCTACGAAGTACTTATCAAAAAAGCGATCGAAGGAACCGGGCTGACATTTGAGTTGACCAAAACGACTTTGGTAATCAAACGTAAACTACCTTAACCCGGGGTACGCAGTGCAACCCCGGGCCTTGATGTTTGATCGCTTTGCGGTCCGCTGCCGACATACGGACCGTTGGTTGCAACCGGCAACGGAATACTTCTTGGCCGGGATTGGATCGCGGTAGCTCAGACCAGCCGCCGAAACCGTTAATAACAAAGGGAAACACGCCTGGACCTGAGGATTTCTTAACCTTGTACCGATTGCAAGTTAGTTCGTAAACGAATAAACTTTTGTTGTGTTTTTTGATTTCTGCGAGCGATTCCGTTCAGGGCTTGTCTCATCCCTGCAGAACCCAACAAGGAGCATTCTCGTGAAACGTCGAGCACCATTCGCCCGTGGCGGCTTTACCCTCATCGAACTCCTGGTCGTAATGGCCATCATCGGCATCCTTGCGGCACTCTTGCTTCCCGCAGTTCAACAAGTTCGCGAAGCAGCGCGGCGGACAGAGTGTCTCAATAACATGCGGCAGTTTGGTATTGCGATCCTTGGTTACACTTCAAGTCGTCAACATCTTCCTCCAGGTGCGATCCTTCATGAAGGCACGGGCTGGCACGCATTAATTATGCCGTATGTGGAACAGGACAACCTGTTAAAGACCGTTGAGGTTTCTGATTTGGACCACAACTTCAGTTGGGAAATTAATGGCAGCGTGGCCGAAATTGCATGTGGCACAGTCTTACAAATATTCCGCTGCCCATCGGATCCGGCACCGGAAAATATCGATACCGTTGAAATTCCAGGCAGAGTGCCATGCAGTTACCTGGCTGTCGGTAGCGGTACCGACGCGGTCGATCTCGGCTCCTCATTCAACAATACGGTCTACCTGAGTTTTGAGTATCGCCCAACGGGTGCTGCTCCGACCAACAATCCGGTTTTCGTCAGTAGTTTTTGTTCGGGTGGAATGGCACCGATTCAAATTGGGACACTCAACGGAATTATCCCTTCCTTCGGAAAACGATTGCGAATTAAAGATTTGCAGGACGGGACTTCAACGACCTTGCTGATTGGTGAGGCCATATTCGACGACTCGATAACTCCTGGCGGTAACCTGGTCTCCTCAGATCATTGGTACCTTGGGTCACCAGACATTGACTCGATAAATGGTGCTTCAACCGACGAGAGTGAGTTTCTGGGTTCAACTGCAATCGAGCTAAACGCTTACCATCGAGTCGACGACTTTGATACGTTAACTCTTCGGCAAAGACAACAAGTCTCAATGGCGTTCGGCAGTTGGCACGCCGGGGATGGAGTCAACTTTCTCTTCGCGGATGGTTCAACCCGTCATATCACGGCAGGCATTACCCGCGACGTCCGTCTTCGACTTGGGAAACGCGCGGACGGCCAGGTTATCGATTCGACTGCCTATTGAGGCTGGTTAAGCCAACTTTGTTTTTTGACAAATTCTGAAACGCCGTTTTCGCGTGCATCGTGAAACAGATGAAATTTGACAAATGGTTGATTGCTTTTGCTTCCTTTTTTGCCCTGGCTGTTTTCAGCGGGTGCCCGGACCGCAGTTATATGCGTCCGGAGCCGGACTGGACGAAACAAGCTGACGGTTCCGAGAAAAAAGATGTCGGCGACGAAGACTCGCGGGATCCGGAGGGCATGAATCAAACAGATGGTCAGTAAACACTCCGATGTTGTCGGCCGGTTTCCAGTTCTCCAGACCCGGCGCGCCGACAGAGCCACAGCCGGTGCTGTAAACTACCGGCATGCACGAGACCAATGGCTTCGTGCCGCCCGATCGATCTCGCTGAACATCGCTGAAGGAAACGGTAAACAAAGCTTAAAAGACAAAAATCGGTTCTTCGAGATCGCACGCGGTTCCGCCATGGAATGCGCCGCGATTCGCGATGTTCTGCTGGTCTGCGATGCGATCGATGATGATTCAAACTGTCGCGGCAAATCAGATTTGAAACGGATTGTGTCGATGCTGACTCGTTTGATCCAACGAACGCTATGCGTGTCGGAGCGTTCGGTCGAGTACGAGTACGAGTACCGTCCCGGCGCGCCGGGACTGAGTAGGAGTACGGGACTAACGCTGAAACCTGACGAACAAATCGATGCACATGGAGCGGAAATAGCGTTCCGATTTTTTCTGAAACCGCGTTCCCACTTGCCCGCTCTGTCAACGGTCGATGCATCCGATCCGCGACACGCCTCGTCCCTCATCGCGCGAACTGTTCTAAGCAGTTTCCGGGTTGCGCTACGCAACCCCGGGCTTTGATGTTTCACCGCTTTGCGGTGACGGAAGGCCTTTTCACCGGAGTGAAAAGCAACGTGGCCGTTAACTCTGTGAACGAGCGGCAAATTGTCTCGTTGTTCTTTTGCAGAAAAGTCTATATCCGAACACACGTTTGTTCGAATCGCATTAGCGCCACATATTGTCGTCAGCAAATGGATGAATCGGACCATCAAGGTGTTTTGTGGGCATTGACTTCAGGATGGCGGATGCCAGTTTCAGATCGCGGTGCGTTGTGATCTTGATGTTCAACGGAGAAGCGGTAACGACGTGAACTTTGTGCCCCGCTCGTTCCATAAGTTCGGATTCGTCCGTGGGTTGCCACTTGCCCCGATTTGCAAATGCGGCTTTAAGCAATTTGGCACCAAAGAACTGGGGAGTTTGCGCCATCCATTTTCCGCCGCGTGGCACGGTTTCCGTAACCACTTGATCGACAACCGTCTTGATGGTTGCATTGACCGGTGATGCCAGGATCGCGGAGCCGTGTTTTCGTCCGGCAACGATCAATGAGTCGATCTCCTCATCGGAAACACATGGTCGGGCTGCATCGTGAATAACAATGTAGCGGGATTCCGGATCAACGCGGGCCAGGCCGTTTTCGACCGAGTCGGCCCGTTCCGTTCCGCCGAGGACAACGTCAATTCCCAGGATGGCTACATTGGGGCCGAACCGCGACATGAAGTCTTCCTGATCCTCGGGGGCAATTACAATAATCACCTGACGGACATCGTTTCGGTTTTGAAAGCGTTCAACCGAGAACAACCAAACGGCTTTTTGATCAAGTCGGACAAACGGTTTCTTGAAATTCTTATCGCCAAACCGCCTGCTTTGTCCCGCTGCGGCAATGATCACCGAAATATCTCTGGCCATAATGGGGCACTTTGCTTTTTATTTGTCTTCGATTAACTCCACCGTAACGTCCATATCGCGACGTCCGCGGAGGATTGTGAATTTGATTCGATCACCAGGCGGGTGTTTTTCGATTTCGTCCAACAACATATCCCATGAATCGACAGGGACGCCATCGATCGACTTGATGATATCGCCCGGCGTTTCATTTTGTCGAATACCGGCGACGTACACGGTACCCCCGTTTCTGCGAAGTACCACGGAAAAAGCGCCGTTCAAACCAGCTTGCTCGGCTGGCCCGTTGGGTTCAACAAGTACGATCATCATACCCAATCGTGTTTGCGTAACATTGTAGATTCCTGCCGTCGACCGTATGACTCGCCCGTTTTTGAGCAATTCGGGAACGACGCGGCGAATCGTATTGACCGGCACGGCGAATCCGACGCCACTATTCTGGGCAGTTTGTTGATTGGCGCTGGCGATGGCCGTATTCATGCCTATCAAGTCGCCGGAACTGTTAAACAAGGGCCCGCCGGAATTCCCCTGGTTCAGCGCGGCATCGACTTGAATCACGGACTTGATCATTCTCCCTTTCGAAGACTTCGATTCCAATGTCCGGTTCAGACTGGAAATAATCCCGACCGTTAGTGTTCGCTCCAGTCCGAACGGATTGCCAATCGCCAATGCCTTTTGCCCTACGCGCAGCGAACCCGAATCGCCGAGCCTCAGCGGAATGAGCGACTCGGCAGCGACCTTGATTTTCAAAACTGCGATATCGTTTTGAGGGTCAATTCCGACTACTTCGGCATTGACGCTTTCGCCGTCAAATGTGGTAACCCGAATACGATCACTCTCTTCGATGACATGGTAATTCGTAACGATGTGACCGAGGTCATCATAGATCCAGCCACTGCCGGAGCCTTCTCCGGAAACTGGCCCCAAGAACTGGTCAAATCCGGCGTACTCGGTCTGAATATTCACCACGCTGCGATTGCTGTTTTCGTAGACCGTGATGTTGATCGCTTCTTCGGAGGTAAAACGCGACAAGTCCTGTTGCTGGCTGGCCGTGAGTGGATCAGGTCGAACCGGTGCGACGTTGGCTTCCTGGCCAAAAGTGGTTAGTTGGCCTGGAATGCAAAACACGACAAGGGCCAATAAAGGAACAGCGGCACAGGGGAATTTCGCTGCGAATACAGTAGCGGGCATTAGGTCGAAAGTGCCCTTGAATTGCCTTGGTATTATTGAACGCATGGGATTCATCTCCAAAAATCTCAAATGAATAATTATGTTGCAATCACCCGTACATTTTTACGTTGGCTACGTTGACTTGTTAATTTCTCATGAACACAGCTTGGGTTGCCGCCCAGTCACGTAGTCTTTCACGAAAGATTTTGGAGTTATGGCGAATATCAACGGGAAGTTTGCGCCGCAGGAAAACGTGCCGGATTTCGGCAGTCAGTGTATTACGCCTGGCAAGTTCGAGGAGTTCATCGACCAGCCGCCTTTGTCGTAGTTTTCCGGCCGGCCAATGTTCGGGCCACGGCTCGGCAACGATCGCAGAAATTTGAGCGCCTGGTTTTCCGACTCCGACCAAAGCGCAACGGTAGATTGCCGGATGAGTGTTAATAATCGACTCGCAGGGAATTGTGAACATTGTTTCACGTGTCGTCTGGATACGTTGACTTTTTCGACCACAGAACCAGAATCGATTATGTTCATCGAGGCGTCCGACGTCCCCCATTCGATGCCAGATTTTGTCGCCATCTGCTATTTTGGCCAGTGCATTGGCCGACCCATTATCGAAATATTTTCGCGTTACGACTGGTCCGCAAACAATCAGCTCGCCAATCTCGCCGAGTGGCACTTCACGCGCATTCGCCATACCCGTTATTGGCTCATCGGAGATTTCAATAACGCGCCAATCAATTTTGGCGAAACGACTGCCGACGCATATCCCGAAACCCTGTTCCGACTTTTCGGCGGTTTCACCAAGTACAATGGACGCCGAATTACAAGCCACGGGAAGGGCTTCAGTAGAGCCGTAGGGTGTGTAAACTTCACCATCGCGCGCGATGATGGAACGAACTCGACGAAGGACGTGTGTCGGGACCGGGGCACCGGCTGACATCACCCGCCGAATACTCGTCAAACGGCGGTTGTTCTTTTCCGCCCAGCGACCCACCGTATTCCAAAGTGCCGGAGAACCGAACGACTGGTCGGCATTGAATTGTTCTACGGCATCAAGAAACAACTGGGGATCAACATTAGCGGGGCGGCTGAAATCCATTTTTGGAAAAACCGTGGTCTTGCCCATCGCCGTATTGAACAAGGCGAACAAGGGAAAGCCCGAGATATCTGCGCCGCCGGGCTCAATTCCAAACCAGTCGCGAATCTCGGTCGCCTGGGTTATAAAGGTACCTTGGGTATAGCAAACCCCTTTGGGCGGGCCGGTGCTGCCGGAGGTAAAAATTACGGCTGCATCATCGCCGTGCAAGAGTGTGGGAAGCGTGGCCGATTCTTCATTGAGCGGGTGAGAATTTTCAAGTCCGTGACAGCCGGGCCAACGTGCCCGGCCAACGACAAAGTTTAACCTTGCATTTGGAAAACGCTTTCTGAAGATCCAGCGGGCAACATGTGCTTTGGGAATTCCCACAAGACCATCCGGCCTGGTTTTCTCCAGGCAACGAATCATGTTTTTTCGGCCAATGCCCGAATCGATTAAAATGATCGTCGCGCCGGTTTTGAACAAGGCAAACACAAGGGATACGAAACGAATGCCTGGCGGTACCAGTAACGCTATTCGTTTGCCCTGTCCCACTCCGTAACTGGCCATAATTTGAGCCAACTGCTGGCTGCTCGATTCAAGTTCGGAAAAAGTAACTTGTCGCCACCTTTTTCCGTCGGGTTCGGCAACGGCAGAATGTTCCGGCCACAACCTGGCAGCCTCGGACAATAGCTGTCCGACGCCGTTGATCAGGGACGTGTCGATTGCTTGGTGAATTTTGGCCATCAGCGGGTCTATCGGCAGTTCGGCTTTTGTTGTCGTTCAAGAATTGATTGTATGGAAAAACGGGCAGAACCACTGTTTACGTCAATTGATACATAAAGGAAAAAAGGCCCGGTGTACTCTGTTTGTACACCGGGCCTTTGAGATAAATGCGGTTGGATTCAGGCAGGCACGAGTGCGATTGCACTAAACCCGACGCTCTTTCAAGCGAGTTGATTTGCCGATGCGTTCGCGAAGGAAGTTAAGTTTTGCCCGGTGCACAACTCCGGATCGTTTGACTTCAACTTTGGCAATTCGAGGGGAGTGAACGGGGAACTTTCGTTCGACTCCTTCGCCGGCAACGATGCGACGGACGGTGAACATTTCGGTAGAACCGCCACCATTTCGACCGATGACGGTACCGGAAAAGATCTGTGTTCGCGATTTGTCCCCTTCGAGAATCAGACAATGCACGTCCACCGTGTCGCCAATCTCGAATTGTGGCGGATCGGCCTTGAGGCACGTCTGATTGACGAGGTTCATTATTTGCTGACTCATGATTTCAACCTGTTGATATCGAAGTGATTGTTGTTTGTTTGTAAGGAAATATGTCTGGTGCTAAATTTCAGGCCAACCGGCCATCATTGGTTCGTGTTGTCCTGGCTGTCGTCGAGAAGGTCACTTCTTCGTTGTTCGGTTCGGATGCGCGATTGTTCGTCCCTCCATCGCCGGATTTCCGGATGGTTGCCGCCAAGCAAGACATCGGGGACCTGCAATCCCCGGTATTCGCGGGGTCGAGTGTATTGAGGATATTCCAGCAAGCGATTTCCGCGCGAGAAGGAATCTTCAACACTGCTTAGTTCATGACCCAAAACACCAGGAACCAATCGGACCAGCGTATCGATCATCACCATGGCGGCGACTTCGCCGCCGTTCAAAATATAATCTCCAACCGATATTTCGATCGGATGCAAAATGTCACTTACCCGTTGGTCAAAACCCTCGTACCGTCCACAAAGCAGCAGGTATCGGGTGCCTGACGCCATTTCTTCGACCAGTTTTTGATCGAGTCGTCGGCCTCCCGGAGTCATCATCACTACCGTTGCCGGTTCTTCGTTCATTTTCTGAATTGACTCGACTGCGCGAACAACCGGGTCAACCATCAATATCATTCCGGGCCCCCCGCCAAAAGGCCGATCGTCGACCTTGTTGTTCGGATCGTCCGACCATTCACGTAAATCGTGAATTTGAACGGAAACCAGCCCTTTTTCGATTGCCTTGTTCAACAAGCTCTGACCCAAGTATCCCGGAAACATCGCCGGAAACAAGGTCAAAACATCCATCCGCATTGCGTTTACCCGTCACCGGATTCAGTGGTTACGTCGGTAGCGGCTTCGACGTTTACGCCATCGTCGGCAGGTGACTCGTTAACGGGAGGAGCCGGTGCTACTACAGGTCCTGCCTTGGCAGCTACTTCGGCCGCTGCCGCTGCGCGACGAGCAGCTTCAATCGAAATTCCGCGACGCGACGCCAAACGCTGCAGCGCTTTTTGTTGTTCTGACAAATGCGAACCGCTGGAGCCGTACTTTTTAATCAACACTCCTACTTTGGGAGTGGGCGTGGCACCGACGCTGATCCAGTGATCGATGCGCTCACCGTTCAGGATTGCTCGCGCATCGGTTTCGGGAACCATGGGATCGTAGTAACCCAACTCTTCAATAACACGACCATCACGTGGAGAGCGAATATCCATCGCACACACGCGAAAGAACGGACGATGTTTACGTCCGAGCTTTTTCAAACGAATCTTGACTGACAAGTGAATACTCCTCGGTTTTTCAAGTTGGTAAATTTGTGTTTGGCGATGTAACGCTATCAGCCCGTGAATTGTAAAATCGGTTAAAGTTATATTTTCCATGGACGCGACTCACGACCTGGCAATACGTTACGGTTGCCGTTTGTCACGTTTCATTTGCCGTAGCCGTTTTTCCCGATCTTTTTGCGCCTGCTTGCGCTCTTTTGGGGAAAGTCGTTTCCCGGTTGATTTCTTTGTTTTGGGCCCGCGAGTGGCCGGATCAAGCATCATTTGCTTCATCTCGTTGACCATCTCCATGCTTTCGCGAGGGCTCTTGCCCGCCATGCCCGTCAGCATGGGCTTCATCATATCATATTGTTTGATAAGTTCATTAACCTGTTTTCCCTCAACTCCGGCCCCTCTGGCAATGCGTTGGCGGCGATGAACGTCCACAATTTTGGGGCTTTTCCGCTCATTCGGGGTCATGGAGTCGATAATCGCCATCTGCTTGCGGACTTCTTTCGAAGCCTCGGCGCTATTAAGCATTTCCTTGAATTCGCGGGGAATTCCGGGAAGTAGCCCCATCATTCGCTGCATCAAACCGGGTTGGGCGATTTTTTGCATTTGGTTACGGAAGTCATCGAGCGTGAAGTCTCCCTTGGCCAATTGAGCCTGAAGTTTCTCTTGCTCCTTTTCGTCCATCATCGATTGAGCCTGGCGAGCCAGCTCGACCACGTCCCCCTGACCAAGGATTCGGCCAGCCATTCCCTCAGGGCGGAACGGCTCCAGCGCGTCCATCTGTTCGCCCGTTCCGATGAACTTGATCGGCACACCGGTCACATGCTTGACCGACAATAGCGCACCACCCCGGGCGTCGCCATCGAGTTTAGTCATGATGACGCCGTTAAGCTCCAAAGCCTGATGAAAGGCTGCGGCACTGTTGACGGCGTCCTGTCCGGTCATCCCGTCGACGACGAGGTAGACCTGATCGGGATTGAGTTTTCGATCGATCGTCTTAAGCTGCTCCATCAACTCCTGATCGATCGCCAATCGACCTGCCGTATCGAGGATCACGACACGGTTTTTGTCTTCGCGGGCTTTACGAAAGGCATTTTCGCAAACACGAATCGGGTCGGTAGCGCCAATTTCGGAATAAACGGGTGCGCCAACTTGCTTGCCGATGATGTGCAACTGTTCGATAGCGGCGGGGCGTTGCAAGTCGGCCGCAACAAGCAACGGCGTGATATTGCTTTGTTTCAGCAGAACAGCCAGTTTGCCGCAAGTCGTTGTTTTTCCCGACCCTTGCAGACCGCACATCATGATGATGGTGATGTCCTTTTTCAGGTGCATCGAGTCATCGACGGGGCCCAGCAATCCGATCAATTCCTGATGAACGATTCCGATCAACTGTTCGCCCGGTTTGAGCGACAACAGGACCTTTTCGCCAAGTGCCTTTTCCGAGACGCGCGTCATAAAGTACTTGACGACGTCGTAACTGACGTCTGCTTCCAGCAGCGATTGTTCGACGATCTTTAGACCATCGCGCATGTTCGACTCAGTCAGTTTGCCTTTTCCGGCCAACGACTTAAAGGCAGACCGTAGTCCGTCTTGCAGATTCTCGAACATGGAACATCCTGCGGAAATTCGTGATGTGCCCCGCCAAACAGCGGCGGCGGTCCGGCAGCGGGGCGGACAGCGAATCGGGCATTTTATCGATCCCAGGGCAAGTTGTAAACGCTATCCAGCCTGCAAAAACCGGCGTTTCCAGGGTTATTCGCCTGGTCCATCGGCTCGGTCGTATCGCTCGATTTTTCCGAGAGCCGTTTTTTGCCAAGTCAGTTCTTGTTGCGCAGCGATCAAAAGGAAAGCTCCAATTAACACCAACGCGAAATTCCACGCCATCAAACCCCACCCAATCACCACAACTGAGCCCGCTTGCCCGGACCGAACTGCGATCCACGTCGCTTGTCTTTCGGGAATAAACCATTCAAGAACTGCCCGAAACACTCTTCCTCCATCCATTGGGAAAATCGGTATCAGGTTCAGGGCAAACAAGGAAACATTGATCCAGTACAATGCGGGCAGGAACCGCAAATCGAGGATATCGTTGCCCAGCCGAATTGAGCCACCCGTCAATAAGATCGCGGCACCGACCAGCGTCGCAACCAGTCCGTTGGCAATCGGACCGGCCAATGCGACGATGATTTCATCACGGGGCGTTGCCGGGGCACGTTCCAGACGAGCCAATCCGCAAAGCGGAGTCAACATGATATCACGCGTTGGAATCCCAAAAATCTTTGCAGCCATGGCGTGACCGAGTTCATGCCAAAAGACACTTGCCAATATCACGGTCAACAGGACCAGCCGCAGCCCGATCATTCCTGACGGTTCACCATGTCGTACCGAAATTCCGACGATAATGATTGGCAGAATAAAAAATGACCAGTGCAGCAAGACCTCGATCCCAAGTGCGGTTCCGAGTTTGACATTGGGTATGGTCATGCGTGATGATCGATCAGGTCAACAGGCGAAGTACAGGTTTTATGACGTGATTCATCGTGAAAAAATTCCCCCAAACAACCTGAAACTGTCGGTTATTTGTGGCAAGTCCCGGTTTTTCAGCAAGAGCCGGTTTGGCCCGGTTGCGTCTTGCTTCGCCGCTTTGCATTATGTTCCAATTCACAAACGAAGCGCAACTCCATTACGTTGAGTGCCATGAAGCATTTTATCACAACGCAGGACTGTTTGCTTGCCGAACTTGAGTCTGTTTTGGAAACGGCAAAGCGGCTTAAACAAACGCCATTCGCCGAAACGCTTCGAAACAAATACGTTGCGTTGTTGTTTCTCAATCCCTCCATGCGAACGAGGACTTCATTTCAGATCGGTGTGCATCAACTGGGAGGCATGGCGGTTGTACTCGAGCCGGGAGGGGGCGCCTGGCCGATCGAGTTCGAATTTGGCAAGCTCATGGATGGTGCCGCCGAAGAACACATTTGCGAAGTCGCGCAGGTCCTGTCCCGCTATTGCGATATGATTGCCATCAGGGCATTTCCAAAATTCCAGGATTGGTCGCTTGATCGGACCGACTACGTAGTTCGCGCGGTTGAAAAACATGCCACGGTTCCTGTGATCAACATGGAAACGATCACTCACCCGTGTCAGGAGATGGCGCACATTATGGCGTTACAAGAGCGCCTTGGCGATTTGCGCGGTCGTAAATACTTGTTGACCTGGACCTGGCATCCCAAACCCCTGAACACAGCAGTTGCCAATTCGGCTCTGTTGATCGCAACCCGATTCGGCATGGATGTGACGATGCTGATTCCGGAAGAGGCGTACATGCTGGACCCCCAGTTTCTGCATGCCGCGCGAGAGAACGCTGCCGTACAAGGGAAAACCGTTACTGTTACCCACAACATCGACGAGGCGTACGCCGACGCGGATGTCGTCTACTGCAAGAGCTGGGGCGCGCTCCCTTTTTACGGCCGCCCCGAGGAGGAATGGTCACTACGCGACAAGTACCGGCATTTCATCGTTGACGGGGAAAAGATGGCTAAAACCAATGGGGCGTTATTCAGTCATTGCTTGCCGCTGCGCCGTAATATCAAGGCAACGGATGAGGTTATGGACGCCGACTACTGTGTCGCAGTGGATGAAGCCGAAAACCGGTTGCATGTGCAAAAAGCAATCATGACCCACCTGATTACTTAGGTATCAACTTGTATCGCACAAAGAAAAGTTCAATCCTTTCCTTTCTGTTGGTGTTCGTTTTCGTGCCGATTTCGGCGTTGGCGCAAGATAATTCAGAATCCGTCGAAAAACATCTGACCGCCGATGCCCTGTTCGATCCGACCCGGATTTTGAATGTGCAGATTGCAATGCCTGCCGACGACTGGCAATCGTTGTGCAGCCAACAGCGTTCGTTTGTTGAAGCCCTGGGCAGGGAAAGCACCGAATCGCCTTTCACCCATTTTAAAGCGGACCTGACCCTCAACGGTTTCCTTATTCGCGACGTCGCCATTCGCAAAAAGGGCTTTCTCGGCTGGTGAACCGATCGTTGGTTCGATGGAAATGTCGATTGTTGAACTCAAAACTGGCCAGGCTCCAGTTAGCGACAAATAACAAACGATACTGGTCTGATCCAGCCCGCCACATTCCTGGCGAGACTACGATTCCCCTCGAATAATCCAGCACGAGTCATGATATTGCATCCCAATGTGCGGATAGTATTCTCGCGCTGCGGGTGCCGCGAGCAGGATCAAGGTCGTTTTTGGCCCGGAGATACGCTGCGTTTCGTCGACCAATCGCTTGCCAATCCCAATTCGCTGGTAATTGGTGTCGACGGCAAGGTCGGAAAGGTAACAACAAAAAGCGAAATCGGTGAGCGCTCGCGAAATACCAACAAGCAGTCCTTGTTCGTTTCTCGCGGTAACAATGACGTTCGCATGTCGCAACATTGCCGCAAGTCGATCTGAATCGTCAACCGGCCGTCGTTCCGCCAATGTCGAACGGCGCAAAACATCAGCAAACTCTTTGACGCTCAAATCGACTTCTTGTTGGTATCGAATAGCCATGTTGCCGTACGCTTTTCCTGTTCACCTGAATTGACTTCAACAGTTCCCGACGCCGATTTTACCCATTGCGCAATTGTCTGCGAGTTATGTACAATCGTGGTTTACACAAACAATTTTGCTTTTTTGTAAGAAACTGAAGGAAGTCCGGAAAACCATTATGCCTGAATCCGTTGTACTCGCCTTTTCGGGAGGCCTGGATACCAGTTTCTGTTTGTGGCAACTCAAGCAGGCGGGACATGTCGTTCACACCGTTTTTGTCGACACCGGGGGCGTTTCGGCCGAGCAGCTTCAGCGAATTTACGAACGAGCGCTCGAACTGGGAAGCGACCAGCATCACACGATCGATGCCAGTCAGGATATTTGGGATGAATTCGTTGTGCCCCTGGTTTGGAGCCACGCGCGGGCTCTTGATCAGTACCCGATGTTATGCAGTGATCGGTACGTGATCGTTCGCAAGTCGCTGGAGATCTGTGATGCGATTGGAACGAACAATTTCGCGCACGGATGCACAGGAATGGGAAACGACCAGTTGCGATTTGATCAAACGGTTCGCAGTCTGGGTGAGTACAACATTATCGCGCCGATTCGGGATTTGCAATCGAAAACGCGCCTTGTTCGCGACTATGAAATCGAACAACTGACCGCTGCCGGATTCGATGTTCCAAAATCGAACAGCCGTTACTCGATTAACGAAAACGTTTTGGGGGTAACAGTCTCCGGGGGTGCCATTGACCGTTTTCAAGCGCCTGACGAAGACACATGGAAACTTTGTAAGCAGCGCAAGGACTGGCCCGCCGGTCCGCTGGAACTGCGGATAAAGTTCGAACAAGGGGTCGCCACGGCTGTCGATGGAAAGGCGCTTGCCGGGCCGGATTTGCTCCAGTCATTGAACCAGTCCCTCGGTGCTTATGGAGTAGGACGTCATATTTACACGGGGGACGTAAGTATCGGTCTCAAAGGACGAATCGTATTCGAGTGTCCTGGTGTCACGGGCTTGCTCGCCGCCCATCGGGCGCTCGAAGACACCATTAATACACGTTTTCAAAACCAGTTCCGGCACATCATCGCCGCGCGTTGGGCCGAGTTGGTCTATGCCGGCTTCTTTTATGAGCCGCACAAACAGGACCTTGAGGCGTATCTGGCAAGTTCCCAGCATCATGTGACCGGTACCGTTACTCTTTGGACAGAAGGGTCAAATGTCCTGGCGACGGAAATCGACTCGCAGAACATTTTGCACAACAAGGATGCGGTTTATGCGCAAAGTTGTTCATGGACACCGGAAGAAGCCGTTGGCTTTATCAAGCTCCTTGGACAAAGCTCCACCCTGTCCGCTCGCGTCAACGGCGTCGTTATTGATCCTGTTCGCAAATAGCCACTGCTATGGAAATCCATCGAATTGTCCGACGTCGTATTGAAAGTCCTGAATGAACTGCTCGCCTGTGACACCCGGAATCCGCCGCGGGCGATTGGGGTCGATCACAGCGTGTTTGAAGTCGTGCGCCGAAACCTGACGCCGGCTGGCTTTGATTTTGAACTGACCGACAACGGAAATGGTTGCGTGAGTCTGTTAGCAACTCGCGGTACGCCAGGCACGCTGTTCAACGTCCACCTCGATACGGTTCCGGAGGGCGAAGGGTGGCATCACAATCCGCTGGCGTTGACTGTCGCCGATGGCCGGGCGTTTGGTCGAGGTGCATGTGATATCAAAGGTGCAGCAGCAGCAATGATCGCCGCCGCGATGGGCAGCGATGATCCGTTTGCCATCCTGTTCACCAGCGACGAGGAAGGTACAGGGAACTGTTGTGTTCGGAATTTTTGCAAATCCGGCAACGCAAGTTTATATGAAATCGTCGTGGTAGCCGAGCCGACGAATTGCCAGGCCGTACTTGCCCACAGGGGTTACTTGTCCGTGACTGGCGAGTTTTCCGGAACCGCTGCGCATTCGTCGCGGTTTGAACAGCTAGCCGAAAGTGCTGTTCATCGGGCTGTTGTTTGGGCCAGCGGTGCCCTGAATCGGGTCCGGATTTTTGAGCAAGAAAAACTGGACGGCCGATCGGTTTGCTTCAATATCGGAAGGATCGAAGGGGGGACGAAGAACAATGTCATCTCCACGAACTGCCGGGTGACATGGAGTATGCGAGCGCCTCCGGGGCTGGGAAACGATGAACTGCTGAAGTTGGCAACAGGCGAAACAGGCGATCAGGCTCGCTGGACAACGAGTTTTACAGGCGAACCGCTTCCAAACGGCCCGACAGACATTGCATCGGCGAAGCGAATCGTCGAAGATTTTTGCCTTGAACACAATTTGCCAATTGGCGAAGCGGTGGATTTTTGGACCGAAGCGTCGATTTTTTCCCGGTTTGGAATTCCGGCCATTGTCCTGGGACCAGGCAATATCGCTCAGGCTCACATCGCCGACGAATGGGTTACCATCGAACAACTGGTTCGAGCCACCGGGATTTACAGAAGGATCAATTGCGTTGAACGTTGAATCCACACGAACCGAGGCGTCACCGTCGTCGGATCGACCGGCAAACCGATCCCATCACACTCAATTCCCGACCGGCATGAACACTCGCGAAATTGTTGTTGAACTGTTAAGTCAACTTGGCAGTAGCCGGGAAGCGCGAGAGTACCTGCGCAAGTACAGTGACAACTCGGGGCAGTTTGCGATTATCAAGATAGGTGGCGAGGTTATCGAAAACGACTTGCCACGACTGGCGTCGGCGATCGGATTTTTGCATCACGTTGGCCTTTTTCCGATCATCATTCACGGAGCGGGAGTACAACTCAATCAGGCATTGGCTCATGCCGGTATCGAGTCCAGCAAGATCGACGGCGTGCGCGTAACGACTCCCGAAGTCATGTCGGTTGTTCGTCCGGTGATTTACCGATTGAATCGTTCACTGATATCGGCTTTGGAGAATCTGGGAATTCGGACGCGATCGATTCAGCACGGCGTCTTTGAATGCGAATATGAGAACCAGGAGCAGCTTGGTTTGGTCGGCAAGGTTTGCCAGGTCTATCCCGAGAGTATTATTTCGGCGATCGCCGAAGGGGCCTTGCCAATCGTTACCTGTCTTGGTGAAACGACGGGCGGGCAAGTGATGAATATCAACGCCGATGTGGCCGCCGCCCATTTGGTCCTGGAAATTCAGCCGCAAAAAATTATCTTTATTTCTCCGACCGGCGGTTTGCTGGACGACAACGGCCAGATTATTTCGGCAATTAACCTGCAAACAGATTACGAGCGCTTGATGAGTTCACAGTCGGTTCATTCCGGGATGCGACTCAAATTGCAGCAGATTTCCGAACTGCTGGAGAGATTACCCAATTCGTCATCGGTCTCGATCACTTCCGCAGACAATTTGACTCGCGAGTTATTCACGCATCGCGGGGCCGGCACTTTGATACGACGCGGCGAAGGCTTTTTTATCGAGTCAGAACTAACGGGACTTCGAATGTCGGAACTCAAGTCCTTGATTGAAACGTGTTTTAGCAGGACTTTGACTCCGAAGTTTTTTGAAGAATTGGAACTGGAGTCGTTAATTTGGGCCGGTTCCGGTCGGGCAGCGGGAGTCATGGATCGCGGTATTCATGGCATTGCCTACATGGACAAGTTCGCGGTGACACCGACAGCCCAGGGCGAAGGGGTCGGAGCGGCACTTTGGCAGCAAATTCAGGCAAGGTATCCGAAATTGTATTGGCGGAGTCGCGCGGAGAACCCGGTCAATTCCTGGTACAACAAGCAATCGGATTTCTGTATTCGCCGGGGCAAGTGGCAGGTGTTTGGATACGGTGTCACCGATATGAACCTGATCCGGCAACTGGTTGACGATGCTGCAAGTCGCGGCGAATACTGGAGCGATTCTAAAACAGCAACTCTGCCCGAGCCATCACCTGATTCGGGAGACGTGTTGTGATTCGAGTCGGCTTGATTGGCGGACGCGGATACGCCGGCGAAGAACTTTTGCGTCTGTTTTCGTGGATTCGCGAATACGATGTCGTCTACGTCGGATCGCGATCATCTGCCGGAAAACCATTGGGAGCCGAATTCGGCGGCCTTCAATCGGCGGCGTCTTTTTCCGACGTCTCACCAGAAGCGATGAACGCTTGCCAGGCCGATGCCTGGATCATAGCACAGGACAATGGCCAGGCAGCCCGGTTCGTCAAGTTGATCGATTCAAAAACGAAAGTGATCGACATCAGTTCGGACTTCCGCTTCGACAATTCGTGGGTGTACGGATTGCCGCAGCGAAATGCACAACGAATCGCAAACGCGACCCGCGTCGCCAATCCAGGGTGTTATGCCACGGCAGTGCAGCTTGGGTTGTTTCCATTGCTCAACTGGCTTGATGACAGTCCACCCGTGGCCTTTGGAGTTTCCGGTTTCAGCGGAGCTGGCCGCACTCCTAACGAGAAAAACGACGCCGATCGTTTGCATGACAATTTGGTCCCCTATTCGCTGACAGGACACGGACACGAGCGGGAAATCAGTTACCAATTAGGCCGGGATGTTCGATTCATGCCACATGTTGCCGAGTTTTTTCGCGGAATATCGATTACACTGACTCTGTCGCTAAAGCAGGCACGTTCGGTTTTAGATATCTGCGATGTGTTTGAACAAGCGTACGAAGCATCGCCACTTGTTGAAGTCATCGCTTCGCCGCCGGAGATTTCGATGGTCAGGGAAACGAACAAGTGCGTGGTGGGTGGTTTTACAATTGATGCCCGCGATCCTTGTCGCATCGTATTGGTCAGCGTGATTGACAACTTGCGCAAGGGTGCTGCTTCGCAAGCAATTGAAAACCTGAATCTGATGTTTGGACTTCCCTCAACGACGGGACTGATGTCGTGACAAAATATCTTTGGTCAAAGTCGGCGACTGGTGATCACAACGCCCAGGCGATACAGCAGTTCATGTCCGGTCAGGACGTCATACTTGACCGGGAGATTTTTCTGTTCGATCTCCGGGCCACCGCCGCACATGCCGGAGGGCTTAACCGGATCGGCATTCTCACCGATGACGAGTTGACGGCAATTGTCGCAGCGCTGGGTGAATTGGGTGTACGATTTCAATCGGGCGAGTTCGTTCTCGAACCACCGATGGAAGACGGACATTCGGCGATCGAATTCTGGCTGACGGAAAAACTGCCGGACGCCGGACCCAAAGTTCACACCGGTCGAAGTCGCAACGACCAGATACAGGTGGCGATGCGAATGTACTTGCGAGATTCTCTCGATCGGCTAAATGGCCTTTGCCTGGAACTGGCGCAGAGTTTTTTGAATTGCGCCGAAAATAACGAGATGACGCCGATGCCCGGCTACACGCATATGCAACGAGCCGTTCCCTCATCGGTCGGATTGTGGATGGGTGGATTTGCCGAATCGTTTCTTGACATAGCCGAACTGGTGGCGGGAACCCGCGACTGGGTCAACATTTGTCCGCTCGGAACAGCCGCCGGTTACGGTGTCAATTTGCGACTGGATCGGCAATCGGTCAGCGATGATCTGAATTTTTCACGACTTCAAGTCAATCCGTTGTACGTGCAGAACAGTCGCGGGCGTTTCGAACTGCAAGCGCTTTCGGTACTCGCCCAGGCGACAATGGAACTGCGCAGGTTTGCCTGGGATCTCAGTCTGTTCACGACGCAAGAGTTTCAGTTTGTGTCGTTGCCAGACGGTTACCGTACAGGCTCGTCAATCATGCCCAACAAGTCCAATCCGGATTTTGTGGAGCTGTTGAGAGGGCAACACGCAATTGTACAGGGCGCAATTTCCGAACTGCAATCGTTGCTTTCATTGCCTTCGGGATATCAACGCGACTTGCAATTGACCAAGCCGCCCGTCATTCGGGCTTTTTCAAGTTCCTTGCTGGCGATGTCGCTTGTCGTTCCCTTGCCGACCGGAATGACGATTAACCGGGAACGGATGCTGGCGGCGATCGACCCGGAACTTTATTCAACCGACATCGCGATTGAACGTGTGACCAGCGGGGAAATGTCATTCCGCGACGCGTATCGCAAACCGGTGTCCACCGACGACGTGAAGGGCCGGACTCCTGAAAGCAGTCTTGAAGTCCGGGTCTCGCCCGGTGCTTGCGGCGATTTGCAACTGGATGCGTTGAGGCAACGGTTGGGTAAGTCGTTTTCGGAATCGTACGACTAGTGCATCGATGTGCTACATCCAGGATCGCAGAAAGTCAAAACGTGCTGAACGATAACGAAACCGGATGCTGTTCGTCGATATCGAACCGAAGTCCGGTCTGTTATCCAACGGCTATTTGTCGCTAGCATCGTGCGAGGATTTTCGCAGATCAACGCAGACGATTTCCTTGTCGTTTCTCGCGACCATACAGCCGTCGGCGAAGGCCGGGTGTGACCAGACGACGTTGCGACCGCGAGCGACGCTTGTCGGCTCCAGAATCGGAGCCTTATCGATCAACGTAAAACCCTCTGGCGTCAGATCGGTTATCATCAGCTCGCCGTTATCGTTAAACATCCAGTAATGTCCATTGTTTTCGACAATAAACGCCGTGGCGAACATTAACGGCTTTTCTGACATCCACGATTCTTCTGTCCATTGATGGTCGCCCGTTTCCAGATTCACACAGCGGAGGATTCCGTTTCCGCGTGCGTCATAGCCAACACCGTAAGCAAAGCCATCCCGGATTACAGGGGTCGCCATCATGCAATTCAGGGCCTTTTCGTTTCGCGGGTCCGTCTTGAAGCTCTGCCAAAGCTCGGTAACGGTGGGTGGATTGCTTTTGACTTGCAACAGCAGGGAGCCTTTGTAGAACTCGCTGATAAAGATCATGTCACCAACAATTCTGGGGGTCGCGATCGACGTCTGCGACGGGTTGGGCTCGTCGGGATATTTGTGGGTCCAGAACTCCGCTCCGGTTTCAGGATGGAGTGATGTCACTCCGTCCGCGTGCCAAAAAATCAATTGCCGTTCGCCGTGACCATCGATGGGTTCCATTATCACCAGAGGTGCGTAGGCCACATCCATGGTCGTGACGGCGCGCCAAAGTTCTTCACCGGTTGATTTGTTCAAGGCAACGATGCCCGTTCCCTCGCCACCGACAGGGACAAGCAATTTTTCTCCATCGACAAACGGATGCGACGAGTAACCCCACGGAGGCGGTTTGGTACCGTATGTTTCCGCAAACGATTTTTGCCAAACGACAGTTCCGTCGCCAGTCCGAAAACAGATCAAATGCCCCATCGCGCCTAAAGTAAATACCAAATCGCCATCAACCGTAGGGGTGCAGCGCGGACCGGTTGGATACGCTACGGTGTACTGGCAATCGTAAGTGTGTTCCCAGGTCGTTTCACCGGTAGCTGCATCGAGGCACTGAATGCGTTCACCACCGGCAATTTCACCGCGTTTGCGAATATCGTTTTCGACGTCACCACCAGCTCCTTCATCGGCAGTTCGGTCCATGATGAAAATCTTGCCGCCGGCAATCGCCGGGCCGGCATAACCACCTCCAATGGGCTGTCGCCAAAGCACTTTTGCGCCGGACTCATCGAATCGTTCAATGATTCCGGTTTCGCTCCAGACCCCGTCACCGTGAACTCCCATCCAGCGTGGCCAATCTTCGGCGTGTGTTTTTGAAGAACACACAATGAGTGCCAACAAGGTGAACAACGAACCTACGGCGGCGTGGGCAATGGGAACAAAGCGCATAAATCGGGACTTTCTGTTTCGATGACTTGTTTGGATTTATGGGGCGCGGGGCGACGCGACAACAGGGAAACCCGTTGCCGAAATCAGCAACGTCAACAATCGGGTTTCTACGAAAATTACTGTTGCCCCGAAGCTATTTGTCTTGTCCCTTGTTTTCAAATGGACGTGAGCTTGGCTGATCCAGTCCCGGAAAATCGTCAGGGATCGCCTGGGTTACTTCGCCCGTAGCGGCCCATTCTGCGGCGCGCTGCAATGTCGTAATGAAGCCAACACATTCCTGGGAGTCGTTGCCATGCCCGAGCGGCAAATGAAAAACGCGCCCCTTGCCGTATTCGATCGACATCAAGATCGGTTCGTGACGCCCTGAGCCACTGTTTACCGGATCGGACCAGGCCGTCGCCAGGACAATCATGTTTTCGGCGGGACCGCGAAGACGATCGTAGAGTTCGTCGTTGGCATGCAACCAGCCGCCGGGCATTCCCTTCGTTACCGGATGTTCCGAATTGCGGATGATAATCGAAAAAGGATGTTGGCTGCCGTGCGATCCCCCATCGCCTTTGGCATCATCTCGTACGACCGCATTCTTTTTCTCGTCGAAGTAAACATATGGTCCATTGGAGTGGTTCCGTCCCCCCCAGCCACCGAGCCCAATCATCTTGTTGTACTCCTCCCATTCCGGAAAAGCATTGTCAGCAGCATGGACGACGACCAATCCGCCTCCGGAATTCATGTATTTAACGAACGCTTGTTGCGTCCGTTCCGGCCAGGGAGCGCCGTTGTAATTGCTGACAATGACATCATAGTTAGCAAAATCGGGGGCAAAGTTTTCATCGGTCCCAGAGGAAGCTGTCGTGGCAATGTCAACGTCGAACAAACGGGTCTGTTCCAGGTAGGACTTCATCATTTGTGTCGTTTGTGGCCAGTTGCCGTGATTGTTCTGACCATCGACGATCAGTGCACGATTGGGGTGATCCTGGGCGACGACGGCATTGGCAAGGAATATTGCCAGACCAAATATGCTTGTTCGGATTGCCCCTAAAACCAGGCAGGAAATGGGTGACTTAACAAGGTTTCCAGTAGAAATTTTCACGATGATTGCTCCCACAAACATTGAAATGTACGCGTCAACGGCTTTTCCGACGTTGGCGTGCGGCCTGTACCTGACATACAATGTTGTACCAGACCCGTACGTTGTTTGTCCCGATGGCGGCGACGAACGATCAATCAAACCCGGAGGTATCCGATGTCTTCAATCTTCACTTTCCTGCGATTACCGATGATCGGATTGGCGTTGATCGGCATTGCCGTATCCGGGTATTTTTTCGGGAAAAGCCAGGGAGTCCCGTCTAATTCCGGGAGTGTTTTTGCAGCTTCTATGGCGCTGGATACCGCTGCACGGGGCAAATCGCTTTCCCTGGCGACCGGTGTTATCGAAGTCGGAACAGACGCACTTTATTCACTTGATCATCTGACCGGCGACTTGACTTGCTGGATTCTTGATCCTCGAAACGGCGCGGTTTCAGTTCATTTCCGGATCAGTGCCGCCACGGCCCTCGGAATTACTGGCGAAGCCGACTATGTCATGGCGACGGGCTACATGAATTTCTCTGGAGCCAACGAAGGGAATGCAAAGCCTGCCCAGTCCGTTGTTTATATCGGTGACGGGAACTCGGGAAAAGCGGTTGGTTTCGTATTGATGTACAACAAACAGGCGATCGCCCGTGGCGACTCGACCGGTGGTGAGCTGCGATTGATCAGCGCCATGGAAACTCGCGGCATTAACAGTATTCGCGATCAAGGCAAATAGAAAAGTCAGGTTTTATGCCGAAATCGTAACCCGAAGCGTGAGCGAGGAGGAGCAGCGTCCCTCGCTAACGCGTCGGGTTACGATAATTTCACAGCCTCTCGGTGAAAAACTACACTTCTCAACTTGAGACGACTCGTCTCATGATTTTAAGGCAATTCATGGAATGCCCTGCATGATTGCCTTGAAAAGACCGAAAAACGCGACGTTTATTGAGTTATGGCGTTTTTGTTTTTGATTGGCACGGGCATTGCAAAATTGTTTTGGAAGTGAGCGGACATCAAGGCCTTTTTTTCTTTTCTCTCGTCCGCCGTCCAGGCCGTCCGCTCACCCCACCGATTATCAAGCAAAACAAAACGAGTCAACTTTTCAGACGAAACAGGGATTTTTTTGGTTTTGCAAATTCGATACGCCAAACGGATTGCGTTTGGAAATTTTAATTCGCGCCGCATTCCCCATGCGGCGTTTTTTTTTGCAAATCAAGGATGGCAAACAATAATGCACGATTGCAGAAAGTGTGACCAGTTATTTGCAATAACGATCGAGCCACTCGAAGAACAAACGGTGCCAAAGCACGCCGTTTTGCGGTCCCGTGACCCAGTGGCCTTCGTCAGGGAAGTACAAGAATCGCGAATCGATTCCCTGAACCTGGGCGGCGGTGAACGCTTCCATTCCCTGCGTAACGGGTACACGAAAGTCCTTTTCGCCGTGGATGACCATAAGAGGGGTCTTCCAGTTTTGAATAAACCGGTGCGGCGAAAACTCGTTGTACTTTTTCTGTATTTCAGGACTTTGCCAATACGGTCCGCCGAGATCATGATTCACAAAAAACAGTTCCTCGGTTGACCCATACATGGACTCAAGATTAAAGACACCGCAATGGGCGATCATTGTGGCGAATCGATCCTTATGATTTCCCATCAGCCAGTAAACGGTGTACCCGCCAAAACTTGCTCCGACGGCAGCGGCTTTCTTTTTGTTGATGTAGGGTTCAGCCAACATGCTGTCGGTTGACGACAGGATGTCCTTCATTGCCTGGCCACCCCAATCGCCACTGATCTGATCGTTCCACGCTCTTCCAAATCCGGGTAGTCCGCGACGGTTGGGCGCAACAATGACATAGCCATTGGCCGCCATCAAATGAAAGTTCCACCTGTACGAGAAAAACTGGCTTACCTGGCCTTGAGGTCCACCCTGGCAATAAGTGAGCATCGGGTATTGTTTTGACTCGTCAAAACCAGGTGGATAAATGACCCAGTTTTGAATCTGTTGGCCGTCGGTTGCCTCGACCCATCGCTCACGGATCGTCGGCAGATCGAGGGTGGCATAAATTTCGTCATTGATTTTTGAAATCTGCTTGTCGGACTTGTCCTGCAATGACAAGCTGTGCAATTCAGTTGGGCGGATCATCGATGTCCTGGTCACAAGCAACTGATTGGAGCCGGAAACCTCGTCGACAATATCCCAGTCGTACCAGCCTTCACTTAATTGTCGTATGTTCGTAGTTCCAATGTCCATCTGGAACAAATGGTCTGAACCGCGATGCTCGGAAACAAAAATTATGCCAGTTGAATCAGCCAGCCAGTGCATGTGATTGGCATTTTGATCGAGACCAGCCGTCAGTTCGTCGAGTTTCTTGTTGCTGCAATTGTAAAGGATGATTCGATTTCGGTCCGCTTCGAAACCGGGACGAACCATGGAGTTGAAAGCAATGTATTTTCCATCAGGCGACCACGACGGATTGTTGTCGTAGCCATCGCGTCCCTCAGTGATGCAAACGGCTTCGCCGTTTGCACTGCCGTCGTCGTTAATAGCAAGCAGGTACAAATCGCTGTCGGTTGACTCGGCCCAGTCGGTAGCGATCTTGGCGGTATAGCAAACCTGTTTCCCGTCGGCTGACCAGCAGAACTGCTCGCTTCCACCAAATGGGGGAACGGGACAATCAACGGTCATTCCCTGCATCAAGTCATGGGGCTGACCGATCATGCCATCGGGACCGACAGGAGCGACATGCAAGTGCGAGTACTTGTAATCGTGCCACGCATTCCAGTGACGGTACATCAGGGAGTCGATAATTCGCGCGTCGGCTTTCGGCAAATCGGCATACAAATCGTTGATGTCCTGATCCATCTTGATGTCGACAGTAAAGGCGACATGATGACCGGTCGGCGAGAACTTGACGTTGGCAACACCATCGTCGAGGCTGGTGATTCGGGTTATTTCACCTGTGGCGAGCTCGAGTCGGTAAATTTGCGGGGACTCGTCCAACGGATCAACTTTAACGGATTCGTCTTTTTCAGTCTCTTCAGCATCAGGCTTGATACCGGTAAAAAATAAAACATCCTGTTCGCCGAATTTTCCCCATTGGATATCAGCGACCAGATTCCAGCCGGTGAGCAAGGTACGAACCTCGCTACCGTCAATTTTGGAAACAACAAGATTCGAAGTCGCGCCATTGGCCGCCAGATCGTAATTTCTGACCGAGTAAACGAGCGTGTTGCCATCGCTGGAAATCGCCGATTCGCCCAGTCGTCCGAGCTTCCAAAGCAACTCGGGTGTCATAACGTGTTGCTGTGCAAGTGCTGACTGACAAAAACCGAATGAAGCGCACAGTAACAGCAACAAAATCGGCAGCCGAACTATCGAAAGACGCATGAATTGAATCTCCGGGTGAACCACGAATACGAAGAACGCAAGTATATCCGTACGGTCGTCGGCACAAAAGCACCGGCGAACTTTGCCGGGAAAATATACGAGCAGATTCGCGGATCTTGAAAGCTAGTTGTCTTTTACATGTTCTGCAAAGACCTTGCGAACTTTTTGCAGTTTCGAGGGAATCATCGCCTGGCAATAGGGCTGGCCAGGGTTGCGTGCAAAATAATTCTGGTGGTAATCTTCAGCAGGATAAAAAACAGTTGCCGCAGTAAGCTCGGTTACGATCGAGTCGGGATAAATGCCGGCATCGTCCAGTTTCTTTTTGATTGTCTCAGCACTCTTTTGCTGGACTTCGTCGTGATAGAACACGGCGCTACGGTATTGAGTCCCGTGATCATTTCCCTGGCGGTTCAATGTCGTGGGGTCGTGAGTCAGAAAGAAGACCTCAAGTAGTTTTTCGAATTCAATTTCGTTGGGGTCGTATTCGATCTGAATGACTTCCGCGTGGCCGGTCGTTCCGGTACAGATTTGCTGATAAGTCGGATTAACGGTGGTTCCCCCCATGTAACCCGACTTGACCGAAACTACCCCCTTGAGTTCCAGGAAGACAGCTTCGACGCACCAGAAACAGCCGCCGGCAAACGTCGCAACGGCGTTTTTTTTCGTTTCTTCGTTCACGGATTCCTCACCTGGAACGGGTTTCGAATTAGTAGCATCAGCAACGGGAGGAGGTGTCCGTTGACCGGCTGTCGATTGCCTTGTTTCTTGTGGATATCGCGTTGACGCCGAGCTGGCAATAATGGCAACGGCCAGAATAGACGCCAACGGAAGGATGACTTTTGCAGGCAAGCCGCAACACTGGCAACTCATGGAACCCTCCAGCCTTATCAGGAATCAGGAAACCGATACGAAGCGTTATCTGCCATTTTATTAACAGATTCCGGCAACGTCCAATTCAAGTATTACGATTACTTTCCGGAACGGGCCATCTCCTTGATACTGTAGTCGTTGAGGTAAGCATGGCGAACCATTTCGTCGACAGATGCCTGGGATGCAGCAGGGACATTGGTTGCAACCATATCGGCAGCGTTCCACGTTATCGCTTGATCACTGGCGGCCCAAACGGCCAGATTACCAAGCAAAATGGTCTCGGTAAGCGGCCCGGCATAGTTGGGAAAATTGCTCATGGGAGAGCCTTCGCCTTGAATTGCGTTGGTGAATTCATCGAAATGACCGGGTGACTTGACGACCGAATCTTTTGGCAATTCAATTCGGCGTTCCTTCAGGAATGTTCCATCCGGTTTCATGATTCCAGTGTTACCCTGCTCATCGGCACCATAATCGCCTGGCGAGAAGAACATCCCCTCGGTTCCAATGACTAGTGCGGCACTGTCGTACAGGTTTTCCTTGTCGCCGCTACGGGACTTTGGCAAGTTTTTGAGTAACTCCGCTGGCGGCATTTTGCCCCCGTCGTACCAGGTCATCCCAACTGCCTTGCGACCGTCCAGTTCCGGGAATTCGAACTCGATCTGCGACCATTTTGGATACATGACCTTATCATGGCCGGAGGTCACTGCGCTGACGGATGTAGGATTGCGCAAGTTCAATGCCATGAATGACATGTTGAGTGTATGGCAAGCCATGTCACCGAGTGCCCCTGTGCCAAAATCCCAGAATCCGCGCCATTTGAACGGGTGTATTTCAGGGCTGAACGAACGTTTTTTCGCCGGGCCAATCCACTCATTCCAATGAACCTGGGCAACACGTTTTTCCCATTCGGCACAATCTTTCTCATTACTGGCGTCAGGCGATTCCTTTATTTTCATATTGATTCCTTGCGGCCAAACGGGTCGGTTGGTCCAGACGTGAACATGCTTGACTTCCCCAATATGACCTTGCTGAATGATTGCCGCACTTCGACGAAGGATTGATTCGGAGGTTCCCTGGTTTCCCATTTGAGTTACCAGGCCGGATTCACGAGCAAGATCTCCCATCAATCGCGCTTCTTCGATTGAATGAGTCATCGGTTTTTGGCAAAAACAATGTTTTCCCATTCGCATCGCTTGCAAAGCGGCGACGGCATGATTGTGATCGGGGACACTGACCGTGACCGCATCGATCTTGTCCCCCATCTTGTCCAGCATTTCCCGGAAATCGTAAAACGATTCGGCGTTCGTAAAAGCAGCTTTGCCTTTTTCAAGGATGTCATCGTCGATATCGCAAACCGCGACTACGGAACCTGTACGCTGCGCGTCCGCCGAATCACTGGAGCCTTTGCCGCCGATACCGATGCAGGCAAACTGGACTTTATCGAGGGAAGAGGCATAGGTTTTTTTCGGTGCCACTCCACCAGCGACCCAGAATCCAACGCCGACTGCTGCCGAGGTCTTGATGAATGTTCGGCGAGTGGCTTGGGTGGACGGTCTTTCAAATTTCTTTATGGTCATGATTGCTTACTCCGCGTGTCAGTTAAAATGTTCAGGCAATCCAGGACAGCCTGCGAAATGCGAGTTGCGAACCGTCCAAGTGTAGACGAAAACTCCGGCAATCGCATCAGGCCGGGATGCTACGAAAGGACATTCGGTGATTTACAAGACCATTATTTCCCGATTATTTTGAAACAGTGACCTGGGACTTCTCCGGCGTTTTCAACGGGTGTTGTTGGCCTGTTTCAAATTTTCGGCGTTTTGTTTTACGGTCCGTTCGAGCATTTCAAGAAGTTGCTCATGCTTGAAGGGTTTTACGATGACTGACCCGGCACGAAGTCCCGCCTGACGGGCTTTCACAACCGAGTGGCCCGGGTCATACCCGACTTCTGACATCAGAATCAACGGGGGATCAGGCATCGACGACATCAGCCGCGTCAGGATTTCCAGGGCTGTATAATCCGGCAAACGAATGTCGGCAATGATCGCATCATAGTTTGCATCGTGGTCACAGTTTCGCACCATCATGATCGCTTCTCTCCCCTCGCGAGCAGTTTCCACGATACAGCCCTGGGGTTCCAGAAGCAAATGCGCGCTGTTCAGTATTTCGGAATCCGCGTCAACGACAAGTATCCGCCGATGTCGCAACAAGGGACGTTGGAATCGTTGTAGAGCCTCCGGAACCGATTCGTTAAACGTCATGCTGTTTCGGGCCGACTGAATCACATTCCGGATCGAGCGGGAGTTTTTCAGGATGCGTCGAAGTCGTTTAGAAACCGAAGCGTCAGCGCTACCATGATTTTCGATCAGGTAAACGGTATCGATCAGGACGTCGTCGATCGGCGAACTGACTCCGGTCTGAATCGACTCGACGATTCCCTGCGCCGCATGGGTCTTTTCAGCAACGAGCAACTCCAGCGAATTGAGGGCACGCGCAATGTCCCGGGCAAAAATCTGCAGCAATTGCAAGTCCTCGGCCCGAAATGCTCCTGTCTCCGGGCTTTCGACATTGAACGACCCGATTACCAGTTCATGCAGAATCAGTGGAACGGTCAACGAACTTCGCGCGCCAATCAGGCCGCTCAGGTATAACGGGTCATGTGTCGTGTCTTCACACATGTAACTTTGACCTGTCGCACAAACATAGCCAGTCACTCCATTCCCCTGCGATTCTGCATAGATTGGACGGCGACTTTCATCAGAATCGATCCCTTCACTGAGCAGCGTTTCGCATCGATTGGTTTTTCGGTCAATCAGCCGGATTTCCACAACATCGTATTCCAGCACATCCTGCGTGTAGTGAACAATATTG
The DNA here is from genome assembly GCA_031414755.1 of Pirellulaceae bacterium. Classification (GTDB taxonomy): domain Bacteria; phylum Planctomycetota; class Planctomycetia; order Pirellulales; family Pirellulaceae; genus CAJQPP01. The sequence continues at coordinate 45,321 of JANNWJ010000062.1, read as the reverse complement.
GCTTTAAGTAGTTCGATCCGGTCCTTCACGCTCATCCGGTAAACTTCTTCAGGTGTCAAATCTGCAAGTTCCGCGCCGGCGTTGTGGATCGCTTCCAGTTTTTGAAGATGCCGAACTTCGTTGCCTATGTCGGCAAACGTGACCAGCAAGTGCGTTGGCACATTTTCCGAATTCCCCAGCGGCGTGGCGGTAACGCGATAATGTTTGCGTTTGCTGACGCGCATTGTCGCAGTGCGTGGCGCGCGGGCTCGCAAGGCAGACGCCAGCGGGTTGGCCGAATCACCCAGTACCGAGGGTTTGCCAAGCGCTTCATAAAAATCTGCGCCGATCAGTTGCTGTTTTGAAAACCATTTTACCAGTCTTCGGTTGGCCCAGGCGATTTGATTTTTGTCATCGACGATTGCTATCCCTTCGCACATCTGGTCAAAAATCGATGAAGCCTGCAACAGGTTCCAGAATTGCCCCGGCAAATTGTGGTGCCGATTCAGAATGAAGAATCCATCGAACGGTTCACCACTCATGGCCTCGGTAATTTTTTCACGACCGACCGTTATGACGTCACACCATTCGCCAAGGGCGGCCGGGATTTGATCGCCGTTGGTCTCGCCGTCCGAGATACACAAGACTCGCCTTTTTTTCGTCCCTGGCACGGGTTTAGTCCTTTTTGAATCTCGGACGATTGGGGATCGGGGTGGCCGACGGATTTCGGTCCGTATTTTTCGGCAGTTTGGTCGAATCTCCTCCGAATTCGACTGAATTCCGGCCACTGCTTCAAAGTGGTTTGCCGGAATGACTAATGTTAGGGCTTTGGGTCCCCCGCGTGAATCACGTTTTTGAAAATTTTCCAGAAACATGACCAGACGGAATTTTTCGAACTTGTCAACAAGGTTTGCGTTTGTACCACCATTTTGCAATGGACGGAGTTCGAATTCGCCTCAGTCGTCGTCGCGATCTACAAAAGGGATGAGCGCTTGTCCGATTTCATCCCGAACCATCGAATCGGACTCCTTTTCCAACTGAGCCGACAACAAATGTTGACAGTTGCCAATGCGGCCAAGGGCCCATGCCGACGATCCGCGCACCAATGGTTCGATATCGTGAAGCCCCAGAGTCAAGGCTGACACGGACGCCGGATTTCCCTGATTTCCCAAGACAATCGCCGCGTTGCGCAAAATGCCCCTTCTTCGAGGTCGCCATAACGGTGTTTTTCGAAATCGTTTGCGAAAGTCCTCATCGCTCAATTGAAACAAGCCACAGAGATCGAGGGGGTTCATGTCTTCTGATGGTCGAAAGGCGTCGACCGAACTTCTAGCGGCTTTGTTATTCCAGGGGCAAACGTCCTGACAAATGTCGCAACCAAACACCCAATCTCCCATTGACTCGCGCAAGTGGAGCGGCACCGGCCCGTCCAGTTCAATTGTCAAATAACTTATGCATCGACGGGCATCGAGGACATACGGCGCGACGAATGCATTCGTGGGACACGCGTCGAGACAAGCGCGACAGGTGCCGCAATGGCTTGTGTTATGGGGCGCGTCGTATTCGAGCACTTCATCGATCAATAATGCCGCCAGGAAAAACCAGCTTCCGGCCTGCTTGTTAAGCAACATCGTGTTTTTGCCTTGCCAACCAAGGCCCGCCAAAACAGCAAATTCCCGTTCCATCAGTGGTGCGGTGTCGACAACTCCCCTCGACGTCAATCCCATCACGTTGTCACAAAGGAAACTTTGCATTTGTCGCAATCGATCGTGAATCAGATCGTGGTAATCGACCGATCCCCACGCGTACCTGGATACCCGGCCCTGACCTCCCCGGACGGAAACCGGAGATTCGTTCCCATAGTTGATCGCCAACATTACTATGCTTTTGGCACTGTTCATGACGCCCGAAGGATGCGAATAGGCATCGCGTCGCGATTCCAGATATTGCATTTCACCGTGGTACCCGGCCTCAATCCATTGATAAAACCGGTTTAATCCTGCCGGTTCCACGGCCGGACATATTCCGCACCAATCAAAACCGGCATCATTTGCTGCCGATTTTACGGATTGTGACAGATGGTGCGGGCGCATGCTCATCCATTTTCACTTTTTTCATCTGTTTAACTTGCGTTTGCGTATTTGCAATCCGCACACCCCAGTTTAGTGTGGAGGAACCCGAATCATCGTATCAACTGTTTGAAAGGTCAATGATGAAAAGATTCCTCCTCCTCTGTCTGGCAATTGTCGCAACAAGTACTTTTGGCGTCAGCACCGCAAGCGCTCAAGGCGTTATTGGATGTGGTGGATGCGACAGCTTTAACAACCAGTACGGTTATGATTACAACCGGGCTGGTTTCGAGCGGCCACCGTATTTTGCACTTTTCCCGCCTGTCTATTACAGCGATCAAATCGTGCGTCGCCCAATGGGAATTAGCCCGTTTGCAGTACCACCTGGCGTTTTGCCGGTCGAAATGACTGTGCCTGCCGAACCACAACACGTCGTGAATCCGTATTTTAACAAGGATTCCAACGGCGAATCGGCAACGATCGAAGCCAATACGTCACCTACCTCAAACGACAGTGATACTTGATCGATAACATTAAGCGATAACTCGCCGAATTCACTCCTCCGATTGCATGTCGTTATTCAATGGCGTGCCGACGATAAAAAAAGGCAACGCTTGTTGAGCGTTGCCTTTTTGTTTATGTCCTTGTGAATTTCTTCTGAATCGAAACTGCAACTGATTGCTAGCGACTGAAAAATGCGCAAAAAAACCTGAAAACTTTTGAATATCAGACTCAAGTTGTAACAACTCGCCTTGTTCCGTCAGTGCGCGTCGCTATGGTAACGCCGCATTATGGGTACAAGGAATCCGTGCATCCCGGCACCTGTACGCCTTCCGACCCGTACACCCAACCCCTGTCGCAAAGGACTTGTTCATGAACCAGCGGCTTTTAATATTGCTAATGGCTGTTGCAGCATTAAGCGCCAATGGCTGTTTGCGCCAACCCAATGGCCCGTTGTTGGGTAACATCAACGGAGCACGAATTGCCTCGCCCGCGACCGGCACGATCCAGTATCCTCGAACCGCAAACCTGCCTGATCCTTATTACGGTTCCGCAACATTGCCGCCAGGCATTTCGCCGACCATCAATACATCCCAGGGCTGGCGTCCAGCCGGGGCACCTGCAACCGTTTCACCTGCCGGTTCCATAGCACCCACCAGTTTTAATGTTCCGAATCTCGGTCCCACGTCACAGATTCCTGCCAACAACATTTCCGTTGCATCGTCAAATTCCATGTTGCGACCTGGCGGCAACTTGCAAGTCGCCCAATCAACCACAGGAATCCCGACTGGCAATCCCGGCTATGCGACAGGCAATCCCGCTGCAGGATCGATGCCGCTGAATGATGCGACAAACCTTTACGGCTTGAATCCGCCCAATCAAGTTGCCGCAAATGGACAACCTGGCCAGGCGTGGGAGTATGTTGTTCGTCCGACGACCGTTCCTGGATACGGTTACAATGGCGCGTTCGCTGGCGGGCAATCGCCGCAGCCCTATAACGGTCCCGTTTTGTACAACGGTCCCCCGCAGAACTACACAAATGCTCCCTACCAGGGCAACTATCCGTACAGCTATCCGCAAGGGGTCATCGCTGATGGTTGGCGTCAACGCGACACCCGTTAAACGAGGTCGTCGTGATTGCTCCACTTGTTTCATTGACTGGTACCCAGCGTGTCAAAAGCGCCTGGCATCATGCCGCCAGCCAAATCGTGGATGAATCGGCGATTCTCGAATCGTTGACCGACCATCAACTTCGCAAGGAGTCTTTGGCACTTCGATACGCTGTCCTTAGTGGCCAATCAACAGACGAAGTTCTTGTTCGCGGATTTGCGTTGGTTCGAGAATCGGCTCGCCGGCACCTTCGGATGCAGCATTATCCAGTGCAGCTCATTGGCGGAATGGCCATGCATCATCGGTCCATTGCCGTAATGCAAACTGGCGAAGGAAAAACCTTAACGGCCTCGTTGCCGCTTTATCTTGCCGCGATTACCGGACAGGGTGCTCACCTGGCGACGGCTAACGACTATCTTGCCGTACGCGATGCGGAACAGATGCGCCCGGTTTTCGAAGCGCTTGGTTTGACAGTCGGCTGTGTCGAACAATCCACAAAGCCGGCAGAACGACGGGTGGCATATGCCGCCGATATCACCTATTCGACCGGCAAGGAAATTGGATTCGATTTTCTACGCGACCGGTTGCAGTGTCGATACGATTCGGAACAAGTTTTCTCTGGCCGAAACTACGGAGAACCGACAACAACGGACCATGATGGCCTGGTGCAACGAGATTTGCATTTTATGCTCGTCGATGAGGCGGACAGTATCCTGATCGACGAAGCGCGCACGCCACTTGTGATCAGTTCCTTGCCCGACAATCTGGCCGAACGCCGGGCGTTGTATACGTGGAGCGCCGATCACGTCGGATATTTCGAACTGAAAAAACATTACGCATACAACGAAACGACCCGAGCATGCGAATTGACACCGCTCGGTCGAACTCAGGCACGCAAGTTATCAAAGCCTGAAACACTAGCTCGGACAGCGCTCGTTGATTTTTACGAACAAATCGAGCTGGCCTTACTCGTGAATCGCAAGTTCATTCGTGACCGGCATTACGTGATTCGTGATGGCGAAGTGGTCATTGTTGACGAGTTCACCGGGCGAATGGCGGAAGGGCGCAAGTGGCGGTCCGGTTTACATCAAGCGATCGAGGCCCGCGAAGATCTGGCAGTAACCGAGGAGACGGCCGAAGCCGCGCGGATTACCGTTCAGGACTTGTTCGGAAAGTACCGTACACTTTGCGGAATGACGGGAACTGTCGCAGGCAGCGCTCGCGAACTTTATGGCATTTACGAAACACCTGTCGTACACATTCCAACCAACCGCCCTCCACAGCGATCTAGCATGACGGACCGGGTATTCGGAACGGCGACCGAGAAATGGGCGGCGATTACCGAAGAAGCCATCGAATTGAGTCAAATCGATCGACCGGTTCTTGTCGGAACCCGTTCGATTGACAAGAGCGAACTGCTTTCCCGCTTATTGACGGCGCGCGGCTATCCGCATCAAGTCCTGAATGCCCGTCACCTTGGCAACGAAGCAACCATTGTCGCGTCGGCAGGGCAGGCAGGCCGAATCACGGTCGCGACCAACATGGCCGGTCGTGGGACAGATATTCGATTGTCCAATGAAGCGCTGGCCGCCGGCGGACTTCATGTGCTCATTTCCGAGTTGCATGAATCGGAACGGATCGATCGGCAGTTGATTGGTCGGTGCGGTCGTCAAGGCGATCCGGGCAGTTTTCGTTTCTACATGTCACTCGACGACGAGATTTTGCAAACGGGTTTCGGCCCAAAGGTTGCCGAACACTGGATTCGTATTGGCAGGAAAACCAGAGAACTATCGCCGAATCTTGCAAAACTCTTCCGCCGCGCGCAAAAGAAAGTCGAATCCAGTCACTATCGCGGCCGAAAAATTCTGTTGAGCCAGGAAACACTGCGGCAAGATTCCCAGCGCCAGCTCGGCCAGGACCCCTACGTCGATACGGTCTCGTAAGGACCTGTCGACCGGCGCATCCAAACGTTTCTGGTCGAACTCCGCGAGGACGCTTCGCAGCAACACGACCAGTTTTACGTATGACATCCTTGGCAGACAGTCTGTGGTTACCGACCGGTTGGGAGAAACGACGACCCGCGTTTACGATAGCGCCGTACGACTGTCTACCCTGACCGATGCCGAAAGCAAAACGACGACGTACACGTATGACGCACTCGATCGCAAGCTGACGACGACGTACCCCGACAGCAGCGTAACCACGATCGATTACGATCCGTCGGGAACATTCCCAACCGGCAGCACGGCCCATAAATTGACCTTCGATACGGACAAGAGCAAAACATCCATCAGCAGCTTTGACGGAACACTGGACAAGCTCGAGTATCGCAACTCGGGCGGAACACTCGTCGGTACCGATGACTTCAGTTATGACGCATTGCTCAGACGTTAGCGTCAAAAGTTTCCAGCTATGAATGGCTATGAATGGCAGATTTTCCAGGCCCGGCGGGCCGGCAGAATCTCAGCCGGTGGTGTAAACCACCGGAAATCGTCACATAAAAAAAACCAAGCCCCGGATGGGGCGACACAAACGGTTGGACCACGTTTGAATCAAAATCATGACCAAGCCTGTGTCGACCCTGCCGGGCCTTTTGGCATTCACTCTCACAAATACCGGGCCCTTACGAGCCCGGCTGAGGCTATGCCGACCCTCCGGGTATGTGCGTTGGCATCAAAGGTTCAAAAACATGTGACCGATGACGGCTTTGACCGAAAGTGACACTGAGGCAGCCAGGGGTTTTTTGGCCGGTATGCGAATTCAATCGGCTTTTCTTGCGCTCAGATCGGCTCTGATGACCGTCAGCCGCGCAGGCAAGTGTGAGGAGTTGCGCGGTTGTCGAACGTCGGTGGTCGTCGTGTCGTGATCATTTTGATTCGTGAGGTGTCCGTGACCCATCCGTGAGACTCCGTGAAGTGTCCGCGATGCACATCGGCGCAGCATTTTTATTGCCGCTTCGAATTTCGTTTTCAAAAATCCGTTGCGAACCAGGAACAGAGAAGAGAACCGGTATTTTCGGCGAGGTCGGAAGACGCACGCCGGGTGTTGATCTTGCCACGTCATGAGTCGTACCACGGGGGACGGAATTTGCCGTTCATCGTTATGCGCCAGCTCGGACGCTGCTGGCCTTTGAGAAGATCCTTGCTGAAGGACTGGATCGTTACCGCGTGGAATTGTTCAGCTACCAGTTGATGCCCTATCATTATCATTTGGTTATTCGTCCTTTGCTGGATGGAGAAAGGAGTCGATTCATGAAGGGGGTTGCCCTGCGTGATCCGGCGGTCAATGAGCACATGACGAACTTGCTGTTCACAGTGATTGTTGGTCGGTTCCACTCCAGCGGCGAACTGGAACCGAAAGTAGTACGCGCAGCGATCTGCCTGGCTTGCTCGTCCACAAGACTCCGCAGATCCGCGATAAGGTCATCCTTGCTCACCATGCAGGAAATATACAAAATCGCTAAAATCCAGGTACTATCAATTTCGAACCCGTGAACGGTTACAATCAGGGGGGCGTTTTGTGTCGAGCGCCGTGTACTCGTTCATCAATCGCTGCCTGCCGGTCAGCCAGCGGCTTCAATCGGCAGACTTCTGGCTTCAAATCTGATATTTCAAGGAACAATTTATGCGCTCCTTTTTCTCGCACCGGTTTGTTTTGCCGTTGTTGAGTTCATGCTGGATTTGGCTCGCTGTTTCCTCAGTCGTCATGTTGAGTGGTTGCGGCGGAAGTCCGGCAACCAACACGACAACGCCGTCAGCGACTGAAGAAGGCACTGTTGCATCGAAATCCGATGTTGCAACAGTTCCGCCAAGTGTAAAAGCCGATCAACCTCAGTCGGACATTGTTACTACGAATCCAGATTCCGGGTCTCATGCCAATGAAGTCGCTAAATTGCCTGAGCAGGTTGTAACTCAATCGGCATCGCCAAAAGTCGAGAAACCCACCGAGGAACAAATTGCCAAATGGGCTGTTCCGGATTTCTATCCGTTTCGATTGTTGGCGTGTTATGACGGGTTCAATGAACGGTCGCTTCGGTGTTTGGCTATCACACCTGATGGAAAACGATTTGTGACCGGGGGTACTCACCTGATGCTTTGGAACACGATTGATACTACGCCAGTCGTCGACTTGCTGGCCGCAGTAGCGGACAAGTATCAACCACCAATTCTTTCAATAGCCATTTCGCCGGACGGAAAAATGCTTGCAGCAGGCGATTCTGATGGTCATCTGGGAATTTGGGATTTGGAAAAGCGCGGAGAGATTATTTCAATCGAGGCCAATCAAGGAGGCGTAACACAAGTTGCTTTCTCGCCCAACTCGGAGCAAATTGCCACGACCAATTATTCCGGAGAAGTGAAGTTGTGGCAGGCCAGTGACGGAAAACCAGACAAAAGCCTTTCACTTTCCGAACGTGAAATTGAACGGCTGGTTTTTGTTTCCGACAACTTGTTGGCGGGCGTTGGTGAAAACGCCGTTGTTTGGAATCTTGAGAATGGAGAGCAAGCGAGCGTACTTTCGTCTGATCAGTTGATGGGATCGGGACTTGCCATTTCGCATGACGGAAAGCGGTTAGCATTCTCCGACGAGAAAGGAATTGCAATCCGGGACATCGAGAAATCAACGGCAACGGATGTGGTCTTGCGAGGTCATTCCGAATCGGTCCACCTTGTCGACTTTTCATCAAGCGGGAAATGGATTGCAACGTTCGCAGGCGATTCGATTCAGATTTGGGAAGCAGCGACCGGAAGGGTCGTGCAGGTCATTGACGCCGACGGAGGCGTGACGACCGATTTGAAGTGGTTACCCAACTGCGATTTGCTGGCCGTGACCAGCGAAAGCGGGCGCTTTCGAATTTGGGGTACGACTGACGTTGCGAATTCGGTTGGAATGGTGCCATTGGAGTTGCCACCTATCGAACCGATCGCCGCCGATTCGCACAAGCCTGCAAACTGGGTCCAGTTACAACAGGTCATCGACCTGCCATCTTTCCCGAAACTGCCAGGCGCTGTGCCTGAATTCCATTTCATCAACAGCGTGTACTATTCCGTAAACAACACACTGGCTGAGGCCAGGCAATTTTATCGCTACTATCTTGAAAAAGCAGGCTGGACTGAGGTCGAGAACAAATCGAACGAGGAGGGGCTGTTATTCCATAAGGATAATTGTCAACTGAAAGTTGGGCTTTCACCATCCAGCGAGGGCACTGCTTCAGTCAGCAATTCTCTGAAAGTCGAATTGTATTTTGCAGGAAACTACAAACTGCAGTGGCTACCAAAATATCCGGCGATCGAAGTCGGTAGCAGTTACGAATTCATTTCGTCGAGCGGATACCAGGTCAAAGCCGACATCACTGATTTGGAAGTTGCTTTGCTTAAATCCTTTCATGAGGCTGGCTGGATTGCCTGGACGCGACTGGCTGTATCCAAAAGCGAAGATGAACCGGAATTGCGTATGTTAGATTTCGTGCAGGGCGGAAGTGAACTTTCGGCGTTCATCGGACCGATCGCCAATACTCCCGATTCAATCTCGGTTCAAACAAGTGTCAGTTCGCTGAACAAGTCGATACCCCTACCGACGGATGTTAGCTGGATTGAATGCGACTTTTCAACGGATCTGAAGTTGGCCGCGTTAACGAAATTGGGATTGGAAGATACGCAAGAATTCTTCGATCAGAACATGGCTTCCGAGGGTTGGTTGGCTCGCAATGATGGACGAGCAAATCAGGACGGACAAGCGTGGTTGCCGTTTATTCGCGGGCAGCAGGATATTACCATTCGCCTGGTCGCGTCGAAGGATGGTATGACACATATCTTTGTTGGTGATGGTGAGCAATGGCAACACAGTAACGAAGAAGCGAAAATCGAACCTGAACTTGCCGCGGTCGGCATCGAAGCGGCCGATTTCCCGATTCCAGAAGAAGCTGAAAAAGTCGATTACAGTGCCCATGACGAGCGCGTGACGTATGTGTTGCCAAAATCCAGACCAACCGCAGCTGTCGATGAGTTTGCCACGGAAATTGCCAGACTCGATTGGGTTCGTGACAAATTCGGGGTCATAAGTGAAGAATATGTTTACGTTGATTTCACAAAAGGGGAAGCGACGATCGAATTCCGCGCAACCATGCGGGACGAGCTGTTTTCTGAAGTCAGTATTTCCGGTGACGGGTTGTTGTGGCAAAAACCACTCCCGGTTCCTCCCAAACGAATATCCTACGAAACCTGGATGACGAAGAACCGCGTAGATTTTTCACTCGACCACCTCGATCAGTTTTCCAAAGAGGTCGGCAGCATCCCCATCGTTCGGGGAATTGAGAAGTAATCAACAACCACCCTTTGCGCGACATTGACGACCGTTAACGGATTACCAGAATTCACGCTGATTGACACTTTGACGCAAGTCAATCAGAATTTGAGCGGTTTGCCACTGTTCTTGATGGCGATCAGTTGAAACAAGCGGAGGAAGAATGTCGGAGAAGATTACCGGGCTCCAGCGAAGAAGCTGGGGCGAAACCCTGCGACGGGACCCTTGGTGGGTGTATCCGGCAATTGTATTTTCGATCCTCTCGGGTTTTGTGGTTTACGCAACGTGGGCCGCATTTCAAAATGCCCACTTCCAATACCAAAACTATTTGTCCCCTTTTTATTCGCCGCTTTTGTGGGGCGATTCGCATCATAGCTGGTTCGGGGGGAAGCCCGGTTTTTGGCCGAGCTGGTTGCCGTTTTCTCCTGCCCTGTTGATCCTTCCCTTCCCGGCAGGATTTCGGATGACCTGTTATTACTATCGAGGCGCTTACTACAAGGCGTTTTGGCAGGATCCACCTTCGTGTTCCGTGGGTGAACCGCGTAAAGGCTACCTTGGCGAAAATTCGTTGCCGTTGATCTTGCAAAACATCCACCGGTACTTTTTGTATTTTGCATTGGTCTTCGTGTTGTTCCTCGCCCATGACGCATATCTGGGATTCTTCTTCGACAAGGAGGGCGATCACAACTTTGAACACTTTGGCGTCGGAGTTGGTACCCTGGTATTGTGTCTGAATGTGATCTTGTTGGGCGGCTACACATTGGGTTGCCATTCGCTACGACATCTCCTCGGCGGTTCACTGGACCAGTTGTCCGGACGACCGCTACGAAGCAAATGTTACGACTGTGTAAGTTGTCTCAACCGAAAACATATGGTCTGGGCCTGGTGCAGTTTGTTTTGGGTCGCGTTCTCTGATATTTACATTCGCATGTGTTCGATGGGCAACTGGACAGATTTCAGGATTTTTTAATGGCGGAATTTGACACGTTTGAGTTTGACGTTTTGATTATCGGTGCCGGAGGTGCGGGACTTCGCGCTGCGATCGAAGCGTCGGCTTGCGGCGCACGAGTTGGACTGGTTTGCAAATCGCTTCTAGGCAAAGCCCACACGGTCATGGCCGAGGGTGGAATGGCAGCAGCCATGGGAAATGTCGACGAACGGGATGGCTGGGAAACGCATTTTGCCGATACGATGCGCGGGGGGCAGTATCTGAATAACTGGCGAATGGCCGAACTGCATGCCAGGCAAGCACCCGACCGCGTTCGTGAACTTGAATCGTGGGGGGCCGTGTTCGATCGGACGCAACAAGGCCGAATCATGCAACGGAACTTCGGCGGTCACAAATATCCCCGACTTGCCCACGTCGGCGACCGCACCGGCCTGGAAATGATCCGCACGTTGCAGGACCACGGAATCCATCAAGGAATTGACGTGCACATGGAATGTACTGTAACGACCTTGCTCAAGGACGGGCCGCGCGTCTCGGGCGCGTTTGCTTACGAACGGGAACGTGGCAAATTCAAATTGTTCAAAGCGAAAGCCATCGTACTGGCGACCGGCGGCATCGGTCGTGCTTTCAAGATCACAAGCAACTCCTGGGAGTACACCGGCGATGGACAAGCGTTGGCCTACTTCGCCGGCGCGGACCTCGTTGACATGGAGTTTGTCCAGTTTCACCCAACTGGCATGGTCTGGCCACCAAGCGTTCGCGGAATCCTGGTCACCGAAGGAGTACGGGGCGAAGGAGGCATTTTGAAAAACAGCCAGGGCAAGCGGTTCATGTTTGACGACATTCCCCAGTTATACGCGCACCAGACATCGGACAATCCGGACGAGGGTTGGCGCTACGTAACGGGTGACCGAAACGCGCGACGTCCACCCGAGCTGCTAACTCGCGATCACGTCGCCCGATGTATCGTTCGTGAGATTCGCGAAGGGCGGGGGAGTCCTCACGGCGGCGTCTATCTGGATATTGCCTGGATCAAGGAAAAAATACCCAACGCCGAACAGCACATCAAAAAGAAATTACCAAGCATGTATCACCAGTTCAAGGAACTGGCTGGCATCGATATCACAAAGGAACCGATGGAAGTCGGGCCCACGACGCATTACGTCATGGGTGGCGTGCGCGTTGATGGCGATAGCCAAATGTCAACGATTCCTGGTTTGTTTGCGGCTGGCGAATGCGCCGCCGGATTACATGGTGCCAATCGATTAGGCGGTAACTCGTTGTCGGATCTGGTTGTTTTTGGCAGGATCGCCGGCGAACAGGCGGCCTTGTTTGCAAAATCCGAAGGTGACGCGTCGATTAACGAATCGGAAGTCGAATCGGCTCGTCGCGAGGCACTTGCTCCTCTGGATGGAAACCGCGATCAGAGTCCCGGTGGCCCTTACCAGATTCAATTCGACTTGCAGGACATGATGCAGGACAAAGTCGGAATCGTGCGGACCGAAGGCGAAATGCAGCAAGCAATCGAGGGAATCGAGAAATTGAAACCTCGTGCCGCACGAGTCGGCGCGGTTGGCAATCGCGAATACAACCCCGGCTGGCATACGGCGCTTGATTTGAAAAATCTGTTGCTTGTCGCCGAATGCGTAGCTCGTTCAGCAGTCATGCGTCGCGAAAGTCGCGGCGCCCATTTCCGTGACGACTACCCCGAGAAGGATGTCGGGCAAGGCAAAGTCAACACGGTGTTGCGACAGGGAAAAGATGGGGAAATGCAAGTCTCTCAGGAACGGATTCCCGAGATGCGTGACGAACTAAAACGAATTGTCGAGGAGAATCAAACCTGATGGCAACTGCGAAATTCAAGATCTTGCGCGGCACATCGGACCAGGCAGAATATCAGGAATACGAAACCGATGTTACAACGGGAATGGTCGTACTGGACGCTGTGCATCAGATCCAGGCGGAAAGCGCCAATGACCTGGCCGTTCGCTGGAATTGCAAGGCGGGCAAGTGCGGTTCCTGTTCGGCCGAAGTAAACGGCATGCCCCGCCTTATGTGCATGACGCGATTGTCGGACTTGAACCTCGACGAACCGGTAACAATCGAACCGATGCGGGCCTTTCCATTGCTCCGCGACCTGGTGACGGACGTTTCCTGGAATTATCGGGTCAAGAAAAAAATAAAGCCGTTCAAACCGCGCAAGCCCGACAATGAAGATGGCTCATGGAACATGCAACAGCAGGATGTCGAGCGCGTACAGGAATTCCGCAAGTGCATTGAATGTTTTTTATGCCAGGACGTTTGCCACGTGCTTCGTGACCATCACAAACACGAGGATTTTATCGGCCCAAGATATTTCGTGTATAACGCGGCGCTGGAAATGCACCCGCTTGACACCGAAGACCGGCTGGATGATCTAAGAAAGTCGCAGGGCATTGGTTTTTGCAACATTACGAAATGCTGCACAAAAGTCTGCCCGGAACACATTACAATCACCGACAACGCCATCATTCCGCTTAAGGAACGAGTTGTCGACGAATTTTACGATCCACTGAAAATCCTGTACCGGATATTTGTGCCTCGCAAAAAAAACCAGCCCGGGGTCTGACCCCCTCGAACCAAAAACATGGAATAGCGAACATGCAACTCAAGGCACTGCGTGCAACCGCCGTCGATGCCGCGCTCGAACGAGCCCGGCACTATCGCTTGTTGAACGATCCGGAAAACGCCGAGAGCATTTGTCTGGACATCTTGCAAGTTGATCCCGGTCACCAAAAAGCCACGGTTCAACTCATCCTCGCGATTACTGACCAGTTTGATGGAGGAACGGGGCAGGTCGAACGGGCCCGCCTGCACTTGCCTGAGTTGACCAGTAATTACGAACGCCTTTATTATGACGGTTTGATATGCGAACGAGCCGCCCGTTCGTTTCTGAAGCGAGGAGGTCGCGATTCAGGCATAACAGCATGGCAATGGTTGAATGACGCGATGCAGCAGTACGAAAAAGCCGAAGTTTTCGGAACCAGCGAATGTGAAGATGCCATGCTCCGATGGAATGCCTGCGTCCGGACCATCGACAAACACAGCCTTTTGCCTCCACTTAAGGACAACTTCGTTGTCTACGGTGACTAAGGTTGTGTCACCATTAAAAGTTTGAGCAAAGGGTAGAGATCCGTTTCTGCTTCACCGCCGGAAGAGCCATTGCGCCAAATGACTCCCGACCCTGTACAGGCCAGATTTACCAACGATTGGGCAAAAAGGAAGTTCCCGGTTCTGGACGTGCTGTTTTCAGGCGATCAGAAATGGGAATCAGGAATCGGAAAAAAATCCCCAGTTTTCCTGGTTGGGTGACTGTTGCCAAACAAAATGGCAACTAAACTAAGCGCCAGTTTTGGGATAACCATTGCTTATTGCATCTTTGCGTACTCGCCATTCGGTGAACTGTATTGCTTTTTTTTGGTGGGAGATTTCCGATGCAAGTTGAGGGATTGCTGGGTTTGCCGTGTTTTTCAACTGCATATATTGGGAAGTTGAGCCGAACGACAGTCTTGCTGGGAGCAATATTGTGGCTTTACGGAAGTGTTGCCAGTGCTCAATTGTTTCCGACATTCATCAATGGCAACTTCACGATAGGCAATGCTTCTGGCGTATCACCCTATGCTTTGTGGGATACGTTCTTTTTGTCAAGTAACCCAACAGCCTCCAAGACGATCTATCTGGACTATCGGGGTTTTCATTCGGTCAATAATCGCTGGGGACACAATATCGTTTTCGATCCATTCAGTCTGGACGGAGACGTCAACAACTTTTCGGACGACGAACTCATTCAGATCCAACGTCAGTTCCAAAACATCGCCGAAGATTTTTTGCCGTTTGATGTCAATGTCACAACGATTAATCCGGGCATCGAGAAAATACGTCGAACTTCGGCGGGAGACACGGAATACGGAATCCGTTCCCTGAATACACAGCCAAAAGGGGGTTTTGGAAACGGGATAGGGGGCGTGGCTTACATTAATGGATTCAATTACATATCCGCGACCCAAAACGACTCGCCAGCCTTTTCGTTCAACAAAGGATCCAATAATGGTGCCATGACCAACTCGCATGAAGTGGGTCACACACTTGGATTGGGACACGACGGCGTGGATGCTGCGCAATATCACCCGGGTGTTGGAAGTGGTGCGACAGGATGGGGACCAATTATGGGTGCGCCGTTTGGAAAAAACTTGACGCAATGGAGCAACGGCGATTACGCAAACTCCACAAATACGCAGGATGACCTTTCGATTATTACGAAGGCGGCAAATGGTTTTGGATTCCGGGCCGATGATTTTGGAAGTACACTTTTTACCGCAAGTAGCCTGACCCACGACAATGGCGTTGTTAATCACTGGGGTATTGTCGAGCGAAATACCGATCTCGATTTCTTCAGTTTTACGGCAACCGCAGGTTTGTTGAATCTGCAGATCGATCCCTTCAAAGGAACTCCAAATCTTGATATTTTGGCATCGCTCTACAATTCGGCGGGAGTTTTGCTGTTTTCGAGCAATCCTCTAGAAGATGTGAATGCCCCGATCAATTTTATGTTGACCCAGGCCGGAGATTACTTCCTTTCGATTGATGGTGTTGGTAAACCGGGCGTATACAGCAATTACGGCAGCTTGGGTTTTTACAACATCATGGGGAGCTTTAGTGCTGTTCCAGAACCTTCCAGCCTGGTATTTCTTGGCGTCATGGGCGTAGCGACAGCTTTGGTTCGACGCAGGAATCGTTCCTGATCAACCGTCAATTTATTTACAAAACGTCGTTGCGTTCGGCGAGGACGGCGGCCTGGGTTCGATCGTTGACACCGATTTTTGCGAGCACGCGTTGCACGTGTTCCTTGACCGTTTCGAATCCGATATGCAATCGGTCGGCAATGCCTTGATTGGAATGACCGGCGGCAACCAGACGCAGAACTTCAAGTTCCCGGTCGGTGAGCGGGAAAGCAAGTTTGTCGGAGAGTTCGGTTGCGACAAACGATCCAATGATTTGGCGGGTCTGCCGCCTCGTCCACAACCGTTCACCACGGGCCGCTTTTTCCAATCCAGTAATGACATCGGCGCGCGACGCGGACTTGCTGATCCAGCCGGCAACTCCAGCCCGATAGGCGCGTCCCAGAAATCCGGGGTTGGCATTTGTCGAAAACAAGAGGTGGGGTTTTCGATGCTGTTTGCAAAGTTCGACAAGAACATCGAGTGACGCATCGTCAATGGCGAGGTCACTGATCACCACATGGACTTCCTGACACCCCAGCAAGCGGCGCAGGTCGCTGATCGAGGAAACGCGTTCGATCAACTGGAAGTGTGTGTCGTTAAAAAAAACCTGTAACCCCGAAGCAACGATTGGAGAGGAGTCCGCCAAAATGACCCATCGAGTGGCAGTCGCGTCGGCAAGATGGCGGACTGTTTCGTTGTTGGGTGTCACGAATTATTGCCAGGTGGATTCAATCGCGGTGCCGTTGGCTCGTCGATGTCGTCGTTTGCGGCATCGGAACGGGATTCAATCCGTTTTATTTTTCGATTGGCGTTGTTGCGTTCCGCGCCATCAATTTCAGTGTTGATCGTAGATTTCAATTCGGTCAATCCCTTTCGCATTTCACCATAGCTTCGTCCGATATTTCGAGCGACCTCCGGCAACTTGCTGCCAAACAACAAGATGGCGATGATCCCTATCAGGACCATCTCGGAGATACCAATACCGGGTAGCATGCAAAAAATATCCCAACAAATCAGGGTTCAATATGTCAATCACTACGGGAACGGTCAGCCCGCGTGATCCGGCGGAAGCCTGCCGCGTCAACAATTAATCGATTTGGAAACTGTGCAGACGATCGCAAACAATCGCGACCAGGGCATGGCCGATTTCGCCAGACCCACTTCGAGCAACTAGGTAACTTCTTCTTTTTCTTCCAGGCGTTTCGGATCGACGGGTTCCTCGCGCAACCCGGTTTTGAATTCGTTCACGCTACGGCCAAGACTTCGCATTAACGTCGGAAGTCGAGTCGCGCCAAAAAGCAAAAAAAAGATAGCTCCAATAATTAACAGCTCTTGGTAACCAATTCCCATCATAACACTTTGCCTGTGTTGCACTCGTTATACACAAATGCAATCAATGATTGCCTTGTTCAAAAATAATGGTGGGTGTCCTGAATTCGACAACCGCGTTGAGCGGTTGTCGCAGCGAATACCCAAGGGGTTGCCTGGTTTGCGCTCAC
Organism: Pirellulaceae bacterium; assembly: GCA_031414755.1. GTDB lineage: Bacteria > Planctomycetota > Planctomycetia > Pirellulales > Pirellulaceae > CAJQPP01. The sequence goes on along the minus strand of JANNWJ010000062.1, from coordinate 28,154 downwards.
CTGCCTGTCCTACCATTCTAGAATGGGAGCAACTGCTGTCAAACCCGCGTTTGTCGGGCATTCCTGTCAACTCAGTGACTATTGGGTGAATAAAGCCGAATTAACGCTTATCTGGAGTAACGATAGTAGACTTCCAGGCTGAGCGTTGCGAGGGCGGTACTGTACACGCGACCGCCGTAGCCACTCCAAACACAGTTCGGCTCCCAACTGCCCGCTTGTTCTCCATCGCGAACCTGGGACGTTGTGAGGGTGCGCGACATTTGAAGATTCCAGTTTTCCCAGTCCTGTCCTCCCACGTGAAACATGGCAAGTGTTCCGTAGTACCAGAAATAGAAATTTATTTCGCCTTGACCCGGCGGAGATTGCAGCAGGTACCGGGCGGCCTCTGCGTCCGTCGAATCGGGAACGCTCTGGTAGATAAGATGCCGACACAACAGGGCTTCGGCGGTCATCGTCGGCGTAGGTTGTTGTCCGGGACGATACCCTGCCAAACCACCATGGGTACCACTGGTGCAACTTTGAAGGAAAGCGGTCATGAGCCGTGTTGCCTCTTCGGGAATTTCAATCCCGCCAAGCCGGGCACTCTTGAGCGCCATGACTTGCCAGCCAAACTGGCTCATATCGCCCTGGTCGCCCGGACGGTAACGCCAGCCTCCGGAGTTGCGATCTTGAGAACGCAGTGAATACTCGACCGCGCGCCGAACGGGTTCCACCAGGCGACGATCACCGGTTACTGCAAGGGCTTCGCTGAGTGCAAACATCGCCATGGCGTGACAATACATTCGCGCGAACAAGCGAGAGTTTCCAGTAAGGTTTCCATCGCTGGCTTGTTGATTAATCAAATATTCCAAACCGTGCTGTACGATCTCGCGATGAGGTCCCTCGAGATGTGAATTCCCGGCGGCGAGAAAGGCCAGCAAGGCAAGTCCTGTGATACCGGTATCCGCGTCCGCTCCTGCCCCTTGCCGGTCATGGCCGAGAACCATGTGTTCCTGTCCGGCACCGTGCTTTGCTGCGTTCCAGTTACCTGCGGGTTCCTGATTTGCGGCAAGCCAGCGCAGTGCCGAATCAACCGCCTGCTCGGTTTCCAGGCTTCCGCCGAACTCAGTCGCCTTTCGCAAACGCCTGGCATCGCTGCGTCCCGAATATATTTCCGGTACCTCGCGACCGTCGGCCAAAGGCCGCAGTTTCGCATCGGAGTCTTTTTCATCACCATCGACGAACTTTCCATCGCTCGCCAGACCGTTGTTCCGTTCGGTCGCCGGAGGGTTGGTGGAAGCCGGATTCATTTCAAGCGGTTGGGTTTGCATCAATGACACAATGGATTTTGCAGCAAGGTCATGCAAGAGTGACTGCATCGCCTTGGCATCGACAGGTCGTTCGTTGGGGAGTTCGTGGCTCGGCGCTGGCACCGACAATTCCAGTTGCATTCGATCAGCAACATTGGCCGATTCGGGGGGCGGATCGTCAGATAATGGTAACGGGGCAGGCGGAGTTATCGCCGGCAGTTCGGCAAAGGTGTTCGAGGGTGTCGTGATTTCGTGCGTCAGCTCGGGTACGGTACGAGTAACGATTGGTATCGGGTCCGCGACAACTCGCTGGGCAAGTGCGGTATTTAGGCTGACTTCCGAGGACAAGTTCACTTCGTCCCACGGTTTGGAACGAGTGGTTTCTTCGTCGGGCGAATCGTTCGGAGAATCGGGGTCCACCATCGTCAACGAGAAAGTTTCTGTTGGCGTTGCGGCAGGCGCCTCCAATATCAATCGCGTCCCATAGGCATAGGCGGCAAGCAGGATGTGCGCAAATATCGACAGGACCGCGCACTTCCAGATCGGAGCAACCTGTCCCCATCGGGTCCGCATCAGGATCAACAGGACAAGGGTCAGTATGCCCAGACCGATCCACAACGCCGTCGCCAACGTCATGTGCGTTGCTTGCCAGGCGATCCAGTTCCAGGCGTTGCCAGACCAGACATAGAATTCACCCATCGTGTCCCTATTCCCTTTTGGCCACGCGGACAGAGATTCCCAGATCAGCGATTCCTGCCGTTCGGCAAACAGCCAGGACATCGGCAATGTGTTGATAGACGGCGGCAGCATCGCCTCGTACGATTACGCCCAGCCCGGCAAATTGCCGCTTGCCATTAATCAACTCAGTCTCCAGTTGCGTTAAACTGACGGGTTCATTGTCAAGTGTGACGTGACCGTTTTGAAAGACGTTGATTTGGCGCTTTTTAGGTGGCGAGGTCAGCGCGCCGACTTGTTGGACTTCCGGTACATTGAGTTCGATATTGCGCTCTGCTTCTGACAATTCCGTGAAGCGCGGCCCTACCATAAAAAAAATGATCAACAAAAACACAATGTCGATCATTGGTGTCATGTTAATTTCAGGATGTTCGTCACGTTGAACGCGCAATGGCATGATTATTTCATTCAAAACAAACGATGGTGGCCGAGGGTCGATTGCGTCAGGCAGCCGTTTTTCGTCCGACTGGTTTGCGTGGTCGAGGTGTAGTTCTGTTTTGTTCCAGTGCTTCGGCCGAAATTTCGGCCACCAGTTGCTGGCTAAGTGCGTCGATCTCAATTACTCGTTGATCGACACGTCCCGTAAAGTACATGTAAGCAATAATTGCCGGGATGGCGACCGACAATCCGGCTGCCGTAGTCAGCAGAGCCACACTGATACCGTTGGCAATTAGCTGTTTTGGATCGGCTTGCGTTGGATCAACTGCCGCCATGGCATCAAAAGACTGAATCATCCCCAGCACCGTTCCCAGCAACCCAAGCAATGGGGTAACCGTGCCCACTCCATTGATCAGCCGCATATACTTTCTCAAGTCATTCGAGACTCGCTCTCCTGCATCCAGAACCGCTTGCTCGACTTCAACGGATGGCTTTCCCCATTTTCGAACGCCTGCTGCAAAGACGCCGGCAATATGACTGGAATCCTTTTCGCATCGGGCAAGCGCTTCTTCGCGGTCAAGCGCACCATCACGTAATTGTTCGAGGAATCGTTTTACAAACGGGCGCGGGATTATCCGCGCCTTGCGCAAACTAATCGACCGTTCGAAAACAAAAATCAAAAGGATGAACGAGCACAAACCGATGGGAATCATCAATGGACCACCGTTCCGAATGACTTCCAGCAACCTTCGAGAGGCAATGATGCTTCCATCGCCCGAGTCGGTCGCAGCAGTCTGTGGCGTTCCCTCGCCTGTTTCGGGCTGCGCGTTGACGAAGTTGTTTTGAGTGGCAATCAGGAAAAACATGATCGCGACAAAGAGTATGCAGATTGGTTTCATTGATTTGGTTTCGAGTAAGTTGCCGGAGCGGTTTTAGCGGCGGATTCGTCGCTTCGCATTTGAACCAGAAATTGTTTGGCGTCGATCTTTACACTGGATTCCGGAAAGGAAGCCATCAGGCGTTCAATGGTTTTTCGTGCGGAATCACGGTCGTTCAAGCGGTCCTGGCATTTGGCCGCTTGTAACAGGGCAAGTGCCCGCCACTGCGGATAGTCATACAGACTGTCTACGAGCATGTATGCACGGAACGCCGATTTGTAGTCTTCCTGATGAAACCACGATTCACCGACCAACCACTGGCTCATGGCGGCAGTCTGCGTTGCTGCAGCGTCCGGATCGTTCAACACAGTTGTCAAAAATGTTCGTGCATTTTCAAAGTTCGCTTGCGACATGCAGACGCGGGCGCGCAGATAATCAAACGGGTAGCCAGTGACGAGTTCCGGAGTCGTTTTGCCAACGGCATCAAACAGATCCCGGACAGCGATCCATTCTTCACGCCTGCCGTAGCATTGTGCCAAACGCAGGATCACCATGGACGAAGTTCGGGGGTCAGCGAATTTCACGCCTTGAAGCGACATGAAGTGTCGTTCCGCGATCACCGTCTGGCCTTTTTGGTAATAACACTCGGCCATCCAGTAAATGGAGGGGCTGACGAGAGCAAAAACCGGCTCTCCCATTTGAACTTTTTCGAAATGCTCGATCGCTTCGTCCCAGTCCCCTTTCTGCGTCGCGATTTCGCCAAGCGTGAACCAGGCGTATCGCGCGAGTGGTTCATCAGGGCGGGCATCGGTTAGACGCGTCAACAGCGAAGCGGCAGCCACTGGATCGTTCAATTGTCGAGACAGATTGGCTGCTCGATAAATTGCGTCTGCCCAAAAAAGGCTGGCCGCATGATTATCGACAATATTCAGGAACGATTGGCGGGCCAATTCGGATTCGCCCTGCTCCTGCTGGATCCATGCAAGTTCATAAAGTGCAAGATCGCGAAGCGAATGGTCGGCTCGTTTTTCAACAAATGTTTGCAACAGGATTTTGGCACGAGCCACATTGTTCGATTCGCCGGTTCGAGCAAGACAAATCGCCAGTCGAACCTGGGATGCAATAACGAATTCTGTTTCTCCACCATATTCGATCACTTTCTCAAACAAGCGAATCGCATCGACGTAGTTCTTTTCATTCTGACAATGTTGCGCTCGGACAGCCAGCGCTTCCAGAGTGGCTGGCGTCGGTGACTCTGACAACAATTGATTGATCGAATCCCGGTCAATTGCGTTGTTTCCTTCAGCCCAGATCAATCCATTGGATCCACGACTCGCATACAACGTTGTTTGCCGTGCGAAGACGGAGGCTGCCGATCCTGACAATTGGCAAACCAGCAGCGCCGCTACAAAAAATGCAGTTGATGGTGCGGACGAGCCGCGCACAAGATATATCCGTTTCGAATCCATTCGTCGCGAATCAAGTGTTGCTGGAATTTAAATTCTGGCCCGAAGCTGCAACAACATACAACATCCGGAATAGCGCAGAACCTGCGCCATCGACGTGGCGACGATTCCGTTACCTGGTTTGAGACCGTTTTATTACCAGGATTTACCAAAATCGGCAACTCCGCTCCCCGGTCGAGCCCATCGCTAGCACTCCCTGAAGTGGTCACGCAGGTTGTCGTTCAAGAGTATCGGCCGACTTGCCGACAGGTCCGCCATAAATACCAGCACCCCTTGCTTGCGGAACTTTCGAAAGACTCGATCAACTATACAAACGTCGCCAGCTCGTCGAGTGGCAGCTTGCGAATATCCGGCACATTCGCATCATCGGCGGGTAAACCGGTCACCAGAACGAGATACGGTCGCTCGTTTTCGGGTCTCCCAAGAATTGAATTCAGAAACTTCATCGGACTCGGAGTATGCGTCAACGTGGCGAGTCCACAATGGTGCAGGGCGTTAATCAGGAAACCGGTGGCAATGCCGACGGACTCGGCGACGTAGTAGTTTTTGCGACGATTGCCCTCCGCATCGCGGCGCCATGGCTTGGCAAAGATCACGATAAGTGTCGGAGCCGTTTCCAGGAAAGGCTTGTGTTCGTCGGTGCCCAGGGGTGCCAGGTCGTCCAGCCATTCGTTGGTAGCGCGCGACTGGTAGAACTCGCGCTCTTCTATTTCTGCCGCAATGCGGATTTGTTGTTTCACTGCCGGTTCCTCAACGACACAAAAGTGCCATGGCTGCAAATTCGCCCCGTTTGGCGCTGTTCCTGCCGCCAGCAAGCACTGCTCAATCACTTCGCGCGGAATCGGTTGGCTTGAAAAATCCCGGACCGTTCGTCGTCGTTGAATCTTTTCGTAAAAATCGTGCGCCCGTTGAACGCGCTCGGCATCGGTATACTCAGGAAGTGCGGGAAGCGGGATAAACCGATACTCTGTCTTTGCCATGTTTCCTGGTTCCACAAGGGAATAAGGTGATGCATACTCGATACACTAAACTCGACGGCAAGTGACTCAAATGCGAGTTTTGTAAAGCGATATGAGTTTATCCCAAAGTCCAGACAAAGTCATTGCGGCGGACTGTGAAACCGTCGCACCCGCATAGGCAATCTGGCTGTACAGAGTCGCCAGTTGCAAAACATCTTTGGCGAGTGGCTGGTATTGTTTGCCTGTTGAATGAGCGAATTCAAGCACCGTTTGTTCCGGTTCACGACTGCATTGCAGGTCGCGCGACCACGCCTCAAATGCGTCGTAGGTGTAGCGAACCAATCGTTCCGGTGACCATTGTTTGGCGACGCCGCTGGCAAATGGATTCTGGAAATGCTGAAATCCGGGGAGCGTGTTCCCCGCTTCGCCGCTGGCGGTTTCCGTCAAGGCGGTCGCCGTTGTCGCCAGTTTGGCTTTTCGATTGAAAAGCCGATTCCAGAATTCAAGCAATTCCTGCAGGAACGAATGGAACCAGGGGAGGAGGCGACTACGATTTTTCAAAACGAACCAGGCGATGACGATCGCCGAAACAAGCCAGAACAGCAGTTTCACGATCTGGCCAAGTCCTGATGAAAGCGATCCGCTTTGCTCCGGTGGTGGCGACGACTGCGACCGACCGGCGGAATTCCCGCTTCCCTGCTGTTCATCCTGCTTCCCATCGTTTTCATCTTTGTCGGTATCATTGTTTTGCGGTTGATTGGGATCCTGATTTCCTCGTTGTGGTTCGCGAGACGAATGTCTGTTCTCTTGTTGTTTTGACTCCTGTTTGTCACGTGATCGATTGTCCGCCTTCCTTCCGTCACTTTTTTTGGACTCGTCACCGTTTTCGGATTTGTCGTCCTCGCCCTTTTGTTGTTCTTTGCTCGATTGCCCGTCCTGTTTTCCGGACGATGACTGGGACCCCCCGGATTTTTTTCCACCCCCTTCCGATTTACCTTCCGATTTTCCACCCTCCTGTTTCGCACCTTCACGATCGACCGGGTTTCCGTGGTCGTCGGTTTTCTGGTTCCCGGAGTTTCCCTGTTTTGAATTTTTGTCGCCTGGTTCGTTGTTTTTAGACTGCGGCCCGGAATCAAGATTTGAATTCTGGTCACTTTGCTTTTGACCATCCTGGCCCATCGAGTTTCGCGATGCGTCGCGGTTGACAGAGGTCAATCGCGGGATCAGTCCTGCCAACGAATACCGGGGCGTTGGACGCGGGAGGAGCCAACAGACCAGTGCGATCAAAAGCGCCATAATGGTACCTGTGATCAGCCAGCGCACTGCAATGCGGGTCGGCAACGTGGAATCGTTTCGTAGCAAATAGCGATGCAACCCGGTAACGCTCGTGATCATCAACAAACCAAGGACGCCGAGGAAGTAAACCAGTACCTGCATCGAAACGGAATTGTACCTTGCGGCATCGCGCATCGGGATCAGCATTTGCCCCAACCCAAAAAATGGCAATCCGCCAATCAAAAAGTAGAATGCCCAAAGTCCTGGTGTGTTTGGCTGGCGGCGACTAAAAAAAATCCGTTTGAAACGACTCCAGATCGATTCACTTTCCGCCCGATCGACGATGTTGACTGCGGCACTGGCAAACATCGGTGTCTGTCCTTCTCGTACGTTGCGATGGCTCGTCGCACGATCGATCACGAGGTCAATCATTCCTTGTCCGGTCGCGTCACGCGTCGCGTCAATAAATGTGCAATCCCAGGTCAAGCGCCCGGCGCACCACCAGACAAACCCGAGGATCAAGCCAAGCCAAATAATGTTGCCTTGCATGAATCGAGCAGAAACCAGCAAAGTTGCAAAGGCAAGCAACAGTCCATAAACCGCCGCGTGCTGATAACCCTCCCGGATCGAGATGCGACTAATCAGTACGGCGGCAAAACAGAATAATGCAAAAATCCATTTGCAGCGTCCGACGAGCGGACCGGAATAGGAAATGTCGATGAGAAAGAAGGCGATGCTGCCTACGACTGCAATCGCCAGTGCCGGACCGAGCACTTGCGTAATGATCGCTGCAATGCGATTACTGTTAAGTCCACTATCGGTCCCGTTGTCGACCATCGATTCGAATTTCCGCAAGTTCCAGTGAATTCCAGACGAATTCTACTTGCGAAACATGTGTTTGAGCAACCAAATGGCAATCAAAGGTCGCAAAAATATCATACTGCCACCAGCACACTAACGGTATTTAAGCGCATCCGGGTCCAGGTTCGCCTGTCGTTCCGGCGGAGTAGCCAAGTCGGTATTTGGCAATTCAACAGATTGCTGGATGCGGGCGAGGTCAGTTGCATTCTCGAAACTGACCAGGTCCAATTCCCCATCGGCAAGGTTGATCAGCATGCCATAGACTTTCCAGCCGTTCGCCTGGCGGCGCATCATCCATGAAAGTTTGATGGAATCGCCCTGGTAATCCTTTTGATGGAACAAGCAATCGACTTCCGCCATGACTTGTTCGCTGGTTGCATAGCGAGCACTCAGAATTGTAAACGTCGTGTTCTTGTCACCGGGAGCATCGAGTTCCAGACTTGCCCGGGCCGTTTCCTGTTGTGCTGCCTCGGTGAGCAACCGCTGAGCGGAAAACCGCTCGCCTTGTCGCAGTAACGTCAGAAATTCGTTCAGGACTCGCTCCGGAGTTGAGTCCACCGACATTGCATTAGGGTCAGTCTGCGACAAGTCCGCTGGCGAGGAGACAAACAATCCACTTACGGAAACAGTTTGCGGTGGGATGTTTTTATTTTGCTGACTTTCGAACTCCTTGTCGCGCTGGTTCATCCGCTGTTCAAGTTCGGCAAGCTCCCGTTGCTTTTCCGGATTGGTTACAACTTTTTGTTTCTTTTGACACCCGACAAAAACAAGCGCGGCAAGGACCAGCGCCACGGGCAGGAAATTTTTGACAAGAGTCATTCGCATACTTCCGTGAAACATGAACAAGAAATCAATCGATCCGATGGCAGCCACGCGATCAAAGTGCTCGCCCGACAGCAAGTTTTCAATGGAATTGATTGGAAACAGCGGATTCTTTCGACGTCTGCCCATCACGTCAATAGATTCCGCCGCAATCGGTAATTGGAGCGAAATCATTGGCTCGAAAACGCCAACAAATTGCCGAGTCGCTTCCTTTCGCCCGTTTGTCGCACCCCCAACGCTAGCGTCGTGGTCAAAGCAGGCCGGTAACGAGGAGGCATTGCCATACCTGTCCAACCAGGCCCGTCTCGACTGCAATTGTCAAATGATGCACCGATTTGTTCGACGAGCCACAAACCTATTTGATTGGAATAGCAACGAAATGTCCCGGATGCAAATCCAATGAATAGATTTCACGAATCAAAAATCGGTTCGGCACCCGTCGTGACCGAAAATCAGGAAGTGGTTATGCTGTTCGATTCCACACGGCGTTAGCTTTTCACAGATGCTTGCCTGGGCATTAACAAATCGCACGATCGCACTCGAGTGCCACCCCGGAATCGCTCAATGACATTGCTTGATCAGAATCCGGATAAAGGCGTGCCTGGCCGGTTTATCTGGTCCCTGCCGCTTCTGGCGATTCTCGTTGGGCATTATGTCGTCGATATTTGTGCGGCAATCGTTCCAGCTTCGCTCAACGTCATTGAACAACGATGGAACATGACGCCGCGTCAGTCGGCCTGGTTGATGGCAGTCGGTTCGCTTAGTTCCGGCCTTGCCCAGCCCCTGTTTGCCTGGATCAGTGATCGAACCAATAACCGAATGTACGGCGGATTCGGGTTGGTGATTATTGCGATGTTTGTCGGCTCGATTGGAATTGCACCGACGGCGGTCTGGGTTTGTATTTTTTACATGGCTGGAATGATGGGAAGCGGGATGTTTCATCCGATCGCCGCGTCAACGATAGGTGCATTGAACCCGCTTCGCCGAAGTCAACTTGTGACGTTATTCTTTCTCGCCGGAATGATGGGGGGGGTAACAGGCTCGGCGCTTGCACCGCGAGTGCTTGTCGCTGAAAATGGTTTTGCCTGGCTGAAGGTGCTGATTGTTCCGGCAATCGTCGTGGGCTTTGTGTTGCATCGATCGATTCGGAACATCGCACATCGCAGTTCCGGTTATTCCGGCAACGTAGGTCATGGGAGCAAGGCAATCCCCAGCGATTGGTGGGCGATTGGAATGTTGTACTTTGCCGCTGCGATTCGATTCACGGTCAACGTTGGCTTGTTGTTCTTGTATGCGCGCTGGATGGAAAAGCTTGCACTATCGGAGTTCGCGACTTACGACAAAAAAGCCCTTTCTGATGTGGCCGCGCCCTGGGTTGGCAATTTAAATGCAGCGACGATGTCGGGAATGGCGATCGGAGGTCTGCTGGCGGGCATGATGATTCCGGCCGGGCGGGAGAAATGGCCGTTGGTATTTATTCCCGTTGTATTTGCACCTGCAATCGCCTGTTTTCCGCTCGTTTCACGAGAATACGGCTACTTGTTGGCGGTATTCGCGGGGATCGGTTTCGCGTCGATGGTCCCCGTTACTTTGATCGTGGCACAGCGTTTATTACCAACGAGAACCAGCCTTGCGTCCGGATTGATGTTGGGAGGTGCCTGGTCGTTGGCCATGACAGGACCGGTAATAGCGGAATGGATTGTCCGAAACTATGGGTTGGCGACCGGATTTCACGGGGCAGCGATTCTGCTTGCTGTGTCAGGTTGTATCTTGCTGCCCCTTCGAAATGGATCGATTAGTCGTTCCGTTGGGAATTAGGGGTGAGTTGAATGTCAAGCGACACGATTCGAGCGGTGAATCGTCAGATTTGAGATTTGAGATTTGAGAATTGAGAATTGAAGTCGGACGTCTGACGCCGTTGGTGGACCGGCAGACTCATTCAACAGACCTGTGACACGAAAAACAAACGTGCCCTGGACGAACTTAAGTCCAAGCTGTTAAGACTTTTTCTGTCCGTAGGTACCGGCAAATTTCTTGCGGAATTTATCGACGCGTCCCATTGTGTCAACAAACTGTTGTTTTCCCGTAAAAAACGGATGCGAAGCACTCGAGATGTCCACGTAAATGACGGGGTACTCTTTGCCGTCTTCCCACTTGATTTTTTCGCTAGTCGTACGCATTGTCGATCGGGTCAGGATTGCAAAATCTGCAGTTTTGTCCTTGAAAACAATTTGCTTGTATTCGGGATGGATATCAGCTTTCATCGAACTTGCACGAAAAACAATGGTGGATAGGGTCGGAAAACGCGGTAATAGCACGGGGATTGTAGCAAACACTTACCAGCCAACCAAGGGGCGTTCTGCCGCCGTTGTGAAAGATTCAGCAATTGACGGGGCCGAATATGCCACCTCAATAAAAGGCCCAAACCAGCCGTTAACAGGGAGTTTGTCATATTTGCATGGCAATTTATGTTCTATTGCCGCTGTGCCGTAGCACTCGACAAATGAGGTCGACTCGAATTGCCTTTTTCCGGTGCCATCCGCGATTGAGTTCCTAGTTGGCGCACAATTTCGCGGGGATCACCGGTCTCATCCAGAATTAGCAATTGTCGTTTGGACCAGTTTGGGCCGGCCGCCATTTTCCGGACGTGTTCCAAATAGCTCGAGCAACCCAATGTCACTGCGGTTGGTGCAAGTCGATCGATTAGTTTTTCGACCGCAGTTGTTGTTGACCGCCCCGTATATTCGTAAGTGTCAACCAGCGTTGCTGCATTTCCATATCTTGCTGCGCGCCATTTGTTTTGTTGAACCAGGATCGGGTGGCAATCATGTTGATAGGCTCCATTATCGATCAAGTCTGACAGGCCTTTGACAAGGCACTGGATCAGCGCGGCGATTGCCAATACATCTTCCAGGTTGCCCGGCATGTCGCAAACGCGGACTTCGACTGTGCCAAAATTGTTATGGGGACGGACATCCCACCAAATTTCGCGAATGGTATTGATAAACCCGGTGTCAATCATGTGTCGAACAAGCCAAACGTATTCGCTCCAGTTGCGCATCAACGGCGGGAGTCCCGCCGTGGGAAGTCCTTCCAGCATTTTCGAACGCATGGATTGCAACCCCGTGTTTCGGCCATTCCAGAACGGGCTGCTGCAACTGATTGAGAGCAATGTTGGCAAGTGCTGCATGATTCGGTCGCAAATCATGATGGCCTTGTCACCGGAATCAACTCCCACATGCACGTGTAATCCAAATGTCACCATGCGCCGCGCCATTTCCTGCAACAAGTCGATCAGGTTATGATAGCGCGGTGTGTCGGTAACTTTCTGATCCTGCCATTTGGAAAAGGGATGTGTTGAGCCCCACCAAAGATTCATTCCGATTTCATCAGCAGCCTTTTCCAGGATTTGAAGTTTGCCCGTCAAATCAGTGCGTGCTTCGTCAATGTTGTTACAGACACCGCTGATAACTTCGATGTAACACTGCATTACTTCCTGTTTGAACGGAGAACTGTCATCAGCACCCAGTTGCTTGAGCAGGGGTTCAATTCCGCTAACCAGGGCCATGGAATCCTTGCCAACCAGGCCCAGTTCCAGTTCAATTCCAACCGTTGGCGAGGCGTTGGATCGAAAGACCATTTTATCTGTCATCAATGTAACTCGTTTTGTGTGTTATGGCGGATGGACCAGGCAAACAGACTGTGCACAAATAAACGGCAGGCGACACCAATTACGTGTTCATCGACATCGAATTGCGGTGAATGAAGATGTGCGCCAAAACGGTTACCGGAAGCCGAACCAACACGAATCAACGCTCCAGGTATGTAATGCTGGTAACAGGCAAAGTCTTCACCACCCAGACTCGGTTCGACCGTTTGAACGGCGTCGGGACCAAGTTGTTGCATGGCAACGTCCCGGACCAGTTGATTCAGGGCCGGGCAATTGTCAACGGAAGGAATGCTCGTAACCACATGAAAATCCACGTTCACGTGGAAGAGACTGGCCGTGCTGCTGGCAAGTGTTTTTAGACGACCAAGAATTTGTTCGCGAGGAGTCTCCGAAAAACTTCGAAGCGTTCCCAACATTTCCAGTCGAGCAGGTATCACATTTGCCGAATTGCCCCCCGCGATCCTGCAAATTGAAATTACCGCGTCGTCACGAGCATCGATGATTCGTGGCAACAAACTGTAAGCCGTTTGAACCAAATGAGCCGCAGCCAGAATCGTATCGCTGGTTTCGTGCGGTCGCGCGCCGTGCCCTCCGCTCCCTTCGATTACGAATTTCAGTTCGTCGCAACAAGCCGTCTGAACACCGTCGCGCAACCCGATGGTCCCGACAGCGCGTGACGGATCCACATGCATGGCCAGTGCCGCATCAACTCCGTCGATCATCCCGGACGCAATCGACTCGTTCGCCCCCTGGGCGACTTCTTCGGCCGGTTGAAAAATGACCCGCATTTTGGCTGGTTGTGAAAACAACCGGGCCGAATGTATTCGAGACAAAGTCTCCGCAACGGCGAGCATCACAGTCGTATGAACGTCGTGCCCGCAAGCGTGCATCACACCCGGGACCTGGCTTCGATACGAAACTTCGTTTGCCTCAAGGACCGGTATCGCATCCATATCGCCTCGCAACGCAATGCGATGGGCGTGTTCCGGTCGTCCGAAATCAAAATCGACGCAACCGCCCAGTTGCCGCGGGCCTGGTACCAGTCGTAATTGAGACTCCGTCAATCGATCGCGAATAAACCTGGTCGTTTCGGACTCGTTCCATGAAAGCTCTGGATGCGTGTGCAGATGCCTGCGCCACTGGCACCACGTTCCAATGCGGTTTGCGACAAGTTCTGTTACGAAATCGTTTAATGTTTGCTGAGCGGTGTTTTGCATGGCGACATTATAGATCGAATTGCTTTTCATTTTCCACCACGAATTGTTCGGGATTTCTCGCTACTAACGATATTGACCCCTGTCTGCGGCATTGACATTGCATCTTGTTTGCCGGACAACTTATCGACTTCTCTTCTCAATTTGCTTTTTCTGACCCACGGATGGAATTGTGTCATCGATCTCGGTGTCCCAAATTGACTGGGTGCGAAATGTCCGCGCGGTTCTCAAATCGTCCAAGGCTGACTTTCATCAAGTCCAGCCCTGGATTTACTGGCGAGACATGCTCCTGGGAGCGACGATCGCCTATACCGCCGCAGGCATTTACCTGGGTGCGCCGGCGTTTTCGTTGTTGCAAATCGCGGCCTTTCTTGTTGCGTCATTTTGGTTGTACCGGGTCGGATCGCTTGTACACGAAGTCGCTCATCTCGGCGGACACGAACTCATTTCTTTCAAAGTTGCCTGGAACTTGCTGGTTGGAATTCCGACACTGACTCCATCGACTTTTTTCACGGGACACCACCGTGACCATCATACGCAGCGCGTCTACGGTACGCCTGAGGATCCCGAGTATGTTGTGAATGTTTGTCCGCGCGGCAGCATTCTCAATCTGGTATTTTACTTTCTGTTCGTCGTATTGTTCCCGCTGATGGTTTTTGTGCGATTTTTGCTGGCCCCACTTACCTTTATCAGCCCGGCAATCCGCGAGTTTACGCTCAGACATTTGTCGGCATTCACTTTTAACTGGAAATATGAACGATCACTTAACCGAATCGATCGAAAGACCTTTGCAACGATTGAACTCCTGTGTAGTGTTCGTGCGATCGCAATTCCCGCTTCCGTACTGTTTGGAATCACCGACCCCTCGCGCATGATCCAGCTTTATTTGCTCGGCGCAACAGTCGTCCTTATGAATCAGTTACGGCAACTGGCCGATCATCATTTTGAAAGTAACGGCGATCGTCTGACCATGTCCGACCACATCATGGATTCATGCAACTACGTTGGCAAAGACCCGCTCACCTGGTTGTTTTTTCCATTCGCAATTCAGTACCACGCACTGCATCACATGTTTCCATCACTTCCCTACCACAACCTTGCGATGGCTCACGGTTATTTGATGAAGGAACTTTCAATCGATTCACCGTATCGCGATCTCGTTCAACCGGGCTGGTGGTCCGTTGCCCGAAAGATGTTGCGCAATGGCAGCGTGGTGGTGTCTGTTGAGAAAGCGGCGGCGTCCTGATCGTTGCGTAATCTGCGCCCCTGGCCCGGATCATCCGACGGCGATTACACAGGCAACCGCGAAGGCCTTGCAATGGGAAATCGAGATTTTCATTTCACGAATTCCGCGTTGGGTTGCGTATTCCAGGGCGGTGCCGTGTAATTCGATCCGAGGCGCCCCACCGGCAAGGTTGGTGATTTCGATGTCCGTCCACTGAATCCCCCTGGCCCATCCGGTACCAAGTGCCTTGAGCGTCGCTTCCTTGGCAGCCCATCGTCCGGCAAAATGCTGGGACGACGCCTTGTGTTGTGAGCAATAACGCGTTTCTTCGGCTGTGAAGACTCGCTGCAAAAATGTCTCGTCATGGCGGGAAAGCATCGCTTCGATCCGCTCGACTTCAATAATATCGGTCCCGATGCCGAAGACCTGACCACCCCCGGATTCACTGCGGATGTCTGAGGGATTCATGTTTATTTGACTCCGCAAGCTCGCTGGGCCCGCAGCAGTACGGCACCTGCATGCCTGCGCGCAACGGCTGCACCATCGCCAAGGATTTCCCGCACCGATTCCGGATTTGATTCGAGTCCGGCCCGTCGCTCGCGTGCTTCGGCAAAGAAAGCTTCAGCGACATCGGCAAGTGCTTTCTTGACTTCGCCGTAACCAAAACCGCCCCGGCGATAGGTCGCAGTCATATCCTCGCGCGCCCCGTCGTCGGCAAACAGACTGAACAACTGGAACAAGTGATCCGTTTCCGGGTCCTTGGCGTCTTTCATTTCCCGACTATCGGTAGAAATCCGCATAACTTTTTTTCGCATGGCTTTTGGGTCTTCGAAAACTTCGATGGCGTTGCCGTAACTTTTGGACATCTTTTCGCCATCGGTACCGGGAACTTTGGCAGTTGCCTCGAGTAATTTCGGCTTGGGCAATACAAAGACCTCACCGAATTGGTGATTGAATCGCTGGGCCAGATCGCGGCATACCTCAATATGCTGAACCTGATCTTCTCCGACGGGGACGATATCTGCGTCATATGCGAGAATATCGGCGGCTTGTAAAACGGGATAGGCAAACAGGCCAACATTGGCGGGCATTCCCCGTGCGACCTTGTCCTTGAACGAAACACAACGTTCCAGCAACCCCATCGGAGCGTCCGACATCAACAACCAGCAAAGCTCCGATACCTCGGGGACATCGGACTGCAAAAACAAAACTGCCTTGTTGGGATCCAGGCCCAGCGCCAGCAAATCAAGCGCCGCGTCGAAGCTCATCGTCCGCATCGTTTGTGCATCGCGAATCGTCGTCAATGCATGCAGGTTGGCCACGAAGTAAAACGCCTGATCCTCGTTCTGAAGCTGAATGTACTGCTGAATCGCCCCAAAATAATTCCCCCAGTGGGGGCGGCCTGTGGGCTGGATTCCTGATACGACGCGCATAGTGGTTCAAATTGGCGATAATGTTAACGACGATAAGGTGATACGACAGGCTACCTGTCAGCACGATTTGCTGCAACCGTTCGCCCGTCGAATCCCTATCGCCCATTACGATAGAACCCGATTTCTGAAGACCCAATGGCAAACAAAAATCCACCGGAACCTGCGCGAGGTACCGGTGGACATGTATATTTGATACCCGACCGACAAAGCGGTCTTGTTCAGCATCTGGCCTGGTGTGGGGTTTCCGTTTTCGGATTCATGAATCGAGCCGGGCACTTTGTGAACGCCTGGCCGATTTTGAAGCCTGGACTACAGAATTCCGCCGTGGACCCGGTAAGGCGTCGAATGGTTCGGCTGGTCCAGGAACCAGAACCGATGCCATTCACCTCGCATGGCCCGAAGATCTTCGGCTGCAAAAACCAATTGTCTCGCTCGGACGGTTGGGTCAGCTTCATAGATTGGCAGTATGCAGCCAACACTCGAACTGATTGAGATCGCCAGTAGCGTCGCAAATAGTAACCGACGCATTCGATTTCCTCCCTGAAAATGCAACATCACGGCTGCGAGCCGCAACTGAACAAGTCACGTTACGGAATTGATCGTCACATCCGACTCGAAAAGTTTAATTGGTAGAACCGTTTTATCTGTTAAATCTTGCCAAACCCGCAGGCGACGGAAACTGACAGCATTTTCGCCGGTACTTTCGCCAGTGATGGCATTGCAAGAGCCTGGCAAAGTTGGTCTCCAACAACCCTTCGAAAGTGACAGCATGCCCCGTGAATCAGGGTTATCATTCAACTATCTGGTCAACTGAAACAACTTGCGGTGCAAGGAATCTTAAATCGCCATCGCGACGTGTAAACCCGATCTTGTCCAGGTACTCACATAACGGGATCGAGTACTTGCGACTGGTATTTAGCAACTGACGAATGTCACTCATTGTGATTCCCTGTCCCTCACGAAGTGAATCAGCCAGTTCCTGTTTGATTCGATCAATGGTTTGCCAATGGACCAGGATCGCATCATCAAGCCGGACCAGTTGCCCTTGATCAACGGCCAGTTGCACCAGCTGAACAACGGAGTTGCGGGCTTTGCTTGCATCCTTTTGCAATTGTTCAATCGTTGGTGGATCAAGGCCTGCCTTGGCAAACTGATCAATAATTTGTGCCAGCAGTTTTCTTTCGTTGACGGTCAGTTGAGGCCCGCATCCTTCAAGTGCTATCAAATCGCCAGTCTTTTGAATTCGTTTTTCCGCTGCCAATTGTTGTATCGCCAATTCAAAAATCTGTTTCGAATCCAGGTAAGCGAAATAGTTCTCAACGGTTCGTCGCTGGGCTCCTACCGACAGCGGATCGGATTCATGAAACCGTCGCAAATAATCAACGATCAAATTCGATACACGGGTGACCATCAATCGATGCAGGTAAAACGTTTTGTGGTTAGTCACCGGAATTTCAATGATCTCACCATCGCTGACCATCGTTTTCACCAACGGTTCTGGCTGGGCAACCCCGGCAATTCGGGCAAGATCATCGAGTTCCGTATTCGAAAGCGAATCAAAATAGAATGCGGCGCTGATTCTGAGTCGCGGGTCATCGCTTGCCAGCTTTTGCAGCATCGTGGCCGTTTCGCTATTGAAATCTCGCATACGACGGGAGTTGGCGTGCAAAATTCGACCACCGCCAATCGTCTCAAGTGGCGATTCGTTGCGAATCACAAAGGGCTGATTCCATACCGCAACAATCGGCTCGCTTAAAAAGAACTGGGCCAGTCCTTCGCTCCCCGGCTTCATTTCACGCATTCCCAATAACCGCACGGTCGCCAGAACTTCGCTTGTGCCAATATGAAACCGGATCCGTTGCCGATCCTTCAGAGGACGTGAACCGCTTTTGAGTGTCGAAATGCCGGCCGAAACGATTCGAGTCGGTTTGAGGTGCCCGACCGCACCCAGCTCCTGTCCACGACGGATTTCATCATGATGAACGCCGGCAAGGTTGATTGCACCCCGTTGTCCTCGCGCGATGGATTGCACGCCCAAATCATGATTTTGTATTTCGCGAACGCGCGCCTCCAGTCCACCTGGTTGAATCACCAATTTGTCGCCGACTGAAACAGATCCACTGGAAACGCTGCCCGTAACGACGGTCCCGTGACCTTCGATCGAAAAGACGCGATCGATTGCCAGGCGAAAGGGTGCTGCCGGATCCGACAAACCGCCACTCGTCTGAATTCGTGTTGCCACTCCTTTAAGCTCATCTCGCAAGACATCGAGACCGGTCCCCGTATGCGAGCTGACCGGAACAATTGCCGAATCGGCAAGAAACGTTCCGACGACCAACTGTCGCACTTCTTCGATAACCAGGTCCAGCCAATCCTGTTCGACAAGATCCGCTTTGGTAATTGCAATCACGCCACCGGACAATTTGAGCAATCGCAAAATGTCGAGATGCTCGATCGTCTGGCGTTTGATCGAATCATCGGCGGCCACAACCAGCATGGCCATATCCATTCCCGTCGCACCGGACAGCATTTGACGGACAAATTTCTCGTGACCGGGAACATCGACGATACCAAGTCGAAACTCGTCGATTTCGAGAACGGCATAACCCAACTCGATCGTAATGCCTCGTTTTTTTTCTTCGGGCAATCGATCCGTATCCGTGCCAGTCAGCGCGCGAACGAGAGACGTCTTTCCGTGGTCGATATGGCCAGCTGTGCCAAGAATCAAATTTGTTCTCATGCCCTTATTGTGACGGGCATGTTGTAATTTGCCTAGAATCGATAACGCGGGGGCGTTGTTTGAAGCCCATTGGCGGTACGAGGTTGAGGCCGGGGTGGTTGTCCGGCCTGCGGACTTTGCCTGTTCAATAGATCAAATTCGTGCCTTAACTGCGCCATATCCGGTTGATCGTTCCACCAATGACTTTTTTTGTCAAATTGCCAGCCCGGCGATTCCATGTTTTTGAGGGAGTCGCGCATATTCGAGGTGAAATTGGAAATCCCCTCGCCCGTCCGTGAAAAGAAGTCTTTGGATTTTTGCGAAAAAGTATTCCATGGACCCGACGCCGTATTGTTCAGCCCCCCTGCATGGTCCGTCAATTGAATCGGTTTGATTTCTTGCGTTTGTTTTTTGAATGGAAACAACGAAGAAATCTTGAATTCCTGCGCCCCTACCTGGTTCGGCAGCACAATCGCGCTGAGCAACACTGTCCAGACAATCAAGTGTTTAATCACTTTGAAATCTCCTTCCCTGCTCGTGAACACCTGTTCCAGTCTCCTCATTGCCCGACAATTCATCCGCAATATTCGTTGATCGAGAACATTTCATGGTTATCGACAGATGTCCAGGGTATTTTTTACAATCCCTGCCGGGATTTCTTTCAGTCCGATCAGGTGTATCCGCATTCGCCAAGTAATCGTTTGTACATCGACGAATTATATTTCGATAGAAACTGGCAACAATTAATGACAGCAACAAGTGATATCAGATTGGGATTTATAGGCGCCGGACGGATGGCGCAAGCGCTTGCTCGAGGAATCGCCAAAAACGCAGTGCCAGGATCGGCCGAAGTGAACTACTTTGACCCGCACGACGAAGCAGCTCGAATTTTTGAAAGCCTGCATCCGGACGCAGTTCGTCAAAGTTCGGCGGCATTACTTTGTGGAAAAAGCAACGTAATTCTGCTCGCTGTCAAACCGCAAGTCATGGCAAGCGTCCTTGAGGAGCTAAAACCAGTCGTCGACGGACATCATCTGGTAATTTCGGTCGCCGCCGGCGTGTCGCTGGCGACACTGGCAGGGTCGCTGCCAACCAAACGATTGATTCGTGTAATGCCCAACACACCGTGCCTCATTGGCCAGGGAATTTCCGCAATTGCCTGTGGGCCTGAAGTAGAAGAATTCGACAGGGCGATTGCGACAAGCCTGTTTGCTGCCGCCGGAAAAACCGTCGATGTCGCCGAATATCAAATGGATGCCGTAACCGGACTGTCGGGATCCGGTCCTGCTTATGTCTTTTCATTTATCGAAGCTCTCATCGATGGAGGTGTGCTCGCCGGACTGCCTCACGAGATCGCAATGAACCTGGCTATTCAAACGGTTCGCGGTTCAACCGAGTTACTTGCTGAAACTGGCAAGTCCCCGGCGGATTTGCGAAGCGAAGTCACCAGTCCGGGTGGAACAACCCTTGCCGGCCTTGCCGTCCTCGAAGAAAGGGGGTTTCGCCATACCGTGATGAACGCCATCGTGGCCGCAACACGCCGGGCAACCGAATTGGGTGGCCAGTGAGTCGCACGAACGAATATGTCCCCCTCTCGTACTTGGGCGATTCCTGCAAGCGAAAACACGCTATGCCAAAACGAATCGCGCTGGACTTGTCACGGGAGCTTCCGGAAGTTGCCCCATACAATTCCCCTTTCCGTACATTACAATGCATTAAGCGTTACAACCATTTGTTACAACCATTTGTTACAACCATTTGCTGCAACAATAACCGCGAGGAGTCGCACGTGTCATTGTTTGGAAACAATCAGTACCAGTACCGTGAAACGTACTTTGTCCTGTTCCCCGCCGCCAATTTGCCAAGTGCTGACAAGGTGGAACAGGTACTCAGCGGCCTGGGCCCGCGTTACGAGACTCTCGAGCGTTTGGAAAACGAACAGGGACTGGAATCGATCACTGTAAAATCACCTCGCGATTTTTCGGCGATGGATATCGTTTTGACATCCGGCGAAGAGGTGGTTATTCAAATCCATGAAGTGCAAGACGCGGCCCGAACGATGACGCTGTCGTCCGATGATATGAAGAAACTGGTTCAGCTCAAGAACTTTGATGCTCGCTTCGATATCTTTCATTTCGAAGAAGTCGCCACCGCAACCGAGGACGACCAATTCCTCGATCCAGGCGGTTTGCTGATGGTACTCGAGTCACTTGCCGAATTGTGCGGCGGTGTCGCATTGGATCCGCAGACACTTTCCATCATGTAGTCGCAGGTAGTTCACGGCAGTTTATGCTTGTCAAAGATATAAAAACCGGTGCCATCGTCGTATACATGGGTGCACCAGTCATCATTCAAACCATCTCCGTTCAGTCCCCCTCCGCCCGCGGCGCAGCAACGCTGTACAAATACCGGGCACGCAACGTCGTAACGAAAAGCAAAGTCGACATAACTCTCAAAGGAACCGACACACTTCCCGAAGCGAACTTTGAGCGCCGGCCGGTCAATGTCATGTACTGTGACCCGACTACGATGTACTTGATGGACCAGGCGGACTTTCAGCAATACGAGATGCCGCTGGGCGATGTTGAATACGAACGGAACTTTATCACCGACGGCCTCGAAGGAATCTGCGCCTTGATCTACAACGAAGCCTGCGTTGGAATTTCGATCCCCAACACGGTCGAGTTGACTGTAACGCAATGCGATCCCGGCGTTCGCGGCAACTCGGCCACCAGCCGCACCAAACCGGCCACTCTTGAAACAGGTTTCATGATCCACGTGCCTGAATATTTGAAAGAAGGGGAGCGGGTCAAAGTCGACACGCGCAGTGGCGAATTCCTCTCCCGAGCCTGAGTATTGATTGGAACTCGTTATTGGCTGCGAAAATCAGCCCCTTCAAAAGGCTGTTTGAACTTGACGCTCCAACCAGGCAAGTCGCCCTCAAGGCTCTAGCGTGGAATGCCCCCATCAGCAAAATCAATGGTCGCAATCGGCCGTTAATCAAGGGTTTGAAATTATTTCAAGTACACACTGCAATTTTATTCCCCGGACTTTCAAGCCGTACGCTTGTCCGTGAAATCGAGCCCTTGATCGCCGAACTAACGGACAGTTTTCCCTCCTCTGGATTCAGCAACTGACAACAGGTAGGGAAACAACTGGTCACCGGCGACATTGTACATTGAAAGATGCCCCTGACCCTGAAAAACGGTCAACGAACTATTGACCAACGCGCGATTCAAATAGTTGCCCATTGATGCCAATGGAGTCGTGATATCGCATGCGCCATACCAGAGTCCAACCGGTTGGCTTGTGGTTTCAATATCGAAACCCCATGGTAGCGATAGAATTGACATGTCGTGTACCACGCCGGTCGGCCCAAGGTGAACGCATTGGCAGTAGGAATCGATCAGTATGCGGGCGTTGCCCGGATCAAAAAAGACTCCTTCATCGCACTTGCTGAAAAAACGGGATGTCCGGCGAAGGACAACGTCAGGCCTTCGTCGCATTTGACGGGTGTTCAAGTCAAATGTGGCGCTTACGAATCGGCTGTTTCTATTTGCCATCCGGAACATTAGCTGTGCGGTGCCACCGTTCCCGTCTATCTTCTCCAAAGGGGCAATTCCGTCAACAATTCCGACGGACATCAATTGTTCTGGCGGCATCATCGCGGCACAAAGCAATGCATAGGCGGCCCCCGAGGAAAAGCAGGCAATCGAAAACTGGCTGAGATCCAAATCATCCGGAAGTTGCGGCGACTTGATGAACTCATTAACGTCTCCGAGCCAGTCGACGACACTGCGCCTGCACTTGAAATCTGAAGTCCCATAACCAGGTCGGTCAATCGCGATCAGACGGCATCCAGCCCTTTGCGCAGCCGGGGCGAAAAAGCGTGCTTCGATTCGCGAAGTCGGAATACCATGAAAATAGAGTACCGGCCATCCACCTGGATTACCGTAAGTGGCGTAGCTCAACACACGACCGTCGCTCAATCGAAGAGTTGCATCCTCACAAGATTCGATCTGCCGCGCTGACGCGATTCCCGGAAAACACGTCGCTGCCGAAACGGCCGCCGCGGCGGAAAGAAAACGCCGTCGATCGAACGCAACCGCTTCCCCTTTGGTGCCTGTTTGATTTAAACCAGGTCCTGTTGCAATTGCCATCGACATAGTCAATTCCACCTTGCAAAAAAGGGTCCCCGATTGTTATCTCGCTCTGCGAAATCGCCTTTTTGAACACCTCTGGAAAGATGTTCCGCGATCAAACTTCAAAAACAAATAATGATTTGTCAAACCGAATCTGGTCACCGTAAACTCCGTTTTCCGCCCGTTTACCGGCCGAGATGACCATGCAAATCTCAGCGCGCCGGGGAAGCTTTAACATTTTCCTGATTCGCGATTCGTCGATTCCCTCCATGGGGCAACTATCGAAGCCAAAGGCCCGCAACGATAACATGAAGTTTTCACATGCAAGCGCTGCCGATTTGTGTGCCCAAACGCGCATGTCCGACCTGCTGGCCGGTCCGCGAGGCATAGGTTTTTGGATTGCCAGGAATGCAAGCAATAACTTCTTGAAAGGACCCAGCAAGTACCAGGGCCCCTGTCCATACGCCAGCGGCACGAGTTTTTTGTAGTATTGCAAGGCAGACTCTGGCACTTCCTGATCAAACGACTCCAACTTCTCAATCATCAATTGACGATTCCGTTTCCATGTATCCAGTCGCGCAACACAAACCACCAACTCCCTGGCTGTTGCAGCTGCCGGTTGCCCCAGGCAAAAATCGACCAGTTGGATTTTCTTGATCTCGTCCCGAACCCAATAAAACTCCCATGGTTGCAAGTTAGATGAATTGGGTGCGAGCACGGCAAGCTCCAGACATTTGTGTATTACCCCTTCCGGGATGGGGTCGCTGTCATACACACGTACGCTGCGCCGAGAGCGAACTACTTTTTCAAATTCAACCGGGCTTGTTTTGATCGCTGGTTCTACATGGCCCATGTCAGCGACTTTATCGAAAATTTCAGCTAACTCCAGTTTCATCATTCGTTCTCAAATTCGTGCAATAGAAATCAAGGGTTTCGGCCATCGGTCCTGAAGCCATATAACTGCCATTGGACCAAAAAGACAAATCATCTCTGTATATTCAGGCCTTTGACATCCTGCGGATCTGACGGAGTCGCATGCGCAGCAACGATCATTGGCGTCGTCAAAGTCGAACTAGCGAGGCTTTCGCACCGATTTCGTATCGTCAGGCGGGACGACAAACCCGCTGGGACTCGTTACCTGAATAAAATTCACAATCCGCTCTATCCCGGGAAGTTCACGCAACGCTTCCTGTGCAGATTGCTTCAAATAGTAAGTCGGAAGCGTTCCCTCCAGGTACAAGCAGTCGTCCAAAAAGCGACACTTAACCCATTGGCTACGACCTCGAAAATGCGGGTGAACCTCCAGCAACTGCTTCGCGCTGCCTTCGATTTCTTTGACACGAAGGTCACGGCATTCCGGGCCACTTTCCAAAACCCCGGGTTCAATACACCGTGATCCATCGGAAACGGTGACAAAGGCAGAAGCAAGATCCAACATTAAACACCTCCCGTCGTTTTTTCCGAACCACGACAACCAGTAGAACCCAACCGCAACAGTTGTGCCAATCGTAACGGAAACAAGGTTGAATCCACGAGTTCGTGCCTGTCGTTTTGGTTTTCGACGTCCAGGGGCGTAATCGAAATTCGATTTCTCGGACATCATGACATACCCGTGCACTTTCGCACGCATCGCACGCGATTGCGCACTTCTGATGCGGCAATGTTTTCAATTTCTCACGCAAAGCGAATTGCTGAAATAACCGCGACAAGGCGTAAACCAGAATGCAAAACAATTAACAATTACCGGGAGGTCGGACTTCAGGACGGCCGCTTCAGACGTACCGCTGCTTACGCTTTGCAATTTCGACATCGCCTAATTCGTTTTAAGTTCTTCAGGACGTACGCAAGTGGATGAGGCGTCGCCGCTTTTTGAATTTTCGATGATGTCAGTTTCCTTTGGAGCCGAACTCGGCTGATGGCATCCGCCGCTCATTCACGTTTGCACACCAAACCGGGGCAGGATCCATGCCTGAAGCACGACCCAGCCCACGATAAAGGCGATGATGGTAAGCATTTCTGCCATGGGTTTGACTCCTTTACGAGTTGTTATGTATCTCATGGTCCTCTGTTGGAATTCAAATAACCTGTTGGTCAAGGTTTTCTGCGAGGCATCATTTTCCAGGAGCTGCAATTGTTGTGCCTGCCACGCCGCCGGGCGACAATTTGCGAATAGCCTTGTCCGCTGAAAGAAAAATGTGCTCTTGTAAAAACGTTTCGTCAAAACCAGCGAGCTTGAATCGGTCGGTAACGTGCCCCTTGACGTCGGACATGTAAAAGCCGATGCCGCTCGCAAGGAGATTCCGGTGTATTGTTTCCAGAATCTCCAGGCCTGTGGCATCGATGTCGTTGACTCCGGTCGAGATTAACAGGACTGATTTGATATCGGGACGCTCGGCGATTTTTTCCATGACGTACGTTTGCAGAAACGGCGCGTTGGCAAAGTTTAGACTTTCGTCAAGTCGAAAAGCAAATACGCCATGGGTCGTATGAACGTCGTACCGCAAGACATTGCGAAAGTGATCGCTATTGCCCAGCCGGCCGACTTCCGCCACATGCGGACGACTTATTTTTCCCATCATCATGACGATGGTCGTCCCGATTCCGATCAAAATACCCGTTTCAATTCCCGTTGCCATAACTGACATGAAAGTGACCCCCAGGGCAACCGCATCGGTTCGACTGTATCGCCAAAGCTTGAATGGCGTCTTGATATCGATAAGTGGAACGACAGCTACGATGATAATGGCTGCGAGAACCGAATTCGGAATGTAGAAAAATAACGGAGTCAAAAACCAAACGGAAAACGCCACAATTAGTGCCGTGAAGATTGACCCAAGTGGGGTGCTTACTCCCGCTGAGTAATTCACCATGGAACGACTGAAACCGCCGGTTACCGGGTAACCGCCGGTAAATGCGGCACCGAGATCGGCCATTCCCAATGCGAACAACTCGCGATTCGCGTTGACTTTCTCGCGCTTGCGACTGGCCAATGCCTTGGCGACTGCAATACTCTCCATGTATCCGACAAGGGTTATGATCAAAGCCAGCGGAATTAACGAAATTATCGCCGACAGGCTAATCTTCGGCACCGTTATCCCCGGAAATCCGGATGGGATTTCGCCCACAATCTTGACGGCATTTGTTTGATTCAAATTCCCGAATGCCACAAGTAGAGTTGACACTACGACCACCACCAGTGGACCGAGTCTGGCGACCGTCGTCGCCATATTTTCCTGAAGACCAAGTCTTCTTAGCAGGGGTGCCAGGCCGTATCCAAACAATACAAGTATCAAACTACTTGCCAATCCGATCGCGAGCGTCGACATGTTGGAATTGCCGATGTCGGCTACTGTATTGGCAATCACCTGGAATGGGTACTTGCCGCCATGAACGGAAATACCAAACAGGTGCTTCGTTTGACTGAAGCCAATGGTAATTGCTGCCGCACTTGTAAAGCCTACGAGTACGGGGTGACTGATAAAGTTGACCAGGAAACCCAACCGAAATGCTGCCATGACAATTTGCAAAACACCGACTATCAAGGCGAGTGTCAGGCATAGTCCAATAAATTCCGGGCTGCCGGGGGCCGCAAGTTTGCTAACCCCCGTTGTTACCAGCAGGGAAACCATTGCCACCGGACCAACCGATAGCGAGTTGCTGCTCCCGAAAAGGCTGTAAAGAATCAAAGGAACGATACTGGCATACAAACCGGTCTGCGGTGGCAATCCGGCGAGCATGGCATAGGCCATTGCCTGCGGCACCAACATTATCGCAACGACCAGACCGGCGATCAGGTCACCTGCAATTTGTTCACGTCGATAGACCGACAGTAACCTTGCGAGAGGTGAAATCGTTTTGACCCATTTGGGAAACATCAGACTTCGACGATGACTAAATGACGGTTACTTGAAATGGCAATCGAGCAGACGCGAGGTTCTCAATTCATGAGAACTTGCACCAGACTTCCCAAGGCAAACTAATGTGGCAACTTTGGCTTGAGCCACGCATATAAAAACATTCCCGCCATGGCACCGAAGAACGTGAACAACGCCATCCATTCGCCTCCCCCTATTTGTGCGTAAATCGGACCGGGACAGGCTCCGGTAATTGCCCATCCGGCACCAAAAAGCATTCCGCCGATGACGACTCCGGTGTGGAAGGGTTTCGCCTCGTAAGTAATCGGCTTGCCTTGTATTGTGTTCACCTGGAATTTTTTGATCAGCAACATCGAAATCATGGCGACAGTAACACCCGTGCCGATGATCAGGTACATGAACGGCTCCCGGAACAGAAACATATCATGGACCCGTTGCCAGCGAACGACTTCGGATTTTGTCAGTACGACTCCGAAAAAGATACCGACCAGCAAAACGGACAAAATCGTTCCAAAACCGGGAAAGTGATCGACTATGCCATGGTCTTGTTCGTTGGCCACAGAACTCGGATTTGATTTGTTCACAGCGACAGTCCCCCAAAAATCAACTGGCCAAAACCCCAGCTCACTGCCAGTCCACCAACGAAAAAGAAAACCGTTGCTACCAGACTTGGCCAGTTCAAATTGGCAATTCCGGTGATGGCGTGACCGGAAGTGCATCCGCCGGCGTAACGGGTTCCAAATCCGACCAGAACGCCACCCAGCAACAAACGAATAGCTCCACCAACACTGACAAACGTTTCCGGGAGAAACTCAACCGGCTCCGATGACAGAAAATGAACGGCAACAAAACCACCGATCACAATCCCGATCACAAATACAAGCGTCCAGATACCCGATCGCCATTGGTGATTCTTCAAATAGGTCAGGTTGCATGGCGCACAGATTGCGCCAAGTTCCTGAAAACTGGTCGAAATGCCAAACGCCTTTCCAGCCAGCAAAAACAAAAGCGGCACGGTCAGGCCAATGAGGATTCCCGAGAACCACCACGGCCATGGCTGCATAATAAAGTCGTGCATCAGGTTTAATCCATAGTTACGGTGTTTTGTGACCCAGGTTATCCAGGCCAGTCATGTCAATCATCATGTGCGGCAAAAGACGAACCCTGATTAACTTGCGGCGATGGTTTCCGCCGCCCCGCTCGTTACCGGCAA
>JANNWJ010000061.1:0-128277 GCA_031414755.1 Pirellulaceae bacterium | reverse complement strand
TCGGCCAGGGCGATCGTCCATCGCTCCAGTTGTGATTTGAGTTGCTCCAGTGGTTGGCAAACGAGTAACTTGCCCCGGTTCATAATGGCAACAATGTCGGCGACCCGTTCGACTTCCGGGATTTGGTGACTGGAAAGCAATACCGTGCGGTTGTCGGCGGCCACATCGACCATGCTTTCCAGAAAGCTGCGGCGGACGAGCGTATCGAGACCGGATGTCGGTTCATCGAGGATAAGAAGTTCCGGACGATGGGCCATGGCAAGCGACAGTGAAATCTTGGCGCGCATTCCTTTGGAAAGCTTTTTGATCTTGCGATCGAGTGGCAGTTCAAACGACTTGGCCAGCTCCAAAAAGTGCTGTTGAAAACCCGAGGGATAGAATCCGGCGGTGAACCAGCCAATCTCCTCGACCGTCATCCACTCGTACAAGGCCGGTTGTTCCGGGACGTAGCCGATTCGACGGCGAATTTCCAGTCCCGAACGAGCGCTGTCCATTCCTAAAACGGACGACTCGCCACTTGTGGGATGCTCCAGCCCCAGCATCGTTCGGATCGATGTCGTCTTGCCTGCGCCGTTTTCACCGAGCAAGGCAAAAACGACGCCACGCGGAACATCAAAACTGACATTGTCGATCGCCTTGTGGGAACCAAATGCTTTTGTGACGTTCTTGAATTGAATGACCGTTTCCATCGATTTACACCTTGTTAATGCCACGATTTTTGTCCAATTCCGATTCAAATAGGCGCAAGATCTCGTCGCGCTCGAGCATCGTCTGCGCCGCCTCGTCAATGGCCCCGGCAAATCGGTCACGCAAGACCCGTGTTCGTTCGGATTTGCAAAATGTTTTCGCGCCACTGGTCACGGCCATTCCGGTCCCGCGAATTTGTTCAACGATCCCCTTGTCCTGCAAGTCCCGAAAAGCGCGAGCGACCGTGTTGGGATTAATGGCCAGTTCACGCGCCAATTGGCGGACGGACGGGATCATCTCGCCACTGGATAACGAACCATTGGCTACGGCAAACGTAACTTGCCTCACAACCTGCTCGTAAACGGGAACGCCGTTACTGGTATCGATTTGAAAAAACATAACCTTTTCCTGAAAGGCAGCAAAGTTCATGACTTCAAGTGCCGCCCGCGTGTACTGTTGTTATAGTACAGTAACCGTTTGGAATTAGCCAGTCAAGTAGTTTTTTGAAAAACCTTGCCTGGATTTCCGGTGGGGGGAATAGGTCTCACACAGAGTCACGGAGACACAGAGGGGTAGTTGATTAATAATTCAGGTGGGTGAGACTCGGACGTGCCAATCTCCGTGCCTTTGTGCCTCCGTGTGAGATTGTTTTCCCAAGGACCCAATTATGAAAATCAACGAAATTTCCGGCGTGATCGTCGATGCCGCATTCAAGATTCACACGACCCTTGGTCCTGGTTTGCTTGAAAGTGTTTACTGGGCCTATTGATCAACTTCGGCGCGCCGTTGATTAAGGACGGAATTAAACGAATCATTAACGGAACGATTGACGAGTAGAGAGAACAAGAATCACACAGAGGCACAAAGTCACAGAGTCCATGGAGATCGGCCACTCTGTGTCTCTGTGCCTCTGTGTGAGATCTTTCTTCGCCGATTTACCAACCACTTCTCAATTTCGGCTTTGAAAACGCAATTCCCGTTAAACTGATTATTTGGCATTTCCTTCGACATTGATCGAAACGTGGATTTGCCGGATATCCATCGTTTCCAGAATCTGGACCAGCTCATTGAAATAACGTCCCTCGCTGCTTCGGTCACATCGGACGAGGATCTTCAGCCGTGCTGGTTCCTGATTGACACGAGCCAGCTCACCTGCCAAAGCGATCGACAATTGTTCCAGCGACATGGGTTGATTGGCAACAAAGATGTTTCCATCGACATCGAGATTAATGGTGATATTGACCGATTCGATCGGTTGGCCACCATGTTTTGCTTTGGGCAAGTCGACCGGATGGTCCAGTGCACGCGAAATCTGCGACACGGTCATAAAGAAAATAAGCAACAAAAACACGATATCGATCATTGGCGTCATGTTGAAGCCTGTAATCGTTGCGTGGCGAGTTCGCGCAAGCTTCATGATTTTTTTCTGCCAAGCGGGTTCATGATCATTTCAATTCGCTTGCCAGCTTCCGAGACGAGTGAATCGATCTTCGTGCGAAAGTAACTCAATGCCACCATCGTTGGAATAGCGACCAGGAGTCCAAGCAATGTGGTTACCAGGGCCTGGGCAATTCCGCCGGCAAGTTCCTCCGGTCGTGCCATTCCCTGCTTGCTGGCAATGACTGTAAACGCTTCGATCATTCCAACGACCGTACCCAACAAGCCCAGCATCGGCGCGATCGAGCCGATAACATTCAGGACCTCCGTTTTGCGATACAGTCGTCCGACCTGGTCCTCACCCGCTTCTTCGACCGCAGACCGGTAATCGGCAAAACCGAATTCACTGCTTTGATAGCGCTGCAAGCCGGCGGCAATCACTTCCGTAGCCAGAGACCAATTGTCCCGGTTGTGGCAAAACGCCACCGCAGAATTGATTTCGCCTTCGCCAAGCATTCGCTCCAGCTCGTTCATTGTTTGTTCCGGAAACAGGCGAGTGCGAGTAATCGTTACGGCGTAGATGATCACAAAGTACGTACTGACGAACGACAAAAATATAATAATGTAAACGATCGCCAGACCCAACCAACTGCCAGTAAACAACATGTTTACGACCGATGTAAATTGCGATTCGTCAGCGATCGACTCGGACGCGTTCGAAACGACAACCGGTATTTCTTCCGGTACCCCTGTCGACTGCCCGCGCATTATGGCGAGAGGACCGAAAACTCCCAACAACCAGGCAACAGCCAGCACAACGAACGATCGGATCAGGAAGGTGTGAAACAGGGACTGGTTTTTCACTTGCGAGAGGTTCCAAATGTAGTTTGTCGATAACGACCGGCGAGTTCGCTGCGAAGGTGTTCAAAGTCCACTTGACTGGCCGAGTCGGGGTGGTTCACCACCGCGCTCACTGCCGCGGCGGACAGCTCAATAAATCGATCTTCGTATAGCGCCGGAATCTTCAGCAACGTCAACATCCACAATGCACGATTCGTATTGACATTTGAGTCAACCGATTGCGGTTCCATTTGTGATTGGGCGGTTCCCAAATAGTATAAGGCAATTGCATGGCGCTCGGCACTGTCACGAAAGAGATCAGCGTCCAGCTCCCTGGCAACCTGTTCGTTGTTTCCGGCAAGCAACGCTGATTGCGCAGAGTAGATCAACCGCCATGGGTCGTCGGACGGAGAGTTTTCCACTGGAATTGCCGATTCGCCTGCCGCGATGGCAAGCGTATTTAGATAAATATATGCTGCATCGCCAGGAATTGCTTTCGGCACTCTGGCCGATTTCCTGATTTGAGCCAACTGTTCACGGGCGGCATCGGCATCGAACCAAACGGGGAGCAATTCATCGCAAAGCCTGGATTCCGCGAAATGCAGCTCTGACAGTTCCTCGATGTCATGAAAAGTTCGCGCTTCATTTCTCACGCGGAGTAATTCCAGTAACGGGACGAGGGCCGCTTCACGCTGTTGCTGATCAAGCGCTGAACGAACTTTTGCGCAGCATGCCAGGTAATACACGGAGCTGGTCGATTCATACTGGATCGCGTGCGAGGCAAGTTCGTCGGCATGCGGTTGCAGCGAACTGTAATCGCGACTTGCCAGTCGTTGCCGGACCCGAAAAAGAGGCTCGCCAATTTCCTTGAGCCATCGTTCAAACTCGCTTTGCCATTGAGGGCCGACGTCTCCCTCCTGGATTTGGTCCCATCGCCAGTTCCGGCCGTCGGCAAGAGTTACTCCTTCGACGGTCATGGCTGCTACATCGGCACCCTCGATCAATTGCAAATCGCGAAGCACAATCGTTTGGCAACAACTATTCGAAGCATCAACTGCCAAAATGATAGCGGAACAGACAACGGAAATAGCCTTGGATATGCCGCTGTAGCGCATGGTAATCATCCTCGTTGACCGAGGGCCACGAGTTTTTCTATCGACTTTTGATCGACAGAGCGAGCCAGTTCAAAACCGGCGCGAGTTAATGAAAACTCGTTCATCAATTGATGCATGGCCAGGCCGTTGCGGCACAATTGACGGAACCCGTCAACGAAGCGCATCGTTTGCTCGGGATCGTCGGCGCAGCGAAATTCGATTCGGTTTCCTTCGGCAAGTTCAACGCAGATCGCCAGGAATCGTTCGCCAGGTTCGAACGCATTCTTGTCACCGCGAATACTGATCGCGCCCGTTTTAATTGCAGCGCTGGCGATTGCTTGTGCTTCGAGTGACAAATGATCGGCGGCTGGCGACATGTCATCGAGCGAAGCAATAACGTTTCCGCACAATCGGGCCATGGCCACGATCGTTGGAAGTCCGCTGGTCAGATCATCCCATGTAATGCTTTCGGGATTACGACGGTCACTTAAATTGCGTGGCAACATGTCAGAGATTTGTAACAAGACCTGAAAAACGTATCGTATTATTGTCAAAAATCGGGACTTTTTTGCAATTCCCGAACTCAATATGGAACGCAATGTGCGATTTGTTCGTCACAATTGACATTGTCGGCCCATCAAGTTACTCGTTTCAACTGATTCTGCCCTGGATTTCGCCATGAATTTCAACCGTCTCTGCAACCTGTTGTTCGCCGGTTTCGTCATCATTCTGTCGAGTTCACTCTTGCCAGGACAGTGGCTGTCAACAGCAAAGGCGCAAAGTCAAACCCTTGATTTTGCTGAACGGTTTCTGTTAGCCGATAATCGGGAAACGGTTTTGGCGGAACTGGTTCCAGGGACAGTCGATTATTTCTATTGGCACTGTTTGCATTATCAACACACGCTGCAGTTTGCCAAAGTTGATGAGATGTTGAAAGTCTGGCACGATCAGATTGGTGATTCCGGCCGAATGATCGAAATCAGGCATCGTCAGGCATTGTTACAATATTCCAGTAATCCCAAACAGGCGCTGGACTACCTGGCCGACAAACTTGGCCTTCGATTTGATCACCAGCGCCTGCGTCCCTCAGCGGAACCAGGCTTGCCAACCACGCTGGATCAATCATTGATTTCCCGCGATCGACTGTTGCAGCGGATTTCGAATAACGACACCACCAATTTTGCTGAACCACTCTATTTGCGTGACCTGGGCTCCCAAAACTTGTCCGATTCACAGTTGCGTGATTTGCTTGCACGGCTAACACGTCCCGATGTTGGCAATCTTGTTGATCTGGTTGTTCGGGACCTCAAGAACCTGTTTTCCGGTGGATTCGGGAGCATTGCGATTCACAACCAGATGTTGCTTTCGCAACTGGATGAATTGCTTGAGAGAATTCCTGATCTGCGAGATGATTCCAATTTTGTGAACGCGCGGTTGTTGCGATTGATGCCGGGCAACGATGTGGACTGGCAGATCGATGACAGCGAACACATCGCTTACCTTGATCGCCTCTGGAGCTATGTTTCAACGCTTGGTGAATCACACAACTCCCTCAAGGCCTGTGTTTTGTTTCGGAGAATGGTTCTGGATCGGACGCTGGGTGTATACGATCGCGACCGCTTTGTTGCTTACCTGAAATTGCCCCGACCGACCGGATACATCAATCAGGATTGGCTGCTCCGTGCCAAACAATCGCAAGTCGTCAATCTCGGCGCGAACTATTTTGATCAAACACGCCTGGCACCCGTTCAGGACGATGAGGAACTTGTTCGCGATTACTTGCATCATTTTCTGGTTGATGCCAGCGACATGAAGGCGTTTGCTCCGTGGATTGAGAGCAATTACCTTATGCGCCGCTATGCCGAAGCCAAAATCACCGCCGGACTTGGCGATGTGGATCAGTGGGCGGCGTTGCTCTCGCCCCTCGAATACAAGGCACTTGTTGATCGCGTCGACCTGGAATTTCTACCAACCAATCCGCGATTTCACCTTGTAGATCAACCGGTCGAGTTCGACTTGATTACCAAAAATATTCAGAACCTGATCGTCAAGGTCTTTGAGATCAACACCGCCAACTACTATCGCCAGAACAACAGCCAAGTCAGCACGGACATCAACCTCGACGGGCTCGTCCCCAACTGGCAAGAGACTTACAAGTACGACGACGCGCCAGCCCTCCGCGTCAAACGCACATTCAAATTCGACCAGCTCGATCATCGAGGTGTTTTTATCGTCGATTTCATCGGCAACGGCACCAGCAGTCGGGTTCTCGTTCGCAAAGGCGAATTGCATCACCTGGTGGAAACGACGGCTGCCGGTCTGGTATTTACGGTGCTGGATGAAAACCGCAAACAACAGACGGACGCCAATCTGTGGATTGCCGGTCGTCAGTACACACCTGGGGATGATGGCGGAATTCTCGTTCCGTTTTCCACACAGCCCGGTCAGCAAAGCGTTGTCATTGAAAAAGGGGACTTTCAGGTACTGTCCAGCTTTTTTCATTCGGCCGAATCGTATGACCTCGTTTCGGGCCTGTACGTTGACAGGGAAGCGTTATTGCGCGGCCGCAAGGCGACCGTGGTTGTTCGTCCGCAGTTGTGGGTGTCGGGTGTTCCGGCACCTGTTGGTTTGCTTAAGGATGTTCGCTTGATTGCCCGCAGTCGCGATCAGGACGGACTCGAATCGACAAAGACTTTTGACCAACTCGAAATCAGCGAAACGGGCGAAACAACACTTGAAATCCAGGTACCGCCGCGTTTGCTGCAAATCAATCTCGAATTGCATGCAACGATCAAAAACGTCAGCACAGGCGAAGAACAACCACTTGCCGCCGCGCAGTTGTATCAGCTAAACGCCATGGATCAAAGCCCGTCGACTGCCGCATTGTACTTGCACAAAAACGATTCGGGTTACGTTGTGTCGGTTCGTGGCAAGACAGGTGAGCCGCGCAAATCGCAAGCGGTCTTTTTCCAAATCAAACACCGCGACTTCACTGAAACCGTCAACCTGTCATTGCAATCCAACGAATTGGGGCAGATTGGACTCGGGACATTGCTGGACATCGTGACCGTCCGCGCCGAGCTGGCCGGAAATCCTGCGGAAGTCTGGACGCTCGATTTCGATGATCAGACGACGTACCAAACGATTAACGGTACGACGGAAAATCCGGTTTTGCTGTCTGCCCCATCTGAGGCCTCGACTGCCAAAAACTATTCGCTGCTGGAACGACGGGGGGGATTCTACCAGGCAGATCATTCATCCCGGATCGCTTTGGCTGAAGGATTAATGACTATCGGTCCACTCGAAGCCGGGGACTATGAACTTTTCAATCGGACTGACGGGACGGTGCAACAGATTCAGATCACTTCCGGAAAGATCGCTGGCGGAATCGCGTTCGGCCAATCCCGTGAATTGGAGATTCGCAACGGAAATCCCGTTCATGTTCGCTCCATTGATCAAGCGGATGAAAGGGTCCGTGTGCAACTTGGGGGAGATTTTGGGGGGGTCCGCGTTCACGTATTTGCCACCCGTTACCTGCCTGAGTTTGATCTGTTTGGCGAGTTTGCCCGGGCCAGTGATATCGAGCCGCTCTCCATACGGCGCGGCTGGAATGCCAACGCCTATCTGGCCGGACGAACGATCGGTGAAGAATATCAATACATCCTCGACCGGCAGTACGCAGAGCGCTTTCCTGGAAACATGTTGACGCGCCCATCATTGCTTTTGAATCCGTGGGCGATTCGCACGACGGAAAACGAGGTTCAGGTTGCCCTGGAGGGGGATGAGTTCGGATCGGCCATGGACCGCAAGGAATCGAGTGGCGAGCGGCAACGTCGTTCCGAAAAGTTTCAGTCGGAGGAAAGTGGCGGTTTTGAATCGCTTGATTTTCTGCTGAATGGAACGACTGCGCTGTTTGATTTGCATCCCGACAAGGAGGGCATCGTCGAGTTCGCGGCTGCCGATCTGGGTGACAAGCACTTCTTGCGAATCGTTGTTGCCGATTCGCGAAACACCGTGATGAGAACGATGGTGATGCCGGAAAGGGAACTTGCCATCCGGGATTTGCGCTTGATCGACAAGTTGGCCCTTGATCCGGAAAAACACTTTACGAAACAGAAGCAGTACTCCATCCTGCGCGCCGACCAGCCATTTGAGCTGGTGGATGTCGGATCGGCCCGTTTCAAGCAATACGATACGCTGGGCGATATCTATCGGTACTACCTGACACTGACTGGCGATGCAACGCTTGCCGAATTTTCGTTCCTGATGGACTGGCCCAAAAAGACAACCGAAGAAAAATTCGAGCTGTACACCAAATACGCTTGCCATGAACTGAACTTCTTTTTGATGAAGAAGGACCCGGACTATTTTCATACCGTGGTTGCACCGTACTTAAAAAACAAATACCACTCGACTTTCATGGATGAATTCTTGCTTGACGAAGGCCTGGAAGGGTACTTGCAGTCGTGGGAATTCAGCCGCCTTAATACGTTTGAGAAGTCCTTGTTGGGCCTTCGACAGGCAGATCGCACTGGTTCACTTCGCAAATTTATCGGGGACGATTATGACAATCATCCAACAAGTCGGCGCGCGTTTGATCGCCTCTTCGACTTCGCCGTTTCGGAAAACAGTTTGGAATCGGCAGGCAAGGACATAAGTGGTGCCATGGATGAAAACAAGAATTTGCATTCCATGGAGGAGGAGCGTCGAAGCGGTGAAATGCTTGCCCGCCAACCCGAAGGGGACGCAGTACGAGCCATTAACCCGGGAATAGATGGCATTTCGCAACTCGGAGCGGCTGACCCGTCCCAAAACGCTCCTGCGCTGACATTGCGTGACGGTCTTGTGTTAGGACTTGAACCGCAAAACGCGGTTGACAAACAGGACCAGGATGGTAACGGGGATATGAAGCCTGGCGGGGGGGGCGGTGGAATGGGAGACGCAGAGGTTGCCGAAAAAGGCAAATACAGTACTTGGGGTTCAACGGAAGAATTGAAAAAACTCGGTGAATCCAGAAAACAAACGGAACAATACTACCGTCGCCTGAAGCCGACGCAGGAGTGGGTTGAAAACAACTATTGGCATCTGCCGATCGAGCAGCAGACCGCTAACCTGATTCGGATCAATCGATTTTGGCGCGATTACGCGATGCACTCATCCAACGAGCCGTTCCAGTCCCCCTACTTCCCGGAAGCGGCCAGCAGCTTTGCCGAGATGATGATGGCCCTGGCCGTTCTCGACTTGCCATTCGAGAGACCGGAACATGATGTCGCGTTCGCTGACAACAACATGCAGCTAACACCCAAACAGAACTTGATCGCCTTTTTCGAACAAGTCCGGCCGGCAGTTGTAAACGATGAAGTCGCTACGATTCTCGTTAGTGAGAATTTCTATCGACTCGACGATCGCACGATGATTGTCGATGGCAAGACGCTGGAAAAGTTTATCCGCAAGGAATTCCTGCCGCATGTCGTTTACGGCGGACAACTGGTTGTGACCAATCCAACTTCGATGCCGCAGGATATCGACTTGTTGATCCAGATCCCGGAAGGGGCCATTCCGACTTCGGGCAGCCAGCCGACTCGTAGCATACAACTGGATCTGGCACCGTTTAGTACGCAAACGGTCGAGTACCATTTCTATTTCCCGGTGACCGGCGATTTCGGACATTACCCAGCCCATATTTCGCGAGAAGATCGTATTGTGGCCGTTGCCGAGTCGCTTCGGTTTAATGTGATTGCCGAACCGAGTGAAATCGATACGACATCGTGGGCCTACATCTCGCAAAATGGCAGTGACGATCAGGTTATTGGTTTTTTGAAGGAAAAAAACCTGCAGACTCTCGACCTGTCATTGATCGCGTTTCGCATGAAGGACAAAACGTTCTTTGACCGGGCGATTGCCACCTTGAACGACCGGTTGTCGTATGACAACACGCTGTGGTCGTACGCCGTGCATCACAATGAAGCGGGTGTGATTCGGCAATTCATGCTTCACGCCGAAGATTTCCTCCGTCAATGCGGTCCATGGTTCGATTCGGAACTGGTTAGCATTCACCCCGTGCAGCGGTACTGGTACCAGCATCGCGAGTACTGGCCCTTAATCAATGCCCGCGCTCATCAACTGGGCGCCGATCACAAGATCCTTAATGCACACATCTGGGGACAGTACCACGAGTTGCTGGCGATCCTTACGCATCAACCGGCGATGGATAACGAAGGCCGCCTGGCGGTGACCTATTACCTTTCGCTGCAAGACCGGATTGACGAAGCGCTGTCCCAGTTCGCACTGGTAAAAGCTGACGACACTGATGCCCGGTTGCAATACGACTATCTCGATGCATGGCTGGCGATGGTTCAGTCCGATCCCGATCGCGCGGCGACAATCGCTGCCCGCTATGAAGAGTATCCTGTGAAACGATGGCGTGACCTGTTCACCTCCGTTACAGCCCAGGTCAAGGAGATCCGGGGAGAAGGAACGCAACTGGTCGACGACACAGATCAATCGCAGCAGCAAACGGTTGCTGCCAGCGAAGCGCCGCAGTTCGAGTTTGTGGTTGAATCGCGCAAGGTTCGTCTGGACTACCAGAATCTGACCGAAGTAACGGTCAACTATTACTTGATGGACGTCGAGTTGTTATTCAGCCGCAACCCGTTTGTGCAGCGACAGGACGAAGGCTTTGCCATGATCCGCCCCAACCTGACGCAACAGATTGCACTTGCTGCCGATGCGACGCAACACGAGTTCGAGTTGCCGCAAGAATTGCGAACACGCAACGTACTGGTCGAGATCAGCGGCGGCGGTCAAACGCACAGCCAGGCCAGCTATTCCAACTCGATGGTCGTTCGCATTGTCGAACAGTACGGGCAGTTGCAGGTACTGGCATCCGATTCGAAAAAACCGTTGCCACAAATGTATGTCAAGGTCTATGCCCGTCGTCCTGACGGAAGCATTCACTTTTACAAGGACGGTTACACGGACTTGCGGGGCCGGTTTGATTATGCATCGCTAAGTAATCAGCAACTCGATGACGTGGAGCGATTCTCGGTTCTGGTCATCGGAGATGAGTACGGTGCCGTCGTGCGTGAAGCAGGTCGTCCAAAAGAGTAGCGATCCTGTCGCGACCGCATTTAGAATTAATGCCAGAACAGAAAGGCGATCGACACAATATTCACGACTGCGAAAAGGCAAGCGCCTACCAATCCGCCAAGAATGTAAAAGGCCATTTTGTCTTTGTTCATTGCACTGTCCGATTGATTTTGGTGTCGATTGGGGTGGTGAAACACAGCAGATCGACGGCTCGCATATCGACAACACTACGCCTGGAATATACGATCGGTCGGATCAAACCGGAGACTTGAAGAGTCTTCAAAAGTCGTCCATTTCCGCTCTGTCTGCCAAAGCCGCAAATTATACCATGAAAATACTTTTTCAAGCCCCGTCGGATATTTTGGCCGGGTTGACCCGTTACGCAGCTTCAGCCGTATTGTTTGCCTTGTTACTTGCGGTACCCACGGCTGCTGATGAGGGGATGTATCCTGTCAGTGAAATCGCCGTATTAGGTCTGATGGAAAAAGGGCTCGAAATATCTCCTTTGGATATTTTCAACCCGGACCCGGATCAAACCTGCTTGATCGATGCAATCTGCCGGGTGAATGGTTGTACAGGCTCATTCGTTTCGCCTGATGGATTGATCTTTACCAATCATCATTGTGCCTTTGCCGCTATCCAGCGTGCCAGCACGGCCGAAAACGATTTGCTCACCAACGGCTTCATCGCCGCGACCCGTACCCACGAGGTTCCCGCTCTCGGATACGAAGTCCGGATAACCGAGTCGTATCGGGATGTATCGGCAGAAGTGCTAACCGCTGTGACGGAAGAGATGGACTTCGCCGAACGAACACGCGCCATCGAGCGACGTCAAAAAGAAATCGAAAAGCAATCTGAAACCGACAACCCCGGCGTCCGCGCCGAAGTCGCCGAGATGTTTGCCGGCAAGACCTATGTCCTGTTTCACTACACATTTATCAAAGACGTCCGTTTGGTGTTCGCTCCTCCATCGTCGGTCGGAAACTTTGGTGGCGACGTTGACAACTGGGAATGGCCCCGTCACACGGGAGATTTTTCGTTTATGCGTGCCTATGTGGCAGCGGACGGAACGACCGCCACTTTCTCAGCCGACAATGTTCCTTATCAACCGAAACGCCACGTTCAGGTCGCTGCTGAAGGAGTTCGCGAAAATGATTTCGTATTCCTGCTTGGCTATCCGGGGCGAACAGCCCGTCACAAGACGGCGGCATTTCTGGAATACGAACGAGACGTGCGGCTCCCCTATATCGTTGAAACGTACCAGTGGCAAATGAGCGTAATGGAAGAAGCGGGTGCCGGCGACCGCAGCGTTGCCTTGAAACATTCGTCGCGAATCAAGGGTCTTGCCAATACTGAAAAACGGTCGCGTGGACAGCTCAAGGGACTGCATCGAACCGACATCGTGCAATCACGAATTGAAGTCGAGCGGGATTTGCAATCGTTTATCGAGTCCGATCCGGATCGCCAACAGAAATATGGCGATGTGCTGCAGGAGATCACCGACGTTTACGATGAAATGCAAGGGGTGGCCGATTTTGAAATGAATTTCGCCGGATTGATGAGCACGTCGCGAGCAATGGGCACAGCGATGGCGATCGTCGATGCCGTGCACGAGCGACAGAAAGTCGACATCGAGCGGGAATCACCATACATGGATCGCAATTTCGATCAAACAAGCCAACGATTATTGCTGGGCATTAATGATTGGCACGCTCCAACTGACCAGATTCTTTTCGACGGGATGCGTACCAGGCTGGCGGGAACGGCGCAGGCAAAACAACTCGATGCGTTGCAGCTCTTGTTTGAGGAATCGAATCGTTTTGACGCAGCGGCCTTCGCCAGTACCGGACTTGGCGATCCGGAACAAGTCACCCAATGGCTTGCAATGAACCCCGAACAAATCGCGGCACTGGACGACCCATTCATCCAATTGACATTGGCATTGTACCCCGAACAATTGCGAATGCGCGAACAGGATAAACAGCGCGAAGGGCGACTCAATCAGTTGTACGGCTCCCTGGTCGAAGTCAAACAACAATTCCTACGCGAACAGTTTGTTCCCGATGCCAATTCGACGTTGCGAATGACGTTTGGTCGAATCGAAAGTTATTCGCCGGAAGACGCGGTTATCAAGACTCCGTTTACAATGTTGAGTGGAGTGATTGCAAAAACAACAGGCGAGGATCCCTTTGTGACACCGGCAGTAATTCAGGAAATGTACTCCGCCGGTGAGTTCGGTTCGTTTGTACATCCCGATCTGGGACAAGTCCCGGTCAATATCCTGTACAGCACCGATACAACGGGCGGGAATTCCGGCAGCCCGATTCTCAACGCGCATGGCGAACTGGTCGGTATCAACTTTGACCGAACGTTCGAAGCGACTATCAACGACTTTGCCTGGAACCACAATTACAGTCGCTCGATCGGAGTCGATATCCGCTACGCATTGTGGATCACGGGGAAAGTTTACGGCGCGAATCACTTGCTTGATGAAATGGGAATTGGCAAGTAGTACCGAACAGAATTCCGGCGAAAATAGTCCAATTGAAAGTAATGGAAGTATGAATGTTCTGGTGGTCGGTAGTGGTGGTCGTGAGCATGCGCTTGCCTGGAAACTCTCGGGCAGTAACCGTGTCGAGCGTGTTTTTGTGGCCCCGGGCAATGCCGGAACAGCGATGGATGCAGAAAACGTCGCGATCGAAACGAACGATATTCAGGGGTTGATCGACTTTTCCAAACAGAACAAGATTGAGCTGGTCGTTGTCGGACCCGAGCAACCACTGTGCGATGGGCTCGTCGATGCCTTGTCGGCGAAAGGAATTCGCGCATTTGGCCCGAACAGGAATGCAGCGCAGCTCGAGGGGAGCAAGGCCTTTTGCAAGCGCATCCTGCGAACGGCCAATGTGCCAACCAGTGAGTTCCGGGTCTTTACCGATCCGCGTGATGCCGAGAATTACGTGAATGTCCATTATGCCGAGACGCCGGATGATGTACCGCTGGTGGTCAAGGCCGATGGGCTGGCTGCCGGCAAGGGTGTCATTGTTTGCAAGAACCGGGACGAAGTGTTTGCCGCGATCGATTCCATTGCACGCCAACGACAATTTGGTTCGGCAGGCAAACAATTCGTATTGGAAGAACGACTGAGCGGTGTCGAAGTCAGCCTCCTGGCGATCACGGATGGCAAGACCATTCTGACGTTGCCAGCCGCCCAGGATCATAAGGCAGCCGGCGACGGCGACGTCGGTCCCAATACAGGGGGGATGGGTGCTTATTGTCCGACGCCACTGGTGGATACCGATACCTTTCACTGGATTGAAGAAAACGTACTTGTACCAACGGTTCATACGATGAAGCGGGGGCGAACGCCCTTTCATGGTGTGTTGTATGCAGGGCTGATGTTGACGCCGCAGGGCCCCAGGGTTCTGGAATACAATGTTCGATTTGGTGATCCCGAATGTCAGCCCCTGTTGATGCGCTTGCAGAGTGACTTTTTCGAGATGCTCATGGCGGCCGTCGATGGAACGCTGGATCGTTTGCCGCCACCCGTCTGGGATCCGCGAACCGCATTATGTGTCGTGATGGCGGCGGAAGGTTACCCCGGGTTCTACAACAAAGGGCAAATCATTCGCGGACTCGATGAAGCGGCCAGGGTTGCCGACACAAAAGTCTTTCACGGCGGCACCCGAACCAACGAAGCGGGCAACGTGATCACCAGTGGCGGTCGTGTTCTTGGAGTGACGGCACTGGGTGATTCCGCTGCCAACGCCAAGCTAAACGCTTACAAGGCGGTCAAGTGCATTCGCTGGGACGGAGCCTGGTGTCGCAAGGACATCGGCGACAAGGCAATGAACTTTCAAGGTG
The DNA here is from genome assembly GCA_031414755.1 of Pirellulaceae bacterium. GTDB lineage: Bacteria > Planctomycetota > Planctomycetia > Pirellulales > Pirellulaceae > CAJQPP01. The sequence continues at coordinate 113,329 of JANNWJ010000061.1, read as the reverse complement.
CGTCCTGATCGTTTTCCATCAGTTCATCCAGTTCGTCCATAAATTCCGGGGGAAACAAATCGTTGCTTTCCGGCGTCATGGTCTTTTTCGCTGGCGGGTGTCGTCCGGTGTCTGCCGGCTTCGATACTTCGTCCATGTTCAGTCCAGTAAGTCCCATGGCCGTCAGCCAGTATTCGACCTTTTTGGCGAGTAATGATTTGTCAACCTTGTCAGATTCGTCGGCCTTCATTTCCGGACGATTCTTTCTATCGCTTGCCGTCAACAAGTTATCCAGCCAGACGTCACTGTCAATTGCGGTCGAGCGGCGTGCGTTGGCGGCACGTTGAATCTCATGATCGGATGAAACGATGACGAGTTGTTTTGGTGCAGAGTGTTGATGAAGCAACTGGATAATACGTTCGTCTGCAGACGGGTGATCAACCGCAAACTCGATCAATATGTCGAATTCCGTCGACTGCACTGGCAAACCCGATAGCTGCGAGTCAAATACAATGGTAGTTCGCAGGCGTTGTTCCTGAGAGAGATGCCGATTGAGCAAAACAAGAAGCCGGGTCCGGGCTTTTTCCAGTACCCCTCCTCCGACATTGCGTGGCAACAAGCCACATGTGTGCAGGACGTTGTAACCATCAATGATAAGGAATGATTTGCTCACGCACCGAGGTTAGCAAACGGTTCCGAATCCTGACAGTGTTCAGACTTCCGTGCGCTTGTTTCGAACAAGCAAGCCACCGCAAATGGCAAGTCCAACGGAAACGATCCCAAACGTTGCCGGCTCAGGAACGGCAATCAGGGAACTGGAAACAGCCGTTTTATTCTCGACCTTTGCTTCCGTGCCTTCTTCGACGACGAGGTCTGCATATGACCTGGAAGGCGTGCATGTGCCTATCCCCAGAACAAGGACAAACATTACGGTAATCGCGCGCAGGGTCATGGTTTTCAGGGCTCGCAGAATTGGAACACAGGATTACCGGCGATTTGAATTGGCCCGGTTAGCCCGTCTTGTCCCAACAGTCAGTTTAAATCAAAGGAGGCAAATCAGTCTGCTGTTCTTATCCAAAGGATCAGGACTCTCACTATACGCCAATTTTTGGGTTTGAAAAGAAACCGTTCCAAAAATCACAAAATTAGACGTCACCGGAGCCAAAACGCCCAAAGGTGGGAAAAACGGGATTTTGATTGATTTCATGACTAATGGTAGCAAGACAGGCATTCCCGTCTTGCTCCGCAGGCCGTCATGTCGCCTTCCACAGAACTTTTGCACTGAATCAGGTATCGGCAATCCCAAAGGTTGGGATTAAAACCCGTGTTCCGGAAATCGGCAATTGCCGAAACAAGGCCTTGATTAACCGTGCATTCCTCAATATTTGCCCCAATTACCTATGAACAGCCCCAACCGTTTTGCCGATTCCCCATTTTCCGCTTCCCGCCAGCCTCGTCTGAATCGGACTAAAACGATAGCCACCGTTGGACCCGCCTGCCGATCGGTTGAGATACTTCAGCAACTTGTCGAGGCGGGGGTGGACGTATTTCGATTGAACATGGCTCATGGAAAGCGGGCTGACCATGAAGCTGCCGTTGCGAACATTCGGGAGGCGGGACGTCGATCCAACTATCCCGTTGGAATCCTGATCGATTTGGCCGGTCCCAAAATCCGTCTGGGGCAAATTGCCACCGAATCGATGACGCTTGAAACGGGTGCGACCGTTTACTTCGTTGCCGGCGATGTTCCCGGAGCAAGCAACGAACTGACTTGCAGTTATCAGAATCTGACGAGCGAAGTTGCCGTTGGCGACCGGATCATGATCGGCGACGGAATAGTACGATTGAATGTTGAGTCCACGGACGGACGGCGAGCTGCATGCCGCGTTGTAGACGGGGGAGTGATTCGGTCCAGGCAAGGTGTCAATTTGCCAGGCGCTCGATTGGGCGTTTCGGCTTTGCTTCCTGAGGATATCGAACACGCGATGTGGGCCACAACGATTGACGCCGAGTTCGTCAGTCTGAGTTTTGTTCGTCAGGCATCGGAGATCAGGGACCTCAAGTCGCGTTTGCGAAATCAAGGTAGCCTTGCGATGGTGATTGCGAAAATTGAAAAACGCGAAGCGCTTGATCACCTTGATGACATCGTCAATGCTGCTGATGCGGTCATGGTGGCGCGCGGCGACCTCGGCGTTGAAATCGAGATTGAAAAAACGCCGCTGGCACAAAAACGAATCATTCGAACGTGCGGTCGATACGGAAAGCCGGTTATCGTTGCAACACAAATGCTTGAGAGTATGCATACCCATCGCTTTCCAACCCGGGCCGAAGTCAGTGATGTTGCCAATGCGATTCTCGACGGGGCCGATGCCTGCATGTTGTCGGGTGAAACGGCCATCGGCGACCATCCGGTCGAAGTCGTTAGAATGATGCGGCGAATTCAAGTGGAAACGGAATCCGCCCTGCAAGGCCGACCCTCGCGCGATACGGGCTATGGTCAGGGCAGCCCGCAAGTCGACGACAGCGATGTCACGGATGCCGTCATGATGGGAGCCGCCTTGTTGGCCCGCCGGGCTGATGCCCGACTGGTTGTCATTGCTTCATCTAACGCGGAGGCGGCTATTCTCAAATCCAAACAACGTGACTTTATTCCAACGATCGCTGTTACCGATCAGCCCAAAATGGTGAACCGCATGTGTTTGCTTTGGGGCATTTCGCCCCTGTTAATCGAATCGATCCAGTTGGAGGATCTGCGCAATCGAGTTTGCCAATGGGCGAAGGAGAACGATAGTCTGAAAAGTGGCGACCGGGTCGTTTTTGTCGCCGATACCGAAATGTGGCCCGGAATCCACGACACGATCATGATCTGGAGTATTCCCTGATCTTCGAAAAGTGGTTTGACAATCGACTGCGTCACAAAAAACGCCGGGCAACTGTCGGTTCAACCTGTACCGCGAAAAGGTGGCTGCTTAACCAGGCCCGTATTCGGGTGGCTGCGATTATGTTTCCGCCATACACGGGCGGCGATTTGCCTAAGATTCACGGTCGACATCCCTGTCATTTCAACCGCCTGGGATAATCCAGGGCAGTTATATGACAAGTGTTGAACAACTCCCTGCTAAGCATCGAGCGTGCCAATCACCGGAATTCAATCTGAAAGTACAGTGAGTTTGCATTTCTTGAGTTAAAACGCCTTGTAATCGTTAAAGACCCAACATCGTGTTGCCGGTGAATTGAAACTTTTTCAAAGAACCATTCAAAATGCAATCGGCAAGGTTGACCTGAAGCAATCAGAGTGCCGCGCTACCCCCCCGGTTGTTGCAAACCGTTCAGCAAGCTGGTCGTGATAGCGTCAAACACCAGCTCTTGTTTCTCGAACTCGCGGCTTTCGGCTTGAGCCATGATCAGCAACCTGTGCTCGCCGACTTGCAACGTACGCATCTTGTTCGACACAAGAAGGTCCAGGCAGAAGAAATGCGAATTGAATCCGCTCAGCGGGATTCCGGACAAAACATCCTTGATCGACTCGACCTCGAAGCCTTCGTATTGCTGCTTGATCGATCCCAGAATGTTCTGCATTAACTCATCACCGTCATGTTCCGCGCCATAAGCCATCAGCGACCAAAAAGCACCCGAAGGGGCCGACAGGTAGATCTCCAGGGCCATGTCCCTGGCAAAGCTCTCCTGAACCTCCCAGTTTTCCGGAAAGCGAAAATTTAGTCCGTGTTTGTTGAAAACTGCTGTCATGCGTTATCTTCTTTTGAGTGAATTCTGGTTAGGAAGCCTGAATTTCGCCAAGAAAAAGGCTAATTGAAAAGCCTTGCTGGATTTTCCGGATTTAGGGGATCGATATATTCCCTGATGCGCACGGTTGTTACTATCCGGACCTGGTCCGTTACTGCGGATCTTGAAGCCCTGCGCCCCATGACCTGGAACGTTTCATTGTACCACCTTGCCACACAACGAGTTACTTCATGCCTGGTGCCCGGGCTGCTGTTGACTTTGGCAGGGTGCTGCACTTTCGGGGACCGGGCAAACAAACAACATGTTGCCGAAGCGCGCGAATTGACGTCGTTGGGACTGAACGCGCTTCACCGGGGACGACCCGCCGAAGCGTCGCGTTTTCTGAGACAGGCGTGCGATACGAGTCCCGAAGACACGCGAATTCGCCGCCACCTCGCCAGTTCCCTGACCGAAAGTGGGCAAACCGATCTTGCAGTCTATGAATTGAAACAGGCAATTGAACAATCGGCTGTCGATCCGGCGACTCACGTTGAATTAGGCACGTTGCTTTTGGCTCAGGGCCAGCCTCATGCGGCTCGTGAACAGGCGATGCTGGCCCTGGATCTGGATCGACAATTGGCCGAAGCCTGGTTGCTCAAAGGCAAAAGCGAAAAAGCTGCCAACCAGTTGCAGGTCGCTATCGACAGTCTTCATCGGGCAGCCAACTACGACCAGGACAATCGCGAAACGCGACTGGAACTGGCCGAATGCTGGGCGGCAAGTGGCGAACCGCTACGTGCCTTGACGGCGATCGAAATTCATAATGCCAGCTATGCTGATGACCAAATTCCGATTCATGCCATAGAACTTGCCGGCCGGGTCATGATTGACCTGAAACAGTATTTTCGCGCCACCCAAATGCTGGGCGAGGCAACGGGGCGCAATGACGCAACGGCACAAACCTGGATATTGCTAAGCCGTGCTCAATGGGCTGCCGGGGACCGATCCACGGCCCTGTTGACCGCATTGTCAGCTCAACAGGCATTTCCGGAAAATTCGGAGTTACCGGATCTGATTGCAATACTGAATTCAGAATCGGATGGCTCTCTGCACGCCGCCCGATAAACAATTGCTGGCCAGCAACCGATTCTATCAATAGTCCTCCTGTTCACGGGACAAAGGCGATCATCCGCGCAATTCTGTGCAAACCCGTTGAGTCCATTTTCTCTCGGCAGATGATCAAAAATCGGCCTGAAAAAGTAAAACAACTTCGATTCGGCCTTGAAACACCCGAATCATGTCCTAGGGTTTAACCGGATGCGCAGGGCTCTAACGGTCCAGGCACTTTTCAACCACGACCTTTCGCGATCCAGCCAAATTCGGAGATCTCTCATGAGCGTAATTGATTCATCCAGCCACACGCCCCACCGTTCGACAACGATGCCGGTCGCGCCATCTCCCGAGTCATCGGTCGTTTTTCCAGACCGCCGGTCTGCAGAAATGGGGAGCGCTCCTCCCGTCATCGAGCGCCGACAATTCGGAAACACGCATTCTGATCTGTCACCCGAAGCCCGCGAACTCGGCCAGACCATTGACCAGTACAAACTGGTCCACCGCCGCCGCTTCATCACTTACGAAGAGATGCTTTCGATCATTCGCTCCCTCGGCTACCGCAAGTAAGCGGACTCGCGATCGTAATTCGAACGACTTTTTCTTTTCAGGCCGGGGAACAATTATTCGACTCGACTCTCGCAGTTCATGCCGCCGGGTTGTCATGGGACCGTGGTCATTCCCGGGCTTCACTGCGGTGCGACATGGACGTTATCGGCGGCTCAATTTGGTATTTCAAGCACGGATTTGAGGCGGGCGCCGAGGAGGGGTTTGAGAAGCGCTTCGCGGCGCACGATTCCGATTTGCCTTTTCTTGTCGTTAACAACGCTGGCCATATCGGATCGGCTGGTTTGCATTAAGAGTAGCGCTTCACCGTGGACCAGGCTGGATGGGACTTCGAAAAGTGGTTGCAGGAGGCTTTGCACATTCGGTGCTTCCTTTTTGATGCTTATCGCGACAGCGCTGACATAACCGATCAGCAAATCACTCCTGGCATCTCGAACAGCCAAAAAACCGGCTTTAAGTTCTTTGACGCGTTCGAGCGCCGCCTTGCGAGTCATCGTCGAATCGACGGATACGACTCGTTTGACCGGTTCCATCCAATGGGTGACCGGCAGTGTTGCGACATCGAAAAAGTTCCTGGAAAGTTCCAGTTGCGCCGGGTGCAGGATTCCGGCTGCGTGCCCTTCGACCAGCAGGTCGCGCAGCTCTTCCTTGGCAAGTTCCAGCCGAATCCTTGTCGGCGATTGTCCAATGAGTTTTTCAATCAAGCGTCCCAGCCACCAAAGCACAGCGGTTATCGGTGCGAACAGAATGGCAAAGCCAATAAAAACCGGAGCGACCCTTCGAAGCAAGCGGTTCGGAGCTTGATAAAATAAATTCTTGGGAAGCAACTCGCCATAAACGAACATTATCGGCGTAAAAACGATGGTCGATGCTATTTCGGATGAGAGACTCGATCCCGTTACTGCCTGGGAAAGGAGGACGATCGCCAATGTTATGATGTAGTGGGCGACATTGTTTCCCACCAGGGCGGTAGCGACAAACACTGTCGGGTGATTTACGAAAAACAGTATTCGGCGACTGAGCCGGTTACCTTCCATTGCGTCGAGGACAAGTCGAGTGCGGCTGGCCCGGTAAAAACCGGTCTCGCTGCCACTAAAAAATGCGCTCATCATCATCCCAAGGGTCAGCATGATTAATGCCATGGCGATCATCGCACGTCACCGGCAGGCTGGTCGATTGAGATTTCAACCGAAACGTGATCGACGTCGGGCGCATCAAGGACCTTGAATCGAAATGGACCCCATTGGCAAACATCGCCGGGCTCGAGAACCCTTCCCAACACTTCCTGCATGACACCCACGACCGTCACGCTTCGTGTTGGCAGGATTTCGACGTTAAATCGCCGGGCAAGGCGACGAATACTCATCATGCCGGCCACGGACCATCGATTGTCGTCCAGTTGCAACACCGGATTCAGGTCGAGAATCCGCTTGCTACGACTGGGCGCAATCGTCAGCACGGTATCGAGGATATCGTCAATCGTAAGAACGCCGATCGTTTCACCCAGCTCATTGACCACGGCGACGACATCGCTTCCGGACCTGGACATTTCTTCCAGCGCATCCGCCACGGTTGATCGCCAGGGCAGGTAAGCAACGAGTCGCGCGACCCTGTCGATCGACTTCAAGGCCAGGTCACCGGCATTGTCCAGTCGAAGCGCCCTTTCGATCTCTTCGGAGTCCGGTTCGCTTATCAACAGATAACCGCCAGCCGGTATCTCACCTTTCAGGTCCCGTTTCGAAACGGGCGGAGCGTAGACAACAAACTGCGAACGGGGCCGCATCCATTCGTCGATTCGAATGTCGGCCAGGTGAACAATATTGTTTAGAACGGTTTGCTCCTGCTGGATAATCGCATCATCCTTGCTGCTGAGTTGAATGGCTCGTTCGAGGTCGGCCAGTTCCATATCCTGCTCCAGACAGAAACCAGGCCACAGAATACGACGTGATAGCAACGTGCCACCGCGCAAGACCGGAAGGATCGGATCCAGTGCTCGAAGGGGGATCGAAAGCGGTATGCTTAGCAGGCGAGCCAAATCCATGGGACGGGTAACCGCTATGCTCTTGGGGAACATTTCGCCAAAAAAAATCAGGACCAGCAACGAACCCATTGCGAACAATACTGCACTGAAGCTGCCAGACCCCATTTGCTCGAGACGCATGGCGACGATGGACGACAATGCAAAATAAACTACGTTGACCAGCAGGTTGCAAAACAGAATTCCCGTAAGCAGCCGGTCCGGCCCGGCCAGCAACCGGGCTGCTGTCTGCTGACCCGCGGTGCCAGATTCCATGCGTCGCCGATCTCCCGGGCGAAGGAAGAACAACGCGGCCTCGCTGGCTGAAAAGAATGCCGACAGTCCAAGCAGGACAGTCATGGCGATCAACCAGGGCAGAATTTCCAGAAGACTATTCATCTTCGTTGGTTCGAGCTCGTCCCATGGAAATATTGAACTCACCCAGAGCCGGCATAATCATCGCCGTTGTTGTGAAGCCATAAATAAATGTCACGACAAGCAGCACCGACAGATACCGCTCGACGAGCAAACTGGTAATCGAAAAGAACATTGCCAGGGGCAACAATCCGGAAGCCATCGCCAGCGCAGGCGACGGGTTGCGTGAACCCAGTGCCACGTACAAGCCGACGCCCCCCCCAACGATGCACGCCAAAAATGGCGTGATCTGGGCTTCTACATTTCCGGTAAACGAAACCATCATCACCATCGCGGTGACAATTCCCAAAAACAGGAAGAACACCGTTCCCAGGCTGACACCGATTGCCTGCCGGCTGTTCGCGTAAATCATTCCACAATGCAATCCCAACATCGCAACAAACACGTTGAGAACCACCAGCCCAACAACCAGATAGACCAGATATTCAAGGGACACTGCCCCGGCGATCCAGATAAAAACACACAGGGCAATCGGGAGGACGACGGCATCGATTGTTACATACAATACTCCCGCCAGTTTTCCGAACAGGAATTCGCGCGGTGACAGGTCGGTCACCAACAGCAAATCCAGCGATCGTCCGTCCCGTTCGTTGGTCAGCGATGTTACGCCCAGTGCATTGATCATGACCAGGCTGAGCAGAAAAAACGGACCAAGCGCCCAGGCACCGGCAGGAATCGATACGGATGATTCATCGGACCGTTGATAGATTGTTCCATTCTGGATCATTGTCAGAATTGCCCAGCCGACGAGCGCTGCAAGGATCCAGTACACAACGCGAATGAATACAATCTTCTTACCATAAGCCCAGGTACAGGCTTCGCGCCACAACACCGGGTTGTCCCAAACCGGCCGGCTTTTCAGATTCGAAGTCCGTACCCGTGAATCGACGTGCTCCTGGCGTTTCGATTCGTCACGAGCCGTCGCGGCCTTGACCCCCTCGCCCAATTCCGCTCCGGAAAATACCGACACGTTGGCCGCCTGCTCTCCATGAGTCGGGCGCATTTCCTGACTGGGGTTCCAAACGCGAACCCGTGCGATGGCCAGCAGGTTCAGCAATAATGCGACGGCACCTGTCACGACGAGAAACGGGACGGCCAATTGCATCCAGTCGTCAACGATTGACGGGCGGCTGGCGGCCAGTACAGCGCGAAGCGGATTCATCGAGTCGGCGATTTGCGAGCCGGTTATTCCTGCAAGCTGGCCTGGCCATACTCCGATGGCTTCAGCGATGCCGACCCAGAAAACGATGGCTAGTCCCACCAACGCCAGCGTTTGGAAAGTTTTTTCCCGCCACAGTGCCACGGTGGAGCCCAGGCTGCCAGCCGCCAGTGCCGTGACGGCTGTGACGGCAAACGTCCAGCCAACTTGATGAAACGATGTTCCGCCAAACAATACAATCAACATGAAAATGGGAAGGGCAGTCGCCAGCAATACGGCGATGTTCAACAGGCTGGCCAGCAGTTTGCCAAGTACCAGTTCGCTGTTCGAGAGCCGTGTCATCAAAAGCAAAATCAGGGTCTGTTTGTCTTTTTCTACGGTAACGCAACTGGCTGCCTGGATGGCTGCCATGAACGTCAGAAGCACCAGTTGTAACGGGGCAAGGATCTGAAAAAGGATCGCTCCAAAACGCGCCATATCCCCTAGATTGCGAATCGATTGCGTACCGGCTAAAACCATCCAGGCAGTACACATCAACAACAGCAAGGAGATTGCGTAAACAGTGCGCGAAATATAAAAACGTCGCCGCCGGGGGGCAACGATCGTTTCACGCGTAAAAACAGGACCGGCGAGCACGATAATAGACTCTAATAACGGAAACTTGTTGAAAAAAACCTGACTATGATGATGACTGTCACGGCGGGTTTGTTCAAGTATGATGAACTTGTACCATGTTCATGGACGTTCGTGCCAGGGTGATCGTTGTTGAACAGCAGACCGGGCAGGTGGATGCCCCGGATTCATCGGGCCTCGTCGCGCCGGGTTGCCTGTTACATTTCCCTGGACCCATCGGCTGGATCATCACCTCCATTCTGGCCGCAACAGCACGGATTCGAAGGACAAGGTCGCTACGACCAGGGCGAGATCGACGTAGTCAATTGGCGTTTTATCGCCGATAATGGGCTGCTCGGAACGAATCAGGTTCTTGTGTTCCGAACGGGATATGAAATTTAAAACAAGAACGCCCTGACAGACCTGGTACAACTCACTGCCATGCAATTCCCCAAACCACTCAACGGAATATTCATGTTGCTGTTTGCAGCGGCGATGGGGATTGCGTTGATTTGGTTGCCAGGCTGGATCGTTCAGCAATATGAGCGTGCCAATACGCTTGGTTCGATTTGGGGGACACTTTACCTGATCGTCGTCGGAACCGGTATTATTCTGTTCGTGGGCAGTCTGGGATGGACCTTGTGGCGATTGTGGGGACGACGTTCCGCCAAACTTGCCAGCCGCAAACGACAGGACAAAAGCCCCAGCCAGTTGTCCTCGGACCAAATGCAGCGCGAGATCGATGGGAATCTTGATTCCGTCGGTAAGCTCAAAGGACGAAATGGCCAGCGGCTGGGTGGCGAGATCGATCCACTGGTCGAGCATATGCAAATCAAGCGACAACAGCAGTCGCTGGAAATTGTCGCGTTTGGAACGATCTCAAGCGGCAAGTCCTCGGTGCTTAATTTGCTGGCGGGACGCGACGTGTTTTCAACGCACCTTCGCGGTGGTACGACGATCAAGCGAAACGAAATTCCCTGGCCGGAAATGGACAAGGCGATTCTTATCGACACGCCGGGACTGGGCGAAATCGACGGCGCCGTGCATGTCAGCATTGCGGCCGAGTCAGCCAGGGACGCGGATTTGGTCTTGCTGGTCGTCGATGGCCCGCTGCGTGCCAGCGAATTTGAATTGCTGCGCCAGCTCGGTGAGATGGAAAAGCGCGTCCTGATTTGCCTGAACAAAACCGATTGGTTCTCCGACGAAGATCGACAAAAACTGCTGGGCCAGATTCAGCGTCAAACCATCGATGTTGTCAATCCGCGCGATATCCTGGCGATTCAGGCACAACCAGGTTTTCGAAAGCGACTCACGGTATTGTCCGATGGAACCCAAACGCAGGAACAAATCGAAGTTCCTGCCGACATCGAATCGCTGGCCATGCGGCTCAATAATGTGATTGACCACGATGGCAAGCGGCTGATCATGGCTAACTTGTTGTTGCAGTCGCGGGGACTGGTTGAAAAAGCCCGACTGCGCGTGCAGGAAACGCTTGACAAAAGGGCAGGGCAAATTGTCGATCGCTACATGTGGGGAGCAGGTGGCGCAGCGGCGATTGCCCCGACATTTGTCGATCTGGCTGTGGGAATCGGCATCAATACAAAAATGATTCTGGACCTGGCCGAGGTCTATCAACAAAAAGTTGATATGGACACGGCCTCCCGCTGGCTTGGTGAAATGGGAAAGAACCTGATCGGCGTGCTCGGCATGAACGCTGCCGCACCGGTCGTTGCATCGCTGGTCGGTTCGATGTTAAAAACCATTCCGGTTGCCGGACAATTGGCTGGTGGCGTGATGCAAGGTGCCGTTCAAGCGCTGATTACACGCTGGATCGGCGCGGTCTTTATCGAATACTTCCGCAATGAAATGCGAACACCCGTCGGCGGTCTAACCGGTTTGGCCCGTCGCCAATGGGAGTTCGTGACACAGGCGAGTGAGCTCAGAAAACTGCTGCTCAATGCGCGGCAAAAACTGGGTGGCCAAAATGACAATTGACTTCCAAACGGGTTTGAATGTGACCAGGTAAATCAAAAAACAGCGAGTTGTCTTGATCAGCACCGTCCAACCCAATACCGAAGACCGAAACTACCAGGAAGCCGTTACCACGGTCAGGAATACCCTTGCGCGCTTGCGCAACTGCCCGCCGGACGAAATTACGCACTTGCAAAAGGATATCTCCCAACTAAACGAAATGTATCAAAAGATCACGGCGGGTCGAGTTGAGATGGTGATCTTTGGCGAAATCAGTACGGGCAAGTCAGCTCTGATCAACGCCCTGATTGGACGTGCTGTTGCCGAAGTCGACGTTCAGGGGGGTTGGACCAGACAGGTTTGGGGCACGACCTGGGATGGTTGCGGTTACCGCGTTCCAGGACTTGATCGAAGCGAAGTCGTCCTGGTCGATACGCCTGGCATCAACGAAATCGGCGGGGCGGACCGGGCCGAGTTGGCCGAAACGACCGCCCGTCGCGCGGAGATGATTCTGTTTGTTACCGATTCGGATTTGAACGAAACGGAGTTCCTCGCTCTGGTCGAACTGGCGGCAGTACAGAAACCAATCATTTTGGTAATCAACAAGATCGATTTGTACACCGACGAGCAGCAGGCGGAATTGCTTGAAATCGTCAGCGAGCGCGTTGCCGACATCATTCCCAAACAAAACATTGTCATGACGATGGCCGATCCCCGCCCGGTAGAGTACGTGATCCACGATTCGAGCGGTGTCGTGCGAAGTGAATGGAAAAAGCCCGAACCGCAAGTCGAATCGTTAAAGACCCTGATTTTGGAAACGCTCGAACGCGAGGGGCTTGGTCTGGTGGCACTCAACGCGGCCATGTATGCCGCCGACAAAAGCGACCGGATCTCGACATTGCGTATCAAAATGCGAAGTCGTCGTGCCGAACAAGTCGTCTGGACACTTGCTTCTACCAAGGCGGTTGTTGTTGCCATCAACCCGCTTCCCGGCGTCGACATCGTAGGGGGGGTAGCTGTCGATGCGCTGATGATCGCCTCATTGTCGCGAGTCTACGGATTGAACTTTTCCATGAATCAGGCGCGGGGACTTGCCAAAGCGATTGTCAAGGCTGCCGGCATTATCGCCCTGGGAGAATTGACGTCGTATGGGGCGAGCATGTTCAAACTGGTGACGGGTACACTTGGCACGGCGCTGACGATCATCCCCCAGGGAGCGGCCGCAGGATTTAGTTCCTATATCATCGGACAGGCGGCCCGTCATTATTTCGAACATGGCGGTTCGTGGGGAACCGAATCGGCAAAGACCGTCGTACGACGTATTTTGAATGAAACGGACAAGGACTCGATCCTGAACCACCTCAAAGACGAGATTCGTCGCCGTCTGCAATGGAATCGCCATGCGGGCACGGCCTGAACCGATCAAGGTCCCGCAGTTTCCCAATTGCGTATTCCAATCGTTGCATTCGTTACCATCAGTGCTACTTTCCTGTACGGGCCGAGAATTCCAATAGCCGCTGGAAACTTTGTTACTCAAGCAACTGATTTACAAGATAGGTTTTTAGCGGGCGGCGCTCTGCTGGTTTCCTGAAAAGCACCCGCCTCGATGAACAGTTGACTCAAAACGCCACGGAATTCAATGAACATCAAATCACTCTCGGCGAAAGTCCGACGCTTTTTGGCCGATGAAAGCGGGCCCACCTCGGTGGAATACGCAATCATGCTTGCCTTGATTATTGTTGGTTGTATCAGTGCGATTTTGTCGACCGGCGACGTGCAAAAAGCCATGTTTGAAAACACGGCCACCGACATGAACGAGTTCATGTTCAAATAGTCGTTCGACCCGCCATTCCAGGTCCTTTCGACTTACTGATCGAGCTTGCCGTCGGTATTTCTGTGGATATGGCCTGATCCGCTTTCTGCGTTTGCAGGCCGAACAAATCCGTTGCCCCCTTTTCGTCCGTTGTTTGACGCATGAAACCGCAGAACCAGGGCTCCACAGTCTTTTTGAGCCCAACGCTGCTTGCTCGCTTCGTGACTCAAGCGATAGACTAACCGACTGTTCAATCACCAATCGTTGAATATGCCGAGGCCCGTCAAATCATGTTTCGCAAGCTCCTGATCCCCACCGCACTTGTTGCGTTCGTCATCGGCAACAGTTTCGTTGCCACAGCCAGCACACAGAATAAAACCACCGGAAACACCCAACAAAAAATGTCAGATAAAAATAACTCGATATTGCTTCAACCGTGGACGGGCCCTTATGCGGGCGTCCCGCCGTGGCGTTCGGTCAAAGTCGATGAGTTCCTGCCGGCATTCGACGTCGCCATTAAGGCATCGACTACCGATATCGAAGTCATTGCAAACAACCCCGATCCTCCGACTTTTGAAAATACGATCGTCGCAATGGAAAATGCCGGTGAAACGTTGACGCGCCTCAATGCCATCTTTTCTGTACATGCGTCAAATCTGAACATTGATTCCATTCCGGAAATTGAGCGAGCCGTAGCTCCACTGTTGTCACAACATCTCGATTCAATTACGCAGAACGAAAAGCTGTTTCAGCGCATCGCCGCAGTCTTCGAAAGCGACGAAATGAAAACCCTCACGCTTGAACAGCAGCGCTTGACCGACGATCGATACAAGCAGTTCGTTCGGCAGGGTGCCAAACTCAACGCCGAAGACAAAACACACCTTTCCGAAATCAATACCCAGTTGGCGGGTCTGTTTACCAACTTCAGCCAAAACGTCCTTATAGAAGAAGCGGGTCATGTGACCTGGATCGCCGACAAGGCCGATCTCGCCGGATTACCCGAAAGTGTTGTTTCAGCGATGGCGGGTGCGGCAACCAGCCTCGCCGAAGCGGGTGAAAACAACGGGAAATGGGCCGTTACGAATACACGTTCATCCATGGAACCGTTTTTGACCTATGCCTCTAACCGTGCGCTTCGCGAGCAAGTCTGGCGGCGCTATTACAGTCGTGGTGATAACGGCGACGACCATGATAACAATGAAATCATCACGGCCATTTTGAAGCTGCGGGCCGAACGGGCCAAATTGCTGGGCTATGAAACGCACGCCCACTGGCGACTCGAACCACAAATGGCCGGCAAGCCGGAAGCCGCCATGGATTTGATGCTGAAGGTATGGTCCAAGGCGGTCGCCCGTGTCCGCGAAGAGGTCGCCGACATGCAAGGCGTCGCCGATTCCGAAAAGGCAGGCATTACCATCGAGCCGTGGGACTATCGCTTCTATGCCGAGAAAGTCCGTAAGGAAAAATATGACCTCGATATGAACGAAGTCAAACCGTACCTGCAATTGGAGAAACTGCGTGAAGCCATGATGTGGGCCTCCGGAGAAGTGTACGGATTTGAATACAAGGTCGTCACGGATGTCCCGGTTTTTCACCCCGATGTCCGCGTCTACGAAGTGACCCGGGAAGGCAAGCACGCAGGACTCTGGTATTTCGATCCTTATGCACGACGCGGAAAGCGAAGTGGTGCCTGGATGACCGAGTATCGGGGCCAGCAAAATATCGACAAGCCCATCACGGCACTTGTTTCCAACAATTCGAACTTTATCAAAGGCGAAGAGGGCCAGCCCGTACTTATTTCATGGGACGACGCTACGACACTGTTTCACGAGTTCGGACACGCCTTGCACGGACTGTGCAGCAATTGCCGTTATCCGTCACAAGCGGGAACAAACGTGGCGCGGGACTACGTCGAGTTTCCTTCGCAAATCAACGAGCACTGGCTCTCCACTCCGGAAGTCTTGCAGAAATTTGCCGTGCACTACCAAACGGGTGAACCGATGCCCAAAGCCTTGCTCGAAAAAATCGAAAAGGCCGCAACGTTTAATCAGGGCTTTTCCACCATCGAATATCTGGCCAGTGCCTTGATCGATATGAAATTGCACCTTGCCGGTGATATCAAAATCGACCCGGACAAATTTGAACGGGAAACGCTGGACGCACTGGGAATGCCCCCGGAAATTGTCATGCGGCATCGCACTCCCCAGTTCAACCACATCTTTGCCGACGATGGTTATTCGGCCGGCTATTACAGCTACTTGTGGTCCGATGCGTTGACGGCCGACGCTGCCGAAGTATTCGAGGAAGCGGGCAGCTATTACGATCCCAAGGTCGCCAAAAGCCTGTTCGACAATGTCTTTTCAATTGGAAATACGATCGACCCCGCCGAAGGCTTTCGCCGTTTCCGCGGTCGCGATGTCGACACCAGCGCCCTGCTGCGCAAGCGGGGTTTTCCTGTCGATTAAACGAACGATCGTTTAACATAAAAAGGAGAGTCAGGGTCTGACCCCCTCGAAACCCCTGGTTTTCGCTATCGATCAACCCACACTCCGAATTCGTCGTGGACTCCCCGGGCGTTATTCTCGCGTTGCGGTAATCGGTATTCGTCGTCGGCTGCGCCCTCATCGATGAAAATCGCCAGGTTGCGCGCCAATCGTCCCCCGCCATAGCTCGCACCACCAATGTATCCAGCGGCTTCAATACCTGACCCACCTGATGAACGATAAACGTCGCGCCCCTGTTTGTCCCAGAAGAATCCATAAGCTGTTTGCGCAGCGCCGCCAAGCGCGTACGCTTCCCCCTGGTAAACATCGTCGCCTGCCGAATCGACCAGCAGTCCAAGACACAAATCCCATGTACTGCCAAGCGTTGCCACTGAGGCACTGCGCAGTGCCAGATACGAGTCACGACCCGCGTCATCAAGCACAATACCGACGGCGTAATGAGCCCCCGATGCCAGCCCGTAGCGAGAACATTCGTAAACGTCATCGCCCGATCGATCATGTACGATTCCAATGCCAAAATAATATCCGCAGCCCAGACCAAACTGCCCGGCTCGATAAAAATCCCGACCGGAAAGATCGATAAGCGCTCCGACTCCACCCGCTCCCGCCGAACGAAAACCAAATCCACAACCCTGGCCCCAGCCAGCGTATTCACCGGCATCTCCATAAGGGGATTCATCCTTGCCCGTGCAGATGTAAACATCATCGCCGTCCCGGTCCAGAACCATTCCGCAACCGGCCGTTAATCCAACCGCCTGGGAATAGGATGACGCTTCGTATCGGTCGTTCCCTGATTGATCAGCGAGCAAGCCGATCCCAAGACAACCCGTCCCCTGGGAGAAAATCGAATTGCGATACGTGTCATGGCCATCGACGTCCCACAACACTCCAACACCCAGCAATCCGAATCCGCACGACCGAGTCCCACCCAAATAGGCATCGTTGCCCCCGGCGTTTACCACAAACGAAGCTGCACCGACTCCGGAAGCGATGCTGCCACCTCGTTCGATGTAAATATCATCCCCGCCGAAATCAATAACGATTCGTGTTCCGCCCGGCTCCGGGTTGTTGGCAAACACAATCGCATCGTCGCCGCCGAGGTCAATCGTAATAGCAGATTTGATTGTCGTCTGATCAGGACCGGAACCCAAAACCGTCGTGCTTGCTCCATGTTTTCCAGGCTGGATGTCAGCCATGGTCGCTTTGAGTCGATCGAACAACGTGCCACCCGGTACGATGTCATTCAGTAACATTCCGGACAAGGCAACTGCATGGGCGAGTTTTTCCGGGGCGATTTTTTTGGTGATTTGCATCCCTTCGACAAATTCCGTCCAGCCGGGTTCATCGCGCCATACGGGCTGGAATGCCTTCAACCACGCGATCAGTTTTTGCCGCTCTTCCGATGTTAGTTCGGCAAGAAGTTCGCTCCAGGCTTGATCAACAACCGCCATCCGTTCTTCCAATATAATGACGCATTGATCAAAACTGGCGTCAGGGGAGATGGGTAAAGTGATCCAGTCATCGGGCAGGGGACGGGATTGAGGTTCGGCCAATTTCCAGGCCATCGAAAACACCTGTTTGGGTGTCGTCGCTTCGACAGCTGGATCGAGATAATGCCTTGCCCACGTCTCGGCATGGAACGGGCGTTGCAACAGGTAGGAAACGTGGTCGGATCGGTAATGATCCCTGACAACTTGCAAATGTCGTGCAAACGCCGAGTCGAGTGCTTCGATCACCGCTGGTGCCTTGCCGGCCAGCGATTCGACGGCGGTCTGTTTAAGGAAGGGATCAAGAGATTCCCAATCCGGATGAATCTGGTCAGGCGAACGAAATACTTTTCTGCCTCCCACCATCGAATCACCGAACAGCACGCTCGGTACCGGGTGAGTAAAGGCAACTTCCATTTGGCGAACTTCGGTTGTCTCACCACTCGGCATCGCGCGTTCGACAAGGACATGGGTTACCGATCCAGCGGGAGTATCCAGCCATCGTCGAACCAGATCATCGGTATCCACGAGCGGCTGTCCTTCCCATTGCAGGATTTTGTCGCCGAGGCACATATCGTCGGTCCTGGTTTTGTCTTCATTGCGCCATTGTTGCAAAGCCAGATTATTGATATCCCCTCCGACATAGCTCATTTCAACAGCAGGTCCAACATCTTGTCCAGTTGCTGACAAGTGGCAGCAAACCCATACCATGACACTGGCCACAAACACAACTCGCCAACGTCGTAAATAATCGGATTGGTCCATGGATGCTTCCCTCCCGTCAATACGTACAATTAAAACTTGAAACACATCATGATCAAAAAGTCGCCGCGCCGCAAATCCACCGGTTTGGGAGAGGGGAAGGGAACGGGGGCAGGTCCAGTTTCGAACCAGAACGTGACGTCCGTGAACGGGCGGGTAGTTTTTGTGTCTCCCCTTGATAGGGCACGGGGCTAATTTTTTTGCGCAAGACTGAGTTGTTTCCGATTCGGTCCGGAGAACCATGCAACGCATGTTGAGCTTACGGCAAATGCAAAAACGGATCCGATCAGGCCAATGCGGCCAGCAACATTGCCAACTCGTCGTCGACCTGGTCGGGTTGAGCGACTGTTTGCAAAACAAGGTCTCGCAATCGCTGTCGATAACGCTGTCGAAGCCGGTGAGCGGCTACCTTGACGGCACCTACGCTCATTTTCAGTTGTTCGGCAATCGTTACCAACGGATCGATCCGGCTGTCGACCAGGTGCGGTTTGAGAGCATCAAACAAACGGGCTTTTCCCGACGACTCGTATTCTGATCGCAATTGATCAATGGCCAGTTGCAATATTTCCACCGCCCATGCCCGGTCGAACAAGCGTTGAGGCGTTTCGTCGTCCACCAGTTCGTATTTGTAGCGGGTCTCGGCATCGCCAAAATCCAGATTGATCAGCTTGACCGGGCCTCCTCGTTTTTGAGCCGTTTCCTTTCGCCATTGGTGGATTGCGTAATTCTCAAGTGAACTGAGCAGGAATGAGCGAAAGCGACCACGCTGCGAATTTGCCAATTGTAACCGGTCGCGCGCAAGCAAATGCAGGAAGAAGCCCTGGGTCAGGTCTTCAGATTCGGAATGTCCGTAGTTTTTGCGGCGAAGATAGACATAAAGTGGATACCAATATTGCTGACACAATTTCTCCAGCGCATCGCGAGATTCAATTCCCGACCCACCAGCGGAGCAAATCATACTCCACGAGGTAGTCGCAAAATTCTTTGAGGCTGGAATTGGGATCGGTGTTGGATTGTCGGGGTCCACGGACACGTGCCTTGCCATTTTCGGATTGGATTGTAAGACGCTAGCAAGCTCGCAGCAAGTTGCTTCTCCATCTTACCGCACCTGGGTATGTAGTTGACTTGGTCAATTGACTGAATTACAAATTTCTTCCTGACCAATCCTGGACGGAGCGGAGCCCCACAACATGAATCGAATCAAACTCGGTTTCCTGGCCGATTGTGCGTCATCGCTTGTTGACGAATGGACAGCGGACCAGGAAGAAGGGATGACAGTCCACGAATCACCGCCAGCATATGTGATCGAAAAACAGAGTGGCCATTCGATTTTTCTCCCGGTACATCGGGAGAATCGTTATCGTTACCCGTTGCTGATCTGGTTGCACGGTGACGACAAGGATGTCGGGCAATTATCCCAGGTGATGCCTTGCATTAGCGATCGCAACTATATTGGTATCGCGATTCAGGGAACCCGACAGTCCCTCAATGGTGGCTTTATGTGGAAGCAAACGCCATCAGCAATCGAGAGTGCTTCGCGACGGGTCCAGCAAGCGTTTCGCTCCGTTCGGAAAAACTACAACATTGATACCAGGCGAGTATTCATCGCCGGTCCAGGGCGGGGTGGTACGATGGCATTTCGAATTGCCTTTCGGTTGCCTCATTTATTTCTGGGTGCCGCGTCATTGGATGGGGGAGTTCCTGGCAACTTGCAACCGATGCTCAACGTACGGCTGGCGCGCGAAGTCCCCCTGTTTTGGGGACATCGCCGGAATTCCGAATCGCTGCCGGAAGCGGTTTTGTGCGAACAATTGAAACTGCTATATGTCGCGGGATTTGACGTCACGCTTCGGCAGTATCCAGGTAACGACCCGCTGGCCGACCCGGCATGCTCCGATCTCAACAAGTGGATGATGGAGCGCATTGCCGGCGTACCGAACTCTCGTATTGTCCGTTAGGTCAGTTCTTGTTGCGTCACGACGTCATCGAGGGAAGATGAACGAGGCGGATTCGCGTTTCGATGTCATGATGCGATAGCACAGGTAAATGCAGCCGGAAAACTACCGACAATGCCGATCTTGCTTCTTCGGCTGAATCATCCGCACTTGCCATAGCCGGCACAAATATCTACGCTCCCCGGCCATTTGGTTTTCAACCGAGCCGTCCCCGTCGTTTACCTGGCCACGCTTATCACCCTTGTTACAAGGACGGCCTTCAACCACGGGAACTTTCGGCGGATGCTACCGAATTGGACAAAGAAATATATTAGCCCGAAATCGATACGCATAAAACTCAATGAATTCATACTCGCACGCACCAATGCAAACAGTCCGACTCGTTGCTCTGATTGTTATCACATCGATGATGTTGACGGGATTGTCAAATCCGTCGCAGGCGCAGCAGTTCGACGATGATTCTATTCGCATCCCTCGCGCCGGTGAGTACTTTGAGGGATTCGACAATCCGCAGCCAATTTTCACTGCGATAATTCAAGTTGCGGAGGTGCCGCAGCTTTATATGGGTCAATTGACAGCCCGGCCAATTGATACCGCATCCCAGTCACAGAACCAGGCGAGCGTCATCACCTGGCCGGTAGCATTGGCGAGTTACGAGACCGCGGCCGCACCGAATATCGATGACCTGACAAACAAATCTGTTGCGCCAGCCAAACCGGCGGTTACGCCACTCGATTGGGACTGGACTCCTGCCAGTGACATTCCTATCGATTCGGAATTGCTCGACCAACTGGGCGCATCCATTGAACGTGTCCGAAACGACGTGGCGGCGGTCACGGACGAACAAGCCAAAACATCGGCCACTGCGAAACTGGACGTGGCGACTGAGCGACTTGATACCGCACGGAAAATCCTGGCAAAACTTGACGAACGGCAAGCCGAAACAACCGCTGCGCCATACGTATTCAAACAACTGGAGGCGGAACAAGCCACAACTCTGCCTCCTGTTCTGACATCCATCGATACCAACCAAAGTATCGAGGTGCACCAGGTTGCGCTGAACGAGTTAAAACAAGCCGAGATAAGACTGCGCGAAGACCTTGCCGCAGTGGAAACGCGGATCAAGGAGCGCACCAGCTTGCTTGAAACGATTCCCAAACAGCGCGTTGACCAGACAGCCAAACTTGCGGCCGTGGCCAAAACGATCGATGAACAGATCGCTGCCGCACAACCTGATCAGGCCTTGCTTGTTGAGAGCCAGGCGATTGCCATAGCCTGCATTCTGGAATTGCGATTGCTGGATGTCCAACAGGCATGGGTAATTGCCACGGAAAAACCCGGTTCGCTTCGCAAGGAGCTGTTCAAACGGAAACTCGATCAAAATGTTGCGACTTCCAAAGCGCTGCAGGTCTTCATTGACGACTTCAGAATACAGTTAGCCAGGGCTGAAGAGGAGAAAGCGCTTCGAGCGGCCGCCAACGCCGATCCTCTGGTGAGTGACCTCGCCGAGAAAAACGCTGATTTGGCGAAGGAACGTTCTCGCGTTGCTGACTTGATTCAATTTGACAAGGCAGAATTGATCGACCTGGAGGCATTGATCCAGGAGCTCGATGCGACGCAGTCGC
Organism: Pirellulaceae bacterium; assembly: GCA_031414755.1. Classification (GTDB taxonomy): domain Bacteria; phylum Planctomycetota; class Planctomycetia; order Pirellulales; family Pirellulaceae; genus CAJQPP01. Next base: position 91,610 of record JANNWJ010000061.1, on the reverse strand, counting down.
GACTTAACAAACACATCGAGAAGGCAAAGCACTCACAGTCCGTTGGAATCCTGCTTCGGTTTCAACGTTCCAAACTTCCACCAACCAAAAGACACAGGGACCGCGGTGCCGAAATCAATCAACAGTTTCCGATCCAGTCGGTGCAACAACTCAATATCGAGGAAATGCTTGAGGGATTTGAAAAGCACAAGGAAGAAAAGCGTAATTTGATCGAGTCAGGCAATATCGGTGAAACACGGGCGTCGAAAGAAAAGTTATTGCAAACAGCGAATGACTTGCTGGACACCAACAAGTCCTACCTCATTGGTCTTAACAGCGATTACGAAACGTACCTTTCCGGTTTGACAGAGTTGCGAACGGCCCATGATACCTGCATCGAGAAAATCAGCAGCCTGAAGCTGTTTATCGACCAGCACGTATTGTGGATTCGCAGTGCCCAGCCTTTGGATTCGTCGGATGTTGAGCAGAGTCTGGCGGCGATTAATTCGATTGCTGCTACGTCAAAATGGAAGGACCTGGCCAATGGTCTGGGTAGTCAATTGAAAACGCGATGGCCCGTGCTGTTAATGATCGGGCTGGCACTGTGGATGGCGATCGGAATGCGAAGGCGGCTGAATCACCGGCTGCGACTGGTCAGTCGTCGTCGAAGTGATATGCGTTTTACACCGATACTGCGTTCACTCATACTGACACTATTGCAGGCTTCGTTTTTTCCGGTGCTGGTGGCGACGCTCGGGTGGTTGTTGAGCGATATGTACGAGAGCGGTTCGCTCAAGGATGCAATCTCCCAGGGGCTGCTTGCCATTGCTCCGCAATTGTTTATTGGATCGGTGATTTACCGGTTTTGCATGCGCGGTGGAATGGCCGAGGAGCAATTGGGGTGGGTACCTGCCGTTACCGGTCTAATTCGCGGTGCGGTGGGTCGCATCATTCGATACTGTTTGCCGATGATGGCTGTTTCGCGAATGCTCGAAGTCCTGGATGAAGGTCGCTGGAGTGATTCGCTGGGGCGTTTCGTTTTTATGGGTGCCATGCTGGCTTTCTCGTGGATATCGTTTCGACTTTTGCGAGGAATGGGCCGTTGCTGGAAAGAGGACGTCAGTGCATCGCGCAGTGTTTGGGTAAAATCATTTGGACTTTGGGCTCCCGTGATTGTATTGGCTCCTTTGGCGCTTGCCGGAATGGCCGCTCTGGGATTTCAGTATTCGGCCGTATTTCTGGCAGGCCGGTTGTTACTGACCTGGTGGGCCTTGCTGGGAATCGTTGCAATATATCATTTGGTATCCCGGTTGGTTGAAGTCGGACATAACCGGATCAATTCCCGACGTGTTTGGCAAACAACAAAATCAGACGGCGAGGAACTGGAGGAAGATAACAGCGCCGCAGTAACGCATTCCCTGGCAGTGAGACTACAAGTCCAACGACTGTTGCACGTCAGTTCGGTAGCAACATTACTGATAATAGTGATGGCCTTGTGGGCGGAAGTTTTGCCTGCGATCAGTGCTCTGGACATCGAAGTTTGGGGGCCGACCGAACGGCAAGTCCAGGAAAAGACCGTAGATGGACCACCGGTACTGGTTACAAAACTTGAGTGGATTACCGTCGGCAACCTGCTTGTTTGTCTCGTTATCCTGGCAGCCACCATCGTATTGAGTCGCAACTTGCCCGGATTGCTGGAGATGATTGTACTGGACCGGTTACCGCTGGATCGTGGTGGACGGTACGCGGTGGCAATTGTCTGCCGTTACGTCGTGGGAATGGCCGGACTGGTGTTGGCCTTTGGCACGGTCGGTATTTCATGGCACAGCGTCCAATGGCTGGTCGCGGCGATGGGCGTGGGTCTGGGATTTGGCCTGCAGGAAATTTTTGCGAACTTTGTTTCAGGTATCATCATCCTGATTGAGCGTCCCATCCGCGTCGGCGACTATATCACGGTTAACGGAGTCTCAGGTTTTGTCAGCAAGATGCAATTGCGCGCTACGACGATTACAGATTACGACCGGCGGGAATTGATCGTTCCCAACAAGAAGTTCATTACTGACGAAGTGATCAATTGGACGCTATCGGATCAGGTCACGCGACTTGTGATCCCGGTTGGAATCGCTTATGGGTCCGACACGCGTCTGGTCCACCGAACACTTCTGCGAATTGCCCGGGAAAACCGGCGTATCCTGAAGGACCCCGAACCGTCGGTCGTCTTCCGGGCCTTTGGAGCAAGTTCCCTTGACTTTGAATTGCGGGTTCACATTCCCAATCGCGACCACTTTCCCGATACCGTCCACGAATTGCATATGGCAATTGACGATGAATTCCGACGGCAGAAAATTGAGATCGCCTTTCCTCAACAGGAAGTGCATATCAAGGGGATCGAAAAAATATTCGGCGGTGGCAGTTCCGGTACCAGTTCCGAAGATGAGAAGAAGGCTGCCTGATCCGGCGCTGTTTTGAAGGCAGGAACGAAGCGTTATTTACGATCGATCCCGTACTCATCAAGTTTTCGATAAAGTGTTGCCCGACTGATACCTAGCAACTCGGCAGCTTTTGGGACATTGTTATCGGTGCGCCCAACCGCTTGCTTGATGAGGCGGCGTTCCCAGTATTCGATATTAAGTGTTTCCAGTTCTTCACCTCGACTGTCACGAATCCCCAGATCGTCCAGTTCGATCTGGTTGCCTTCGGCCATGACAACAGCGCTGTCAATAACATTTCGAAGTTGGCGCACATTTCCGGGCCAGCCAAACGACAATATCCTCTGTCGACCCTCGCTGGATAATTCAAGATCCGGCCGACCGTGCAGTTTTCGAAAATGGGCCAGAAAATGATCGAGTAGCAGACCGATGTCCGCATCGCGTTCGCGGAGTGGCGGTATGAGCAATTCAAAAACGGTCAGCCGGTAAAACAAGTCTTCGCGAAATCTTTTATCGGCCACGAATTCGCGCAAATCGCGATTGGTTGCGCAAACAATCCGGACGTCGACGGTTATTTCTTCCGTTCCACCAACGGGCAGAAACGGATGCCCTTCGAGAATCCGCAGCAATTTCGCTTGCCCTTCCAGCGTCAATTCGCCGACTTCATCGAGAAACAACGTTCCCAGGTCGGCTTGCTGGAACCAGCCAAGGTGGTCGCGATCCGCGCTGGTAAACGAGCCTTTCTTGTGTCCGAACAACTGGCTTTCCATCAAGTCGCGGGGTATTGCCGCGCAATTGACGCTGAGCATTGGCCGATCCACCCGATTGCCGGATTTGTGCAAGGCCCGCGCCACAAGTTCCTTGCCAACACCGCTTTCACCACGTACCAGCACACACCCTTGAGCCCGCGCTATCCGTATGATTTTTGATTTCAGGGTTTCCATTGCCGGGCTGTTCCCGAGCAACTCGCCCGTATCGGCCGCCGATGTTGCCAGTCGCAGGTTGTCGGCCTCCATAACGGCTTGACGGTTGGCCCGCGCCAGAGAACGCACCATCAGGTTTGCGACAGAACTGGCAAGCTGGAAATGGCTGTCCGGAAAACTTCGCGACTGCCGGTAGAGATGAAGGGCACCGATCGACTGGTCATTTCGGATCAGGGGAATACAGATCGAGTCAGCAAATTCGTTTCCGTGCTGACTGGTACTGTGTTCGATTCGGATGACTTTTTTGTCGCGAATCACTCGCTCTGTCAGCCGGTCGTTTAATTTGATTTTCTCCGATCCATTGGCCGGGAATACGACTTTCGGTCGCAGTTGTCCTGCATCCGTTAACCACATGAATCCGGCAACCGTGGCATCGGTTCGTTCGTGCAACCTGGAAACGCAAACCTGCACGACTTCATCAGGCGTTTCGATACTCAGCAGCTTTACCGACAACTGAAACAGAAAAAAGAAGTCGCCGCCACTTTTATGCTCATTCAGAAAACCGAGGGTATATTCCCCCGTTTCGGATACGTTGAATTTTTCCTCGAGCACAATGGTATGGCGAGTGGATTGTTGCACGTCGCCGGAATCGATTCCGTCCTCGTCTACCTGCGCGGCGAACGTAAACGCGCTCCCGCCAATCCGGATTTCTGTTCCGTTAATCAATTGGGCCGAGTCGGCTCGCTGGTTGTTGACGAATGTGCCGTTACTGGAGTTGTTATCGTTTATCCACCAAAGTCCCTCTTCAAAACTGATCGAAGCATGGACGCGGGAACATTGCGGATCATTCAGGACGATCCGGCAATCCCAGTCCCGGCCAAGCAAATTGGATTCGGACTCGATCAGTATGTAACGAGAACCGACTCGCAAGCCGGCATTCATCAACAAGTAGGCAGGCACGATTTGAGAAGTCAATAAATGAACGAGAAATTGCTGGCAACGTAATATCGGAACAGTATAACATCCAGTCGCTCACCATCGTTACCAATGCGGAGACAAACCGGACCCGGTGCCCGTCATTTCGCCGACTCGTTGCCGGTCACTCATTTTCGGTCAAAAACATTTAAATGCGATAAAAAAAGCGAAGGCATTTAAGGGGAGCGGCGACAATTCTGGTGTATCAACCCTGACGGGACTTTCGTTCGCATTGTTCCAGATAAACCCGGGTTCAACCGGGAATATGCGCCGGAATCCGGCCAAAAACCACCGACAAATGCGGCCAAACCGACCTTGCCCCTGTTTTTTGATACGCTTACTATTGCACCGTCCAGTTTCGCCAACTTTACGGGTCCGACCGGTTACAAAACCTGTCTGGCCGTTGATGAACGGCACCTTACAAGAAATACCAATCCAGGACTGGTCCTTTGACGACGTGAAAGATCCGGTCCGGCCATAAATTACCAACAACAGGAAACTCTCATGCAAAGCTTCTTGAGACGAGCAAACATTCGCCAAATCCTTTTCGCGGCGGGTGCCGTACTTGTCTTTTTTGTGCAGGCCCCAACCGGAGCATTTGCATTTCAGACCGAAGAGTTCTCGAAGCCGAGTCGTCAGTCGCAGCGAATATCGCAGGTGGTGGCCGCCCTGATGGAGCGCGAGCATCTTTCCGAGCATGAACTGGACGACGATATTTCCAAACGGGCCTTGACGATCTACCTGAAGAGTCTTGACCCTTTGAAGATGTATTTTCTGAAAAGCGACATTGAGGATTTCAATAGCCGCTTTGGCACGACACTGGACGATATGATGCCTGAGGGTGAATACTCAGCCGCCTTTGAAATCTTCCAGCGATTTCTGCAGCGTGTTGACGAACAAGTCATCGTTGCAAACCAGTTAATAGAGACCGAGCACGATTATACGATTCACGAAGAACTGGTGACCGACCCCGATGTCATCGAGTACGTAAACACCAAAGAAGAGCTGGATGAACTGTGGCGAAAGCGGATCAAGTACAACCTGCTGGTCTTTGGAACGGACGACGAGAAAGACAATCCGGACAAAAAAGACCCTCGCGAACGATTGCGAAACCGATACCGGGCTTTTGCCAACCGCATGAAACAGTTCGACAATGAGGATGTGATTGAGCTGTATGTTTCGGCGATTACGACCAGCTTTGATCCACACACGTCATACATGTCGAAATCAACATTTGTCAATTTCACAATTATGATGAGCCTCGAACTGGACGGAATCGGTGCAACATTGCAATCGACCGATGACGGGCTGACCGTGATTCGTCGCATAGTCCCCGGTGGTGCCGCCGATAAAAGTGGCGAAATCAAGGTGGATGACAAAATCATTGCGGTCGGACAGGGAGCAGAGGGCGAATTGCTCGATATTCTCGACATGAAACTCGACGACGTCGTCGACAAGATTCGCGGAAAAGCCGGTACCGTCGTTCGATTGACAATCATGAAGGCCGGTGGCTCTGATATCGAAACGATCTCAATAACCCGCGAACACATTGAACTCAAGGACAGTGAAGCACGGGGAACCGTTTTCGAAGCTGGCGAAAAAGCTGGCGGGGGTTCCTACAAGATTGGCGTAGTCGACTTGCCAAGCTTCTATACCGACATGCAAGGCCGCAGTGCCAACTCACCGGATTTCAAAAGCACGACCGTTGATGTCAAACGCATTCTCGACGACTTCACCGCCAAGGGGGTGGACGCGGTTGTTCTTGACTTGCGGCGCAATGGTGGAGGCAGTTTGCCGGAAGCCATCGATTGTACCGGCCTGTTCATCGATCATGGCCCGGTGGTTCAAACCAAAAGCTCCAATGAAAAGGTCCGCGTCGACAATGACCAGACGTTTGGAATGTCGTGGGATGGTCCGCTGGTCGTTCTGACAAGCAAATTTAGCGCTAGTGCCAGCGAGATTCTTGCCGGTGCAGTCCAGGACTATCAACGTGGACTGATCATCGGTGATACCTCGACGCATGGCAAAGGGACGGTGCAAACGCTCGTTAATCTGGCCGAGTACATTTTGCAAACGCAAAACGCCCCGCCGACGCTGGGTGCCCTCAAGATCACGATCTCCCAATTCTATCGCCCCAATGGCGACAGCACTCAAAAACGTGGCGTCCTGTCAGATATTGTTCTGCCGTCGATTACCGACCATATGGATATAAGCGAGTCCGATCTGGATTACGCACTGGAATTCGATCGGGTCTCCCAGGCAAATTTTGATCACCTCGGACTTGTTTCGCCGGAAATGATTGAAGACCTGACCGGTCGTTCGCAGCAGCGTATTGCCCAATCGGAAAAATTCCAAAAGGACCTTGTCCTGATTGGAAAATATATCGAGCAGAAAAAAGACGCCACGGTTTCTTTAAATCGCGACGATTTCATGAAGCGACGTGAGGAACTGGATTCGGATCGCGAGGAAGAAAAATTGCTCGAAGATCAGGCGAATTACACCAATTCCGACATCGTACGGGACTATTTCATGGACGAAATCCTGAATATCACCGTTGACTACGTCCGGAAAATGGGCAGCAAACCACTTGCCTTGAACAATCGCTAGGCAACATGGCGTTGCCTGATCATTCAGTGATCGGGCAACGCTTTTTTTGTTGGCCAGACCGGACCCTCTCAGTATTCCATGGGCGTTCATCCGTCGTTATCTACAATGACTTTTAGCCCGAGTGCCAACCCGATCATGGCTGGCCTCCGAGTTCTACAAGAATCGAAAGTACTTGCCGGATCAATGTTTCATCCGAAGGAACGCCGATCGTCGCCATCTTGCCAGATTCGAAGAGTAAAACCCTTCTCGCCCCAGCAACTCGCCAAGCCCTCAAGCTTAAATAAAAACTTCAATGTTGTCTCAATCATATTGGCACGCAGGGGATTTCGCTTTTACAAGGCTTGACATCGGTCCGAACGCATTCGAAAACCCTTAATTTGTCTTATACAATTGGGACTTTTGCCTTCCGTTAACAGAAACCGGCAAGTTTCTACAGTTGTATGGCGGAATAGAGGCAGAATTTCGAATACAATTGAGGTGTCTTGGATACCCCTTTTTTTACTGTACAGCAAACGATGTACGTCGCCATCAATCGCAACCCGAAACGTAAGTGAGGGACGTTCAACAATCATCAGCGCTTCACCATCACAGTATTTCCTCGCTGACGCATCGGGTTGCGATTTGAAATAACTTTGAAAACATCTGACCCGGGAGAACATCGCGATGTTGTATTTCCGTTTGTTGTTGGGCATCCTGCTCAACACCTCCCTTGTCACTTCAGTTATCGCCACACAAAAACAGCAACAACCGACGCCAGCCACGGCAACCGTTGCAATGGCATCGCCTGTCGGTTTTGGAATTTCTAGTCAAAACACGGCGTCATCCGGCGTAGAGCACAGTGTACTCGTTCGTCAATCCCGCTTTGTCATTCAACCAACGGCTTCAGACTTCCACTCGTGGCACTTGCCTTTCAAACTTCGACACTCTTCACTCTCCACTTTCCACTCGTCCGGTCCAGCCGCTTTCTTCGTCAACCGGGTCGTCAGTGTCACAGCTACCAGCGACAGCACCGTTAATCTCGTTTACGAACTGGCCGCCAATTACCCGACGGCGGGCTGCGCTGGCAACAACGGTGGCTATTTCATGCTTTACCGTCATTGCGATCCGGGGACCACTTCGTTGGGATATCGCATTGATGGCCGACCGATTCCCGATTTGAGTGCCGGACAACACACGCTGCCGCTCGATTTGGGATGCGTGGCTGGCAAGTATTCAATTGTTTTTGTACCCGAAGACCCCAATTGCTTCACTGTCTTTCACAAGGTCTTTTCATTTTACAATGGGGTAGTTGCGTTTTTCCCGAGCAATCCGCTGGTTTTAGCTGACTCGCATGCCCCTGTTGGGATAACGTGTGGACCAGGGATGACCTGTAACGCTTGTGGTTGCAACAGCTCACTTGGCCCCGACTCACCGGGCGATTCGGCCACCGGCCAGCCCAAAGAACAAATGCCCGGCGGTACAGTACAACAGGAATCCAACGGCACTGGCTGCGGCAGTTGCAACAGCGGTTCTGCCGGAACCGGCGAAATGCCTTTCATTCCCCTCAGCTTCTGGATGAACAATCACATGTCCGCCTATCCAACCAGTTTGGGAGCGGGCGTTCACACCCCTTTTGATTATTCCGTTCACGCATTTACCAACTACAGCGACAACGTACTTCGAATACGAATGACGGATGCGGGAAGTGCCCGAATCGTGAACTTCATACCCATTTCGACAGGCAGCACTACCTTCAACGACGGGCTGGACTTGTACCGCCATGCCAAACTGATTGGGGGTGGCACACTGCAAGCTGCTACTCACATCGAAGTCACACGGCACAACGGCGAAATCCTTCGCTTTCAGTTGTACGAGACCGCCGACGATACCGACAAGATCATCGATCGCGATGGGCGACTCGAATCCTGGAAAGACACCGCCAATTTCGGCTACGATTTTACCTACAGCGATACCGTATCGCGCAAGATCAATACGATGACCGACCCCTTCGGTCGTATTTACACATTCAGCTACGGAGCCAATCAAGGTGGCCGTCCTGCTGTTTCTTCTGTCGCCATGCCCAGTCCACTCTGGAACAACCAGACCGATATGTACCGTACCGATTACGAGTACTATGCGAACGCCCCCAATATCGGACGAATCAAAAAAATTACCGAGGGAGCCGACATACCTGGCGGAACCCGTCCGCAAACGAACTTCAACTGGAACGCCCAGGGTCAACTGCAAAGTACCACCGATCCGGTAGGCCGAGTCACTTCGTTCGCCTACGACGCGATTGGCCGCACGATCATGGTCACCTATCACGACGGTTCGAACGAACAAACGCGCTACAATTCAGGGGTGCTGGCCGATCAGGTCGCGGCGACCCGCGATCGCAACGGAGTCGTCACGACACACAGTTACGATTTACGAAGTCGGTGGATCGAAAGGATTGTCGCTGCCGCCATCGATGCCAATATCCTGGACGGGCTCCCCCACGATACGATCATCACCGATCCCAATCAGCGGTCGATTTCCACTCGTGTTTATTTTACCAATACCGACTTGCTCAAGTCCGAAACGACTGACGGCCGAACCACAGAATTTATCCGTGACGGCTTGAACTGGGCCAGGGAAGTGCGGCGTCGACCCAATAGTACAACGCTTGTCACGAACAAATCCGGGTTTAATTTCTACCGGACCCGTTACAGCGAAGACTGGATGGGACGCCGAACATATAACGCTTACAACGGACAACGTCCCGATCGCCGGTTTTGACGCCGACGGAAATGGAACCATGGATGCACCGATGGCCGACGGCCTGACATCGATGATCTTCTACGATTCGAACCTGACCGACGGCGTTGGTCTGGACAGTTCGGCCGGCATGGCGATTCCCGATGTCGGAACACTTTCGACGATCAATGTATCGATTTCGAGCTTGATCGGTCAGTTGACAACGGCAACCGGTTTCAGTTTTGGAAGTGGCTCGGCAGGCAGCGCCCTATTGAGTGTCAATGCCGAACAGGAATTTTCGGTATCAATCTCCGACGGGCTGGGACGCACAGTCATGGTCGCCCAGGCCCAACCAGTGGCCCAGTCCGCCAACTTGCAAGCGGTCACCTGGTCGTTTTCGATTTACGATAACACATTCAATATAGGCTCACCGAAATTCGTTGCCGAAACCCGGTCGATGGACGCACTTGGCAATATCGTCCGCAGCCGCAGCGACGGATCAGGTCGTACCCTGCAGACGGTCGACGCACTGGGAAATATCTCGACCGCATCGTACGATGCATCCAGCAACGTTGTTTCCGCCCGCGATCCGAATCTGGTGGGCTATGACGGCGTGTATGACGCATTGTCACGTATGACCTCGCGTACCGACACGTTTGGAATTACAACCAGTGCGACCTACGACCTCGGCGGAAACGTGGTAACCAGCGTCGACGGCAAAGGAAATTCAACAACCCGCCAATACGATGCGGCGGACAGATTGATGGTCGTCGTTGACCGGTTGGCGGGTCAGACTTTGTACGGCATGGATCTTGCCAGCAATCGGACATCGGTCGTCGATGCCGAAGGACAAGTCACCAGCTACACCTACAACGATCGCGGTTTACGCGCAAGCGAAACTCTCCCTGACCACGTCGGCGGATCGACGGTCGGCACTCCCGGCTACGGGATCGTCGAATTCACCTATGATCCCGCCGGACGAATGCTCCGAAAGACCGACCAGACTGGCGCGACGGTCACGATGAACTACGACTTGGCCTCGCGCATGACTCAGCGCGATTACCGGACTGCCGCAAATTCTCCATCGGGCACCATTGCCGACAGCGATACGTTCCAGTTCGATGCCGCCAGCCGGATAACTTCGGCCACTTCTGGCCGCTATGTCAACACCGTCTCGATGTCCTACGACCCCACTGGACGTTTGGCAACCGAAGGGCTGACGATCACGGGACAGACTTACACAACGACGCGCGAGTACGACTCACCGAACAGAATCAAGAAATATATCTACCCCGACGGCACGCAAGTCGAACGGACTTAGACCAACCGCAGCCAATTGAATCAGATCAAGTACAACAGCGCGGTGATCGACACCCGGACTTACGACCTTGGCGGACGACTTTCCACGAGCACTTACAGCAACGGCGCAGTGACGACATGGAACTATCGCGTTTCCGGCTCGAACAAGGACAATCTCCTTGCCAATATCACCACGACCAATCCCGGCGCGGACAAAGTCGGGACGTACACGTACACGTGGGATGCGAACAGGAACAAGACCGCTGAAACGAACACCAATTCACCGCTTACGGGTTTTAGTTTCAATACTTGGTGCCGTAAAGGGGTCAAAGCTCATTTGCCGGAACGGCCCTGCGGGTGCTGCGCACAAATGAGCAATGACCCCATCGGTTACCACAACGAGAACCGCGTCACCGCATGGAACCGCAGCGACAGCAACCAGAATCAAACGTGGAACCTGTCGCTGGTCGGCAACTGGAACACGTTCAACCAGACCGGCACGGGCCCGTTCAATCAGACCCGCACCCACGGTCTGGCCCATGAGTTCACTTCATTCACCGGCACCAGTTCCGGCACACTGGCGTACGATGTTAAAGGCAACCTCATCTCGCGCCCTGCAACACTCGCCGCCCCCGGGCTGAACCTGACTTGGGATTTCGATAACCGCCTGGGTGGTGCTGACGTCGATGGCACGCCCGCTTCAAACGAAGTCACCTTTCAATACGACGCACTCGGCAGCAGAGTGGCCCGTACAGAATCCGGCATCACCACGATTTTCGTCCAGGCTGGCCAGCAAACATTTGCCGACTATACATCCGGCGCAGCGCCGTCGTCCCCGACTTACCGCTATGTCTACGGCGACTACATCGACGAACCGGTCATGCGCGAAACCAGTTCCGGTAACGTCAAACACTTCTATCACCGCAACCAGCAGTACTCGATCACTGCTCTGTCCGACAACAGCGGCAACACCGCCGAACGCTACGTCTACACCGCGCACGGTGGACTTATCATCTTCAATGGAACGGGCACTCAAATTTCAATGTCTGCGATCTCAAACCGATACACCTGGACCGGTCGCGAATGGGATAACTCCCTCGCCATGTACTATTTCCGGGCTCGCTGGTTCGAGCCGAGCGCGGGGAGATTTACGAACAGAGACCCGCTGGGTTACGTCGACGGGATGAGTTTGTTTCGTGGATATTTCGGGTTGGGGGAAGTGGATCCCTTAGGGCTTAAGAAAATTAAGATTGTGTTGGCAGCATTCATAAATGGGAATGACGGGAAAAAGCTATCAACGATCTTCAATGACTTCGAGACAATAAAGTTCAGGGCTGATGAATCAACCAGTGCTGATTGGAGTTTGCTTGCGGATAGTACATGGTTCATGTCACCAGCTCCACAACACTCAATTTCAATGTTTCCTGCATCTGCCCTGTATTTCCGAACAGACAGCCGTGACAAGTATGAAGGAGGAACGGCAAGAGCTAGGCACACGGTAACGTTTGACACCGATGATGCTGGTGATATGGAAGGAAAAGCGTCGATCGTTTTTGAAAACGATCCAACCTTTGGCGTGTTTCGCTGGCATGGAACCTTGGACGGCATAGAAGGGCGAATCAAGGAGAAGAAATCCGTGTTTACAAGGCGTGGTGATGAGGACGATTCTCTCATTGGTCCGCTCAACGGTTCTGTCAAAGACGTCACTCCAGGAACCAATAGCCAAATTAGGGGATCTGCCTCTGGTTCCGATCCGCTTGCTTTTGGGGCCCCGAGTCTCGATTATGATTTTGCGATTGACATTAAAAAATGCAGAGAGGATAGCGTGGATCGAACCAGTGTATGGATCTTCTTTACTCACGATAAATATCCAGATTATGAAGTTCTGGTAGACGATGTTGGAGTATATCATTTCCGAGGTGACGGTTCTTTTTTGGCAGGTGGACTGGCGTTAATGAGTTCAAACGGTAACAAAACTATTAAGTTAGGGGACTTCGATTAATGAGCCGGAAATTTCTTTTTACAATCACCTTATGCTTTTTCATGGGTTGCCAACGCAATGATAACTGGAGGGAAAGTGCTGGACCAATGGAATTCGAAATCCCACCAAGTTTTGAGGGAGCAGTTTTGATCGTCGGACAAGGTCGGCGTCAGGTTTTTGATAACTTGTTGATCATGGTGGACGACCTTGATCAAATAGGAATGCTGCGCAATGTACGTTCAAATCGGTTTATGCGAGGTGAAAACATTTTGATTGAAAACCCTGTTGCGTCACTATACTTACCAAATACTGACCTATCCGAATTTACGGTTTGGGGCAAAAGGTACACTGAGCTCCTACCAAGTTCTCCTGCCGGATTGGCAGCAAATGAGCTTGGTTGTGGGTATGAATTCGCAGTTTACTTCGTTGGCAACGGTGTAGACGCCAAACATTTTTTTGACAATAGTGCTGCCGTCGCCGAATTGATTTTGAAATACCATGATGAGAACAATGTTGACGAGCAATAGTTCATGGGATCACGGAAGGAAGCGTTCCAAAAATTGTTAAAAGTTGAAAAGTGGTCTTCCGAAGGTGACACTGTCGCCCTTCGAAATTTTCAACTTTGACGTCTGCAGCAACCGACGGGGAGATGAAAAAAGAGGGTCAGGGTGTACCGGGTTGAAACCGGCTTGGGATAGAGAATGAAAGTTTCCTACGAAGAAGATCTAGCCAATCACTTCGGCCTCCGGCGGAGGTGCGATGACGGCAACGACATTGTACTGAGCGTCAGACTCGGAGGAAACGCAGGCCAGCTATCGAGCTCCGAAATCCTCACTTCCGTGTGCCGATCTTGTCCTGACAACGGGAAGGCAACACCGTCACCACTGCTGATGGCAAGGTGGACGCGATTACACCGATCGAGGGAAAATAAAATGAATCTGCCTAAGGTGCGTCATCGCGGTGATCCGTTAGAGTCCAGCCAGGGTCCAAACCAAAAATCCCCCATCGCTTTCGCGACAGGGGTGGTGCTGCTCTCCCGGCTACGGGAAAAGTAAAGTTAATCCGTCGATCGATGATGCTCGAAGATCCATTCTTGAGCCTTGTTCAGTGCGTAAACGAGAACTGGAAGGTCGGCGGGTCGCAGGGACTTCACCTTTTTCCAGCCGTCGCCGTCACGGTAGTTTCTCGAAAATGTGATCGCATGGACGTTGACCTTTCGGTCCCCCTCGACAACAATTTCATTTAACCATACGGCAACTTCAATTGAGTTGCCATTACCGCTTGAGTAAGGTCCGAAGCTTGTGACTGGGGCCTTGTTTGAAGCGGTTTTTTCTTTAGTCTCGGTCATGCCGGGACTCCTTTTTGAAAAAACATTGATTGACGCCAATCCCTGGCAAGCCAAGGCGACTGACGTGCGGGCAGGTTGTTCCCGAATCGCAGCAAACGTCGGTATTCCCATTTACACAGTTATTGCGGCAGTGAAAAATATCGCGGACTCGTTTCGGAAATACCATAAGCGTATCGTGTAAACTGCCCATTGCCCTTTGACGGCTGATGCTGTTCTCATGGTACATGCGCAAATAACAAAACGGCCTGCCATGACGTCCGCCAAGCCATCGGTGAATTTTCCAAAAATCCCCGGTTATCAAGTGACGGGATTCCTGGGCAGGGGCGGGATGGGGCGCGTTTATCAAGCGACAAATCTGCAACTGGGTCGTGAAGTCGCTGTCAAGTTGCTGGTTGACAATCTCGATAACGAGCTGGTGACCCGATTTGAAAGCGAAGCGCGTTCGATCGCTCATCTGGATCACTCCAATATCGCCCGATTGTATGACTACCTGAAAACCGAGGATGGCTTTCCGGTCTGCATCATGGAACTCGTAACCGGCGGATCGTTGGCCGATCAGATCAAGGGGCGACCCGTCAATGCCACCGAAGCCGCTACGATCGTTGAAACCCTTGCTCGTGCTATCGCCTATTCCCATGAACAAGGAATCGTTCATCGCGATCTCAAGCCGGGCAATGTGCTTCTTGCCCGAAAGGAAGCAAGTTCGAAAACGGATTCCTTGAATGAATCCGATGGCGGCAAGCCTCCGTCAACGAAAAAAGGAGCGCGACATGCCAAATCCGATTCTTCAAAACCGCACTCAATTCAACCGGGCGATCTGAAAATCGTTGATTTCGGATTGGCCAAGTCGACGCAAGAAGATGCCGGCGTGACACGAACGGGTCAGATTTTGGGCACACCGGCGTACATGGCACCGGAACAGGCCAGCGGAGTTTTCAGTCGCGTTGGACCCGCGGCCGATATTTATTCTCTCGGTGCGATCCTGTATGAGTTGCTGGCGGGTCGGCCACCCTTTCTGGCGAACGACAGTGTGCAAACGTTGATGATGTTGATGTCGGAAGAGCCGGTTCCGCCAAGAATGCTCAATACGGCGATCCCGTACGACTTGCAAACGATTTGTCTGAAGTGCCTGGAAAAAAAACCGTCGCGCCGGTTCGTGTCCGCCGAGGCGCTGGCGGACGACTTGCGGCGCTGGCTGGACAACAAACCCATTATGTCCCGGCCAGCGACATGGTACGCAAAAGTTTGGAAATGGACTGGCCGAAATCCGTGGCAGGCGGTTGCCGCGACTTTGTTTGTTGCCATCGCCAGCGGCAGCCTGATCGCTTCGCTTTATTTACGATCGGCCAATACGACGATACGTGAATCCAATTCCCGGCTTGCTGAAACCAACAAGGACCTGAAACGGGCGATTACGGAATCCAACTCGGCATTTGAACTATCCCGAAACACACTGGATCAGGTCGTCGGAAAATTGCGTGATGAGTTGTTCGAAGTTCCACAAGCCCAGGAATTGATGAATTCAACGGCTGAGTTGACTGCGAAACTGTATAAACAACTGCATGAACTTCGACCGGAAGACATTGAGGTTTGCAAAAGTACCGTTTTTGCATTAAAGGTTGTGTGGTACGCGGACTGGCTGGCCGGACGTCGCGATAACAGCCAGGTCCAGGAAGCGGAACTGGTCCAGTTGATCGACGGGGCGATTGCAAAATGGCCTGGCGATGTGTGGTTTGCAACCCAGCGAATTGAACTGGACCGAAGTCGGCTGGACGAATTGGATGCGGTGGCTCAGGCGGTGGAATTTGACACGCGGGCGGCCGCGATCGAATCCGGAATCCATCGATTGCTGGGGCGATTCGCCAACGATCCCGACGTGCTTAAACTGGCGAGCGCCTGGTATGCCTCGCAGTATGGAACCGCTGTTGGGCGCAGTGATATTGAGATGGCTCGTGCAAGTTTGCTTAAACGTGTCGAGTACGCCGGAAAATTTGCGGCAGCATTGCCGGATGGCGATCCTTATGCAAGGGTCTGGAACGTTCAATCCTTGTGCAGTCTTGCCGAATTCGAACTGATCGTCGGCAACAGTACTGGTGCCGAAGACCCATTGAATCGAGCGATGCAAATATTTGCGGATTCGTCGGACGTCGGTAACGAAGAGCGGGAGTCGAGGTTTTGGCGTTTGGAAACGGGGCGACTGATGGCGCAGTTATTGCAAGCCAAATCGGATTTGCCCGGTGCGCTTGAACTGCTGGAAAACGCCGAAAAAAAAGTAGGATTACTGGTTAAGGACTTTCCCGACGATTTCGGTTATCGTACGAAATGGGTGGAATTGCTGTATGAACAAGGCGTGGTCCTGAACCAGCAGGAACGGTTTGCCGTTGCACAAGAGATATTGGGCGTTGCCATGACGCAAGTCGACGCCATCATCGCCGAACGACCGAACCACACAAACGCGATTGCCACTCGCGATCGGGTCAAAAAGTTGCTTGATTCGATCACTGTTGGCGATTGATTTAATTATTTGCATCAGGCCGCGAGCCTCGTTTGCACACCCAACGATACAACAGCGGAAAGCCCCTATGAACGACGAACGGATTGATGCGATTCACACCCGATGGAGTGTCATTCGACAAGCCCACGATGACAGGAAACCGGAGACAGTTTCCGAAGCCCGTCGCGTTTTGGTAATGCGTTATTCGTCCGCCGTCCGCCGATACATCGGTGCAATTGTCAAGGATCGGAATAATGCCGACGAGTTGTCGCAGGACGTTATGATCCGGTTGATGAAAGGGGATTTTGCCGGTGCCGATCCGGACCGGGGGCGATTTCGCGATTTACTAAAGACGGCAATTCGAAACATGATTCGCAATCACTGGGACAAGTCGTCGCGCCGCAAAGGAAGTGACGCCGGTCTTGACCTGATCGCTGACGACAGCAATTCGGAGCTGGAATCGCAATGGGATGCGGCATGGCAGCGATCGGTTCTTGAGCAGGCGTTTTCACGGATGCTTGGCGAAGATGGCGGACGACCCGGTCCCGGTTACCACTTGTTGAAACTGCGAGGCGAGTTACCCGAGGCAACCTCGGACGAATTGGCCGCGCGTTTGTCTGACAAAACCGGCAGCCCGATTCGCGCCGACGCCTGCCGTCAACTTTTGCGTCGATCACGGACCCGATTCGCCAGTCATTTGCTGGACGAAGTCCGCAGCGGGCTGTCCGATGAAAGCGATGGTCGCGTTCAACAAGAGCTGGCCGATCTCGGTTTGCTCGATATGATGCAGGATTATTTGCCTGAGAACGAAGACGAATAATCACCAAAGATATTTGTTATTCCTCGTCGTCACTCAGGAAATCGACGTCCACAATTTCGAGACCGGTGCTTCGGTCGAACGCGCAGTTTAAGGACCAGCCACTACCCTCCCACCCGACATCGAAGGCATCGTCGGCGAAGTCGAAGGCATCGCTGGGCTCGCCAAGAAATTCCATGATTTCATTGCCGGTCGTTTCTGGCTGCAGCAACAGTTTACTATTACCCAACAGGATTTCCAGTTTGCACGACGCGAAACGCGAACCCGTTTCAGAGAGTATATAAAATTTGATTGAGGTAATACGACTCCTGAAATTGCAAAGACTGAAGCCACTTTCCCGCCAGGAAAAAACATGTCCGTCCGGATACCTTTTGTAACCTGACGCCTTGCCAAACGAAGATAACGCCCGCACATCACAGGGAGTGCCCGGTATGCCATTGAGCGATTGTCGTTCGAGATCGACGGAAAGCCTGTCTGAGCGATAAAGGGGCAAGTCCTTTGTGGGGTTTTTGTTGAACCATCCGAACATCGGTCACATCCCCAATAGGTTGGTGTTGTGGGACGAAAACATTCTGTCAGGGAGCCAGTTTTTTCAATTTTCTTTGCAACGTCCGCCGCGGAATGTCGAGGACCCTGGCAGCTTCCGAAATGTTGCCATCGCACTCGTTGAGCACTCGCTGAATGTGTTCCCATTGGGCTTCGGCAAGCGAGGGTGGTGCGATATCGTTGGCCGCGTCGCCAGTCGGTACTTCGTCAAGTGCGGTCAAAATCTGATCGGCGTCGGCTGGTTTGGTGACGTAGTTGATTGCACCCAGTTTGATCGCTTCGACTGCGTTGGTGATACTTCCGTAACCCGTCAGGATGACACAGCGCGTTGCTGGCGAACATTGGCGGATTTCCGACAAGAGTTCCAGGCCGGATTTGCCTGGCATCTTCAAATCAAGGACCGCCAGGTCGGGTTGGATCGACGTGGCAGCGACGACCGCTTCCTCGGCATTGGCCGCGCAAACAACATCAAAACCGCGCAAGCGAAGTGACTTTTGCATCCGGTTTCGCAGCGTGTCGTCGTCGTCAACCACAAGAAACGTCTTGCGTTTTTCCATGTCAGGTTGCCTGCCCGATTCGTAAACATTTGAAGTATTCAGACGGAAAAATTTTCCGATTGCGGCAGCGAGATACTCACTATGGTACCCGATCCTTCGCGATTGGATGAAGTCCGCGACTGAAACGTAACCGATCCACCCAATCGTTCCACAACGTTTTTCGCCAGAAAGACACCGAGCCCCATTCCCTTTCCCGGTTGTTTGGTCGTGAAAAACGGCTCGCTGACCCGTCGAAGTACCTCTTCCGGCATGCCGTGACCGTAATCCTGAACAATGATTTCAAGTGTATTTGCGATTCGGGAAATTCCAAGAACTACGGATTGATTTTCGGTCGAAGCGTCGAGGCCGTTTTGTACCAGGCAGCGAATGGCCTGGGAGAGGGCGTCGACTGGCACACGCACTTTTGATTGTTTAACGGAACTATCCAGCAAGATTTCGATTCGTTCGTTTGCTTGCTCCAGCCCTTCGCATATTTCGTCGGCCAGTTCCCGCGCGGTAACGACTTGCATCATTTCGCCAACCGTTTCTCCGGAATGGCTGGCCATTCGATCCAGAATTTTCTTGCAACGATCAAGTTGTTGGCGAATCAACCCGACATCTTCGATCAAACCCGGATCAGCCGCGATGGCGGCAGCGGTGGTCCCGGCTCGCCGTAATGACTGCTCGACATCCTTGGCAACCAGCGCGATCGTTGTTAGTGGCGTTGCCAGTTCGTGAGCGGCACCAGCAGCAAGCGTTCCGAGGGCTTCCAGTTTTTCGTTTCGCGATTGCTGTTGCTGGGCCAAACGTAAATCAAGTTCCTGTTCCCTCAGTTCCCCAGTGACTCGCGTCATGAAATAAACGATGACGCTGGAACAAGTTGCAAACGCCGCAATGAGTCCGGTTTGAACCAGCGATGGGCTGCCTCGGTGCATGACGGGATCCAGTGAAATCCCCCGGTCGAGCCACGGAATCGAAATGTACTGAAACAGCAAACCCGAAAAGCAGATGATAGAAAGAAAGTTCAAACACCAGGCCCAGTTCCGATCCAGTAACACGGCGCTCAGGCTGACGTTGACAAAGAAAAACAGACAAAACGGATTCGTGGGTCCACCCGTTACGTACAGCAACGTGGTCAACGAAAGCATATCCATGGTCATGACCAGCCCGAGAATATGTGTTGTTGTTTGGCCCTCATCGGCCAAATCCATGTTATTGCCAATTGGCGGTGCTGATCGAGAAACGAAGCGCATCAATAGCAGATTGGATACGATGGTCAGGCCAATGATCAGGAAGAGTGGCCACAGCAAAAAATCGATTCCCAATACGAATAGAGCGAATGCAATCGTCAATAGTTGGCCAACCACTGCCACCCAGCGGAGCTTGAACAGCCACTGGACATTTACTGCAAACCTGCGTGAATATTCATGCATTAGGGTTAAGAAACTTGTTGGAGTTACGGTTTGCCTAAAGGGAATCAGGTCAACGTAGCGAAACCGGGTTTTTCCGGAAACCGGTCATTGGTCATGTTCGCAATATGGCCGCCAGTGTGTATCTTTAGCTGATTGCGGCTCCGATGCGTAGTCTGGGGGACCGATCCGGTTCCGTAGTTGCTGACAGAACGGGAATACTCGTTTTATGCTATTTGGCCGAGGCAATCCCAGGCGGGACCTTGAAATGACAGAAACAGTAACTCGCACCGAAAACCATTTAGTGTCAGCGGCCGACGATCACCACGTCGGGTTGATGCTGGATGCGCCGGAGTTAACCAGTCGCGGCTTGACAATGATGCTGATCGTGATGTGCCTTGTACCGGTCGTCATCATTACCGTATTGCAATTGACCATGCCACCTGTCCGGCCCGGTTATTTGCAGGCCGAAATCAGTCTGCGAAATGTGCCCCCGGCGAGCTATTACCAATTGCCACCCGATCAACGCCGGCAATTTCCCGAAGCCGAAATTCTCGTCACCAATACGATGGATGTACCCTGGACGAATCTGAATATCCGGATCAACAACGGGAGCTATCAAATCTACGATCACGAGCACCCGATGGAAGCCGGCCAGCAACGCTCGTTCTTGTTAAAAAAGTTTGTACACCGATCCGGTGCTGAATTTCAGGTGGGTTTTGTCCGTCCTGTAGACGTCGAGATTTACGGTGCATTGCCAGATCGAAGCCGGGCCACATTCGAATACAGCTTTGAAAAATAGATCTGTTTACTACACTTTGCCGTTACAGGTTCCCGTTCACATTTTTCGCCATGAATTATTGGGAAAGTTTGATCTCCGCTTTCCGGACCCCTTTTCTGTCCCATGGCTCTTTATTCAGCCCGGTTGTCCGAATTTCCCGAATGGGAGATGGCAAATCGCCTGGCATTACCCAAAAAAAGTCGGCAATTCATTTCGGGAAAGTCTATAATTCCCCGTTCCCACCCACCCACCCAAAGCCGAAATTCACTGGTAACGGTTCGCCATGCCCCGAATCCTCGTCGTCGATGACAATCCGGTAGACAGGAAACTGATTTGCCGGTTGTTGGAGAAAGTTCCTGGCTGGATCGTCGATTCCGTAACTGATGGGATGGTGGCTCTCGAATTCCTCCGCGAAAGTCCGGTTGACCTGGTCGTTACCGATCTACAAATGCCTGCCATTGATGGCGTGCAACTCGTTCGCGAAATTCGCAAGGATTATCAACAGATTCCGGTGTTGTTGGTAACGGCTTTTGGCAGCGAAAGTGCTTCACTGGCGGCCTTGCAAGCGGGGGCCGCGAACTTCTCACACAAGTGTCGATTACAACTGGACCTGGTTGCGACAGCCAAGGCCGTGATCGACTGGTCGGAAAAGATTCGTTCGTGGTCGCACACCCCGCAAGGCGACGAGTACGAAAGTCAAATGGCCTTTGTGCTCGACAACGACACACGAAAAATCCCCAGGCTAATTGAGACGTTTAACGATCGACTTCCAAACTGGGCACGACCTGATGAGCTGCGGATTTCGATGGCACTCGAGGAAGCATTGACTAACGCGATTTGTCACGGCAATCTCGAACTCGATTCGAAGTTCAAGAATAGTACCGAAATGCATGCCTACGAAAGTTACATGCACGGGCGACTCGATTGCGCGCCGTTTTGTCAACGTCGCGTCAAGGTCCAGGCCAATTTCTCGGCAGATCAAATCCTGTTCAGAATCCGGGACGAAGGGCAGGGATTCAATCCCGAATCACTTATCGATCCACGAGAACCGGAAAACATATTGAATGCAGGGGGTCGCGGCATGTTGCTCATTCGGACCTTTATGGACGAAGTCGTCCACAATCCCTCCGGTAACGAAATCACCCTCGTCAAACGCCGATCTCACGATCCAGCAATCGTTCACTTGCACGAAAAAAACGAATTTAACCACGAATAACCACGAATAGACACGAATGAAGAACCCTCCGTCCGATTCGTGTCGATAATTGTTTTATTCGGCGAACTTTTTCATTCCACTTTTGCTGCCCGCTCGAGTGCCTGGTCCGCCCCGGCAACAAGGAGCGTGTCGGAATCCTTGAGGATATAGTCCGGATCGGGGTTGGCCACGATCTTGTCTGTTAGAATTTCGTGAATCGCAACAATTGAAATGTCGTAGTCCTTGCGAAGACTTAACTGCCGGATCGACCGGCCAAACCAGCTTTCAGGAACCCCCATCTCCTGGATGCTGAATTCCTTGCCCAGCCGCACAAAATTCAAAAGCGCAAAACCACTGATGCGGGTTGCCAGGCCAAGCGCTGAGTCGCGTTCGGGGAAAATAACTTCGGTCACCCCAATTCGATTCATGACCCGGGCGTGGTCGGTGGAAATGACCTTGACGTAAATATCCTTGACCTTCAGATCAAGTAACGCCATGGTGGCCAGAATGGAGGCAGTTATGTCATCACCTGTTGACACGACTGCCGCATCGGCCTCGCTGCAGCCAATTCGTTGCAGCGTTTCGATATCCGTCGCGTTTCCGACGGCGGCGTGAACCACGTGCGACGAAATTCGGTCGACAAGGTTTCCATCAACGTCGATGGCGATCACGTCATGGCCGTTATCAGAAAGTGCCCTGGCTACGGTGAATCCGAAATTCCCCAGCCCAACTACAACAAAACGTTTCATGTCAAACCTCTATTGCATATTAACAATGGTCTACCCAACGATGACGTCTTCGTAGGCATACCGGAATTTTCCCCGACTTGAAAGGCGAACGACCATGGCCGATGCGATTGCCAGCGGTCCCGTTCGTCCGACAAACATCAGGACAATCAAAACCCAACGCGATGAGATCGACAAATGCGGCGTTATTCCCATCGATAATCCGACCGTATTGAACGCACTGGCGGTTTCGAATAAGCGCATCAGAAAATCCCTGTCTGTTTCCACCACATCGCCTGTCATGGCCAGCGCAAACACACCTCCAACAACGAGGGCAGTTGCAATAACAAACAAGCCGGCAGCACGCTGAATTGTTTCCTCGGGAATTGACCGATAAGCAAACGTCGTGGTGGGATGCGAGCGAAGTCGCGACCAGGTCAACAAGGCCAACAAGGCAAATGTCGTTGTTTTCATGCCGCCAGCAGTCGATCCCGGTGAACCGCCAATCATCATCAGGATCGTTGTGAGAAAGTTGCTGCTTTCAGTTGCCTGGGCATAATCAATGGAATTGTATCCGGCAGTTCGCGGTGTCACGCTCATAAAAAATGAGTTTGAAAGCTTGTCGACTACGTTCATTTCGCGCAAAACGCCATTCCATTCAAAAACGGCAAAGGGCAACCAGCCGAGGACAAGGAGTAATGCCGAAGTGTACAAAACCAGCTTGCTGTGAACGGAAAGCCGTTTCTTGCGTTTGTTGCCGCGTTGCATTAACTGATACAACTCTTCCAGCGTGACGAACCCGATCCCTCCGGCAATGATGAGAAACGAGATGACAACGATCGTTGCGGGTGAGTCCTGAAAATTCATCAACGAATTTGTGTTGGTGGAAAACCCTGCATTGCAAAATGAGCTGATCGAATGAAATATCGATGGCCATATTGCCTCTCGCAATCCAAGCCGCGGGGCCCAGATGACATAAAGCAAAATTGCCCCGAGCGCCTCAAAAACGAAGGTGAAGCGCACGATATCCAGAATTAATTTTCGGGGGGGAATATACGAAATGATTTGCTGGGCACCGGTGGCAACGGATTCAGAGCGCATGGAAGGTCGTCCGCCAAGTGCCGCGATGAGCGCGCTGGTCAAAACCAGAATTCCAAGTCCGCCCAGTTGAATGAGCAACAAGATGACTGCCTGACCGGCAAAGGTAAAATAGGTCGCTGTGTCGACGACGATCAACCCGGTGACACATACGGCACTTGTGGCCGTAAATGCTGCATCGGTCCAGCCCAGCGATTCTCCCTGGTAGAGTCCCGGAAGGAGCCTGAGCAGTAACGTCCCAAATACAACTAACGCCAGAAATGAACCGATCATCAATTCGGATGATGACAGTCGTAGTCTCTTTCGTTTGGGATGCCTGCTCGAAAGATCGCGACGCCTGCCTGGCGATTTACGTTTTCTTCCCTTCGACACGTTTGCTAACGGAGACGAATCCCCAGGTAAATCGGAATTTGTCCGTGACATTTATGTAGCAGAAAAATTCCGGAAGGACTTCGAATTCCCGGTTGGTACACCAGTCGAATCGAGTCAGACACTTCAGGATTCGAGGAATAGCTTACTATGCTCCGGCAAAAATCAATATTGGTATTGAAAAACTGCGATAAAAGCACACAGTTCGGCTTCCAGGCAACGGTTTACTCTAAAGCGCTCCGGTTTTTTCCATGCGACAAGTGGCGTTACAAACGTCAGAACCAGGCGAGCCTGGCTAATTCCCATCGACAAGTCCCTGTTTTGCCGAAAATGAACCTGTGCCGGCGCTGCCCGCCCAGGGTCGGTTACACGTACAATAGATGCCGGCGCGGCGCGATCCATCGGACACGATAGTACGCTTTCCAATTTCGTTCACTGAATCCTTTCACGCATGTCCAATTTTCCGTTTGGCTACGAACCGATTGAACCTTCGACATGGGCATGGTTGTCGTCGTTGTTAATGCTCGCGCTGTTCTTCAAATTCAACCGGTTTTGGAGCTTTCGGAATCTCGACCTGATCCTGATTATCCTGCTTTCTCCCGGTCTTTTGATGGTTCACTACGGCCACCAGGCACACCTGGAAATGCAACGCGAGGCAATTGCAAAAACCACTAATCCTGCGGAGGCAACGCCCCTGGAAATCAAATCGGCCGCGTCTGCCCCGGAATTATCAGTTCCAAGCCAGGAAACGGCCTCCAACCCTTCCAACGATTCGGGACATTTGTCCAGTCACCAGATGATGGAACGATCGGGATATGTATGGCTATTTGCCATGGGGATCGTCTGGATTATTCGTTTGCTGTACGACTCGTCCCTCACACGCAAGCCGATGCTGGAACCGAATTTGTCACGAGGCGGTTTGGTTTTCCTGACATGCAGCCTGTTGGTTTTTCTGTTTGCCAACGTGCTTACGAGTCGGCCTGCCGATCTGTCGGGCCCTCAAGGCGCTGCGAATATTGCCAGTCGTTCTGCCACGGAGACTGGCGAGCAAATGCAAAAGTTTGGTCCGGGATACCCGATGCTGCATGTGATCCCGTCCATTCCAATTTTTGTCGATGTCGATCAGAACAGCACGAGTAATACCGTTGCGCTTGTCGAGGTCGCCCGGATCATGGCAATACTTTCGCAAATTGCGATTATCGCCGGGTTGGTAATCGTTGGATCAAGGCACTTTGGGAGCTTTCCCATGGGTGTCGGCATGGCGACCATTTTTCTGATGTTACCGTATACAGCCCAGTTCGCTGGCGACTCGATGCATCTGTTGCCAGGTGCCTTGTTAATCTGGGCGATTGCCTGCTACCGAATTCCGTTACTGGCTGGTGTGCTGGTCGGGTTGGCGGCTGGCGTTTGTTATTACCCGTTTTTTCTGCTGCCACTTTGGATCAGTTTTTACTGGCAGCGCGGGCGAAAGCGATTTGCTTTGGGTGCGGTGATTTCGATTGTGATCGTCGTCTCATCGCTGGCGTTTACCTCTGCCGACTTTGGCGGGTTTCTTGCCCAGGTGCGGTCGATTTTCGGATTCATCATTCCGCGACATGAAGGGCTTGCCGGTATTTGGGCCTTGAACTGGGATAGCTGGTTCCGTTTGCCATTGCTCGTCGTGTTTATTGTTCTATGCGTTTCGTACGCGTTTTGGCCATCGCAAAAAGATCTTTCAACGCTGATCAGTTGTTCGGCAGCCGCAATGATCGCTGTCCAGTTCTGGCATGGTCAGGGTGGCGGATTATTTATGGCCTGGTACCTCCCGCTGATTTTGCTGGTAAGCTTTCGACCGAACCTGGACGACAAGGTTGCCATCGAGGTGCTTCAGCCACCACGCAAGGAAGTCGAAAATAGTTCGCCACGCGATTCTGCCGCCTGACAAAAACCGCAATCCCGCGAACATGGCCTTGTATTGGCCGGGAAGGATTGCGCAATTCTTGACGATTGATCGAATCAGTCTTGCCAAAGCGAATTTACGGAAATGTTAATCGCTGGCCTTGTCCGATTAACCGTTCAATTCGACGGACTGCGCGGACTCCCCTCCCCTGGTTGCCGATCTGACAAGTAGCGGCTGTTGTCCGGCAAATTTTCTCTGCAAAAACCAGGGCAGATCGATGAGAATTGGAAGAATCCTGATTGCACTAGTGCTGATAGTGACCCTTGCGGCGGGCGGATGGGCCCTCTTACACCGCGACCAGATTCACAGCCCCGGTGACTTGTTTCGTCTGGCCGGTGACCAGATCGACAAGGTTCGCAAGCAATTTGCCCCTTCTCATACTGCTTCGTGGCGTGGAAATAGCCGGGGAGTTATTCGAATTGCCTCCTTCAATACACGCGGACTTGATGAAGCCCGTCTGGCTAACCCGCTGGTCGATACGGTTCTGGCCAAAGTCATTTCGCAATTCGATGTGATTGCCTTGCAGGAAGTTCGCGTCGACGACCCGTGGCTCCTGACCCGATTCCTCAAACGGTTCGATAATGAAACGGGTCAATTCGATTTTGTTATGGGTGTGCCGGACACCGATTCCGGCGAAAATGTTTGTAACGTTTTTGTCTACAATCGAGCCACAATAACGCTGGACAATGAACGGCACTATTCGGTCAACGATCCCGACAACCTGATTCAGCGCAAGCCGCTGGTTGCCTGGTTTCGAGCGGTCAATGCCGAACTGGACGGTGCGTTTACCTTCAGCCTGGTGAATGTGCAATTGAATCCGCTTTCGCCCAAGAACGAAGTCTTGCAGATTGGACCAGTCTTTCGCGCCGTACGCGGCGATGGACGGAGCGAAGACGATGTGATCATGATCGGCGATTTCGGAGTTCCCGCCGCTTACCTTAAGGAAGCTGAAATCGGCGGCGGACTTGCTCCGCTCGTTCGTTCGGTCGCAACCAGCACTGCCGGCGACGCCCAGCCGGATAATGTGTTGATCGACTCGATTGCGACAAGCGAGTTCTCAGGCGAAGCTGGAGTGTTCGACTTCATGAAGATCTGCAACCTGACCCTTGCTGAAGCCCAATTGGTCTCGGACCATCTACCCGTCTGGGCCGAATTCTATATTCGGGAGAATACCAGCCCTGGCCGAGTCGCCGAATCCGAATCAGCGAATCAGGCCGACCGTTAACCTCCATGGCAGATGTATTGGCAACCCAGCCGGTACCGAATCGACGAATCGTTTTGGTCGATATTGCCGATCGATCGCAACACAAAGTTGACGGCTAACCAGCAGTCGCCAACAATGTTTCGTAGCCACGCCGATCTTCTGTCCGATCGGTATCATAAATACGAGCTTGTAATGACCCCATGAATTTGACGTGTACTCATTGCGGCGAAATGTTTCGGATCACGGCGGATCAACTGGGAACGCGCGGTAAGTGCCCGAATTGCCGGGCGACGATTATCTTGCCCCGATCGGCCAATCAGCAAGCGATCGTTGA
Source organism: Pirellulaceae bacterium (assembly GCA_031414755.1). Taxonomy (GTDB): domain Bacteria; phylum Planctomycetota; class Planctomycetia; order Pirellulales; family Pirellulaceae; genus CAJQPP01. Next base: position 63,907 of record JANNWJ010000061.1, on the reverse strand, counting down.
CGAGATCACACCCCCTGAACTATGGATGGAGCGCTGGTTTTCGGTACTGGGCACGGTGTTTCTGCATGTTGTGATTCTGGCGATTCTGGCGTTGATTCCTTATCACGATCTGCAGCAAAACGCTTCTAGTGAAGGGGACGCGGTCACAATCGGTTCTGCCTCGCAACGGTCGATAACCAGCAATGCGGACGTCGACTTGCAACCCGAGCGGGTAACGGTTGACAGTTCGCAACGCGTCGTGGAGTTGTTTCACGAACAAGTTGTTTCGCCATCGGCCAGTTCCGCATCAACCGATAAATCCATGAGCCAGTTGTTGCCTGGTGCCGGGCAACAGGGTGAATTTGAAAACGATTCGGTCCAGGTCTTTCGGGGCGACGAAAGCGGCGACGTGGAATTTGAACATCTGCTGTCGCGATTGCAACAAGATGGGTTGGAGATCGTGATTACCTTTGATAGCACCGGAAGTATGGACGGAGAGATCGAGGAAGTCAAAAACAAGATCGAACGGATGGGCTCGGCCTTGTTTCGCATGATTCCAAAGACGCGCATCGGCATTTGCACTTATCGCGACCACGATGCGCGGTATGTCGTCAAGGGCTTGCCTTTGTCCGATGATCTGGGAGAAATCGTCCGATTCCTGGCCGACGTCAGCGCGGCGGGAGGAGGCGACGATCCGGAAGCGGTTCAAGCCGGGATCGAATGGTCGATTCAGCAAAACCAGTTTCGAGAGGGCGCGCGCAAAGTTATCTTGTTATTCGGTGATTCACCACCGCATACTCCCGATCTCGATTACTGTCTGCGGATGGCCACCGATTTTCGGCGCAAACAAGACGGTGTAATCAGTACAGTCACCTGTCACCGTGACGAACGCCTCCCGGCCTTCATGGAAATCGCCAGGTTGGGAGGTGGAGAAGCTTTTCTTGCCCGCGACGAACAGGAGATCATGACCCAACTCATGGTCCTGGTCTTTGGCAGCAATCACCGCGACAAGGTCATCGAAGCATTCAATATGATGAATCGGTAAGTCGTTTAGCATTCAGACTGCCACAGTAAGCAAATCTGCCAGGAGGTCAGGTGACGGGGATTTGGGTTTTGAGAACGGGATTCCGAGTTGCCGTTGGCTAGTCGGGAATCGTCAAAAAGAAAAGCAGAAACGATTCCACAGTCATTTTTTATGCAACACCTGAGCAAGTTTTGCCAGATGGATCTTGATAGTTCGTTCGTCAAATGCAGTAAACCCAAATACGAGACAGGGGGGTGAGGTGCCCAGTGCAAATCGTCCGATTGGCGGAATATCGAAACCGTTTTTGGATAATAGTTGTGAGACGTGGGTCGAATCCAAGCGCGGGTCTCGAAAGAACCCTGTCTGGTTCATGCCCCCATCCGTGAATGGAAAATCAAGTGGCAACTCATGATGGTTTGCCGCTTCGAGAAACGCTTCCAGACGCCGTGAATAGACTTTTCGACAGCGCCGAATGGCAAACAGGTTCCCGTAGGAAACTGCCGGGATGGCGTCGTGTAGATCAGTCGCGCGCGACATGGTTTCGCCGGTCCAGGAAAAATCGTATCCTTATTTTCCGGTTCCGATAGTAAGAGCAATCCAACCAGCAAATGATGTCCATGAATCCCAAGCTCATTTTGCAAAAATGCCAAAACAGCAGCCATCTGGTCAAGCTGGTTTTGGCGTTTTCGGCGGTGTACCTGATTTGGGGATCAACCTATCTGGCGATTCAGATTGCCATCAAGACACTTCCTCCCTTGTTGATGGCCGGATTCCGTTTCCTCATTGCGGGAGGGGTGCTTTATGCAATTGCACGGCGAAATGCTCCCGCACCAACCGCCAGTCAATGGCGCAAGGCGGCGATTGTCGGAGGCTTGTTACTACTCGGTGGAAACGGATTGGTCTGTTTTGGTCAGCAACACGTTCCCTCTGGACTGGCGGCACTGCTGGTATCCTCACTTCCCCTCTGGATGGCAATGCTCAACTGGCAATTTTTTGGCGGGCCGAAACCCGCAATCCGGACGGTGTTGAGCATTGCTACGGGACTGGTTGGAGTCTCATTGTTGTTGGGCGGATCAAGTCTGTTCGCTTCTCCCGACAAGTTCGTATATGCACTTGCCATACTCGCCGCCCCAATTAGCTGGGCATGCGGGTCGCTTTTGTCGCGGCAGGGAGGGCTCCCCACCTCACCGTGGCTCAGCACTGCCATGCAGATGTTGTGCGGCGGAGTTATGCTGTTTACGGTTGCGCTGGTCATCGGGGAACCATCCCGAATTGCTCCGCACGACATATCGGTCAATTCGGTTCTCGCGCTGGCTTACCTGATCGTTTTCGGTTCCCTGATCGCGTTTACAGCATTTGTCTGGTTGTTGCAAAACACTGAACCCGACCGCGTTGCTACTTATGCGTTTGTCAACCCGCTCGTCGCCGTCCTGCTCGGATGGATGCTCGCAGGAGAAGAACTCGTTCCGGCACAAATGCTCGGAATGTTGCTCGTCATCGGTGCCGTTGCCGTGACGGTGCTCGCCTCGCCCAAAAGGCAACCGGAATTGCCTGAAAGGAATGTTGCATGAAAGCAATCTCTGCCAATCTGGACATCGTTCGTGGCGCTTGTTCGCACGATTGCCCCGATACGTGTTCGTGGATTGTCGAAGTCGCCGATGGTCGCGCGAGAAAACTGTCCGGCAACCCGGATCATCCATTCACCCGCGGAACCTTGTGCGCCAAGGTTAATCACTACGTAGAAGAGCGGGTATACCATCCCGATCGCGTTCTGTTTCCGCTCAAACGAATCGGGAAAAAAGGTGAAGGCCGGTTCGAACGCGTATCATGGGATGAAGCACTTCGCGATGTCGCGACCCAATGGCACAAGATTATCGACGAGTCAGGTGCCGAATCGATCTTGCCGTACAGCCTCGCGGGCAACCAGGGGATGATCCAGATGGCTTCGCTGGACCGGCGGCTGTTTGGCGTTCTGGGCTGCTCGACGCTTGAAAGAAATATCTGTGGCGAAGTGGCTGGCATCGGACTGGCTGCCACTAACGGTAAGGGATTTGGTGTCGACCCGGAAGAGCTGGTTCACAGCCGGTTCATCGTGCTCTGGGGCACCAATACGATCGTCACCAACCTGCACATGTGGCCCGTGATTGCCGAAGCGCGCAGACGCGGCGCGAAAATCGTCGTGGTCGATCCGATCCGGACAAGGACAGCGGAACAGGCCGATTGGCACATCGCCTTGCGCCCGGCCAGCGACGCGGCGCTGGCCCTTGGAATGATGCATATCATGATCCGCGACGATCTGATCGATCACGATTATGTCGCGAGGTACGCCAGTGGTTTTGAGCAGCTTGCCGAGCGGGCAAGCGAGTATTCGCCCGATCGTGTTTCACAAATCACTGGGCTTTCCGCTGCCGAAATCGAGCAGTTCGCACACGAATATGCATCGGCAACCCCCTCCATGGTCCGTCCTTTGATTGGTCCCGAACATCATCGCAACGGGGCAATGATCTTTCGGACACTTGCCTGCCTGCCGGTGCTTGCTGGTGCATGGCGACATCGGGGTGGCGGCCTGGCCCGTTCAACCGGCGCGCTTCAATATTCGACGCTGAACGTGCAGGGAGTTGAGATGCCAGAACACCACAAACCGGGTGTCCGCTGCCTGAATATGCGCGATATTGGCAAGTTGCTCTGTTCGCCTGAACTTGATCCACCGATTCGCGGCCTGTGCATCTGGAACGTCAACCCGGTCGTCACCATTCCCAACCAGCAAAAGATTATTGAAGGCCTTCGACGCGAAGACCTGTTCACTATTGTGCACGAGTTGGTCCTGACCGAAACGGCGAAATTCGCCGATTACATTTTTCCGGCAACAAGCCAGATCGAACATCTGGACATCGTGCCAGCGTGGGGACATCACTACCTTTCGCTGAATCGGCCGGCGATTGAGCCATGCGGCGAAGCCGTATCGAACACCGAGTTCTTTCGCCGCCTCGCCCGAGCGCTGGGCCGGTCTGAACCGTGGCTGTACGAAAGTGATGAGGCGCTTGTTCGCACAGCGCTGGACAGCGGTCATCCGTGGCTGAACGGGATTACGTTTGAAAGGTTGTGGGAAGAAGGCTTTGCCCGATTCCATCATGACCGCGACTGGCGACCCTACGCCAACGGTTTTCCAACACCGTCGGGCAAGGCAAACCTATGGTCGGAATCGCTGCAACAGATGGGGCTCGACCCCTTGCCTGCCGCTGGCGATATCAGGACAGCCGGTGATGACGAACTGCAATTGATAACCGGCAAGACACTTCATTACATGAACTCCAGCTATTGCCACGTCGACCGTCACCGCCGCCGCGAGGGCCCGTTGTTTATTGAACTTCACGAAAGCGACGCCCGGTGCCGGGGACTGGCTGACGGAGATTGTGTCCGGGTCATGAATCGGCAGGGGGAAGTGATCGCCCATTGCAGAATTTCAGACCGGGTTCGGCCGGGTGTTGCCTGGATGCCGTTTGGCGGCTGGGGAGATGCGGGTGGCAACTCGCGGTCCGTTAACACGCTTACACCCGAAGAGCCGACGGACTGGGGTGGCGGAAGCGGTTTCTACGATGCATTCGTGCGAGTCGAAAAGCTCCTCGACGATTCCGGCTAAAGTCGACACTGCGAGCCTGACTTTGAAATATTATTTAACCTGATGTCGCTCCGTCGCTATTTTTCGTATTCTCGTAACACTTCAGTGACGTTTTGACTATTCAACCAAAGTAAAGATATCCAGGAGTCGAGGCCATGCGCAACTGTTTAATTTACATCACGATCACCAGCTTTTTAAGCTTGGCAATACCAGTGCAAAAGGCCGACGGACAGCAGCCGGTGCGGATGGGTTGCGGGATAATGACCTTCGACACCGTTCCAGGCTGGGGGCTTGCTGCCGACGGAAGATCTCCCCTGGGGCCAACCCACGGAGCTGTCGTTGTCGACAAGGCGGGCAACATCTATACCAGCGCCCAGGCGGGCGTCTTCATGTTCTCGCCGGATGGTGCTGTGACCCATGCTTTCCTTGGAAAGGATTATTCCGATATCCATGACATGGAGATCCGCGACGAAGCTGAGGGCGAATTCATCTACGGAGCCCGCAACAACAACGCCGAGGGCATGAAGTTCAACATCAAAACCGGAGAGGTCGTGCTGAGGTTGCCCTTTCCTGAGGAATCAGGGCTCAAGATTGATGCTTTCAATCCCACCGCGATCACCGTGGCCCCCAATGGCGACATCTTCCTGTCCAACGGCTACGCAAGTAACCACATTTTTAAATTCGACAAGAGGGGAAAATACCTGCTTCATTTCGGATCCCAGGGTAACGGTCCCAATCAATTCAACACCGCCCATGGCATGACGCTGGACACACGATACGACCCTCCCCGACTTTTGATTTGCGACCGCAATCACGAGCCCAAAGGCCGACTGCTTCATTATGATCTCGAAGGTGTACTCATCGGTGAAGTCATAACCGGGTTGGGAATGCCAACATCCGTCGCCGTTCAGGGGGACTACGTCTCTGTGCCAGACTTGCAGGGACGACTGGTCATTCTCGACAAAAGCAACACGATCATCGCGGTTCTTGGCCACAATTCCGATCCCGAAAAAAGAGGGAATTTCAACGTCCCGCAAGAGGAGTGGATCGAAGGAGTCTTCAGCGGCACTCACGGCTCCTATTGGGACAAGGATGGCAACTTGTATGTCCAGGACTGGAACGTATCCGGCCGCCTCATGAAACTGGTGCGGGTCAAGTAAACAGCCCCCTGCCCTGTTTTGCAAGTTTGTGTGATCCAGTACGCGCCATCCAGCAAGCTATTTCAATTGACGTGGCTTGTCTCCGAAAATTCGATTCGATCCTTAATAACAGGGCCACGCAACCGATTCGCGAGACGACAAGCCGGACTCTAATCCCGATTTTTTTCCTGGTACTCATGCGGTTCGCGGTACGGACATGGTTCGGGTGCGTACTTTTTGTGCCAGTATCAAAGGCTGTTCTCATTCACGCTCACTGCCCTGCCGGCAGCCAGAATCGAGTAGCCCTCAACGCCGACAAGATTGACCCCCTCCCGCTTGAATTCTTCGGTAAACGTGCGACGCTTGGGTTTTATTTTGCTTGACATAATGTCCTCCTGAACGGATTTTCAATATTCCGCCGGCGTCCACCAGTCATGGGCTACCGCACACGCCAACATCGCGGTCGCACAGGACTTATCATACAATCGGCACTTTTCCCGATGCCATTCTCAGAATCCACGAACCCGATTCGCCCATGCCCAAAATATCGAATTATTGTTGGACGTGTCTGTTAGCGTCTTCGTTGAGTCTGTCGTGCGGGATACCAGCATTTTCACAACAACCCGGATCACCCCTCCTTGATTCGTTTGGTACTTACCAGCGAATGAAAAGCGAGACCGTTTACGGGTTGGAGTGGATCAGCGTCGGGCCTGTCGTGAATTCGGCACGGGTGGAAGCCGTGCAGCTCGATTCGTCACGTCCGGGGGTAATGTACGTGGCGTTTGGATGCGGAAGTCTATGGAAGACCTCCAACAACGGTGTCACGTGGGCGCCAATATTCGAGAATCAGGCGTCGCTCGGAATCGGTGACTTTTCCTTGTCCCCTTCGAATCCCGAGGTAATTTATCTGGGCACGGGAAGAAGTCTGAAAAAACCGCGCAATTTTACGATACCCGGAACAGGAATCTACCGGTCCGACGACGGTGGCAATCAGTGGCGCTATCTGGGATTGTCCGACTCCTGGCATATCGGCGAGATCGCGATCCACCCGTTAAACCCCGACATCGCAGTGGTTGCAGTTCTAGGGCATTTCTGGTCAAGGAATTCAAACCGTGGGCTGTATCGTACCGATGACGGCGGGAAGTCATGGCAGCATGTCCTCCAAATTAATGAGCAAACGGGAGCGAATGATGTCGTTTGGGCCCGAGACAACCCCGACGTCGTTTATGCATCAACTTGGGAGAATTTTCCGGGCGTCAGTGGCGTCGGGAGCGCGGTTTATCGAAGCAGTGACGCCGGCATCACCTGGCAGAAATGCGAGCAGGGCTTGCCCTCCGGCGATCAGATCGGAAGGATCGGCCTGGCGGTATCACAATCCGATTCGAACAAAGTCTATGCACTCGTGGACAATCGAGGCCGGATTGAGAATGGAGCGGCACAGGTCTTCAAAAGCCTCGATGGCGGAAAGAGCTGGAAGCTGACACACCAGGACGAGCTCTTGATCTTTTCGCAGATTGGATGGTACTTCGCCAACATCTACGTCAACCCAAAAGATGACAACGAGATCTATGCATTGGGGGTCCGAGTGGCCCACAGCATCGACGGCGGCCAGAGTTTTGATTTATTGAGCGGGCAGGTTGTTCATATGATTCCAGGCGCTGCAAATGGGTTGCACCTGGACCATTGTGAAATGTGGATCAACCCAATGAATCCAAATCATGTGGTACTCGGTAACGATGGAGGCCTCTACCAGAGTTTCGATAAGTGCGCAACATGGGTGCACTTCAATAATTTGCCAACTGGAGAGTTTTATGACGTTGCCGTAAGTCAAGATTCTCCCTACCGGATTTATGCGGGGGCGCAAGACAACGCAACCGTATTTGGGCAGCCGTTGGAATTGGGTCCTGAGCACATTGAGAATTGGAAGTACCTGTGGATTGATCCATGGAACGGAGGGGACGGTTGCGTGACGCAAGTGGATCCGCATGACTCAAACACCGTTTACTTTAGCGCGCAGGAGGGGAGTTTTAATCGCAAGGATATGACGACCAATCGCTCCACGGGTATCCGGCCTTCGCTGCCGAAAGACCACTCGGGCGAGTTGAAGTTCAATTTCGTGGCACCGTTGATCATCTCGCCGCATGATTCCAGGACGCTTTACCTGGCTGGCAACTATGTGTTCAAGAGCACGGACCGAGGTGACAACTGGAGTTTGGTCAGCGAGGACATCGCGACTTCCAGCGAAGCACTCCGGCAATCAACGGCTGCTGGAGCTATTGCCGAGTCACCGCTGGTCCGCGGCTTGATCTACACCGGGACAGACAAGGGCGCAATGTGGGTAAGCGAAAATGATGGAAAGCAATGGGAAGAACGCTCGAACAAGCTGCCCATGGGATACATTCGCAGCATTTTCCCGTCGCGATTCTCTGATTCGCGGCTTTACATTGCGGTGACTGGCCTTAATTATGATGACCTTGATACATACCTCTTTTGCAGTGAGGATCGTGGAGTTACCTGGAATTCCATTTCCGCCAATCTGAGTCAGGAACCTGCCAATGTTATTGTCGAAGACTCGCTGCACGAAAACATATTGTACGCCGGGACGTTCCGTGGAGTTTACCTGTCAACCGACCGAGGCATCTCCTGGTCCTTATTAGGCCGAAATCTTCCCGCCTGTAGTGTTTCGGATATCGTCATCCAGGAACGCGAGCAAGATCTGGTTGTGGCGACGCATGGTCGTGGGCTTTACAAAATGAACCTGTTGCCACTTTACGAGCATTACAACAGCACGCCAGCATCTCAATCAGTTGACTACTTGCTTCCGATTCCAGTGGCCGTTAGGCCCTACATCAGTGATGTCCGGCCCGGAGAGAACTTTCGCGAATTCGACAAGACTCCGATTACGTTTTGGCTAAGCCAGGCAGGCGATTTGAAAGTCTCTGTACTGGAAGAAAACGGAGAGCCGGTTACCTCCTTCACGCTGACCGGGGACAGAGGGCTCAATCAGTTTCGATGGGACCTCGTTCGGAAAACGAACGTAAGCCCCCAGCCCTATTTCATCAACTATAAAGAGTACCTGAACCCAGGAAAGTACCGGCTTCAAATTGAGGCTGGTGACAAACAGACAATGGAACAAGAACTCATCGTCGTTGATGCTCCTCATTCGGATTAGCGCCATTTCTGGGTGGCATTCACATAAGCTCTCGACCGTATTGTTGGATTTCGCGGCCTTGCCGGGTGCATAGCCTCATTGCGGGTACGGCTTCGTGTCGGAGGAGTGTTTTCGCTATTCCCTGCATCGGCTCGATGCGACAACGGCTTGACCTGATTGGGGTCTATTCTTGATCCAGTGGCCACGGTTCACGTTATTGTTCGGTGGCTGGAATGCGGTCGGGCAAAGTCGAATCCGGGACGGCAATAAATACGTCCAATTGCTGCCCGACGTAGACCTGGCGTCCGACGTTGTTGATTTCATAGATCACTTGTAAGACGCGGGTGTCGACGCGCTCAGTGTTAGCCGAAGTCAGAGAGCGCTTCGGCACAACATAGGGTTCGACGCGGACGAATTTCAATTTAAGTTCTTCGCTGGAGTCGCCACGAACCCTCGCGATCGCCGGGGCAATCGCGTCGAATCGGGGAATATCATTCTCGTCAATATCGACACGGATTCGAGGTTGTCGCATATCGCCCAGAACCACCAGACTTTCAGCCGATGTCCCACCGACAAATTCACCTGGACGTACGTTAACCTGCAGCACGATTCCATCGATAGGAGCTCGAACCAGCGATCGTTCCATCTCGATGTCGATCTGTTGAATCTGCGCCATGATCTGTTGAATTTGGGCACGGACGATGGCCTTATCGGGCTCCCAGGCGCCGGCGCGAATCAAGCTCAACTCGGCTTGGGCTTGCGCACGTTGAGCAGCCGCAACCTCAAGAGCTTGTCGCGCGGTAACGATTTCAGATTCGGAGACGGAAGAAGTCAGCCCGAGATTGGCCATTCGTTCGTAGTCGTCGCGCGCCTGAACCAATTGCGCTTCGGTCGCCGTCACACGATATTCAGCTGGAACAACTTCTTCAGTCCGCGGCATCAATTCGAGTTTGGCCAATTCAGCTCGGGGGGCCGACAATGAAGCTTCCTGGACCGCCAATTGAGCTTTCAAATGCCGATTGTCGATCCGAAAAAGTAGATCCCCAGCGTGCACCAGTGTTCCGCTTCTATCCGCTGGAATAAAAACCTCTGCCACCACTCCTGACAAAGGCGCGCCAATCGAGATGTTCTCACTTTGCGGTTCAACAATTCCTGAACCAGCAATGTTTGAGCCAAAAGGGCTGCGGGGCGGAACGGCAGGAGGGAGGCTTTGAGGGATTACCTTTTCGGCACCAATCATATGAACCAACCCAAAGGTAAGAAGCGAAAGTGCGATACCAGGAACGATCAGTACTTTTAACCAGCGCAACATTTCAATCTGCCTTTGAAAACTTAAGGGTGGGCGAGCAATGGACTTTGAGTAGTGACAGAATCGTCTTGAACGACGACACCGTCCGACATCTGAATAATCCGTTGCCCGAACTGGAAAACACGGTTGTCATGGGTCACGATAATGACGGCCCGGCCAGGTTGAATCGCGACTTGCGACAAGAGCTGCATCACGTTGTGCCCTGAAAGAGCGTCGAGTGCTGCGGTCGGCTCATCGCAAACCAGAATTCTGGGTTTGTGAATCAGCGCTCGGGCAATCGCCACACGCTGTTGTTGTCCACCGGATAACTGGTTGGGTCGCGATTGGGAACGACCGCTAAGACCGACTGACTCCAATTCTTCGCCGGCGGCTCGGACGGCTGACCGTCGATATTCCCCGGCAATCAACAAAGGAATCGCGGCGTTTTCTGCGGCAGTTAAAGCTGGCAACAAGTTGTATTGTTGAAACACAAACCCAATATTCCGGGCCCGAAATTGAACCAAACGTCCTCCGCGCATTTGGTCCAGCCGCTTCCCCAACACCGATACGTTGCCGAGTGTCGGATTCAACAAACCGGCAATGATCGAAATCAAGGTCGTTTTTCCACAGCCGGAAGGACCGACCAACAGTGTCATTTCTCCAGGGTTGATCTTCAAATCAATACCGCGAAGCGCTTGTGTTTGAGTCTCGCCAGTGCCAAACACTTTGGTCACGCCCGAGCATTGCACAGCGACGTCCGCAGCTAATGATCCGATCAAGCTGTTCGTTGGATTGTTCGTTTCGATCACGCTTTTTGCTCCCTATCCCCGAAAGACTACGGCTGGTTCCAGGAACAGAACTTTGGCCGAAGCAACAATCGCCGCTAAAATGATGATTACCATTACGGCGACGCCGACTCCGATTCCGGCAGCCGGAGTCAAATACAAGCCGGCAAGGTGGGTAATATGCCTGGTTGACTCAAAAAATGCTGCCGTCAGCCCAATTCCAACGCCAAAACCCAGGAATCCAATCACCGTTGCCTGCAATAGAATCATTTTAAGAATCCGATAATTGTTGACCCCCATTGCCTTGAGCGCACCGAATTGCCGCAAGTTCTCCAGCGTAAACAAATAAAATGTTTGTCCCGTGATAGCGGCACCTACAATGAACCCCAGCGTAATCGTGATGCCAAAATTAATCGGGATTCCGGTGGTACTGAGAAAGTATCGAATGGTCTTCCAGAAAAACTGATCCTTGGTCAGTGCCATCAAACCAGTTTGCGAGTGGATCGCCTGACAGAGTTGTTCGGGATCAGTCCCCGGTTTGGCCTCGGCCAGAATGTAGTTCATCAGGTGCCGGTCCCCAGGCACGAATCCACGAACCGTTGAATAACGCGAATACAACACGGGAAGTGTTGTGAAGGGTGCCGAAGCCTTGCAAATCCCGACCAATTTGGCTCGACGATCGTTTAGTTCGAATTCTCGTCCGAGTTGGTAGGCTTCCCCCGGCCACATGTATTCGTAGCCTGCCTTGTCGATAATTACGGCATCGGGCTGTGATAAATCCGAAAGTTGTCCCAGGATCATTTCTTGGGGGGCCCCGACCAGGCTGGCGTCTTCCAATCCAAACAGGATCACTGCTCTAAAATCGCCGCTGGCCAAGCGAGCTGCGACTTGCCCTTTGTACATTCGAACGGCCCAATCAACGCCAGAAACCCCGCGAACGCGCTGCAAGTCAGTCTCGGGAATTGAGGGCGCCTCATCAATGAAACGGGTTTTTGAGTCCATTACCCATAACGAGGCATCGCGCACATCCAGAACCTGACTGGCGGTCCGCGACATGATTCCCATGAAGATCGAGACTTGTTGAGTCATCAGTAACGTGGCAAACGAAATCCCAAACACCAGTCCCAGGTATTTGGCAGTGTCGCCAGTCAACATTTTCCAGGCTACCCAATTCATCACGTCACTCCCTTGCTGCGCCGAGTTTTGATGGTTTCCTGTTCGCCGCTGTGCTCGCACGATTCGATTTCGAGCCATTCGCCGATTTTGCTCTGGAACCCCCTCGCTCCGGGGTCAATCCGCGAATCAAGGCCTGGATCATTCTCTCAGCTTTGGGTCGGATCGGACTCCATTGCACCCAATCGTCGTCTCCTTTGACGATATGCAACGACATCACGCCGTGGACTGCAGCGAAGAAAATTTGAGATACCTGGTCAACGTCGTCGAACTCGGATCGAAATTGGCCTTGCTGCATTGCTTCCTGAACAGTGGTCCACAGGAACGCATAACAGTCCTGTGAAGGGTTGCCTTTTTCCAGAAATCGCCCCTTGGGAATCGATCGTAGAGAGGTCAGGAACATGAACCGGTAATGGTCGGGATGCTCGAGGGCAAACTTGACAAACGCCATTCCCATCGATGCCAATCGGCGAATGGGATCGGGTTCCCGTCCGATTTTCTCAAAGGCCTGGCGAAATTCCTTGAACCGACCGTCGACGACTTCGCCCAACAGTCCTTCTTTATCCGGGAAATAAAAATAAATAGCCGTTGGGGTATATCCAATTTGCTTAGCCAGTTTCCGCATCGAGAACCCTTCGACCCCCTGTTTGAGTAACAATTGGGTGGCTGCTTTCAAGATTTTTTGGCGAGTCTTCTGGCGCTCGCGATCACGGCGAGTCTCAGATGGACTGGATTTTCTCGAAAGTGTTTTTTCGTTGCGGGACATTTTTCCTCGAATTCCGGCCAGTCGACCGGCGGCTGCCGGTCACGTAACTGGTTGACCGCCAAAGCGCGGAAAGCTTAACAATGTTAATTGACATAACAGCGTTATGTTACATTACACTGTAAGTTCGTCAAATCCGTTTAGCTGGCCGGCTAATTGGCGACCCATTGAAACAGGTGTCAAGGACTCTTGAGGCGGCCAAACTCCCTTTGAAATTTGCCAGAGAATTTACGACACTCAATTCAAACGCTTGCGTGGCGATTTTCCGATTCGGGTCGCCCTTGAGGGCCAGAAAGCCCAACAATTTGGAGTTTCTCTGGAACGGGTCCCAAACGCGTTGCCACGCGTCGTTTAAACGGCCAGTTCGAGATGTTGGTCGCCTCGAACTGACAGTTCAAACTGCGTTTCGAGCGAAACCAAAGCCTAAACGGGTCGCACTGCCAAACGTATGGCAGGTACTCATGTCGATTTTCGACCGTGTTTTTCCGAAGAAATGTCACTTAATAGCGGTGACTGGAGTCGAACCAGCACGTCCTTAAGGACACTTGATTTTGAATCAAGCGCGTCTGCCATTCCGCCACACCGCCAAGTGTGATCAGGCCAAATTATAGCCAATCGAACTGTTTTGTTAAGACCGTTAAACCATCCCGCCCTGCTAGAGACAATAGTCGTTCCCAACGGGTTCGCCATGTAAACGGGGACGCCTGAGTTTCGTCACGCGGCCCGGAGCGATTCGACCAGAGGTGCATGGAACAGACTTCGCGATGCCAACAGGCTGGTTAGCAGGCCAACCGCGCCAATAAAGCCGAACATTCCGATCAGTTCCCACCACGGGACCGATGCGGAACCGAAATAATAATGAGGCAATACGGTCACCAGAGCGGCACCGATCCCGATCCCCAACCCCATCGCCAGGAGCCAGACGTTTTCTATAACGATCATTTGGGCAATCTGGCGCCGGGTAAAACCGACGGCCCGCAACAATCCGAGTTCGCGTCGCCTTTCAAAAACGCTTCGCAACTGAACCGCGGCCAAACCAAACGTTCCCAATAGCAACCCGAGCAACCCCAGTGACTGAAACGTGCTGAGGTAAGTGTTCTGAACAGCGAGGTACCCGGCAAGCAATTCGTTTGCATCATGCCATTCGAATCCATTGTCCGACAAGTCCGATGCGATTCGCACAATCTCTGGCTCGATGTCATCACCTCGATTCAGCTTCATCAAAAAGTAGCGGTAACCGCTGATGTCAGGAAAGGCGCGATTAAAATTCGCTTCCGATACGAGCAAGCTACCTTGCAGCACGGTGTTGCTCAGCAAACCCACCAGTTGAAACTTAACTGACTCGCCTGAGTCATAGTCGATTGTGAATCGTGTTCCCGGCAAATATATCTTGAGGCTGTACCAGGCAGTGTTCTTGTCGATCAAGACCGGAATTGATCCGTCATCGGTCACTTCATCCAGCAAACGCCACGGATTTTCACCCGAGGTCATGGAAAACGAAAACTTTTCCACGTCAGGATTGTCGAAGTACTGCACCATTGAGGGCGTTACGCCAAGTACTTGCGGTTGCGTTGCCTGGTAAAGGTTATTGCAACTGGCGTCCTGACCCGGTTTGAAACGAAGCGAAAGTACGCGACTGGTTGGCTGAAGCAACTGATCGGTGCCGCGCAGTATTTCTTTTTGTCCGGCGGCCGTGTTCAAATCGGCAAAGACTGGTTGACTGGTCGTGGCGACATAGTTGAAGCCGGCGGTACCCGCGCTGGTTGGTGAAAGTCGAAAAGCACTTATCGCCAAAATCAGGAAACTGGCGATGGCGACCAGGCCGATCGTCAATGCGCTGCGAAGCGGGTTGCGGGCGGCACCGGTAGTAGCAAGTCGCGCCAGCCCAAGCGTTCGGTTGCCAATCGCTGCTCCACTTGATTTCAAATAGCGCCAAACCCAAACAAGTGACGCTGCCAATATCAAAAAGCCCGCTGACATGAACGCACCCGCCTGCGACTCTCCGGCAAGTCTGGTCGCGGCCAGCAACGTGAGTGCAATAGCAGCGAGGAAACAAACAACCATGATCGGAGTAGCGAGCCGGGCGATTCGGCTGTGCCCTCCTCCCCTGCCCGTTTCGATGTTGCCACTTAGTAACTGGTGAACGGAATGGTTCCGGGCAGCGCGGATCGACAAGTAAATCGTGGCGATACAAATCATTACGCCGCACAACAAACCGGCTGGCAGTGTCCACCAGTTGATATGGAGCTTCAAAAAGGGAGTCGTAATGGCTCCAACCCACCACGTGGTCAGTCCAAAGATCATCAACGCTGCGTAGCCGACGCCTATCATGCAGCCAATCAACGAACCGGCCAAACTCACTCCCAGCATCTCCATCAACCAAATTCGGCTGATTTGTTCCTTTTTAAAACCTGTTGCCAACATGACACCCAGTTCAGCAGAACGACGTTGCAGGGCGAGACGGAAAAGTATCGATACGAGAGCCAGCGCTGCCGCAATGACAAACATGCTGAGCGAAAGAAACAACACATCGAAAGGTGTCGAACCACTGGACGCCGCCAATCCGTTGCGCTTGACCGAAATCACTTGCAATCCTGCCAAATGTCCATCGTCTCGAAACTGTTTTAAAAGGCGTTGTTCGATATCGGTCGCGGTCCGTTCGTTCGGTTCAATACGAAATGACGTCGTTTTGCCAAAGCGACTGCCCCATAGTCGACGTCCTGTGGCCAGCGAAACGTAGGCTTTGGGAGTTGTGCGAAAGAAATCCCAATACGCATCATCTTGCGAACGGATCTTGTCGGCGGTCGCAAAAGGCAAATCCCACCGCTCGATCGATTCGGCATCGGTCAAACCGGGAACGACGGGTGTTATGTCCGGATCGTTAGCCGTCGTGGGGGCTCGTTCGAATGTGGCGGGTGTGATCACGCCGCGACGCGGAACGCGAAACGGTTGGGCAGGCGTTGTAACCTCTACGATTGCCGCAACGGTCATTTCCACGTTTAATGAACTTTCGTCTCCGTGCGTTGTTTCCGGTTCGAAATAGCTGACATTCACCCGATCGCCAATCACCAGGCTTTGATCCTCGGCGACCCAGCGCGTGATGGCGATTTCGTTATCGTCAAGTGGTTTGATCGCAGTGCCATCCGCAGATGGAATCTGAAACGAGTCAGAAAAATCGACCGAGGCGATTATCGAAAACGGGACGCCCCGCCCGGCGCTGGCCACGGGAGTTATTTCGTTCGCCAGGTAAACAAACAGCTCGTCGTTTTTTGGAAAAGCCGACCGGATCGAGTCGGAGATTTGATCGGACAAAACCAGCCGATCGGACGACAGGCTCCAATAATCGAAAACAGGTTTTCCTTCAAACGATTGCGTAACCCGTTTAAGGGAAAGTCCCAGGTCTTGCAGTGTTGGAGTGAGATTTTCCCGGAGTCGATCGGTTTCAGCGGCAGTTGCCGGTTCCGATGCCTGGCTGCCGACGAGAATCACGTTCGCTTGTTGCAAGTCGCTCTTGTATTTGAGCAAATCGTCGTTAAGCGCCGATTGCAGTTCCTCCATCGAAACCCAGGCGTTTCGGGGAGGGACCTGAGTTGGGTTGAGTCCAAATCGCCCAAGGCTTTCCGCCGGTACGATTTTGACTACTTTCAAATCTACCAGCCGTTCCACGAGATTGTCTTTAGCCCCGAGCGCGCTGTCGGAGGGTAACAACTGCTGTTTGGGAACGCCAATCGTAACTCGGACATTGCCACTAGCGACCTCGACTTCGGTGATACCGATGTCGTTTGCCAGAACGCTGTTCAAAATGACCTGGCCGGCAGCTGGCGATGAAATATCAGAAACACGCTCGTCGCCCAGTGCCCAGAAGCCATCTCGTATTCCAAGCAAGTTGACTTGACCAAGTGTCGGACCGGACCCGCATTGTGCCGAGCCGTTTTGGAAAAAGATGATTGGCGTAGCTGTCGAAAACGATTGGTTGAATTCGGGACTGGCTTTCAGGGCCGTGGCCAGTCCTTCCGAAAAAAATCCTTCACCCATCACGATCGAGTCGATGGAACCCAATCGTTCGAGAGTCAGATCGCGAAGACTGCCGCGCATACTGTCTCCGACAATCAAGGCACCTGTCAGTACCGCCGTCGCTGCCGCCACGCCGAGCGCAATGGCCCAATTAACACGTCGGTGAAATCGGAGACTTTTAAGCGCTATCTGCCAGAGAGTCATGACAACCGATGGGTTTGATTAGGTAGGGCCGAATCGAATTGAGAGCGATTAAGGTTAACAAACAACTATGCGAAAAAGAACAAGCCCACTGCGAGTGCATGGCAGTTCCGTTATAATCGACGCTCCCCTTTCCATTGTTCCATCAAGGACGCATTGCTTTCCGATGCGTTGTTTATCCCGAGTCCCAGAAAGCAGAGGTAATCATGTGTCGCGTATTTTTCGCCGGGTTGGTTTTGTCAAGTGTCATGGCCAACATCGTCAATGGTCAGGAGTCGTATCCTGTGGCGGAGCCGTCAGCAGAGCATAAAGTTCTAAAATACGATGCGGGGGTTTGGGATGCGGCGATCACCCTGTTTATTCCTGGACAAGAACCGATGGAATCCAAGGGGATCGAGACCAACAAAATGTTGGGAGAATTTTGGGTCGTTTCCGATTTTGAATATGAAGCCATGGGTGCCAAATTTACGGGGCACGGTTCGTTCGGTTTCGATCCGCAATCCAAAAAGTATGTGGGTAGCTGGCACGGATCGGAAAGTCCCTATGTCAGCCATTTGATCGGTGACTACGACACGGAAACAAAAACGTTTACCTACAAGATGACGGGCAAGGACCCGGCAGGTAACCCATCCAATGGCAAGATCGTCGATACGCACACCGACGCCAACCATCGTCATTTCGAAATGCACATGGAGATGGGGGGAGAAATGGTCAAGTGGATGGAAATTGAATACACGAGGCGAAAGTAAGTTGCGGTTCCGGTGATCAATTACCTGGAATTCAGTGGCCAGTCGTCAGTGGCCAGTGGCCAGTCGTATTGCGCTCGATCGGTCAAGAACGAACACTGGCTCGGCGAATTGGGCGAGGGATCAACGACTATATTTTATCAAACAGCCCAAAATTGAGTAAGTGTCGAAACAAATGATTGAAACTGTTATCGGCTGGGCGAAGAATCCTTGTCCGAATATAATGCTCGCTCAAACGATTTCCGGAATTCGAGAGCTTTGGCATGGCGAAGAACGTACTTGGAACCGAGTTGCAACCTTGTTGTTTCAAACCGTTGACCGGTTTCTACCGGGACGGGTTTTGCAACACCGGCGGCACGGATTACGGCGTACACACAGTCTGTGTCGTGATGACGGAGGAATTTTTACGTTTTAGCGTGGCGGCCGGGAATGATCTGGTCACGCCGATGCCGGAACACGGCTTTCCGGGATTGAAGCCGGGAGATCGCTGGTGTCTGTGTGCGCAGCGCTGGACGGAAGCGCTGCAAGCGGGTGCGGCACCGCAAGTTGTCCTCGAATCAACGCATATGTCGACAGTTGAATTCGCTTCGCTCGTCGATTTGAAATCGCATTCGTTTTCGCAAAGGAACTAAAAACCATGTTGTCAGAAAAAATGCAAGCGGCGTTAAACCATCAAATCAATGAAGAGTTTTCGTCGGCCTATATTTACTTGCAAATGTCGGCTGAAAGCGATCGATTGGGTTTGCCCGGTTTCGCCAACTGGTTCCGGATGCAATACAACGAAGAACTCGTTCATGCCACAAAATTTTATGATTACGTCCTCGAGCGCAATGGAGAGGTACTGCTGGACGCGATCGCCAAACCGCATTCGGACCCCGAGACACCCCTCAGCTTGTTTGAAAAAGCCATGGCTCACGAGGAGCATATCACGAAGAGCATTTTCAGACTCAAAGACCTGGCTCGCAACGAATCGGACCACGCAACGGATGTTTTTCTGGAGTGGTTCGTCACGGAACAAGTCGAAGAGGAAGCCAACGCCCAGCGCGTCATCGATCAATTGCGACTGGTCGAAGGCAGTCCCAACGGATTGTTCATGATCGATCGCGAACTGGCAACTCGAACGTCGGCTCCTGCGCCACCGACTGCCTGATTCGATCCGGTAACATTAAGTACTAGTTCAGTAACTCATCCAGTTTGGTTTTGACGGATTGGGCCCAGATTCGATAACCGTCGGCGGACAAGTGCAGGAAATCGCTATCGACGCCGTTGGTCAATTTGCCTTGTTCGGAAAAGAAATTTGGTCCGATGTCCAAAAAGTAAACATGCTTGCCGTCATCGTAGCCCTCGATGATCTTGTTGGCGGCAACGTTGTTCAAACGGTCTTTTGCGTCATCGGCCTCGCCACGCGGAAAAATTCCCAGGAGAAGGATCTTGCTTTTCGGCAACCGCGTTTTTAGTTCCTTGATCACACCCTCGATCCCCGCGGCAATATCCGCAGGCGCTTCCATTCGGTGCCCGGTGTTGTTGGTGCCAATCATCAACATAACGACACGCGGGTTGAGTCCGTCGACCGCCCCGTCCTGTAATCGCCAGATCACATGTTCGGTCCGGTCGCCGCTGAATCCAAGATTGAAAAAGGAATGATCGGGAAGGACTTCAGTCCAGATTGCCTCGTTCCCTTCCCAACTATGCGTGATGGAATCTCCCAGCAATAACACATCGACTTTTGGCGTTGCGGCAATGGCTGCTTTCTTCTCCGCATGGCGTTGTGTCCACCATTCTTCCGAGCTTCGTGGTTCCGGCTTCAGACTCAAAGGAATTTCTTTTTTTGTCGTCTGCTGCTGATCATACGAGACCATCCATTGCTTTCCGGCGATGATGTCGTGTGTTTTGACCTGGAGTGCATTGAAATCATATTTACTTTCGTTCTGACAAGTTGGGTTGATCGAAACGGAACTCAGGCACGCGATCGCAAGGGAACAAATAATCATTTTTGGTACCGATTTTTGGATGGAGACGAATTTTCAATTTGAATCTGAAAACAAGGAATCGAGAAATGGCAGCTTCTGCCCATGACGAAAATCACAGCGTTCGAGACACTTTAAGGGAATCGCCGCCAAGTTCAATCAGGTTGCCGCGTTTTTATGTGATCCAATACGCCATTAACAGGCATTCCGTGATTGCGTTTCCCCCATTTGTAAGGCATCATTGTATTGAGCCTAAAACCGGTACCAGTCAAAAGGAACTTTGATTCATGGCCCGTTGTTTCAAAAGCGCCCCCGCCCTGCATTTTTTCCTGATCGTCACCCTGACGACAAGCCTCGTCGTTCCTGTGATCGTTCCGATAACGGAAACGGCAGGGCAGACGATCGAGGGAGAATCCATCCCATCGGGATTTGCCAACGGCATCCGGCCGATTCTGGTCGCCCGTTGTTTTGGATGTCATCAAACCGCCCGCTCCAATGGCGGTTTTGTGATGACCGATTTCCAGCAAATGATCGCGGGAGGCGAGTCAGGCCTGGCGGCAATTGTTCCTGGAGATCCTGACAAAAGTTACCTGGTGGAATTGATTACGACAGTCGATGGCAAAGCTCAAATGCCACCGGACGAGCCGGCGCTTTCTGCACATGAAATCGAAGCGATTCGTGCCTGGATCACTGCCGGTGCGATCGACGACAGTCAGCAGGCCAAAGTCAATTTTTCGGCCGATCATCCTCCAGTTTACAACTGCCAACCCAGTATTACGTCGATGGATTATTCGCCCGACGGGAACTTCCTGGCAGTCAGCGGATTTCACGAAGTCTTGCTTGTCGATACAGCTTCGTTGACAACGCACGTTTCGACCGGTCCGTCCGCGAATCTCACGGAATCGACATCGGTTGCGCAGTATGCGGGTCGGCTGATCGGTCTGTCACCTCGAATCGAGTCCGTTCGGTTTTCACCCGACGGACTTCGAATTGCTGTGGCTGGTGGAAATCCGGGCGAATTCGGTGAAGTTCAAATCTGGAACGTTGCCGAACGAAAACTGGAGCTTTCCAGGATCATCGGCGACGACACGATTGACGGTGTGAGCTGGTCCCCCGACAGCAAGCTTGTTTCGTTCGGCTGCAAGGATACAACATTGCGCGTGATTGATGCGTCGACGGGCCAACAAGTCTTGTTTCAAGGCGCGCATGACGACTGGATTCGCGACACGGTCTTTTCAGCCGATGGACAACAGCTCGTTTCCGTGGGCCGCGACATGAGTTGCAAATTGACGGAAGTGCCAACGCAACGGTTTGTTGACAACATCACATCGATCACGCCGGGCGTTCTCAAGGGTGGTATTGCTTGCGTCGACCGTCATCCGACACGCGATGAGATTGTGATTGGGGGTGCGGACGGTATCCCCAAGGTTTATCGGATGAATCGAATCACCAAGCGAGTGATCGGCGATGATGCCAATCTGGTTCGCTTGCTGCCTGCCATGCCCGGCCGCATCAATTCGATCGCCGTTTCACGCGACGGCCGGCGCATTATCGCCGCCAGCAGTCTGGACGGAAAAGGGTTCGCGCGAATTTATTCCTATGAATTTGATCCGGCCGTTTCTGAAGAATTGAAAGCGATTCTGGCCAAGTTGCCGGAAAGTTGGTCCCCTGAAGAAAGGCAAAAAGTTGACACCTACAACACAGCCGACGTTCGTCAGATTGCTGCACTGGATTTGGAGACGAGCGGTTTGTACTCGGTTGCATGGAACCCGGACGGCAAATCAGCGGTTGTGGCTGGAAATGATGGTCAATTGCGGGTTATTGATGCAGAAAACGGATTGGTTGTGGCCAATGCAAACCTGGTGACTGCTGAGGCGGGCAACAACGTTGCGCTGGAAAGCAAGGGATACCTTTTCGATGCGGGACAAGAGACCGAAACGCCTGAAACGAAACTGGAATACCAACACATCTCGGTGTTTCCTGCCGAGTTGAATTTCGATTCACCGCTCGACTATCTGCAGGTCGTTGTTTCAGCGACACGAGTCGACGGATCTGTCGAAGACGTAACCCGATTTGCGAAGTTTGGTGTGGCGGCAGATTTGTTGTCTCGTACCGGTTCCCTGTTTCAACCGATCCGGGAGGGAGTCGGTGAGTTGGTGGTATCCGTTGGCGCTGCCACTGCCAATGCAAAAGTCAATGTTGACTTTGCCGATGCGCCTCTTGTTCCCGATTTTCGCAACGACGTGAATCCGGTAATGACCAAACTTGGATGTAATGCCGGTACCTGTCACGGTTCGGCGGACGGCAAAAAAGGTTTCAAGCTTTCCTTGCGCGGTTACGACCCCGAGTTTGATGTTCGCGCCTTGACGGACGATATGGGAGCGCGGCGAATCAACCATGCATGGCCCGAACAGAGTTTGATGTTGTTAAAGCCGTCGGCGGGCGTCGCCCATGCTGGCGGGCAGGTATTCAAGCCGGGTGATCGATCGTACCAGATCATTCGTGACTGGATTACCGGGGGTGCTAAAGTCGATATGCGATCGCCTCGCGTGGCATCGATCGAGCTGTTTCCGCCCAATCCCGTACTGGATTTACTCGATGCCCCTCAGCAGTTTCGCGTCGTGGCAACCATGGCCGATGGCCAGCAACGGGATGTTACGCGTGAGGCTTTCATCGAAGTGGGCAACACCGAGGTTGCATCGATCAGCGGCTCCGTCGTTCGTGCAACACGACGCGGCGAGACACCGATATTGGCTCGTTACAACGGTGCCTATACGGCAACGACGTTGACGGTCATGGGAAACCGTGACGGATTTGTTTGGTCGGAACCTGAAATGTGGACAGAAGTCGATCGGTTCGTGGCTGACAAATGGAATCGAATGAAGATCCAGCCCTCGGATTTATGCAGTGATTCCGAGTTTGTTCGTCGCGTTTATCTGGACTTGACCGGGCTGCCTCCCGATTCCGAAACGACGCAAAAGTTCATTGACGATACTCGGGCAACACGAATCAAACGGGATGAACTGGTTGATTCCCTGGTGGGCAATGCCGAGTACGTCGAGCACTGGTCGAACAAGTGGGCTGACCTGTTACAAGTCAATCGCAAATACCTGGGGGCTGAAGGGGCGGTAACGTTTCGCGCCTGGATACGGGATCAGGTCGCCAACAACCGGCCTTACAACGAATTCGCTTATGAAATACTGACGGCGACTGGATCGAACCGGCTTACGCCCGCTGCTTCGTATTTCAAGATCCATCGAACGCCGGTGGACACAATGGAAAACACAACGCACTTGTTCCTCGCCACAAGGTTTAATTGCAACAAGTGCCATGATCATCCGTTTGAACGCTGGACCCAGAATCAATACTTTGAAACGGCATCGTTCTTTTCGCAGGTTTCCCTGGAACGTGATGATGCCAGCGGCGACATGACGATCGGCGGATCGGCGATCGAAGGGGCGACCCCATTGTATGAAATCGTCGGTGACAACGGTTCGGGGCTACTGAAGCACGATCGAACGGGAAACAACGTCGAGCCGAAACTTCCGTTTGAATGCAATTATGAAGTCAACTCAAACGCGTCGCGGCGAGTCCAGTTGGCGTCCTGGGTCACATCGCCCGACAATCCGTATTTCGCAACAAGTTATGCCAATCGTTTGTGGGGTTACTTGATGGGAACCGGATTGATCGAACCGCTGGATGACATTCGCGCCGGCAATCCACCTGCCAATCCCCGGTTGCTTGAGTATTTGACCCATGAGTTTGTGGCTAACCAATTCAACGTCCAGCACATGATCAAACTGATTTGCAAATCACGCGTTTACCAGCTTTCCATCGTTCCCAACAAATTCAATAGCGATGACATTCTGAATTATTCGCACGCCAAAGCGCGGCGTTTGCCAGCGGAGGTTCTTTTCGACTCGATTTATTTCGTGACGGGAAGTCAATTGTTGATACCTGGTGTTGCTCCCGGAACCCGCGCGGCCGCCTTGCCCGATTCCGGAGTGTCGTTGCCGAGCGGATTTCTGGCGACGCTCGGCCGACCGGCTCGCGAAAGCGTTTGCGAATGTGAGCGCTCAAGTGAATTGCAACTGGGCAGTGTGCTGGCGATGGTCAGTGGACCCGACGTGGCGCGGGCGATCAACGATCCCGAGAGTGCCCTGGCTCGCCTGGTCAATGAAGAACCGGACGATCGTCGATTAATAGAACAGATTTACATGCGAGTCCTCAATCGGCTGGCTAACGATGAAGAAGTGTCCATTGTCCTGAATGACATGGCCTTAATAGCCAGCGACCATACGGAGCTTGTCGCGGCCCGCGATGAACGGCAATTGTTCGTAACGCAGCACCTGCCGGAACTTGAACAACAACGTGTCGACGCGATTGTTTCGGCCACAGGGCAACTTGAGGCGCGGATTGCCGAAGTTGATCCGACCTTGCCTGAAAAGGAAGCGGCCCATGCGCAGGCAAATGTCGTTAGCAAACAAGCGCTGGACGAGTACGAAGCAAGTGAAAATGGGTTTGTTGGCTGGCAACGACGACAGCTTGAACAAGTCCACTGGGCACCCATGACGATTGCGAAATTTGAATCGGCCGCTGGTCGCGTCGCAAAAGTCATGACCGACCGGAGCTTGTTGATTTCGGGAGCAAAGGGCAAGGACGTATACACCGTATTGGCGGCGACCGACATGTCAGGAATCTCCGCAGTGCGACTTGAAATGTTGCCGGACGATTCGCTTGCCAGCAAGGGACCGGGTCTGGCCCTCAATGGCAATGTCGTGCTGACGGAATTGCAAATGGAGATTGCCCACCCCGATAGGCCCGACGATTGGCAGCCCGCTGCCTTTGCATCAGCTATGGCGAATTTCGAGCAGCCCTCGTTTCCGGTCACCGATGCGCTGGATGGAATTATCGATAATACAAATGGTTGGGCCTTGATGGGGCGGCAGGGTCAATCCAGTTGGGCCGTGTTCCAATTGAAAATACCTGTTGGATACTCCAGTGGATCGTTGATCCGGTTCAAATTGCATCAAAGCTTCGACGACGTTCATCAAATTGGCCGATTTCGAATTTCCTTGACGCGCTACGATCAACCGATTGGGCTCGGAATCGACGAAGCGCTGGCAGCACAGTTGTTGATTGATGAAACGGCCCGGAATGAGGAAACCCGCACCACCCTTCGCGACGCCTTTCGAAAAAGTGATTCGCGATATGCGGAATTATTGGCGGCACGGACAGCGGCGGAACAGCCGTTGCCAATTGATGCCGGGATCGTTGCCTTGCGAGAAAAGCTCCAGCGTGTCAGTCAACCGATCCCCCCTGATTCAATGCTGATTCGAATGAATGCCGATGTTGATACGAGCACGCGGCAATTGGACGTCCAGCGATTGACGGCCTCACAGGACCTTGCCTGGGCATTGATCAATAGCCCGGCATTTTTGTTTAACCGTTAGTCGCTGATCAATATTTGACACGATACACTTTTTGCATGTAATTGAAAACTTAATCGACGACCTGAACTTCCAGGAGAACGACCATGTTTCGAATTGTAGGTGAACCAGGGCGAGATCTTTGTGATCGCCAGTTGCGGGTCACGCGGCGCGATGTGCTGCGTGTCGGCGGCAGCGGAATGCTGGGATTGTCACTGGGTTCCTTGTTGAAACTTCAATCGGTCAACGCGTCGGTTCCTGGTCCGGAATCGCCGGGTTGGAACAAGGCCAAGTCAATCATTCTGGTCTACTTGCAAGGTGGCCCCAGTCATATTGACATGTGGGATCCCAAAGAAAATGTGCCGGATAACGTTCGCAGTGTCTTCAAACCGATTTCAACAAAAATTCCCGGCATCCAGTTCACGGAGGTATTGCCGCGACTGGCCACGCTCAACGATCGCTTCACCATGATTCGTTCGATGAGTTATACGCCCGTTGGCTTGTTCAATCACACCGCCGCCATCTATCAAATGATGACCGGTTACACGACCGACAAGGTCAGTGCGTCGGGACAACTCGAACCGCCAACTCCCAAGGACTTTCCGAACTTCGGTTCGCATATCGTCAAGATGAAGCCGGTCGAAGTTCCGATGCTGCCGTTTGTGATGTTGCCAAGACCCTTGCAGGAAAGCAATGTGGTCGGCAAAGGAGGCGCGTCAGGATTCCTGGGCAAGGCTTACGATCCGTACACATTGTTTCCTGAGGGTGACGACCTCGACATGACGAAAATGAATCGGATCAAAATTGACGATTTGCAGTTGCCACCTGAAGTTTTTTCGGCGAGGTTGCGTCGCCGGGCCCGATTGCGTGATCTTGTGAATCAGCAGATGCCCGAGATCGACAAGGCCGTTGCTTCGTACGAACTGGACCGTCATTACCAGCAGGCGCTGGACCTCGTTGTCAGTGGCCGGGCCCGTCAGGCGTTTCAGATCGAAGACGAACCGGAATCGATGCGAGAACAGTACGGTCGCACGACGTTTGGTGACAGTTGCCTGCTGGCGCGTCGCTTGATCGAGGCGGGAACGCGCGTTGTTGAAGTGATATGGCCCAAAGTCGCCAATAGCGACAACCACAGCTGGGACCAGCATAGCGATTTGAGTACCCGGTTGAAAAACCAGTCGGCACCCATGTTCGATCAAGGACTTTCGGGCTTGATCGAGGACCTGGACCAACGGGGCATGCTGGACGAAACATTGCTTGTTGCCGTTGGCGAATTTGGCCGCAGTCCGCAGCGCGGCGTCAGCACGTCAGGGAATGACAATAGCGCAGATGGTCGCGATCACTGGCCTTATTGTTACACCGGTTTGATCGCAGGAGCGGGGATCAAGCGAGGTTATGTCCATGGCAAGTCGGATGAAACTGCCTCGGCACCTGTCGAGGATCCAGTTCATCCCGGTGAATTGCTTGCAACGATCTATCATTCTTTTGGTATCGATCCGGAAACGATGGTCATGAACCATCTCAACCAGCCAAGGGAATTGGTCAA
Source organism: Pirellulaceae bacterium (assembly GCA_031414755.1). Lineage (GTDB taxonomy): Bacteria > Planctomycetota > Planctomycetia > Pirellulales > Pirellulaceae > CAJQPP01. The sequence goes on along the minus strand of JANNWJ010000061.1, from coordinate 37,083 downwards.
GGCCCTCCCCGTTCATGCGTTGTTTGCATAAGCCGATCTCGAGTGAAAGAAGCTGACCGCAGATTTGCGCAAATAAACGCAGATGGTCGTGGTTGCAGGCGGACTTCCTGACATACACCTTCGGTAAGTTTAATCCCTTGGTATCTGCCAAAATCCGGTTGATCGGTGGTCACTCCAATTTTGTCTGAATCGCCTGTGGTGATCTTCGATGCTGAAATTGCGTTCGTCAATTCGTTTCGTCAATTCGTTGACGCCATCACAGGCCCGGAGGGCAGGCACAACCCCAACCGGTGCCGTCAGGCACCGGTATTGAATCGATGACACCACGAGCGCTGGCCGGGGCGGCACAACTTCAGGAGATTTCATTTGTCGTCCACTCACCAGCAACTGCTCTATCATATCGTTTTCAGCACAAAAAATCGAAAACCGTATCTCGCAAACCCGGAATTTCGAGAAAGCGTTTTCGCTTACATGGCGGGCGTCGCAAGTAACTCGATGGGTACGCACTTGAAATCAATGGTTGGATTGAACATGCCCATTTACTTGTTCGCATACCCGCCAGAATCGCAGTCTCGGATTTTGTTGGCAAGCAAAAGGCCAACACGAGCAAACACATCAATGAAACAAGCAGGAAAATCCGAAAGTTCGGTTGGCAAGAAGGCTACGGTGCGTTTTCGGTAAGCGTTTCGCAGAAGAACAAAGTTGCTGCATACATCCGGAATCAGGCCAAACACCACTCGCTTGAGCCATACAAAACCGAATATATTCAGTTACTTGAGAAACATGAAATTGAGATGTGTCAGCCCTCCGGGCTTTCACGAAATGACTTGTTTTCCAATATATAATGCAACGACGACGAACCGGGGCCTTACGGCGCCCGGCTAACGTTGTGTTGGCCCTCCGGGCTTCTCAAAATTTCGATTCCAATCATGAGCGAAACTGAACTGCGAAACTGAACTGCGAAACTGAACTGTTGCTTAATCCAGGCCCGGAGGGCCGAAACAACCCCAGCCGGTGCCGTCAGGCACCGGTTTCCAAAACATAAATCCGAAGCCCCGGCAAGGGCGACACGACATGCGAAACCGGGTTGATGATTGCCATCAGACAACCTCAATGCCTCTATGCAATCTGGTTTTGGGCACCAACAATTGATTGATGAAAACAGACTCCTCCGGCAAACGAATTGAAAAACTTCGTGCTCGTAATTCATTGACGCGCATTGTTCTGATTCCGATTTGTGTCGTCGTTCTTTTTGGATCGCTGCTGACGTTCCCTGCCGCCCTGCCCTGGATGATGCTCGTCTGGATTCTGGTGGCGGGTGGTTTCTATTGGAAACAAAAATCTGCTGCCCTGCCGCTTGCAATCCTGATCGTCATTGTCGTCATAACGAATCCGGAGTGGTCGACCGCGATGATTGTGTTCGTTGGTGTTTGTTTGCTGGCAACATCGATCTACTGGTTTCGCGACAAGTCGACTGACAAAATCTGGTGGCCATTGCTGCTATTGTTGGCGACATGGGTGTATTTCCTGATCGATTTTGGATTTGGTTCAGGGAAAAACTACATTCGAACCGTCGCCGGTCGCGCCATTGTGGTTTGCCTTGGAGACAGCTTGACGGATTGCGGGTATCCGCAAGAGCTCGAGAAACTAATCGTGCAGCCGGTTGCTGATTTTGGTTTTGATGGCATTACATCACAGGATGGAGTCGAGAAGCTGGACGAAATCATTGCCCTGAAACCACAGGTTGTCGTCCTGGAACTGGGCGGCCACGATTACAATCGCGGTTTATCGAGAGAATCAACCCGCAACAACCTGGTCAAAATCATTGAGACTTGTCGAAGCAACGATATTGAAGTTGTTGTCGTGGAAATTCCACGAGGCTTCATCCGCGATCCATGGCACGGGCTGGAAAGGGAACTGGCGCGGAAGGACGATTTGACCTTGATTTCAGATACACTGATTCGGCGTTTCGTTTTTTTCAGTCCGCTTGTCCCGCCGGGAATCTGGTTGCCGGAAGACCAGCATCTTAGCAACGACGGATTGCATCCCAACAAACTTGGCAACAAGGCTTTTGCCGAAGTCGTCGCGGATTCCATTTCTCTTTACGCCGACAGACGGAATTGAGTTTTCGATTCGTTTGAGTACGAATGGTCTGACGGTTCGTGAACAATAAATCATCCAGGAAATTCACTGCCCGAAATGAATCAAACAGCCGTCACCCGTATTGCAATGTGGTCGGGACCACGAAACATCTCGACGGCCATGATGCGGTCGTTTGGAAATCGCCCTGATTGTTTTGTCACCGATGAGCCACTGTATGCCCATTACCTGCATCAAACAGGTCTCGATCACCCGGGTCGAGCCGAGACGCTGGCCCATCATGAAAAGGACTGGAAAGCAGTCGCTTCCTGGTTAATCGGTGATATCCCGGACGGGCGTACGGTTTGGTATCAGAAGCAGATGGCCCATCACTTGTTGCCGCAAATTGACCGGGGATGGCTTGAGCAAGTCCGAAATTGTTTTTTGATTCGCGAACCGCGCGAGATGTTGACATCGCTTGTCGAGTTTATCCCGACGCCCCGAGTTGAAGATACCGGTTTGCTGCAACAACTCGAAATTTTCGACCTGGTACGGCAGCACGACGGAATCATCCCACCGGTGGTCGACGGTCGCGACGTTTTGGAGAATCCGGCGGGGATGATGCGTGCCCTTTGTGAGCGACTGGAGATACCGTATACCGATGCCATGATGTCGTGGCCGGCGGGAAAACGCGAAACGGATGGGGCATGGGCCGATTACTGGTATGCCAAAGTCTATCAAACAACTTCATTTGGAACCTATCAACCCAAAACCGATCCGGTACCCGTATCACTGCGGGAAGTTCACGAGCAATGCCAGGACCTTTACGCCGTGTTGAGTCAGCATAGAATCCGCGTTTGAAAAAGTCGCGCTTTTGAAATGTTGCTTCCCAGCCCCGACTCATGTCAATGTATGCCAAAACGCGAATGATGCTGGAGATGATTCGATTCTCCCACACGATATTCGCGTTGCCGTTTGCGCTGTTGGCTGCTGTCCTGGCGTGGTGGACACCGGCCCGCGATGGATCGGCGATCGATTTTCGGTGGCAGGACCTGTTGGGGATTCTGGTGTGCATGGTGACGGCGCGCTCGGCTGCCATGGCCTTTAACCGGCTGGTTGACGCGGGGATTGATGCTGGAAATCCAAGGACAGCCAAACGGCATATTCCAGCCGGCAAATTGACGGTGAAAGGCGTTTTGCTTTTTACGATTTTCAACGTCATCGTCTTTTGCGCAGCGACGCTTCTCTTTTTGCCAAATCGGTTTCCGATGTTTCTGGCGTTGCCGGTGCTGGGGATCTTGTTCTTTTACAGCTACACCAAACGAATTACCTCGTTGGCACATTACTGGTTGGGGCTGGCCTTGATGCTCAGCCCCATCGCAGTCTGGATCGCATTGCGAGGAAACGAGGTCATATCAAGTCCCGTCGATATTCTGCCGGCGGTGACTTTGGGGCTGGCGATCCTGTTTTGGGTCGGCGGATTTGACATAATCTACGCCTGTCAGGATCATGAATTCGATCGGGGGGCGAATCTTCACAGCATTCCCGTTAGATTTGGAGTTGCCGGAGCACTGCGAGTTGCGGTTATCAGCCATGCGGCCATGGTGGTTATGCTGGCCCTGATTCCGGTGGCGGCAAACGTAGCCGGACTGGAAGATCGGCTTGGCTGGATTTACTATTCCGGTCTGGTTGCGGTGGCCTTCCTGTTGATCTACGAACATCGCCTGGTCCGGTCGGATGACCTGACGCGGGTTAATGCCGCTTTTTTCAACGTAAACGCAATCGTCAGTTTTGGGCTATTCGTTGTGGGTACAATCGATACGCTGGTTGATTGAAACGGTTTGGAATACTGTCATCGGCTCCTGGAACTTGAATCCCTGAAATCGCCTGAAACGCTTTATGATTTTGACCACAGATCCACGCCTGAAATCTATTCGAGACAAAGTTGAATCGGGCGAACGCTTGTCATTTGACGACGGCACGTTGATGTACAACGAGTCCATTCCCCTGAACGATCTGGGGCAATTGGCTAATCTGGTACGTGAGCGCATCAATGGCAACGTCACTTATTACAACATCAACACACACCTTAATCCGACCAACGTCTGTATCTATCGCTGTGTGTTTTGTGCTTTTCGTTCGGATCTGAAAAATCCCAAAAGTTACCTGATGTCCGACGAGCAGATTCTGGAACGGGGTCGCGAAGCGGTTGATAACGGCTGCACCGAAATGCACATTGTTGGTGGACTTCATCACCTCAAGAAATTCGAATGGTACGAAAGCATCCTGCGCATTCTGCATGACGCTTACCCCAAACTGCACTTAAAGGCCTGGACAGCCGTTGAAATAAGCTGGTTCGAGCAACTTTTGAAGACCAATGTGCGCGACGTGTTCGGGCGCTTGCTTGATGCGGGCCTCGGAAGTTTACCGGGTGGGGGAGCGGAAATTTTTCACCCGGAAGTTCGCGACAAAATCTGCGAGCACAAGGCCGATACCGAAAAGTGGTTTGAGATTCACCGGACAGCTCATGAAATGGGGATCAAATCCAATTGCACGATGTTGTACGGCCACATTGAAAATGCCATGCACCGGATTGATCACCTGGTACGTTTGCGCGAGCTGCAGGATGAAACATCGGGCTTTCAAACATTTATCCCGCTCGCCTTTCATCCGGAAAACACAGGTCTGGCGCATATTCCAAAACCGACAGCGCTCATGGATTTGCGAACGATGGCGATCAGCCGCCTGATGCTGGATAATATTCCGCATATCAAGGCCTACTGGATCATGCTTGGGATCGGAACGGCACAAACGGCACTTGCTTATGGTGCCGACGATCTGGACGGAACGGTCCGTCACGAGTTGATCTACCACGACGCCGGTGCAACAACCCCTGAAATATTGTCGATCGATCGTATCAAGCACTTGATCATCGAAGCGGGCCGGCAACCGGTCGAACGTGACACGATCTACCGGGAAATCCTCCGTGACGAAAACGACTTCTCGCAATGGACCACCGGCCGCCCCGTCGAGGAGTTGGTCATTCGTTAATCGGCAAAGATCTCAATTTCGCGTCACCTCGACGTTCACATTATCAATATTGGGATCCGATCTTGATCACTGGCTATTTGGCGAGTAATTGGTAATTGGTTGTTGAAATTCGTAAAACCCGGTCATCCTTAGAACGTAGGCCGATCGTTTCGATTTCGATGATATTGTCGGCTGAAAGCTGACTATTGATTCCTGCATCGGATCAAGGCGAAGTCTTTGTTTGTCTCTATGAGACATTAACATCAAAGAGTCATCATCAGGACCGATCGCGGTGAACGGATCGCACCATTTCATTTCACTCGCAACATCGCGGCCGGTACCCAACCACAAGCGCCGGACCAACCAATATCCAGCCGGGCAACGTATGATCAATTGTGTGGCTTTTGAAGGAATTGGCACAACGATGCGTCGAATGAATTTCGTCCCAACCGGCTTCAGATCAAGCGATTTTCCGTTGTCGAACTGGAGGTGTATTTCAGCAGAAATTGGATTGAATCGCCTTCCAAAAACAAAATCGCGCATTGACTTCTCAAACGCCGACGTATTCCGGAATTCAAAAACCGCAACTCGGTTTTCCGGTCCATCGCCTAACACAATGGAATATTCAGCGGACAGTTTCGATTCTTGTTCGAGCTCTCGGCCTCGATCGTCTACCGGTGTCCAAATGTAAGGTCGACCATCGAAACTGACATCCAATTCCTCGCTTAATGAGAGTTGTACGGACCCAAGAAGGACCTGATCGATATGCTCAATCTCAGGGGCCAGATTGGAAATCCTGATCCTTAATTGATCGTCCTGCGCGACCAGGCGTGGCAACCGAATCGTGTCAATTCCTTCCTGATCGGAGCCCATGCACCCAGCTAGCATCTTGCCTTCAAGCCGCCAATTGCAATCAAACGAGAAAATATGAGGGCAGTACCCGCAAAAAGCGTAACTAATTGACCAATCAGTTATGACATTTGAACCAGGATCCAGGTCAATCACCAGAGTCAATGAAATCCATGAGTCCCCCATGAAATATTGCTTAGTGAGTATTGAATCTCGATCTGGTCGATCAAGATCAATGATATGCGGGCCCAAGATTGCAATAATGTCGTCCCCCGACGTCCGGTTTTTTTCGATGACGCTGAAAAGCCACTTTTTTAATAATTCCTCATGTTTCCAGACAAGTTGATAGGCAAGGGAGGATTCACCGCGTCTGACTGAAATCAGAGCTGGTTTTAGCGCGGCAGGAACAGCCAAAAATTCAGGGACAGGCAAGTCGCTTTGCTTGAAAGCGGCTGTTACAGCCGAATTATTCTGCGAATTGCAACCCGTAGCTACCATGGTCGAAAGTATCGACACCATTGCGGCATAAGGCCATGTCCAACACCTCTTGGTGTATTTCAGTTTCATTCACGTTGCCCCGTATTGTTTTTGTTGGGCGATTGTAGTGCCTTCAAGGCATTCTCCGCGCTGGACTGTACGTAACTGTTCCGGTGATCAACTGCCTTTTGAATGATTGGGATCGCGTTTATGGCATCGGGACCTATCGCTGCCAACGCATTGATCATCGACCGTGCCGGTGTAAGTACAATATTTTCAGCATAAAGTTCGGAGTCGTCACTTAGCTCGTTTTCAAGTGCCGTGATCAACATCGGGATGACCGATGTTGATTTTTCTCCAAGTCCGCAAAACAGATCGGCGGTTTTGGTGCGTACGGCGGCGTCCGAGTCCTGAAGTAGTTTGGTAATTTCCGGTATCGCCGCCAATAATTCCGGGGATTCATAGTGATCGCGCATCGAAATAATAGCGAGCTGGCGAATTTCTGCGTCGCTGTCGTTTAAAGCAGTAATCAATGCAGGGACAGCAATACTCGACGCTACCGAACCTAGAAAGGAAGCGGATTGCATGCGGATTGCCTTGTTGCGATGTCCTATATTTTCCACAAAAATCTGGGCAACGTCGTTGCCACCAATTTGCGCTAACGCGACGGCGGCGATTTCTGCAATCGTCGATTTTTCGTCATTTAGTATCGGTTTCAGCAGGGGCACTGCTTCTGATGCAGATTCGCCCATGCTACACAGTATCGCAATTGCCCATGACCGCACATCCTCATCGTTATGAATCAATAATTTCGAAACGCTCGATACGGCATTGTCACCGATTTCGCTTAAAGCTGTAGCTGCCGACAATCGGACAAAATGCCGTTCGTCCTGGATTGCCAATACGAGAAGCGGGACGGCGTCGTCTCGTTGCGATATTGCCCGTATTGTTCGTTCGATCGATTGAAAGTCTTCGCATTTAGCCAACGTCGCAATAGTTGTTTCTTGTTTGGAGGTTTGACCAAAACCAGGTTTGTCCGATTGTCTGCAACTACAACAAATTGCAACGACCAGAATTGTAATCAGCGGCGGAACACGTCTCACTACTGCACTCCTGCAACACAATCGCATCTAGAGTAACGGACCGGAATTGTTTTAGTAGTCGAATTGTATCAGTCGGTATGCGGGAAACAAGAAAAAACTGAGCAAAGTCTGCATCCCATTCGAACAAGGATGCCGGTGTTTTAAACCGTTTGTTTTTCCGATAGTTCGCTGCCTATTTTTGCGTAATCGGTCTCTTTAGAACTTTGCTGAACTTTCCAGTGACGGCTCGGACATTCAATCAAATAACCCGCTGGCGTATTTTCCAAAGGAAACGGACCTTTCGCAATTCTGAAAAGCCCAGCGATATTTCGACGTGCTTCCGAGTCGTTTGGTCACGTTCCAGTTGACAGTCGGATCTACTATTTCACTCCGTGCATCAAGCGAGTCAGCAATGGGGAGATAAGAAGTACGAACGCGCCGGCGATAAGACCGATCCAGGCGGATAGCATGAACAGTTGTTCATACTTGACCAGGGCCTGACTGACGTTGAGTACTTCGTCCTCGCCGATTTCAAGCGAGGATAGTTTTCCCAGTCCTGCCGCGAGGATTTCCGAATAGCTTGTTCCAAGGAACCACGCTCCCATCATCAGGCTTACGACCCGTTTCACCGAAAGCTGAGTGACCGCCGCCAGACCGATTGGCGAAAGCAACATCTCGCCAATCTCAAGGACGAAATACGCCAGTACAAAGCACCACAATGCGGTCATGCCGTTTGCTTCCGGGTGCCGGGCACTCCAGGCGAGTACCAGAAACGAAAGTCCGGCAAAAATCAGCCCCCAACCTGACTTGGCGGGCTTGCCCGGATTCAGTTTTCGCTTATCCAACATTGGCCAGAGCCAGGCAAACAGTGGCGTCAGGACCAGAATGAACAGCGCGCCAAGTGCCGATAATTGCCCGGCAGACCATATCCGTCCAAACGCCGCGCGATTCATGACGCGGTCGGAAAACAACATCCACGATCCATAGGTCTGCTCATACAACGTAAAGAAAACCAGGCCAAACAGGATAAAGCCGAGAACGACGAACATTTGATGACGTTCGACCTGGCTACAGCGCGTGAACATGAATCGAAATATGCCAAAAAGCACGCAAGCACTGACCAGATGCATTGCCAACACGACGGGGATCGGTTCCAGGACATTTGGAATGATCGTCAGGAAAAGGCTGTTAGCCTGAATCAACAGCCAGACAATTCCGACGCCAACTAGCGCGCCCAGGTAAATCAAGTGCTCACGCGTTAACGGCCCGGCAACTCGTTGTCGCAACATTTCCGGATCGTTCGGTTCGGCGTAGCCATGCAAGTGCTTCTGGCCCCATAAGAACACAATCAAGCCAAGGATCATTCCAATCCCTGCCGCCCCGAACCCGTATCGCCAGCCATAAGTTTCGCCCAACCAGGCACATACCAGTGCCGATACAAACGCACCAAGATTGATGCCGGCATAAAAAATTGTGAAGCCGGAATCGGTACGCGGATCGTTTTCCGGATACAAACGGCCAACGATTGTCGAGATGTTCGGTTTGAGAAACCCGACTCCCATGATGATCAACGATAGCGAAAGGTAGAAAATCCCCAGGGCAAACTTGTCTTGTTGAACGACGCCATCGACGTTGGATGCCTTGACACCCTCCCAGGCCATCCCCAAATGACCGAGCACCAGCAGAACACCGCCGAACACCACCGCTTTGCGCATTCCGAGATAGCGGTCGGCAAGTAATCCACCAATGACGGGAATGGCATAAACCAGTCCTCCGTAAGCGCCCAGCAAGTTGTAACCCTGGTCGTCGTTGAACAAGTGATACTTGGTCACATACAGCAACAGCAGGGCTTTCATTCCGTAAAACGAGAACCGCTCCCACATTTCAGTAAAAAAGCAAATGTACAAGCCAATGGGGTGGCCAAGAAACGTTTTTTCGTCAGTGCGCTTAAACGGAAGCTTGGGGTCTTGCGACATGGCCGATGTCTTCCAGGGAAATTAGGGAATTCAACAAGTGCAATATCGTAATAGCCTAACAGCAAAAGTTCGAGGCTATCCATTTTTTCGGTAAACGAGCAGGCGCAGGGCATTGAATACGACGGCGACCGTCGAACCTTCATGAAACAAGACTGCGAAACCAAGCCGCAACCCGAAAATCGTGGCTGGGACCAGGACGATTACCATGCCAAGACTGATAAACAAATTCTGCCGAATGATGCGACTGGTTTGCCGGCTGAGCCCGACTGCGAACGGCAACTGGCTCAGGTCGTCTGCCATCAATGCGACGTCGGCAGTTTCAAGCGCCACGTCCGACCCTGCCGCGCCCATGGCAATTCCGACCGAAGCGTTGGCCATGGCGGGCGCATCGTTCACGCCGTCACCGACCATGGCGACCTCTTGTTCCATTCGCAATCGTTTGATCGTTTCGACTTTGTCTGCGGGCATCAGATTGCCCAATGCCTGATCAAGACCAACTTCCCGCGCAACAGCATCGGCAACTTGCTGGTTGTCACCGGAGATCATCAACATTTTTTCAATTCCGAGTTTCCGCAATTGGGAAATGGCAGCTTTGGCCGCTTCACGAGGCGTGTCCATCAGCCCAACAACCCCAAGGTATTGATTACCTCGGCGAACAATCATCGTCGTTCGCCCACTGCTCTCAAGCCTTGACAGCGTTTCGGTCAAATCGGGCGGGACTGCCGTTTCGTCCAGTTCGCGAAACAAGGCGTCCTTGCCAACGTACACAACTTGTCCGTCTACGGTTGCCTTGACCCCCCGCCCGGTAATGCTTTCCATATCCATGGCCAGGGGGACTGGTTCTGACCCAATACGATCCATTCCATCGCGCACAATCGCTGCTGCGAGTGGATGATCGCTTAGCCGTTCGACGGCAATCGCGATGGTCAGTAACTCCAGTTCGCTGGTGAGGTGATAAGGCACCACGTCGGTGATTCGTGGAGTTCCATTGGTGAGCGTTCCGGTTTTGTCAAACGCAATGGCGCGGACCCGTCCAAGACTTTCCAAAGGATCGCCTCCTTTGATCAAGACACCGCCGCGAGCAGCCCTGGCAACTCCACTCAAAACAGCGCTGGGAGTGGAAATCGCCAGTGCACAGGGGCTGGCGGCGATCAGTACTGCCATCGCTCGATAAAACGACGTTGAAAAATTCTCGTCGACAACAAGAAAAGCAAATACCAGGAGAACAGCAATGGAGATAACGATCGGGACATAACGTCGTTCGAAGTTCTCGGTAAATCGCTGTGTAGGCGATTGGCGGGTTTCGGCCTGGCTGACCAGGGCAACGACATGGGCCAGCGCAGATTCGCTCGCAACCTGGGTGACTTGCACTTCCAAAGCGCCGTACTGGTTAATGGTTCCGGCGAAAACAAGATGTTCCGGCGACAGGTGCCGTGCTGTTTTTGTGGCATGCACCCGATCGACAACCGGGCGTTTGTCGACGGGAATGCTCTCGCCGGTAATCGCGGCCTGATCGACCGAGCTGCTTCCCAGCACGACGAATCCGTCGGCAGCGATTCGTTCGTCGGGTTTAATGATAATGATGTCGCCAACGGCCAGGTCGGAAACGCCAATCTCGAATTCACGTCCGTCCCGCCGGACCAGGGCGGTCGTTGGCGCAAGATCCGCCAGCGCCTCGATGGCGTGGCGGGCTCGACCCATGGCGTAATGCTCCAGCGCGTGTCCCACTGAAAACAGGAACAGGAGCAAGGCCCCTTCGGCCCATGCGCCGAGAATGGCCGCGCCAATTGCCGCCGCGAGCATCAGAAAGTCGATTTCGAAACGACCCTTAAACAACTTTTTGAGCGCACCGCCGACAATGAAATAACTTCCGAAAAAGTATGCCCCGATGTAGAACGCCAGTGGAATCCATGCTGGAGCGAAGTTGGCAAACGATGTCAGCCATCCGCTGAGTAGCAAGACGCCGCATACCGACGCGAAAACCAGTTCCGTCGATTCACCGAAGATTCCTGAATGCTCGTCCGACTGTTTCCTTTTCGAAATGTTCACGACTGCTGTGGGTTCCTTGTTTTCAAAATCGCCGGAGCCGGAGCTCACTTCAAAAACGTCGAATTGCTGCGGATTATTAACTTGTGAAATCAAGTGTCTTGTACAGGCTGTTGGGGCATCTCGTCAGTTTAACATTTTGAGGCAATTTGCCAGGGTGGATGAAAACGGAACAGAACACTACGTTCCATCACGCATTATGCGAATCGAAAGGAATGACTTCCCGAATCGTTGATCGTTTGAGAATCAGCATAACCAGCCGGTCAACGCCAAGAGCGACACCGCTGGCCGATGGCAAGCCACTGGTCATCGCAGCCAGCAGGCGACTGTCGTTGGGTAGCAGGGACTTTCCATCCAGCTTTCGAAGCGCATTGGTACGGACGTTTCGTTGCATCAGCTCGTCGGCGTCCGAAAGTTCATGGTATCCGTTGGCAAGCTCAATGCCACTGACATACAACTCGAACCGTTCGGCGACCCGATACCCGTCATCCTGGATGCGAGTTTTGGCAAGCGCCGCCTGTCCGACTGGCCAATCGTAAAGGATCACCGATGGCATTGTGGCAAGGCCCGGTTCGACGTTTTCAATCATAAGCAAATTCAGTTGCTCATCTTCGACTTCGCCTTCGAAGGGATCGACGCTGGCAAATCGTCGATAGGCGTCGCGATAAGTAAGCCGTTCGGCCGGCGGACAGCCGATGATTTTTTGCGCGAACTCGTCCAGCAATTGCATTCCTGCCGAATAGTCGTCGTCGGCACGATACCACTCCAGCATTGTGAATTCAATATTGTGATGACTGCCCGTTTCGCCTTCCCGGAAGACCGGTCCCATTTGGTAGATCGCCGTGGCACCGGCGGCCAGCAACCGCTTCATGGCGAATTCCGGAGAAGTCTGCAACCAAAACGTCTTGGTGCCCTCGGGCAGTCGAACCTCGACGCTCAGCGGCTCGATGTACCGATCAACAACGACGTCGCGCGACAGGCACGGAGTCTGAACTTCCATGAAATTCCGGGTGTCGAAAAAATCCCGAATCAATCGAAGCACTTTGGCTCGATCTTGCAATGCCTGAATCGTAGCCGTTGGCTGCCAATCGTCGCGCCGGGTCATTGCTCGCTCACTTGCTGCAGAAATCCCACAATTTGTTGAGTGATCGCGGGCCAATCGTGATCGACAGGTAACGCATGACCAGACGTATCAAAAAAACAAATTCGCTTGAATGAAGAAGATGTCGCGTCAAAAAAGCGCTCTGAGGCCGCCCAGTCGACCACTCGATCGTCACGGGTCAAGACCATCAAGAGAGGCAAACGGATTTCGGAGGCCCGGTCGCGGTTGTAATCCATCAAGCCCATCGATTCCTGAACGATGTTGCGTGTCGAAAACGGGGGCTTGCCGACGGGATTGCGCACGTTCGGATCGCGCGCGTCGTTTCGGTCAAACGGCGATTCGTAAACGGTCGTGAACAAAAACAACCAGTGGCCGATCGTTTGCCAATAGCGTGTCGGAAACAGCGGGCTGCGGTAATTGCTTACGTCGACAGCCGGGGCCAGCAAGACGACACCATCGGCCAGATCGGGTTGATCAAGTATCGCTCCAATCGTGACAGCTCCACCAAGCGAATGCCCAATGATAAAAAGCTCTTCGTGCGCCTCGCCAAGTGCCTTTGCTTCGACTCGTACTGTTTCTGTCCACTCTCTCCATTTGCATTCTTTCATTTGTTCCACAGGGACGCCAAACCCCGGCAAGCGAACCAGGCGGACAGTGAAGCCCGCCTGGGCAAGTAATCCTCCCATTTTCTCAAATGCCCTGGGAGTGTCATTGAATCCGTGAACGAGCAACAAAGCGACTGGCCCGCCCGCAATCGTGCGCGATTCCGCGCCGATCTGGACGCCGTCGCTATTCCTCGGGATTGATGATTCCCACCTGGCGACATGAGACGCGACAATGCGCGAGTTGAGGAAGTCGCCGGCGATCCAGATGACCATGAAAACCGGAATTCCCCAAACGAGAGTTTTGCGCAGAAGTCGGGCCAATCGTTTACGACTTGTTTCCTGACGTTGTCGTTGCTGCGGGATTTCGGCGTCGGGCATTTCGGATTCAACTCCTTGCAATGGCAGCCGCCAGTGTATTTTCCAGCAGCATGGTTACGGTCAACGGACCCACGCCGCCAGGTACAGGCGTAATAAAGGACGCCACGGCACGCACACTTTCGAAGTCGACGTCGCCAGTTAGGCCCTCATCAGTGCGGTTGATTCCAACATCGATCACCACCGCACCAGGTTTGACCATATCGACCGTTACAAATCTCGGGCGTCCGATGGCGGCGACAAGAATATCTGCTTCCCGACAAACCTCGGCAAGGTTTTCCGTTCGGCTATGGCACAGAGTGACTGTCGCATTGCACATTTCCGGGCTCAGATGCGAATCCCTGGCGCTCATAAGCATCATCAGCGGCTTGCCAACGATATCGCTGCGACCGATGACAACCGCTTTCTTGCCGGACAAGGAAATCTTGTTTCGCCACATGACTTGCAAACAACCGTGAGGCGTGCAGGGAATAAATCGTGGGCGACCTTGCGCAAGCAAACCGACATTGGTGGGATGAAACGCGTCTACGTCTTTTCCAGGATCAATCAAGTCGAGCACTTTTTGATCTTCAATGTGTTTTGGCAACGGGAGCTGGACAAGGATGCCGCTGACGTCGGGATCGGCGTTGAGTTGTTCAATGAGTTCGATCAACTGCCCGGTTGTTGTTTCACTCCCCAGTCGATGCAACTGACTATTTATTCCGACGCGCCGGCAGGCCCGTTCCTTGTTGCGAACATAAACGGCACTGGCCGGGTCAGCGCCTACCAACACCGCTGCCAACGTCGGTGTTTTACCCGTCGCATCAACAAATTCAACGACACGGTGCCGAATCTCTTCCTGAATTTCTTCAGCCGTAGTTCGGCCATCCAATAGCTTTGCAGTCAAGGGAATGGTTCCAGTTTCAATGTCTGGCGGCAATCATTTCCGTCGTTAACCGACTAACAAAGACGCCAATTGTGAAAGTGATTGCGTGCTGTGCTAGCGAAGTGGAACCTTCCGGTCTTTTCCTGACACCCGCAAATCGATTATGTCGATTATAAGAGCTGGGAAGGTATGCGCAAGCCGGGGGTCGTACCCTCCTCTACATTCCTCTCGCTTCACAACTACAAAAATACGGACCTCAAAGTCATGGCCCGACGCCGCACCCGAGAAAAAGTATCAACATCTGACGAAATCGCCAGCCAACCAGCGAAGAGCAGTCGCCGCAGCCGATCGAACTCGCTTCAGCGACAAAGCGCCGGATCATGGCGGATGCGTCTTGGCATCTTCACAGTCCTGCTATTGGTCTTCGTCTATTTTTTACCGTCAATTGTGGCGATCTCGCCCCTCAAACAGTTGGCAATCAACTCGGCACTGGGCGATTTTCGAGGCAAGGCTACGATTGACTCATTGTCGCTTGGCTG
The DNA here is from genome assembly GCA_031414755.1 of Pirellulaceae bacterium. Classification (GTDB taxonomy): domain Bacteria; phylum Planctomycetota; class Planctomycetia; order Pirellulales; family Pirellulaceae; genus CAJQPP01. The sequence continues at coordinate 22,058 of JANNWJ010000061.1, read as the reverse complement.
GTTTTCGCCCGTTAAGCTGCAAGGGTTGCGCATCGTCGACGATGAAGATCGCGAACTCATCACAGCGAGCCAGATCAAATTGTCACGATCGTTGCTCGGGTTAATCAATACCGCAAACTACGGAACGATCACAGTTACCGAACCCACCGTGAGCTTTGCAATTCGGTCCGATGGATCCAATATCGAAGACGCAATCGCACCGTGGTTGAACGCTCCCGCCGACCCCAATGCGCGGCCAGTCAAAGTGCAAATTGTTGTGGAAGGAGGACGCGCCAGCGTTACCGACGTGACAACGGGCGCAGTGTGTCAACTGGAACAATTGCAAGCGCAAGTCGATCTGCCCGCCAATGCTGCAGCGCTGTCGATCGATGTTCAGGGGATGGCATCCGGATCGTCGATTGGCAACGCGCAGTCGAACGGAAAATTCGGGGCGATAATGTCCGTAGATCCAGCAAGCAGCGAACTTTCATTCGCAGCCGGACAAATCGAAGTGAGCGGCAACACACTACCCATCGATATCGCCAGTCCCTTTTTGAGTCGCTTTGTCGAGCCGATGAAGACAACGGGCCTTCTGGACGGCAGAGTAATTGTGGCGTGGAGCGGTAGAGGCGAGCGTTTCTCCATGAACGCGTTCCCGGCTACACTCACCGGCGCAACGATTCACGCGCCGGCCCGGATTGGCCGCGACACACTTGTGATTCAGGATGGCTGGCTACAAGGCGAGATAGGCATCACGCCGAAATCACTGGAATCAAAAAACCTGGTCGGCCACACGGAATTCGCTACGTTCAAAGCGAACGGTGCCCTGACCTGGGATCAGTTAAATGCCGTTGCCGGCGCGAAAATTCCGGGAAGTGATTTTCAGGCGGACGGCACGCTCGACATTGCAAAAGTAACAGCCATGTTGTCTGAAACAATTTCCTTGCACAAGGACGTTGTCATCGAGTCAGGGACCGTTCAGGTCAATGCCAACAGCCACGCTGACGGCACGGATCGTCGGTTGGTAGTGAATGTTGAGAGTGCCGGCCTCAGCGCCGTGCGAGCGGGCCAGCGAATCGATTGGCACAAACCAGTCCGAATGGTCGCGGCAGTTCGTCAAGGCTCGACGGGAACGCAAATCGAATCACTTGAATGCACAACGAACTTTTTAAAACTCAGCGGGACCGCCAACCGTGATTTTGGTGAATTCACAGTCAATGGCGACTTGCAAGCGGCTTTGGCCGAAATCTCGCGTTTTGCCGACTTCGGCGGGGTTCAGCTTGCCGGCAAGATCGACGGCAAATTTGCGTGGCAATTTGACAACAGTGGACCTGATCCAATCGCTTCGCGTCCCCTTCGGGTCGGCGGGAATTTTCGCATCGATCAGCCGCTTGTCGATCTGCCTGGTCGAACTCGCTGGTCCCAACCGGAACTTAATATCGTGATTCAGGCCGCTGGCCAAATGTCGCAATCCGCCGACCGCCCGCAGTCGATTCGAATCGATTCAGGGCATCTGGAACTGGTTAACGCATTACAGTCGATGCAGGCAACTCTCGTCGAACCATTGGTCAACCCGTCGCTTGCCAGTCCGATCGAACTGGATTGCAAGTTGGGCGGGGACGTCGCAACGTGGCTTGCGCAAGCCCGAACGTTTTTCACAATTGACGCTACGGCAACTGGAAATATCGACAGCACCGCCAGGGTATCCGTTAACGGCAATCAACTAACCGTCCGCAATGGCAAGTGCGATTTTCGCGAACTGGATTTTCGCGGGTTCGGACTGACTATCGCCGAACCAGAAGTCAACACAAACGCCGACTTTGACGTCAATCTGCAGAGCGGCCGAATCGCGATTCCCCAGGCAAACCTGCGATCATCCACGATTGCCGCCCGAGGAGACAATATTCTTTTTGATTCATCGTCCGGCAACGGTTCAATGTCGGGGAAAATTGCCTTTCGCACCGATATCAATCGGGCTATGAAATGGATGGGAGCCCCTGCCCCGGATGCAATCCAGTACTTTGGCGGTGCCGAAGGAACAATCGACTTGGGTACCGCAGAGAACGAAATTACTGGAAGCGTCGACGTTCGAGTGAATGACCTGATCGCGGCACGACCGGTGCAAGACAACAATCCTGTTCAAAACGTTTCAACGGGCCAGGGAAATTGGGTTCGTTTGCTGGAAGAGAAACAGGCGACGCTGCGGTCCAACCTGAAAATGGATCGCGGATTGCAGCAAGTGCAGTTTAACACACTGGAATTGATCAGCTCCGCTTTCAAATTGCAGGCCACCGGTTCGGTAAGCGATCCGATGGGTCAAATGGTGACGGACCTGACAGGTACATGGAGTCCCGACTGGGCTTTGCTGCAACCACTTGTTCAGTCGTATACAGGGTCTTTGTTATCGATCAATCAAGTTACGGGCGGAGACTTTCGAATGCGCGGTCCGGTCTGGAATGATCCGGTGAGCGGTAGCACTGCCGCGATCAATCCAGCGCTGAACGTTGAAACGGCAGCTGCGTTTGGATCAGGCACCTTGCTGGGCCTGCCAATGGGTGGCAGCAGCATTCGCGTGGCACTTTCAAACAGCGTTGCGAATATCCAGTGCAATCCGATTTCGTTTAGTGGCGGAACGATTAACTTGTCACCCAGTGTTGACTTGCGAGGTGCGTCGCCAGTACTCACGGTCCCCGCCGGTACGATCCTCAACACGGTTGAGTTGACTCCGGAAATTTGTCGCGGCTGGATGCGATTTATTGCGCCGGTAATTGCCGATGCAACTGCCGCATCCGGGAAATTCAGTTTGCAAACCGAAGGAATTCAGGTTCCGCTAAATGCAGTTTCCCAGGCGAATGTCACAGGTGCGGTTGTTTTGCACGGTGCCAATATTGGCCCAGGCCCGTTGGGTCAACAGTTGATGAATCAGGCAAAGAACCTGAAAGCGCTTGCCAGCGGTGCGTCGTGGGAAACACTTTTGGCGGCACCCGTGAACAATACCGGTCAGACGTGGATGACGATGCCCGAACAGACGATTCCTTTTGCTTTGCAGCAAGGGCGGGTGTCGCATCAGGGGCTCAAGTTCCACGTCGACGACGTGGTTATTCAAACCAGTGGTTCCGTAGGGCTTGATCAAACCATGCAGATGACAGCCGCGGTTCCGATTCTCGAAAAGTGGATCGGGACCAACAAATGGCTCGCTAGCCTTAGTGGACAATCGCTGCAATTACCGATCTCGGGAACGGTCAGCCAGCCTCGAATCGACAGTTCGGCAATTGCATCCTTGTCACAGCAAATGCTGACGAATGCTGCCGGAAATGCCATCAATCAGGAAATGCAAGGTTTGATCAATAAAGGGAACCAGAGACTTGAATCGGAAATCAAGGACGGACTCGGACGGTTGCTTGGACCGAAAAAATAAGCACAATACATGATTGTGCGTCGATATCACTCCGGTCGCCATGCGTCGGAAGCGTAATAATCCATCAGTCAAGTTACCAATGAAACTTCATTTGTTGGGTACGGCGGGATATCATCCCAACGAGCAACGACACACAGCCTGTTTCATGATTCCCGAAGCGGGAATTGTCTTTGATGCCGGCACCGGGTTCTTTCGCGTGCGTGATTTAATCGAGACATGCGAGTTGCATATCTTCCTGAGTCACGCGCATCTGGATCATTGCCTCGGTTTGACATTCTTCCTGGACACCGTTCACGAGCGGCACGTTCGGGACATTTTTGTCTATGCTGAACCGGAAAAACTGGAAGCGATTCGCGAACACCTGTTTTCAGAACACTTGTTCCCACTTCAACCGGACTTTCACTGGGTTGCCTTGACGGACGACCCGATCAAGGTTTCTTTGGGGGGCACAATGACTTCCTTTCCATTGGAGCATCCGGGAGGGAGTCGCGGTTTTCGTGTCGATTGGCCCGGACACAGCCTGGCTTATGTGACCGATACGACGGCGGCCGACGATTCGAAGTATATTCGCAACATTGAACAAGTCGACTTGTTGTTGCACGAATGCAATTTCACTGACGACAAGCAAAAGCTTGCGATAACCACAGGTCATAGCTGCTTGTCCGATGTAGCCAGGATTTGCAACAGGGCACAAATCGGTCATGCCGTGCTCATACACCACAACCCGATAGCGGAAGGTTCACTCGATCTATCAACCGTCGAGCACTTGTACGATCGATTCACGTTGGGCGAAGATCGAATGGTCATCGACTTTTAAAGTACTTTTTCAAAATCAGGCCGACGACCCCAATCAATCAACCACTCATAATTCTGAATGCTTTCGAACCATGCCCGACTCTGACAACGACCCACGCTTGCCCGGCTTTCCTGTTATCACATCGGTTACGATCGAGTGGGGGCAGCAAGATGCTTTTGGACATATCAACAATATTCATCATTTCCGCTGGTTCGAAACGGGGCGAATTGATTACCTGACTCGATTGGGAGTGCCGGTCACGGCCCATGGGGTTGGCCCCATCCTGGCGGCCATCAATTGCAACTACCGGCGGCAGATTCAATGGCAAGATGTGATTTTGATCGGGACGCGAATTAACAAAATCGGTAATTCGAGTTTGACAGTAGGGCATGCCATCTGGAGTCGCGACAACAACGCGATTGCAGCCGACGGTGAATCAACCGTCGTGATGTTCGACTATGAAAAACAAAAGCCGCGACCCGTTTCCGACGAACTGCGGCGATTGATTTCACAAATGGAAGGCAAATCGTTTTAACAAGAGTCGCATTCGCGAACGGACTCAAGCGGCCTACCTGGCCGACAAGGCGGATTGCACCATTTCGACGAAGGCTTCATCGTCCAGTTCGGTTTTGGTTCCGAATCGCCCGATGACTTTTCCCGATCGATCGATAACGAACTTTTCAAAGTTCCAGCCGATATCCCCGGTCCCTTTCGGTTCCAGCTCCAGACCGGTCAGGTATTTGTAGAAATCGCAAGAGCTGTCGCCTTTGACGTCGACTTTGGAAAACATGTCAAAGGTCACGTTGAACTTCGAAGTACAGAACTCGACAATGTCTGCATCACTTCCCGGTTCCTGATTCCCAAACTGATTGCAAGGGAAACCCAGGACCTTCAAGCCGTTTTCAGAATTGTCAGCATACAGTTTTTGTAAATCGGAATATTGACGAGTGTAACCACATTTACTTGCGACGTTCACAACCACCAGGACGTTGCCGTGGTAGTCGGCAAGATTGACATCGTCCCCGTCGATGGATTTGACATGGAAATCAAGGGCTGCGGGAACTTTGGCAGACTCTTGTGTTTCAGTTTTGGGTGAATCTTCCTGAGACATGAGTTGAGCAGTCGGAAAAACAAGATTGACAATGAACAACAGGGCAAGTGGCGATAAAAACGATTTCATAAGTTAACTCCGTGAGTGTACCGATAGTTGTTTGAGTTGTTCCGCGTAACCGTATCTATTCTTGAAATTGGAAAAAGGATTACCCGTTGTTCGTTCCGCAATCATAACGTGATGATGGCGGAACGATCAACGACCATGATTCATCGACCAGTTCCGAAATCATGTGTCAGGTGGGGCGGGCGACATTGTAATAGAGTTTTCGCAAGTTCCGGGTCATCTCTCCTTCGCTTCCTGAACCAATCGTTCGCCCGTCAACGTTGATCACGGGAGTCAGGCCGCCGAAAGTGCCCGTGACAAATGCTTCATCGGCATCATAGACATCGGTTAAGGAAAAGTTCGTTTCCGTCGCCCTGATTCCCGCCGCATGGGCGACTTCGATCACTTTGCCTCGTGTGATGCCGTTCATGCAATACTGGCCCGTTGACGTGATTACTTCATTGCGCTTGACGATAAAAAAGTTGGTTGAATTACATGTTGCGACAAATCCGTGAATGTCGAGCATCAAGGCCTCGTCCGCTCCGGCGTTAATTGCCTGCACCAGCGCGATTACTTCATGCAACTTGGAATGGCAATTCAGGCGCGGGTCAAGATAATCGGGCGAACCGCGCCGGCCAGACGAAGTAAACAGTCGAAGTCCCTTGCTGGTCGTAGCCGGATCGGCGACCTTGTATTCGCAAATAATGACCACATTGGGAGGGCTGATCAGCAATCGCGGGTCCTGCGAGGGAGTTTTTTTGGTACCGCGCGTGACCATCAACCGGCAGTGAACGTCTGTCGCCATATTGTTGGCGCCCGTCGTCCCGTAAAGGGCTTTTGAAAAATCCTCCCGCGACATGGGCAAGCTCATACCAACGGCTGCGGCAGCCTGGAACAGTCGGTCGAGATGTTCATCGAGGAAAATGAACCTGCCGTTATGAAAGCGTATCCCTTCCCAGACTCCGTCTCCCACCAGAAAGCCACTGTCAAACACGGAGATTTTTGCTTCGTTTCGCTGAAACAATTCACCGTTGATATAGATCAGGACATTTTCGTTCCGTGGATCGGGAAGCGAATCGTGTGTACTGGCGTTTGGCATCAGATCCTGCTGAAAATTTTGAATTGTGTGATTGGCAGTCAGTATCGAGAGGTCCGAACGAGAGGGCCGTTCGAAACATCTATTCGCCCCATCGTTTGATCAGGGAATGTTCCACTTGCAATTGATCGAGAATTCGGGCGACCAAAAAATCGACCAACCCGTTGATCGACGTATCGCCATGATACCAGGCCGGCATCGCCGGAAGAATCGTGGCACCCGCCAATTTGGCGGCACGCATGTTTTCGATGGTCGGAAGTGACAAGGGCGTTTCGCGCTGGACCAAAATGAGCTGGCGTCCCTCTTTTAAATGAACTTCGGCTGCACGTTCGATCAGATTGCGGCTCGAGCCATGGGCGGCACCGGCCAGCGTCGCTCCGCTACATGGACAGATAACCATGCCACCGGTAAGAAACGAGCCGCTTGCCATTGGCGACATGTAGTCCTGGAAATGAAAATAATGCAACTGCTTCCGGCTTTCGCTATCCAGTTGCCAAAGTCTGGAAGAATCAAAGTTCGTCAGATCGATGTGGACGTCCAGTTCATGCGCCATCACCTGGACGGCAGATGGGCTTATCGTCAAATGCACTTGTCGACCGTATTGCAAAAGCAATTCAACAAGGCGGCGACCGTAACTGGCACCACTTCCACCCGTCATGGCAACGACGATTGGCAGTTTGTTTTGCAAATTCAATTGAACGTCGTTCATTTTTCACCCACGTACAGGGTTGCAATGCCGAACGTCAACGGATGAAACTTTGCGATACGCATCCCGGCGGCCAGCATGCGCGTCGTCAAGGCTTCGTAGCCGGGGAATTCTCCGACGCTTTGTGGCAAGTAGTCGTAAGCATTCATGTCGTTTTTCGCGAACCGTCTGCCGATACGGGGCAGGACGTTGCGAAAGTACCAACCGTAAAGCGGGCGAATGGGCCAGTGGCGTGGCGTCGAAAATTCGAGAATGCCAATTCGGCCTCCCGCTTTGCAAACGCGGGCCAACTCGCTCAGGCCGCGATCCGTGTCTTCGACATTCCGCAAGCCAAAGGCCACCGTCACAATGTCAAATGTGTTGTCATCGAAGGGCAACTGCTGCGTGTCGGCTTGCGTAAATTCAATTTTGGCACCGGTTGCAACTTTTTGTCGGGCGAGATCGAGCATTTCCGGACAAAAGTCCGTTCCAGTCACCGTCCCCTTGCCGTCAAGGAATCGCCAGAAGGCCAGCGCCAGGTCTCCGGTCCCCGTGCATACATCCAGTATCCTGTCCCCTTTTTTTGGACGCAGGGTTCGAACTGTCACCCGTCGCCACCATCGATCAACATTCATTGACAACAGATGGTTCATCCGATCGTATTGCGGGGCAATTTCTCCGAACATTTTCCGAACTCGCGCGCCGGACTTGTCAACAGCTCCTTTTTGAAGAGCGGTGTTCAAGTCCGATTTTTTTGGTTCGGTCGTCAATGAATTGCTGGTCGGTTTCATGAATTCCAAATGCGCAGAGGGGAGAAAAACGATTTTGCGAAACAGCAGATCAGTTCGGGAAAAGGACTTGCCAACTAACGCTGAACCGTCGAAAACCCGTGCATTTAACTGGTTGAGTAATCAAAACCGCTTGACAAGATCATAACTCCTGATGGAACATTCGTCAGCAAGCGGCGGACTTGGCGTGAGTCGGCATTGGCTCGTATTAACTGGTGAGTTGGGAGAAAGCGGTTGGACAGGTTAATCGACGTATTTCAAACTCCGGCAGAAATCGACGAAACGAGAATGGCCGGACGCGTCGCGGTCATCATTGACGTCCTCCGCGCTTCGACCACGATGACAGCGGCCTTACATGCCGGTGCGACGGGCATTGCCGCTTTTTCGTCAATTGACGATGCCCGTTCGGCAGGGAGCGAACGAATGCTGACCGGTGGCGAGCGATCAGGCGTCCGAATCGAAGGGTTTGACCTTGGAAACAGTCCGCTGGAATACACGTCCGAACGGGTTGCCGGTCGAGAGATTCGGTTCACAACTTCCAATGGGACCAAAGCAATCTCGGCTTGCGAAATGGCCGATCAGCTTGTGATTGGAAGTTTTGTAAATGCCAACGCGATCGTCGAGTTTTTGAAACACCAGTCCAGGTCGGTCGCGGTTGTGTGCGCCGGAACGGACGGGCGACCGACGCTGGAAGACAGCTTGTTTGCCGGCTTGATCTGTGACCGGCTTTGTCCGCGATCGGAACGCAGCCGATGGCAGGCGGGACTTGCGGCGCAAGCGGCTGCAGAAATGTGGCGCACCGCTTCGCGCCAAATTCAGTCGGGAGCGACATTGTTTGACGTGTTGTCCCGGTCGCCGTGGGCCAAACGGTTGCTTGATCTGGGTCGCGAGGACGATGTTCGATTTGCATGTGAACTCGACAAATTCGATTTCGTCCCTGCCTTGAATCGGGCAAACGGTTTATTCGTTCGCGATCGGAACGGACAGAGAGTTTAGCGACCTGTACAGCATCGTACTCATAACGATAAACTGCTGATCGGTTACGAATTGCCAAACTATCAAGAAAATTCATGAACACTGAAACCCGACCCGCTCCGACCCGCAACATGGAACAAATAGTATCGCTGTGCAAGCGTCGTGGATTTTTGTTTCAGAGCAGCGAAATCTACGGGGGGATCAATGGTTTTTGGGACTATGGGCCGTTGGGTGTCGAGCTGAAACGAAATGTCAAGGAAGCCTGGTGGCGAGACATGATCACCAGCCACAACGACATGGATGTCTTGCAGGGTGCCCCTTCCGTGTATTCCATGACGGGCCTTGATACGACGATCATCATGCATCCGCAAGTCTGGAAGTGCTCGGGGCATTACGATTTGTTCCACGATTATATGGTCGATTGCCGCGAGTCAAAAAAGCGCTATCGCCACGATCAGGTTGTCGGTCGTTGGGTTACCGCAAAGAACCAGAAGGTATTTGTTACGTCGATGGCTGGCGACGATGAAGGAGCGAATATCGAGCGGCAGGCGCTAAAGTTCTTTAATTTGCGGGCAAAACATCTAGATCAACTCCAGTACGATGGCGACGCTTGTCCGCTGACAAGTGTCGACGACCACGAGCAAGTGCTGGGGCCGGATTCGAAAACGCTCGGCACGCTGACCGCACCGCGCGAATATAATTTGATGTTCAAGACTACGGTCGGGGCACTTGGCGGCGAAGATGATGTGGCCTTTCTGCGGCCGGAGACGGCGCAAGGGATCTTTTTGAATTTCAAAAACGTGATCGACAGTACCCGATTTCGCTTGCCACTGGGAATTGCCCAGATCGGCAAGAGCTTTCGTAATGAAATCACACCGCGCAATTTCACTTTTCGCTCACGTGAATTCGAACAGATGGAAATTGAATTCTTTTGTCATCCCGATTCGTCACAGGAATGGTATCGCTATTGGCGCGATCGTCGCCTGGAATGGTATGTCGGATTGGGACTTTCGCGTGAACGGTTGCTGTTGCGGGAACACACCACCAAAGAGCTTGCTCACTACTCGATCGGCACGGCCGATATTGAATACGCCTTTCCCTTTTTGCAAGAAGGGCATTACGGAGAGCTGGAAGGCGTTTCGCATCGTGGCGATTTCGATTTGCGCAGTCACATGGAAGGCAAGTTGGACGAAAAATCCTGCCCCTTAACGTTGCAACTGGGCCCGGATGGCAAGGCAAAATGGAAAGGTAGCGGCAAGGACTTGTCCTATCGCGATGATTTGACCAACGAAAAATACACGCCACATGTGATCGAGCCCTCGGCCGGTGCCGATCGGGCCGCGCTAGCGTTTTTATGCGAGGCGTATTGCGAAGATCAGGCACCAGACGATGAAGGCAAAATGCAAACGAGAACGGTTTTGCGACTACACCCGCGATTGGCACCGATCAAGGCTGCCGTATTGCCGCTGGTGAAAAAAGACGGCATGCCGGAAATTGCCCGGGAAATCTATCTCGATCTCAAAAAACACTTTAACGTATTCTATGATGACAAAGCCGCTGTCGGTCGACGTTATCGACGGCAGGACGAGGCCGGAACGCCGTTTTGTATAACCGTCGATGGTCAAACGCTCGAAGACCAGACAGTGACGATTCGTGATCGGGACTCACTTCGGCAATGGCGGATCGGACGCGACGAATGCATCGCTGCGGTCCAGGAAGGACTTGCAGAATAAACACCGGTTCAACAAGCGTGTTACGTATTCTCATTTTGGGAGTGCCCTGGTCAACTAATTAGCCTGAGGGTCTCGGGGACTGGGGTGCCACTGTTTGCTTGCCAAACAGTGTTTTTTGGCCCTGGTCAACTAATTAGCCTGAGGGTCTCGGGGACTGAGGTGCCACTGTTTGCTTGCCAAACAGTGTTTTTTGGACGAGCACTGCTGGGCGAGCCAGCAGTGGCACCCGAGTTTTCAGCAACGTAATCAAAATTCCCGGACTTCTTTTATTAACCGGACTCGTTTCCTGAATGGCTCACGATCGCATACCAGAACCGGTTCGGTTTCAGTTTCACGATTTTCGAATCGACTCGGAACCGGTTCCTGACCAGCGCAGCAATGGCATGCATGATGGTTCGTGGCTGGTACTTGGCGAGTTTCGGATTCCCGATTCGCAAATCGTTGGCTTTGGAACGAATGAGTCGGTGATTGTATTGGGTTTCCATGATTTATCCGGCCAACACAAACTGGTCCAGTTCGTCGTCTATGGAAAGACTGAGCCCGTTCGCGATGCATTGAACTTTGGAATAAGCCGACGGGACTTTGCAACTCGACTTGCTCAAGCCGCTCACGAAGGACGGGGGCGCGACGTTCGCGAAACGGTCTGCCCGTACTGCCTGGCAAAAACCTTGACGTTGGATCGGAGTCAATCTCCTCAAGTGTGGTGTTCTTATTGCGATTCCCTAATCACGACGATTCCGGTCGACGGACTTGGCGATATCGAAAAGGACTACCGGATTTGCCCCGAATGCAAAATGTACAGCCGTCCCCGAAAATTCAGCGAAGGATATTTCTATTTCCTGATCTTTCATGCGGGTGTGCATCACAAGGAACATTTCTGTTGCAGTGGTTGCATGCGTCCGCGAGTCTGGAAGATGATGTTTGGAAACCTGTTCGGACTTCTGGGCATGCCTCTGGCGATTACACAATGGTTTCGTGTTTATCTGGATTCGATGGGGCGAGGGATTTTTCGGGAGCTGGATTCGGCAAACCGCAGCCTTCGCCGCCGCCGTATCGATCGGGCCATTGCCCGGTATTCGAAAATTGTTGAAAGGCATCCATTCAGCGCCGGCGTCTTGTACAATTTGGCACGTGGATTATTGGTGCGCAATGACATGGAACACGGTCGGCGGACGCTGGAACTGGCGATCAGTAATTGCTCCAACTACGCGCCCGCTATCGAGCTGTTGGCCGAATTGAATACCAGCAGTCGAGCCGACGGACGACCAAAAGGTCTGTAAAAAGGGAGCGGCTGGGCAAGGGATTCCTGGGGAAATGTATTGAACTTGCAGTGGGAATAGTCGGTTTCGGGGAGTTCTTTGTCTAGAATGATGGAAAGTCAGTTGTTTTAAAGTGCCGTCCGCTGCGCTTTTGCGCTAAGGCCATTTTTGTGTGTTAGATTGATCGTATGGAGCAAATCACCTTACGAATTCTCGATGGTGCCGACAGGGGACGCATTTACGAATGTGCCAACCCGCCGGTAACGATCGGTCGTGAAGAAGGGAACACCATCCAGCTCAATGACGAACGTGTCAGCCGGTTTCACTTGAAGATCCAGCGCGATCATGAAGACCTTGTTTTGACTGACCTGGCGAGCACCAATGGAACGCGCGTCAATGGCGAAGACGCCCATTTGCGAATCCTGCGCCACGGCGACTTGATCAACGTCGGGCGGAGCACGTTGATCTACGGTACGAGAAGTGAGATTAACGATCGCCTGAAACGGCTCAATCAAACGTCGGATGACGGCCATAAGGACGCAACCGGCAGTGCGGCCGTGGAATCGAAGGATTGGGAGAAATTGGCCAATCAGACCGATGTGCAATTAAAACTGATGGAGATGGACCCACCCGGCTTGCCGTCGCGTTTGACACCCGGACAAGCAGCCCAGCTTACGGAAATTTTTGAATACGTCCACCTGCACATGCGCCGCCTTGTCAACTCCGTTACGATCGAGCCGCGGAGTTCGCATGCGCAACTCGAAATTCAGCAGTGGCATCAATTGATTGACTTGCAAGCCCGCATGGCCGAATACCTTCGCAAAGTCGCTTCGCCCGACCAGTAATCGGGATCTTTTGCAAATCCGATGCGGAATAATCATCGGCGTTTCGACAAAAAAGGCCAGCAGATGCCGGCCTGATGGTTCATTGGTCATCGCGTTAGGCGATTGCTATTTGTCGTCGTTTTTTTGCGATTCGCGAGGACGGCGCATCTGGCGGACCCGATCACGCAAATTCGGAGTTTGCATTTCAAATTTAGTGCCGGTCATTTCATCCAGTTTCTTTCGTTGTTCGCGGGTCAGTTCGCCAAGCAATTCCTCTTGTGCCTGTTCCTTGAGCCGGGCGATTTTTTCTTCCAGCTCCTTCTTGATTTCTTCTGAGCGCGTTTTCAGACGTTCTTTTTGTTCGTCGGTCAGCCCCAGCTCTTCGGCGATTTTTTCACCGGCAAGCGTTGACGCTTCCCCGTTGTTTTTCATTTCCACCTGCAAGGAGATTTGCCGCAATCGATCGAACTGGTGTGGAAGCAGGATCCCTTCCATCTTCGAGTTCTTTTGTTCGTTCAGTTCGTGGATCAGTTTCGACAGCCCCGCTCCTTTTTCGGGACTCATGCCGCCGCTGGTCAATTCCTTGACCTGTTCGGACATCTTCTCCGAGAACTCTTTATTGATCTTGCGGATCTGTTGCAATTGATCATCGACAAGTTCAATTTCCTTTTGTACACCAGTGTTATTGGCAAGCGAAAAAATGTCCTGCGGAACCATCATCCCTTCCGTCATAAACATTCCGACATTGCCCCCGTCGTCTGTTGAAAAGACCTGAATCTCTGGCATTCCACCTTCGGAATCCTGGGCCGCGACAATCATCCGCGATTCAACGACCGGTTCCGGTTCAACCGTTTCATCCTGGGCGAACGTAACAGCGGGAATTGACAAGGCAAACAAGCCTGCAGCGGCAAGGGCGCGTTGGCAAAATCGCAATTTCATGCTTTTCTCCTGGTTAATCTTCAATAAATCTCAATGCAATCTATGTCGCGCAAGGATAAACGATTCGGGTAAAAAAACAAGTTTGCTGTCGCCGCTTCGCGGTTGGGTGGCACTGGCGATGCCAGTAGGGTAAATAATACACCTGTAAAATGTTTTGCTTTTTTCTCGTTTTTCTGTTGTTGTTGTTGTTGTTGTTGTTGTTGGTAGAATTCGGACTGTTCCAGGTCGTTCCGGAAATCAAGCACCTTGTTTACGTGAGGGTGTTCGGGCGTGAAAATCAGCGCGGAAACAATCGTCAGGCTCTTTGACCGACCGGGTCGTCGTCCTGCCGGATTTACGCTGGTTGAGTTGCTGGTGGTGATGGCCATCGTCGGCATTCTTACTGCACTACTTCTTCCCGCCGTGCAGGCGGTTCGAGAGTCGGCGCGACAGTCAAGCTGTTTGAACAATCTTCGCCAAATCGGAATTGGCTTGAGCGCCTTTGAAGCTGCTCAGCGCCATTATCCCACAAACGGTTGGGGTTATCGCTGGCATGGTGAACCATCGACAGGATTCGGACGCATGGGTCAACCCGGAAGCTGGATCTATCAAATACTTGGGCACATCGAGCAAGACAGTCTTTCGCGAATCGGATCGGGGATTGCGTTGCCTGCTGATCGCATGGCTGCGCTAACTGAACTTTGCAAAAGTCCGGTGGGACTGTTTCACTGTCCGTCTCGGAGGAGCGGGGAAGCGCTTCCCTATACTGAAAATATGTTTCTACCGTACAACTGCGTGGTTTCTGAACTGACGGCCAAGACCGATTATGCAATCAACGCAGGTCATGAAATTGTTGATGGCAAGGCGGGTCCGGCGACGATGGCGGATTTTGATGCGTATGCATGGCCCGATTTGACCAAGGCGACTGGGATCGCGTTTTCAAAAATGTCGATTCGGCAAAAAGACATACGAGACGGTTTGTCAAACACGTTGCTGGTGGGCGAAAAATATTTGCCGCGTGGTTCGTACTCGGAATGCAAATCGTTAGGCGATGACCAGTCGATGTACATCGGTGACGACGCCGACAATCGTCGCTGGGCGTACGAATCGCCAAAACCCGATGCGGAAGCCGATGACATTCAGGGCTTTGGCAGCGCCCATCGTGGCGGAGCGTTGTTCGTGTTTTGCGATGGATCAGCACGAGTAATCGAATTTGACATCGATGCGTTACTTTTTCAAAACTTGGGCAATCGAAGCGATGGGCAAGTGGTGGTGCTGGAGTAACCCAGTGTCATGCCCCTTGCATGCGACTTGACGATGTTGTTTGTTTTGTGATGTCTGTGAAGTGGCACTTGCGGGGGTGGTTTGTTGAGCGACAGTAAATCAGTTTTGGAAGTCCGTAAAATTCGTCATGCTCTGACCGCGTTTATACTCGCGACGCCGTTTCTCATTTACTCTACTTTTACGGTCATTGAACGGACGTTAAACATCGCTGAAATCAAGCCCGACGAAAAACCAGTGTCCCTGGTTGAAGACTTACGAAGTGGCGCGGACCTCGTTGAATACGTTTTAAGCGGATGGGGTGTTGGCGTTCCGTCAAGTGCTGACAACAGAATTAATTCCCGGTTGGTCCAGGTTGAGCGGAATTCCCAGTCGCTTACTTCAGTTGGCTTGAATGATGAACAGTCATTGTTTTCTCAAATGGCATCGTGGCGGAATGGAAATTCTGTTGGTTTGTTGGTGCATTCCCAAGGATGGGGCTCAGTTTGCATTGGAATCCTGCAAGAGAAAGGGGGTATGAGTTTGCAACTTATAAACTCCCATCGGGATCCGGTTTTAGAAAACGTTGAAACTTTGAAGGCCGCTGGTTTTGTTGAACTCTGGATAAATGGTTTCCAAAATAATTTGGCGGCGGTGGATTCAAATGGCACGGGTACGGTAGTTTTTGGCGGATTGTTTTTGAATATTGGCCTTTTCGAACCTGGAGGGGTGACGGAATGCAGCGATTCGATCAAAAACATTCTTGATTCCGCAATTGTTATCGATTGCGTTCAGTCAAGTTGTGGCTGCCTTGAAATTTCTCCAACGGAAAGCATCACATTACAGCCAGGGCAAAGCCAAGAGTATTTATTTACTGTGAAAACGGGTTGGGGACCGAAGTTTAGACAACGGGTATCCTATCGAATCCGACATGAACGGACTAGCAATACAGAATATGTGTTTCGAGAAATTTTCGGCAACGTGCGGCAACGGGCAGTTCCTTCACAGCAATATGTCGATTTTGGATCGATCGATTTTGGATCAGAGATTCATCGACGAGTAATTGCAATTGATGAATTGCCTGGAGACAGGTTCGAACTCGCGCCTGATGTTGTATCCGGGAACCCTGCGCTAACGGTAAGTGTTCAGGGAACGTTGAGAAACGAGTTAAAATGCTATCGAGTCGAGGTGGCATTGGACCCGTCCAAGTTGAACATAAGTGAATCCCAATTCGCCGTAGCTTTTTCTAAAATTTATGAAGGGGGCGGAACAAGAGTCTTCTCGATTCCGGTATTTTTTGAAGTGGTTCCGCCGGCAGTTTTTTCGAAAACCTGTTTTGCGTTTGGCGAGTTAACCGTCGGCAGCACAATGATGGATGTCACGGCTATATCTTCAGTTCATCAAATTCAATCTGTGAAATTTGATTTGCGATCGGAAACAGACAACAGTCGAGTGGGAATTGAGGAAATAGCAAAATGGGAATACGCCCTTTCGATTGTAACCCAGGAGGATGGGTATTTTAGGCGCGTGGTGCCTGTCACGATCAGTATCGCCGGAATGCCGGATTGGAAAACCAATTTAACTTTTTCAGCTTATGTGACCGACTCCCAGAATTGAAAGGATGATAGATAAGGGGTTGTTCAGTTTATCAATTACTACTTAATATGAGGTAATGACGATGAAATCAAGATTAATTATTCTACTTGTTGTAACCGCAATCAGTGTGATGTTTTGTGGGGCAAAACTCGTAGACGATTGCTCCTGGCGTTACACGACCGTGTATCCCGAATGTGATGGTGTTGATGATGAGGCTTGCAATACCCATCTTTGTGGCAGCAACGGATCGCCATGCAACGGTCAGATTCTACGAAAGGTTTACTATAAAGTGCCCAAGTTCATTACAAACGACGTAAAAGACCAAAAGGGTAGGAAAAGAGATGGGACGACTTATGGATCCTGTTACTTTAAAAGGGATTGCCATGAAAGCTTTGTCGAAGGTGAATCATGTCATCTGGTGATTCCATACGGTTGCGTGACAGATTCGGCACCGGGGGCCAAGTGTTGGTCATGCACTTCGGGCAATGGAGAAGTCATTACGATTTCGTATGAAAAACTGTCGGACTGCAAGGGTACGATAGAAAACTAGTTGTTTGTTTCCGAATCTGTTAGGTGAATGGAGTACGTTTCGAATGTTCAGGAATTGCAGGTTTTTCTTACGAGCAGTGTTTGTATGTGTGATTGGGACTCGCTTGGTTAGTTCACAGTCGCTTGGCGACGAAGGGGCAAATGCCTTGCGGTTTTATGCTGCCCAAAATGAAGCGAACCGGGAAAAGATTCTTAGTTTTTGTGGCGATGGAAGAATTACGACTCTCCAACGAACAGAATCGACAACGGTTGTTACACAGAATTCTCAGGATATCACTCAAGTTCAATCTAATGACATCAAAGGCCCTTTCTTGAAGGGTTTTGAATCGTCAGTGGATTTCAAATTGGATTTGCGCGGAAACAAGTTCAAAACGAACTGGTTATCCATCCGGGCACCGTATCACCTGAATCCAGAGTCCTTGGAGCCGGTGGCAATTGACGGCTACTCTGGTATGGGAATGTCAATTGAGTGCATTTCTATCCCGGGAGAATTTATAGCGCGTGACCCGAGTCAGCGTCCGCCCGATGGTATTTCGACTACGAACAATGCAAATCCAAATGTGTTCAAGCGCACGGAACGGAGCCATGGAAATCCAGAAGAGTGGGATCCAAGGATAATGTTTCGGCTGACCGATAAAGTTAAGTTTCATACGTTATTTGTTAATCAGTTTGCCGATTATATCGACGGCGGGAATTATGTTTCAAATTTGGAAAAGGGTACTGTTCATGTCGTAAGGATCTCAACCAAAGTCGGTGATGACTTTCTAATTGAATTGGAGTTTGATCCGTCCCAAGATTTTATGTTGACCGGCTATTCGGGTTTCGACCGTTCGGAGGGCGTTGAGTCAAGGCAGGTCGTCAGGTTTTCGTACGAAAAACACAAGGGTATTTGGGTCCCAGTCAAAAGGCATTTTTCATTTCACAGGAACAACGAACTCAGACATAGTAACGACGTGATGCTTGATTCGGTTACCGTAAACGAGGGAATAGATGATTCTGATTTTGAATTTTCAGCACTATCCCCTAAAAACGGCGATGTTGTCCTAGACGAATTGGAAAACGAGGTCAAATTGATACGAAATGGGGTTGCGGTTTCGCAAAGTGAATACCTTAGGGGCTTGAAGTCGACGTTTTGGGTACGATTTACAGGTGGGACAGTCCTGATACTTTTAGTAACATCGCTATGTTGGACTAAATTGCGACGAGGCAAGGCAAAATAATTATTGCCGAATAATCGTGGTGGTGTATGCAGAATTGGTTGGCAATATTACCAGCGGGATTGTTGGTCGTCGCAGCGTCCCTGAAAGGGCACGCGCTTCTCAATTCACCAGCCGCAGAGTTAATGATTGGTGGCTCGTTTACACTTACGGTTATCGTCGTCTGCCTGGAATTGTTGTTAGCTGCCTGGTTGGTTTCGCGATTTGAACTGGACAAGGCAACGGTCGCAAGCGCGGTGGTGTTTGTCGTTTTTGCAGTTGTGTCGTTGTACAAGGGCTTGCAAGGAGAATCAAATTGCGCATGTTTCGGAGCGATCGAAACGAGCCCCTGGTTGTCACTTGTTTTGGACCTGTCGGCAATTGTTTGCCTGGCGGCAGTTCGCCCTGAAACAAAAAAGCAATCCATCGATCGGTTCTCGCAGATTGTAATGGGATTTGGAATTGCCGGGTGCGTTGCGTTTGTTTCAACGATTTTCTGGTACGGACCAGTTAGTCTGGACTCGTCCGGTGGCGGAATGGAATATGGTGGCGTTACGGTTATTGACCCCGTAGATTGGCCAGGAAAACCGTTCCCATTGCAGCGCTGGATTGCCGACGGTGGTGAATTGCAACAAGGGCACTGGACGGTAGTGATTTACCTTTCTCATTGCGAAATGTGCCATACACTAATCGACATGTATATGAAGTCCGATGAAAAACGAAACATGGCATTTGTCGAGGTTCCGTCGCATGACGATACTGTCCGACGGAATGGTTCAAAAGTTCGGTGGCTGCAATTGGACGAATCCAGGGACTGGTTTGTTGAGGCACCGGTATTGCTTGAATTGCAAGATGGTGTTGTTACCGGCCTCCAAACTCGCAATGATTTGAAAGTCGCGATTGATGTCGGTCTTTTGCCCCAATGACGATTCTCGATCAGGACAACCGCGTGGGCGTGATTCGCCATAGCTCAATTCTGGTTACCGGGCTGATTCTGATTCAGGTTGTACTCGTTGCATGGCGAGGCAAGACGGAAAGTTTCGTTTGGGATGAGGTCGGGCATCTTGCCTCCGGGATTAGCCACCTGGAGTTTGGGCGTTTCGATCTGTATCGAGTAAACCCGCCGCTGGTGCGGACGGTTGCTGCCGTAGGGCCGTGGCTGGCCGGATATGAACCCGCCTGGCAGAGTTATTCGGCGGCACCCGATTCACGAGCCGAGTTCACAGTTGGTATGGACTTTGTCGAGGCAAACGGTGCGAGGTCATTTTGGCTCTTAACTCTGGCCCGCTGGTGTACGATTTGGGTTCCCATTCTCGGTGCGTGGATTTGTTATCGCTGGTCGGTCGAATTGTATGGCCAGCCGGCAGGATTGGTCGCTTTGTCCTTGTGGGTTTTCAGTCCGTTGGTACTGGCTAATGCGTCGTTGATCACGGCAGACTGTGGCTCGGCATCGACAGGTATTCTGGCCGGTTACGCTTTCTGGCGATGGCTCAAGCAGCCAGGTGGTAAACGGGCGTTTCTCGCGGGGCTGGCGATGGGATTGGCACTGCTGACCAAATCAACGTGGGTTGTCTTGTTCGGGCTTTTGCCATTGATGGGGATTGTTTGGTGGGTAGTGAAAAAATGGAGGCCACGTCCCGGGGACGTGGTCGTCGGTGCGTACCGGTATTTTGGTGGATTGGGATTCCTGTTGTGTACGGGGTTGTTCGTACTGAATTACGGATACGGTTTTGAATCAACACTCACACCGTTGGGGGAGTATTCGTTTATTAGCAAGGCGTTAATCGGTGACGCGGGTTTGGTGGACAGGTCGAATGTTAAACCGGGCAACCGTTTTGCCGATTCATGGATGGGGTCGATTCCGGTCCCTGTTCCCAAAAACTATTTGATGGGAATCGATGTTCAGCGATGCGATTTTGAAAATTGCGAGCGTTCGTACTTACGGGGCGAGTGGCGTGAAAAAGGGTGGTGGTATTACTATTTGTATGGCTTGTGGGTCAAGGAACCGTTGGCAACGTGGGTCTTGTTTACGCTGGCGATCGGTTCTTTGTTTTGTGTGAAACGGGGTTGGGGGCTGTCGCTTGACGAGTTGATTTTGTTGTTGCCGGCACTGGCGATTCTGGTTTTGGTGAGTTCGCAGACAGGGATGAATCATCATGTCCGCTATGCCATGCCGGTGCTCCCCTTCCTGTTCGTCTGGATCAGCCGCGTTGGCAGGTGCATGGATCGCGGGCCACTGGCGATGCGGATGCTTGTTGTGGGACTGGTGATTTGGGGGGCCGTCAGCAGCTTGAGGGTGTTTCCGCATTCGATCACCTATTTCAGTGAAGTTGTGGGCGGCCCGGCCAACGGGCATTTGCATTTGCACAACAGTAACCTCGACTGGGGGCAAGGGCTGTTGCATCTAAAGAAATGGTACGATGCGCACCCGGAGGCCCGTCCGTTTTTCCTGGTGAACAGTTTGCCACTGATCGACCCACGGATCGCCGGGATTGAATTCGAAGACGTTCCAACCCGGTCACAGTTGGTGCAGAGTAACAAGGATGGTGTTGAAAATGGGGGGTTGCAGGGGGGATGGTATGCGATCAGTGTGGGTGCCTTGATTTCCAGCAACGACCGGTACAAGTACTTTGCTGACCTGACGCCATTGGAACGGGTGGCCAATGTGTA
Source organism: Pirellulaceae bacterium (assembly GCA_031414755.1). Classification (GTDB taxonomy): domain Bacteria; phylum Planctomycetota; class Planctomycetia; order Pirellulales; family Pirellulaceae; genus CAJQPP01. The sequence continues at coordinate 1,160 of JANNWJ010000061.1, read as the reverse complement.
CTGGATATTTCATCTAACGGAAAAGGGCGCGGAGAATCTTGAGTCACAAGTCTTGTTGGAGGCAAACGCAGGCGGCACTCCAGGCGGGCGGGACAATTGATGGAAAATCTGCCGTCGGCGAGCGAAGTCGAACTTACAATCGTCGTGCCGGTTTACAACGAAGCGGGAACGCTGAATGAAGTATTGGGGCGACTGGCCGAGTTGGAATGCAACAAGCAGATTCTGGTTGTCGATGATGGTTCGACAGATGACAGCATTCGGGTTGCCAGGAAATTCCAGAATGATCGCGGCGGCATCGAGGTTGTTTCAATGGGCAGGAATCAGGGAAAGGGGGCGTCGGTAAGGTACGGGTTATCGCTTGCCACCGGAAAATACCTTGTTGTGCAAGATGCGGACCTGGAATATGACCCGGCGGATTTGTTGCGGTTACTGACGGTAATTCAGGAGCGGCAGGGAGTGGTTGTTTACGGATCAAGGTATCTATTGGAAAGCGAATTCCGGGACCGAAGTTCGTTTCGTGCGGGCGTCAGTTTTCTGAATCAGATGACCCGTTGGCTATACGGGATTCGCGTCACTGATGTGATGACTTGTTACAAGTTGTTTCCTGTGCAAGTGTTACGAGCGATGGAGTTGCAATGTTGCCGGTTCGAATTTTGCGCGGAAGTGACCGCCAAGGCATGCCGTATGGGCGTAGAGATTGTGGAAGTGCCAATTCGTTATCAACGTCGGGGAGGCAAGCAAGGAAAGAAATTGCGATGGCGAGACGGTTGGCCTGTGTTGTACTCTTTGTGGAAATGGCGACATTGGGTTCCGCAAGGGTAAACGATTCGCGCAAAAAACAAGTTTGCTGTCGCCGCTTCACGGCTGGTGGGATTTTTGCCGTAACAATCCTTGGGCTTACGCCCAAGACTACATGCTGTCGTCGCTCCGCGACAATTCGATGGTACAAATTCAAAGGCTATTTGTTGACACTACTTCGAAGGCTTGCAGCCCATTCTAGCAGCCTGTCGAACTGGCGCGTCAAGTTGTTCTCTGTGGTGCCGGCTGGCGACTTGAAAAAACAGGCTAACCATTCGAGGTTTCCGATTTCGCCTGCTCGTTGAGCACGCTCGGCAAACCGAAACAAGTCCAGTACCAACGGGGCGGCGAGGATCGAATCG
>JANNWJ010000060.1:0-191968 GCA_031414755.1 Pirellulaceae bacterium | reverse complement strand
AGCGGGCGGACTGTATCACGCTCTCAATCGCGGTAACTTGCGCGCGACGATCTTTCATAAAGAAGGCGACTACGTGGCCTTCGAGAAGATCCTTGCTGAAGGATTGGATCGTTACCGCGTGGAATTGTTCAGCTACCAGTTGATGCCCAATCATTATCATTTGGTTATTCGTCCTTTGCTGGACGGAGAAATGAGTCGACAAGAGTTTCCCGATCCAGGACGACAATCATTTCTTCGTCGTCTGTCGCTACGTCGAACGCAATGCGCTTCGAGCCGGACTAGTCAAGGCTGCCGAGGATTGGCAAAGGGGCTCGCTTTGGCGTTGGTCACAAAAACCTGACCCAACACCAAGCCTATTGTCAGCATGGCCGATTCCGAGACTGCCGAATTGGGTTGAACGTGTCAATCAACCGTTGACGGAAAAAGTACTTGAAGCGGTTCGACGATGCGCCCATCGCGGTCAACCACTGGGTAACGCAACTTGGGTAGAATCCATTACCAGACGACTCCATCTGGAGTCAACACCCCGTCCCAGAGGTCGCCCACAGCATGAGCGAAGAAACAAGAGACCTGACCCCTTTTTGCCTTTTTGTGCCGACCCCTTTTTGCCTGTGACGGCCTTTTTTCGTTAATCGGCAACTGGATGGGTGCATTGATCCACGCGGCGCTCGTCCAAGGCAACAAGTCGCAGTCTGTCGTCGACATTCACACTTCCGCTCCCAGTGGATTTACCTTTCAAGTTTAAGCGAAATCCACGGCTAGCGAAACAAATGATAATTGACGCTAGATGAAATCGAAAGATGCGCAGCCCCCAATACAAGACTCGCGTTTCCCGGTGCCGGGTATTGCTCAGCCTGAATTCGCAGACCGGCCTGCATTCGTTCAAGGTGTTGGAGCTGCCTATTTACCAACTGATAGATCGTTCAAAAGAACTCGCTCCGCCGGTTGAAGATGGGCTTCATCGAGTTTGTCGACGCTCCATAGCAAGCCTCGTGTGACGAGGTCCAGATAGCGGTCGTCGGCGACGGTGTCGTTATTATGGCCAAGCGTTGTTGCAAAGACTCTTGTTTGGGTCTTGTACGTATTTGTCCAGACGACAATCTGGTCGTCGATGGTGACAGCGCCGTTCGGTTGCTGAATCGTCTGTTTGCCACGAGCCAGCGGATGTCCCGTATCCGACAGCGCTCCCGTGAAATTGTTGTACAACTCCTCGTTGATCGTCACCCAATCCGCTTGCCCTCGCATAATCGGGTTTTCTTTATCGACAATCGAAACGGATATTGGGAGTTGAGGTCCGTGGCCAGTGGACTTGAGGCCTATGAACTCGAACCATGGGGTGACTTCTTCCGGCCAGCCCTTGCTCCGAAAACTGTGCATGCCGCAATGCAGGATAACGGCCGGCAACCCGGCGCGGTGCGGTTCCAGAATCCGGTCGATGACTTCCAGGTCTTTAAAGTCCGAGCAACATTCATCGTGAACGATGACATCGTAACCGGTTGCCCAATCCGATTTTTCAAAGACAGGATTGAGATGCGATGTGCCTTTGTCGGGATCATAAGCAATCGTCCACGAGACGTTGGCGCGAGCAGAAATGCCCTGGGTCAGGATATCCTTTTGCCTGGCGTAATCATGACAACAACCTCCAATGACCAGCAAAGCACGAATCGGTTTGCCTGGTTCTTCTCCAAAACCCGGATCGACACGAACCATCCCGAACGCGACTAGCAAGGCGATTGCCACGAATATGCGACTACGCATAAGAAATTCTCCAATAAAGGGGACAGTAAAGGGATTTTATCAAAAGTCTTTCCAAAACCGGCATTCGCATTTGTCAATACGTTCAATTACCAGGTACCAGCATACTCGTTGGAAAACGGTGTGGCGTCGCGAGTTGCGATTTCGTAAAAACGTTTGGCGATTTGTCGCAAGTGCAGTTGGTCATGGGCGACCCACGATGCGAGTAATTGGCCAGCCTTTATCGGGCCGATCTGCGGATGAGCGTGGATTGCGTTCCATTCGGGATGATCGAGCGAACGAAGCCACTGGATGGAACGGGTTCGTTCGATTACGAATCGCGCAAGCGCATCCGACAAATTCTGTTCGTTGTACTTCCGGTCGATGGCGGTTTGCGGCGGGTTAATCGATGGCCAGGGTTGCGTTGGGTCTTGCAGTGTCAAACCGACGCGCTGGCGAAAGTCGTCGACTTCCTCGTCGGCGAGATGGCATACGATTTCCAGGATGGACCAGTTGCCCGATTCCGGTCGCCACCGCGCGTCGGGTTCCACCAGGGACTCGACCAATACCGGAAGTATCCGGCAAAACTGTTCCAGGCGATCGATGATGGCTGCAGATTTCATAAGTTCCGGCTCTCCTGCTGGTCCCTTTTGTCGTGTTGGTGGTTCATTTATGATCGATCAATTCCCCGTTTCGTTCCAGATCCCTGACTTGCGAGTTGATCGAACCCATGAAACCCACCAGGTATATCTGGCGAAACGGCAAACTTGTCGACTGGGCCGACGCCAATGTTCACATTATGTCACACGCGCTTCATTATGGCTCGAGTGTCTTTGAGGGGATTCGTTGTTACGACACACCCGATGGCCCAGTGATTTTTCGTTTGCGCGACCACATTCGCCGCTTGTTTGAATCGGCAAAAATTTACCGGATGGTTTCGCCATATTCGTTTGAGGAACTTTGTCGGGCCTGTCACGAGATCATCAGCAGCAACAGCTTGAGCAACGCCTACATTCGTCCCATTATTTTTCTGGGCCTGGGATCGCTGGCGCTTGACGCGAACAGGGACTGCCCGGTTGAAACAGCGGTTGGCGCTTTTGAATGGGGCCCTTATCTCGGATCGGATGGAATAGAGAATGGTATCGATGCCTGTATCTCGTCGTGGAATCGCAGCACAAGCGCATCGACGCCGGTATTGGCCAAGGCGGGTGGTCACTATTTGAACGCCCAGTTGATTTGCGCGGAAGCGCATCGCAATGGATATCTCGAGGGTATCTCGGTGAACGGACAGGGTATGGTGGCCGAAGGATCCGGTGAGAATATCTTTGTCGTGCGCGATGGGCGGATTTTTACGCCGCCGCTTGCGTCGTCGATCCTTGGTGGAATCACGCGGGACTCGGTGTTGACGATCGCCCGGTCGCTCAATTACCTGGTTGCAGAAGAACCCTTGCCGCGCGAGTTGTTGTATATCGCCGATGAAGTTTTTATGACAGGCACGGCAGCCGAGATAACGCCTGTCCGGTCGGTTGATCGAATTGATGTCGGAGATGGCAAGCCTGGCCCGGTGACCCAGTCGATCCAGAATGTTTTTTTCGGGTTGTTTGACGGGTCGCAATCCGACGACTGGGACTGGCTGGAGCGAGTTTCAGAATCTGCTCGCGCTTGAGCGGATTTTCTCTCAACGAATTGATTCCTGCTCAAATAACCAGGCACGGTCAAAAGCTGGCAAATCGCCGGGGATCCGTGGAATCTTCCGGGAATTCGGTTACTTGCAATCCGAATTGTGATTTGGGATATTGCGAAGTTACAGACCAATCTGTCGTCCGTGAAGTATTGCGCTGGCGCAGGCTGTGATTCGAATTGTTTCCAGTGAGGACTTCGATGCTGATTTGGCCGGCGATTGATATTCGCGATGGCAAGTGCGTTCGCCTGACCCAGGGCGACTACGCGCAGCAGACAGTCTACGGCGACAGTCCGGCTGATATGGCCAACCAGTTCGTAAATCAGGGAGCAACGGGTTTGCATGTTGTCGATCTTGACGCCGCCCGCGACGGAACGCTGTACAACAAGGTTGCCATTGCCACGATTGCCCGGGCAGTGCGCGTGCCGATTCAGCTGGGTGGTGGAATCCGCAGCCGCGCGATTATCGCCGAGTATTTTGACATCGGTGTCGAACGGCTTGTCGTTGGGACCCGTGCTCAAAAAGACCCGCATTGGCTGTCGGAAATGTGCGACGTCTATCCAGGACGCCTGATTGTCGGAATTGATGCCCGCCACGGACGGGTTACAACCAACGGATGGCTTAATACCAGCGACACGATGGCGGTGGATCTGGCGCGACTTATCAACGATTACGCCTTAGGCGGCGTGATTTACACTGACATCGCCCGCGATGGAATGATGTCGGGTCCGAATTTTGACGCGATGCAGGAAATGGCTGGCGTGGTCGCCGTACCATTGATTGCTTCGGGCGGCGTGACGACGACGAGCGACATCCGAAGACTTGCCAAAATGGGACTTTCCGGTTGCGTTATTGGCAAAGCGCTATACGAAAACCGATTAACCCTGGCCGAGGCACTGCAGGCCGCCGAATCGATTGATTCATCAACCAACTCACCATCGACGCGCCCTGGATGACAGGAATTCCGGCCCCCCCAGACAATTTATTTGACTTCCCAACTATATTGAACAAGCCAGCAGGAAATTCGATATGCCCGATGTAAAGTCGATTCGAAACATTTGCCTTTGTGGACATGGCTCATCCGGCAAGTCGACGATTGCCGATTCGTTGCTGACCATGACGGGTGCAGTCACCGGTAACCCCAGCGTTACCAACGGCTCAAGCATCTGCGATTTTGATGCGGAAGAGAAACATCACAAGTATTCCATTGAGGCGGCTTGCGTTCACTTCGAACACAACAAGAAATACTTCAACTTGATCGATACGCCAGGATACCCGGATTTTATTGGCCAAACGATTGGTGGAATGAACGGTGTTGACAATGCCCTGATCGTCATCAATGCGCATTCGGGCATTGAAGTTAACACGCGTCGCACATTCAACGAGGCCGGCAAGCTCGGACTGGGGCGAATGATTGTCATCAACAAGATGGATGACGAAAACATCCGGTTTTTGGAACTGGTGGACGCGATCCGTGAAATGTGGGGGCCGAAATGCGTCCTGCTGAATGTTCCGGTCGGTCATGGCCCCGACTTCAGCGGAGTCGTCAGCACACTGCATATTCCAGAAAACACCAGCGGTGCCCTTGTCGATCCTGCGTCGATCAATGAAGCACTTGTCGAATCGATTGTTGAAGTCGACGAAGCGGTCATGGAGCGCTATTTCGAAGGAACGTTGCCGACGGACGAAGAGCTTTCGCGATTGATCGTCCAGGCAGTCAACGCAGGCACATTGATTCCGATCGTTTGTTGCAGTGGCAAAACCACAAAAGGGCTGGCGGAGTTACTCAATGCTGTTGGGATGTGTTGCCTGTCCCCGGCCGACCGGATCAGAACTTGCGAAAGCGGCGACAAGGTCGTAACGATCAGGCCCGACCCCAACGGACCGCTGGTTGCCCAGGTCTTCAAGACCCGGATTGACCCGTTTGTGCAAAAACTAAGCTTCATTCGCATATTGTCGGGGACCCTCAAAAAGGATGCCGTTGTTCCAGTCACCGGATTGCGAAAAGGTATCAAAATTGGACATCTGCTACATGTTCAGGGTGAGACAACCGCAAGTACCGACTCGGCGGGCCCTGGTGAAATCGTGGCCACTGCAAAGATGGAAGATTTGCATACCAGTTGTGTGCTTGGTGATATCGAGTTACCGCCAATTCAGTTCCCAACCCCGATGGTTTCGCTGGCCGTTTCACCCAAAACACGAGGGGACGAAACGAAACTGTCGGGTGCCTTGCACAAGATTGTCGAAGAAGATTCGACGATACATCTGGATCGCGATGCCCAAACCAAGGAACTGGTTATTACGGGAATGAGTGAGTTGCATCTGCAGATCATTCAGGAGCGGCTCAAGCGGCGCGACAAGCTGGAAGTCGAAACGCGCGAGCCGAGAATTGCCTTTCGGGAGACGATTCAGGCAACCGCCGAAGGGAGCTACCGCCACAGAAAACAATCAGGTGGGCGCGGCCAGTTCGGAGAAGTCCACATCCGCATGTTCCCGCTGCCACGGGGAACCGACATTAAGGAATACGCCACCAAAAGCCGCTTTCATTCGATGAAGGAAATTCATTACGACGAAAAATCGAATTTCCTTTGGCTCGATTCCGTGGTTGGCGGCACGATTCCGTCAAACTTCCTGCCGGCGATTGGCAAGGGCTTTGCCGAACGAATTGTGGGAGGTGTCATCGCTGGCTACCCGGTTCAGGACGTTTGCGTCGAAGTTCACTTTGGAAAATATCACGACGTCGATTCCAGCGAAGCGGCCTTCAAGACCGCGGCCCGTCATGCGTTTCGACAGGTGTTTGAAAAGGCCCGACCCGGTCTGCTGGAACCTGTCGTCAAACTCGATGTAACCGTTCCGGAAAACCATGTCGGGGATGTGTATTCCGATATGTCGTCGCGAGGCGGCCGGGTTTCGGGAAGCGATCCCGCCGGAGGCAACTTTATCACCATTCATTGCGAAGTACCGATGCGCGAAGTTATTACTTATTCGCGCACGTTGTCCAGCATGTCGGGTGGCCTTGGCAGTTACACCATGGAATTCAGCCATTACGATGTCATGCCACCCAATGTCCAGCAGGAGGTCATTTCCAAGGCACAACACAAGGACGAAGAAGACGAATGAGCACCGGTTTCCCTGGCGGACATTTTTGATGAAACAGGTATTGCTGTTTCTTGTGCAGATTCCGGCAGCATTCCGGGTTCCCGATATTCTTGTTACCGCAAATGAGCTTCTTGCCTTAATGCGCCGCGCCACCAAACGGATGAATTGACGGGAATTCAGCCAATTATCCGGACAACTGGGTCCTTTGACACGGATTAAGCGTTCAATTTGCAAGGATCAATCTTGCCCTATTTTCCCATAGCCCTGATAATCGCGCCGACTATCGCGTTCAGTTCGCATCCCAAATAAATCGCAGTCATGCATACGACCTGGTTACACGTTCACGTCCCCAAGGCTGGCGGCAGCACGCTTCGCCATTTGTTCAACCGCAACTTCGGTGAAGGGTTCTACAATTCGAATTCGCTGTTGGAAACCAAACAGTATGCGCGTGAAGACGTCAGTGAAATTGTCCGCTGCCATCCATGGCTCCGCTGTTTTTCTGATCACAAGCTTTCACTGGATTTGCCCTACGATCATCCGGATGCGCGCATCATGGCGATCAGTTATGTACGTGATCCGCTGGAACGATTTATTTCCCGGTACTTCTTTCACCGCAACTTTGAAGAAGTCCAGTGTATTGCCCAGCGCATGTCGTTTCGCGAGTTCGCTGTCGAAGAACTGGTGAACGGCTATGCCCACCCGCAAACCAACAGCCAGGTCTACTTTCTTAACGGGGGCCGTTCGTTTGATGACTTGAGCCTGATCTATTCCGCGCTGAACACAGGTCAGGCGCTGCTATTTCCGATCGAACGATTCGATGAATCCTGCATCGCACTGGAACGGTTGTTCCCCGAGTCCTTTTCCGACTTGAGCTACGTGATGGCCAACGTCTCCAGGAAAGATACGACCGTTTCAGCAGAAGATCGAAAGTTTGCAGCCGAACACCTGGAGAGGGATCAGCCGTTGTGGGATCTTTCCAACGAATTCCTCGAAGCGACGCTTAACAAGGCCTTTGACAGTTACGAAGAACGCCAGTCCCGACTGGCAGAATTTCGCGAACTGTGCGGACGACGCCACGATAATTTCCAGCCGCCACGCTCCCAAAACGGAAGCAACACAGGCCCGGTCCCGACTTTTGACAGCAGCACAGCATCGTCGTCTAACATCAAACGGGCATCGCATACTCCGCTGTCGCCGGAAGCCCGTTCTATTTGATGTTTCCTGAAATGGGTGCCCGTCGTAAAAGCAGCAGGATCGCAAGCATCAACGCACTCGCGCTGATTGCGATTCCAGCTCGAAGGCCAGGGGAATGATATTGAAACGTAACGCGGTTCTGGCCAGCGCTCACAGGAATAGCTCGCATCAATCGGTTGGCACGAATTATCGAGACCGGTTTGTTTTCAGCGTTGCTGTTCGAAACCGTCGCCGTCCAGTTCGGGTCAAAGTAATCGGTTGCCAGCAATAGGCCGTCTTGTTCCGATTCAATGTCCAGCACGATCCGTGTGTTTTCCTCGCTGACAATAGTAACGCAACCAGGCGATTTGGCGTTAATAAAAGCCGATTGTGCCGGAAGCGCCCGATTGCTTTCAAGGACTACAACGTCCGGTCCTTTGGCGACTTGTAAATCCAAAACGTCATTCGTTCGTTGGACGACAGCCAGTAGATCATGGTCGTCGATTTCAGAAAGAGCCGACCATGAATCGACCATACGAAACCGCGGTAGACCGGCGATTGTGGTTCTGTGAATCGTGGCCGTTGTTTTTCCTGATTGTCCGGATTGCCATTGAATTGAATCGATCGATTGCTCGACGCCGCAGCTCTCAAGAATGACTTGACGTCCGGCTTCATCCAGGCGATTGACCGCTTGCTTCCACGCCAGAACTTCAGCTTGTTCTATCGAGGCAAATGATCCGACGACACGCTGGTTCGACAACCAGTGCAACCTGGGTCGTGATGTCAGGCGATCCAATCGACACACGTCAACAAGCGACGTCGAATTACCCGAATCAACGACCTGCCGTTCAATTCCCGGATCCCGGTAGAGGGTGGCCGAATGTCTTGTGTCAGTGCGTCCCGTGTCGTGAATGGATGCGAATCCGGTCAAGGCAACATTGGCGACAAACAGATCAGCGACACATAACAACAGGATCAGCGGGGGCCTTGCGGAACTTTTGAATGATCCATGAATATGAATCACAAGGCAAAAAACGCCCAGCACGACTGTCGAATGGACGAGGGCCAGCAGCACCTCGGTTGCCGCGACTGGATTCAACCTGATCTGCCAGTTCTCAAGCAAAAAAATCAGGGCCGCGATCAGGGCGCTAACAACTCCAATACCGGTTGCGCGAAATGTCATGCGCCGAACGGACTTGTAACCGGAATCTGATAACAGAGAGTCAAACCCTCGCCCGCCAAGCAGGCAGGCGGCCAGCGCCGCTATCGTCAGAAACTTCGCCGGGTAGCGAAAAGATGAAAATCCCGGTATCCAAGTGACCAGCCACCAATACAAACCGCCGACGGACTTTCCGATTTCATCTCCAATTCCACCACCGCCGCGCATCAGTTGAAGTTCGTTGACGAGCCAGCCAAGTCCATACCAGCCGAAGGAACCGACCAGAAAAAATGTCATGAGCCAGGTCAGTTGCCGGTCAGGCTTCCAGATTGCACCGGTTTGTCGACTCCAACACATTCGCTCGACGGCCAAAAGCAACATGACTACGCCAAAGTAGATCGATGGAGTCCACAGCCGATCGGCACCCGCCAATTGACTTGCCCAAACTGATTCGGTGACGAAGTCGAATTTTCCCAGGATGTTGGGCCAAACCGATTCAACCACCCGCCACGGCGCGAAACTGAATTCGTAAATCGCTGATGCATGAGTTCCCGCTTGAGGCTCGCTAACCAAGCCGGAAAAATCTCGATGGAGCAGGGCACCCCACATGCTTGTCGAGGATGAACTCGCGTTTCGTTCGCTTCCGGAAAGCCAGCTCAGCGAAGCCAGCACTTGAACGGAACTTAACGCTATTCCGCCAATGGCAATCGACAAAGGCGCTAACCATCGCTGTCTGACGTTTCGCTTTCCGGCAGTCGTCCAAAGTAGCGGGATCGTTGTCAGTCCGGCCATAAAAGCCATCTGCGGATCACCTCCCAACACCATCATCGCCAGTGAGACCGCCGCCAACACAAGCCAGCGAGTTTCATTTTTTTCGGCCTTCGAATAGGACCAAACGGTCGCAAGACTAAATGGCAACCAGGCAGCCCCCACCAGAAATACAACGTTGCAAGTCTGAAACAAAACCGTGCCGCCGAATGCGTAAGTGATCCCGACCAGCGAACTTGCGATGGGGCGGCAACCGATAGACCGCGCGGCCAGCCAGGCACCTGTCGCTGCCAACAGCACGTGCAAACTGACATACCAGGCGAAACGCAAATCAAAGGAAAAATAGCGGGCCAGAAAAATTATCTTGCCTGGATAGAACAAGCTGCTGCTGCTGTCGCCCGCCACCGAAACACCGAAATCGTCCAGCGGACTCCAAAGGGCCATGCTTCCCGATTGCCACTGCTGATCGATCCAGCGAAACATCGGATAGTACATCGAGCCCGTGTCGCGGAATCCAAATTGCTGTGTACCCAACAAGGCCGGCCAGAAAAACGCCAGCCAGACAACGAGGATCAGCAGGAACGAAACAAAAATTTCCGGTGACAAGCGTATTCGGTGGCCAGTCACGATCGTTCACCATTTTCCAGCGTTTGCAGGCTCAAAGACTATGAACCGTATTGTCTTTCTGGCCGAAGGCCTTGTCGAGCCAGGCATTCATAAGCATGGGAACTTGATTGAGTCGGCTGCGTTGCTCTGGCATAGCCCGTGGCACGCAGTCGTTCTCACTCATGTCTTAAAAGACTCTCGAATAGCAAGTGCCTTTCGGCTGGGTGGCTGAGTCGGGACGCAATCGGTGCGCGGCACCCTTTGGCGCACCCACCTTTTGCCGCACCATTTTTAGTCGTCCTGTTGATCTCAATGAATGTACCTACCCACGTTTATACCATGGACGGACCGGGTGTTGAAGGAACATTCCGAATGCAGCCATTATCGTTTGGTGCAATTCCAGTATCAGGTTGCCGGCGGTTTATTGGCAGCGACTGTCTGATTTGATCGCCGTTGAAACATACGCGAAGTCTTGAACCAAAGTCCAAAGCCGGACAACACCGTCACGATACCGAATAGCGACGCTACTTTCAGGACCCAGTGATTGAAATTGTCACGTCCCTGGTAATCCATGGTGTGCAGCATCCAAAGGAAATCAAAAATGCGCCAGCGATTATTGCGGCGGGAGGTGACTGTACCGCGATGGGCGGAGACATAAATGACCGTGCCCGTCGGATGATCGAGAACAACTCGCCAGGCGGGCAATTCCTTTCCGCGGTACTCCGAGTGGGCGCTGGTTGCGTTGATCAAGTCGACGGATTGGATATCTGCTTTGCCAGTAAAGTCTGCCAGGGCGATTTCGCATGCGGTGTCCTGGTCGATTGGCGACAACCGTTCTCCGGAAAGTGCGTCCAATAACGCAATGGGGTTTCTTTCAACGCCGTCATCGTCTCTGGCGACGTTATACGTCAATTCGAGGACAGGGCGATCCAGCATGGTCGTCGCCAGAACTGAAACGAGCTTGCGGTCAGAAAACTCTGCCACCGCTTCGGAATTCACGAACTCATTTAGGGAAATCAACTGCGAATTTTTGAGGTCGATCGGTTCGTGCGAGCGGATCATGTTCTCGCCCCGGACTCCCTTGATCGCATTCCAGCTGAAGTACGCGCCGCTCGCGCTCCAAAACAGTAGTTGCACGCCAATTACAAGTCCAAGGGTGCGGTGTGTTTTTCGCCATGTTCGAGCCGTCATTGCAGTACTTTCAGAACAGGATTCGTGCATCCAGGATGCCGGCGAATTACAGTTTGGTTCGTTCGACCCATTTCGTGTCGACTTTGCCATCGACGAAGTCCTTGTGCTGCAGGACTTTCATCTGGAATTCCGCCGTCGTGGGAATCCCCTTGATGCGCAGTTCGTCCAGCGCGCGGATCATGGTAGCAATGGCCTGTTCGCGGGTCGGTTTGTGGACAATCAACTTGCCGATCATCGAATCGTAATACGGCGGGACGGAATAACCGGCGTGGACGTGCGTGTCAAATCGAACCCCCATCCCGCCGGGCATGCGAATGGAATCGATCCGCCCTGCGCAGGGCATAAAGTTATTATTCGGATCTTCGGCGTTGATGCGACATTCGATCGCGTGGCCGTTGCAGGGAATATCTTTTTGTTTGAAGGCCAGTTTCTCGCCGGAGGCAACACGGATTTGTTGTTCAACGATGTCGATACCTGTGATCATTTCAGAAACGGGATGCTCCACCTGAATCCGCGCGTTGACTTCGATAAAATAAAAATTGTTTTCCCTGTCAACAATGAACTCGACCGTGCCGGCGTTGTGGTATTTGGCGTTGGTAATCATACGGATGGCTGCATCACAAATCGCCTTGCGAACGTTTTTTGGCAGGGTAGGAGCCGGCCCCTCTTCGATCAATTTCTGGTGCCGTCGCTGGGTGGAACAATCGCGTTCCCACAAATGGACGACGTTGCCATGCTCGTCAGCGAGTATTTGCACTTCGACGTGACGGGGAAGCTCAATGTACTTTTCAATATAGACATCACCATTGCCGAACGCGGCGGCGGCTTCGTTTTGAGCTTGCTGCAGTGCGGATTTCAGCGACAGGTCGTTGGCGGCAACGCGCATGCCCTTGCCTCCGCCGCCTGCCGTGGCCTTGATCAAGACTGGATATCCGATTTCGTTGGAGATCCGAACAGCGTCTGCTTCGGATTCAACAAGGCCATCGCTGCCTGGAACAACGGGTACTTTGGCAGCCCGGGCCATGGATCGGGCAGTGTTTTTGTCGCCGAGTTTGGTCATGGCTTCGGGAGTGGGACCGATAAAGTCGATTTTGCAATCACGAACGACTTCATTGAAATGGGCATTTTCGGAAAGGAAACCAAAACCTGGATGAATGGCTTCCACGTTTCCAATCTCGGCGGCAGAAATAATTTGATCGATTTTCAGGTAACTTTCAGAGGCTTTGGGCCCGCCAATACAGAACTTTTCATTCACCAGATCCAGCCACGGTGCGCCCCGGTCGGCTTCACTGAAAACGGCAACTGTTTCGATTCCCATTTCCTTGCAGGTTCGAATAATTCGAAGTGCAATTTCGCCACGATTTGCAATCAAAATGCGGTTGTACATAAGCTTGAAATGTGCGACCTGGCGTTGAAATGAAACGAAGAAACAGTTGCATGGCAGCCCGGAATGACTGGCAAGGGCATTCGGGGAAAGCGGGACTAGTCGGCAATAATCCTGAACAGGGGGCGACCAACATCGACGGGCTCTTCGTTCCTGGCGATAACGCCAACGATTTTACCGGAGATGCCAGCGGGGATTTCGTTAAACATCTTCATGGCCTCAACCATGCATACGATCGTGTCCGCAGAAATCTGGTCGCCGACCTTGACGAACGGCGGATCGCCCGGTTTGGCGCAAGTGTAAAACGTTCCAACCATCGGGCTTTTGATTACTGTTGTGTTTTCAGGTTCGGCAGCGGGCGCGGTGCCGGCGGGATTTGTCCCCGCAGGTGCCGACTGAACCATGGCTGGCTGGATGGCGGAGGCATTGACAATCGTGGCTTCCTGTCCGCTTCGAATACGAATGCGCTTGTGACCCTGACGCAAGTCAATTTCCGTCAGCTCATGCTCTTTCATGAGCGAAACAAGCTGGCGGACGCGCTCGATTTCGAACACCTCGTCGCCATCACAATCGTGACCTTCCTGGTTTGGTTTCTCGTTTGCCATTACCGAATATCCCTGTCTTGTTCAGGAAAGCCAATCGGCCGATCGGCTTTCCGGTTTGGAATTAAGCGTGGTAAATCTCCGGCCGGATTTTTTCGGAACCGGATCAATTTGTTGAACCCATTTCGACAACGCATTCGTCGATCTCGCGCGGTAGACTTGTCAAAACCTGGTGACCGTCCGGCGTAACCAGCACGTCATCCTCGATTCGAATGCCTCCCCAATCAGGCAAATATACCCCGGGCTCTACTGTTATCACCATCCCGGCCTGCAGGACGCCGTCCGCAGCAGGGGAAATGAAGGGCGTTTCGTGTATCTGCAAGCCGAAACCGTGACCAAGACCGTGGCCAAATTGTTTGCCAAATCCCGCATCAGTGATCAAACCCCGCGCCGCCTGGTCGATGTCCTGATACCGGGCCCCTGGACGAATGAGTCGAATTGCCGATTGTTGGGCATTCAAGACGACATTGTAAAGTTTGCGCAATTTGGGAGAGATCTTACCGGTCACCAGAATTCGGGTCAAGTCGCTGGCGTATCCATTGAATTGCGCTCCCCAGTCAATCAACAAAAACGGAGCCTGTTCGACGGTGGCAACGGACGGTCTTCCGTGAGGCAAGGCCCCTCGCGTGCCGACTCCGACAATCGGATCGAATGCGCAGCCTGTTCCGCCGAATTGGCGAATTTGATGTTCGAGGTTATGAGCAATTTGCAATTCGGTTTGAGTGGCAACGATCTGGTTGCGAATGACGGTAAAGGCCCGTTCGGCGATTCGAATCGATTCCACGATAGTGGCGATTTCTGACTTGTCCTTGATCGCGCGAAGCGGTTCGACAAGATCGGTAGCGGCGATCATCGAGGTTGCCGGAAGTCCGTCGACGAATCGGTCAAAGGCCGACTTTGAAAGTTTGTGCGCCTCGAGTGCCAACCTTGCCGGTTTGGCTTTCCGTAACACCTCGACGGTAAACTCGGGCAAGTTAATTCGGGATGTACGAATCTCCCGGTTCAAGTCCGGGCATTCCTCATCCAGTTGCATTTCGTAGCGTGAGTCGCTGATTAACAACTCGGCGCGTGGAAGCACCAGCAGATAGCTGGAATCACCGGTGAAACCGGTCAGCCAGGTAACGTTGGTACCGTCCGTGATCAGGGCCGATTCCATGCCGGATAGTTTGAGCGCTTGCCGCAAACGCCTGCGACGCTGGTGATAATCGGGTTTCAGCACGATCGAATCTCGCAAGGGTTATTCGCCGATCGCAACACCGCTGGCCGCATCAAAGACCTGAGCATCGGTAATCCGGTTATGATCGTCGACATGAACAAGCCGGATCCGGTGACTTGAAATCTCTTCGTTTCGAAACTGGCCGTAACAGCAAATGATGACCCTGTCGCCGGGATTGACCAATCGGGCAGCGGCGCCGTTGATACAGATTTCACCGCTACCGGCCTGACCGACGATCGCATAAGTCGATAGTCGATTCCCGTTAGTGATGTTGTAAATGTCGACCATTTCGTAGGGTGCGATGTCGGCAGCCTCCAGCAAATCGATATCGACGGTGATGCTGCCGTGGTAATTCAGATCGGCCTGGGTGACGGTTGCCCGGTGAATTTTTGAACGTAAAAATGTGCGAAGCATTGGATTCGTGGGGAGATGGTGGGTAACTATTCAGTCGCTGTGGGTCATTTTCGGGACCCGACGCCTGGATACAAGGCCAAATTGGAATCACTAGCCGTGCCGAATTTCGCGGTTGGGGGCGACGGTATTGTTCAGTTCGAATCGTTTCAATCCTGTTTTCTGCAAAAACAACAGCCACAGATAACAGGGATTAAGGTAGCAGTACCTCCGCCAAAGTCGCTTAGGTTCCTTGAACAGGCGGTAAAGCCACTCCAGACCAAGCCGTTGCATGATCCGGGGTGCCTGGTCCAGTTGCCCGGCGTGGAAAGCAAACGCGGCTCCCACGGCCAGCACAGGCATTTGCAACGCGTCCTTGAACTCATATGCCCATACTTCCTGACGGGGGCAGCCGAGACCGACGAAAGTGATCGCTGCGCCACTGGCCCGAATATCCTTGATGACGGATTCCTTTTCATCGAGAGACAGCGTTCGAAAACGCGAAGGTTGGGAACCGGCAATAACAAGTTTTGGAAATCGTGTAACAAGTCGGGCTTGCAACTCGGACAATATATCCGGCGTGCTGCCATACAAAAAGATGGAGACGCCCGCATCGGCTGCCGCTTCGCAAGTTTTTAGCATCAGATTGGGCCCGTAGACGCGATCGTTCAATCGGGTTTTATGCAACAGATTCAATCCCCAGCGGACGGGTTGGCCATCAGGAACGATGAGTTCCAGTTGGTTCAGCCGATGTCGGTGCTCGCGGTCCAGAACACCGCTCATGACACCGTGCACGGCAAGTGCCGAAACACCCAGAGGCTTTCGCGACTGTGCGGAATCCAGAATTTGGGCCACGGCCGATTCGTAATCGACGGCACTGATTCCAACACCAAGCAGGTTGTGACGTCCACGGTCGATCATGGCACTAAACCAGCTCGGCTTGCCAGCGCCCGACATTGGCATCATGAATTTCTCCAATGATGTCGCGGATGTTTCGGGTTAATTTCCAGCCGGGGTAGTGGCTTTCAAACTTGCGGACATCGCTGACGTACCAGATGTGGTCGCCGGCGCGGTTGGCGTCTTGATAAGTGTATGAAAGTTCGTTGCCCGAGATTTCTTGCGAGATTTCGATCGCTTCAAGCATTGAGCAGTGGCTGAACCGGCTGCCACCGATGTTGTATACTTCACCTTGTCGCGGGTTCCTGTAGAAATAGTCGAACGCCTGAATCAGGTCGTAGCTATGAATGTTGTCCCGTACCTGTTTGCCCTTGTAACCAAAAACTGTGTACGGCGTGCCAGTTACAGTGCACTTCACCAGATAGGCAAGAAAGCCGTGCAACTGCGTTCCACTGTGATTGGGGCCTGTCAGGCATCCACCGCGAAAACTGGCAGTGTTCATCTTAAAGTATCGACCGTATTCCTGCACCAGAATATCTGCCGCGACTTTCGAAGCACCGAACAAACTGTGCATACATTGATCGATCGACATGTCTTCGGCAATGCCGTTGTGATAAACATGGGCCGGGTCGATCTCCCACCGGGTACCGGTCTCTGTTAGAGGTAAATGATTGGGTGTATCGCCATAGACCTTGTTCGTTGATGTAAAAATAAAAACGGCATCGGGACAATGTTGTCGAGTTGCCTCCAGCATATTCAGAGTGCCGTTGGCGTTGACTGTAAAGTCGGTCAATGGCGAGCGGGCTGCCCAGTCGTGAGACGGTTGTGCTGCCGCATGAACGATCAATTTGATGTCGCTGCTGTATTCAGCAAACAGTTTGTTGATCAGCTCCTGATCGCGGATGTCGCCATCGATATGCCGGTAGGAATCACCGAGTTCGAATTCCAGCTGTGCTTGTTGCCAGCGCGTGGATGCTTCTTCGCCGAAGAACTGGCTGCGCATATCGTTGTCAATTCCAACAACCGTCATTCCTTCCGAAGCAAAATATCGGGTGGCTTCCGAGCCAATCAGGCCAGCGGAACCAGTGACTATGGCGATTTTCATGAATGAAATAATTTCGTGTCTGGTAAATTCAGGAAGCGGTTTTTAACGTCCGGAAGTTGAGAAAGAAGTGGCATCGATTGCGAAACAAAATTGCCTTGAACAATGTCGATTCAGGCAAGGCGCGACCGAAATTCAGGGCTAATTCGAAGGAAGTCAATCACGAGTAGGGCGTTGAAGCGAGGTTGCAGGCGAGCGGGTCGACAAAAATTCGCCGCTCGGTCAAGCCTTTATTGTGGTTGCCTGGCAGCCATAGTCAAGGAAAAGCACGGGATTCGGGCACTTGCGAGGCTTGATGGCGGTTCCCCGGCCAGTTCCGACTCCCAAATAACATTCAAGCATGCGGGATACATTTCCGTTGAGCGAAGTTAATGGCAAACTATTAACATAAAGCAAATCCCAGTCGCTTATTGAGATAATCGTTGGACCGACATTGCCGGACCGGAGGATCGATGTTTTTTCGAAAAATTTGTGGACTGTTTTTGGCGACACTTGTTGCAGGTGGCCTAGCAAGGACGGACATCGGCCGGGCCTTGTGTCAGGAGTTAAACAAATCCGTGCCTTTAAGTCCTCAAGTGCCGGATGCGATGGATCCGCAAACGTTGTTGCCGGAGCCATTGACCGGGTATATGGGTCGCGAGATTGCTCAAACGATGAATTATGCCCATGCCGATTGGCTGATGCGGGGAGAACGGGAACAGGAAGAGCGATGTTCCTTGTTGTTGACCAACCTTGGATTGCGACCGGCGATTACGGTTTGTGATATGGGATGCGGCAACGGCTTTTATGCGTTGCAGATCGCCCAATTGATTGGCGATCGCGGTCGCGTCCTGGCGGTGGATGTCCAGCCGGAGATGCTGGAACTGTTACGAAACCGGATGGAACGGGAAGGTATAAACAACGTGACGCCGATCCTCGGTTCGTACCACGATCCGCGATTGCCCGATGCCAGTTGTGATCTGATTTTGCTGGTCGATGTCTATCATGAATTCAATTATCCCGAACAGATGCTGGCGGCCATGCACCGTGCCTTGAAACCGGATGGCCGACTGGCGCTTGTCGAATTTCGTGCCGAAGATCCGGATGTTCCAATCAAGCCCGAACACAAAATGACCAAGGCGCAGATTCTCAAGGAATACGAGCCCAACGGATTCCGGCTGGTCAGCCAATTCGATGAACTTCCCTGGCAGCATGTGATGTTTTTTGAAAAAACTGAAGAAAAGTGAGAGACGGCTCGGGCGAAATGGAATGCGATTGGTCGTAAACTGCTTGATGAAATATGGTCGTTGATCGCTCCGCGATCATCACGAATTGATCGCGGAGCGATCAACGACCATCCGGCAGGAATGACAAACCGCCATGGCGCAGTTACATTGCCTTGCTGATAAACCAATGAGTAATCGAGTTTCCAGCCATTGAAAAAATCAAACCCCGCGCATCAACTTCCCGCTTGGCGCAAAGGACTGGCTGACTATCCGGCGGTCAGTCACTTTGCCGACATCGATGGTTTCGCGATGCACTATCTGGACGAGGGCGATCGCGATGCCGAACCGGTGCTAATGGTTCACGGCAATCCGACGTGGTCGTATTACTGGCGGCATCTGGTTGCGGGACTGTCGCCCTCGCATCGGGCGATTGCCGTGGATCACATCGGATGTGGTCTCAGCCAAAAACCGGAAAGCCCGCCGTATTCGCTCGATTTACGAATCCGGCATTTGGTCGAACTGGTTCGCCAACTTGATCTGCACAGAATCAATCTGGTTGTGCATGACTGGGGTGGAGCGATCGGTTTGGGTGCAGCGCTGGAAGATCGTTCGCGCTACCGTCGCATCGTATTGCTGAATACCGCTGCTTTTCCGCCACCGTTTATTCCGCGTCGAATTCGAGTTTGCCGAACTCCGGTTCTGGGTCAATTTGCCGTGCAGGGAATGAATGTGTTTGCTCGAGCGGCCATCAAGATGGCGAGCGGGCAACCAGGTGGATTGCCAGGAAACGTCGCGCGCAACTTGCTGGCCCCTTATGATTCATGGAATAACCGTCGCGCTGTTTACGAGTTCGTTACCGACATTCCAACGCGCGCCGGCCAACCGACGATGAAGCGACTTCTGGCAATCGAAGAAGGCCTGGATCAGTTCCGTTCCGAACAGGTGTTAATGTTGTGGGGAATGCGCGATTGGTGTTTTCGTCCCGAGTGCTTGCGAAAGTTTCAAAAGGCCTGGCCCAAGGCACGCACTTGCGAGTATCCGTACGCCGGACATTACGTGATGGAAGACGCCCGGGAAGAAATTATTGCCGAAGTCAAGAACTTTCTCGCACACTGATCGCAGTTGCCCGCTGGAGATAAACGCCTGTGTCGCATCAGTCACTTTCAACCGGGCAATTGGCGACGTTGGCATGCATGCTGGAAGTCACCATTCCGAAGCCAGGCAATGTCCACCGCAGCGCCGATTTTGTCGACACGAATTTGCAGGACTTTTTGACAAGCGCCATTGCCATTGGTCCAGCCATGGACGCCGCCCGCGATCGATCTCTCGGCGAAACGATTTTTGAGGCGGTCAAGGCGACCCGCTCGCTCGTTTCGGTAAACACCAATCTCGGAATCATCTTGTTGCTGGCCCCGTTGGCAAAAGTCTCGGTTCTCGATCGATCGTCGATTTCGGAAATGTTGGCTGCCACTGATGCCGAGGATTGCAAGGCGATTTATGAGGCGATTCGATTGGCGACTCCCGGCGGGATCGGAAAAGGAGTCGAATACGACATTCACAACGAACAAGTACCGGAGCACATTCTGGCCCCCATGCAGCTCGCCGCCGAACGGGACTTGATCGCAAGACAATACGTGAATGGTTTCGAGCAAGTCCTTGACTTTGTTTTGCCGGCGATTGAAGAAAGTCTGCGGCAGGGGATGAGTCTTGTCGATGCGGTTATCAACACTCATTTGAAAACGATGAACCAGTTCCCCGATAGCCTGATTTCCAGAAAATGCGGTGATGCCGTGGCGTGGCAAGTCGCCGCCCGGGCCGGAACGGTTTTGGAAAGGGGTTCTTTTGACGACCCGAAGTACTTGATGGCCCTGGAAGAGTTCGATTTCTGGTTGCGCAGCGACGGCAACCGCAGAAACCCGGGCACGACCGCCGACTTGATCGCCGCCGCCCTGTTTGCCGGACTACGCCTGGGACGACTTGGGTGCCAGACGTGAACGAGTAGAATGGCGTTGTCCAATTAGATTCGATCAGTTTGAATCCCGCCACGGCTTTTTTTTCGTAACAAGTCACTTTCGAATTTTAAAAAAATGTCCTTTCAGGTCTCACTCGAAAAACAATCGCTGATATTCAGCGCCGCGCACTTTATCACTTTTGCCGAACGGAATGGGCAGGTAATTTGCGAAGCGCTTCACGGGCACAACTATCGTGTTGCCGCGACGGTCGAAGGCGAACTCGATGCCCACGCCTGCGTTATCGATTTCATCTGGCTTCGTGACACGATAAAGGCAATTACGGCCGAACTCGATCATCATGTGCTGCTTGCCACCAGGCATCCGTCGATAATGATCGACGACGACGGCGCGGAAATCATCGCCCGATTTGAGTCGCGACGCTGGGTCTTTCCCCGCGAAGATGTCAGGCTCTTGCCAATCGATAATACAACGGCCGAGCGGTTGGCCGAACACATTGGCGTCCGACTCATCGAGGCGATGAAAGCCAGCGGTTTTTCACTGGATTCATTCAACCTGATTTCAGTCGGCGTTGACGAAAACGAAGGGCAGTGGGCCCATTGGCGTTTTGATTTCTGACGCGAGCATTTCAAGGCGTTTTAGCCAGATTCTGACGATTGTACCGGAGGCGATGCCTGCAGTTCGCCAACGCTTTGACAACGCTGTTGGCTTTCGAATGATGGCAAAGTAGGGTTTTGAAACGGTGCGCCCGGAATGCCCATCGACTTCACCAGCGACCAGTTCCTCCCAATTATGTTATGAATCATATCTGTACTCCAATACAAGTCCTTGTCGATCCGCAGCAACGCCAGGCAGCAGTCAAAGTGCTGCACTTGATCAATGGTGAGCATTTTTCAGGAGCCGAACGGGTTCAGGATTTGCTGGGACTCTGTTTGCCCGAATTCGGTTTTTCGGCTTCGTTCGCCTGCCTCAAATCCGGTCGCTTTGCCGCCGAACGACAGTCTCGGGAATGCTCGTTGTACGAAGTTCCGATGCGCAGCAAGTTTGACAGGAGAGCGATTCGGCAGCTTTGCAACATTGTCACGCAAAACAATTACCAAATTCTGCACGCGCATACGCCGCGCAGCTTGCTGGTAGCCAGTCGTGTGGCCCGCAAGGTTGGCCGGCCACTGGTCTATCATGTTCACAGTCCCGTCGGTCGCGATTCCACCCGCTCGTTTGCCAACAAAATCAATCAATGGGTCGAGTCGTTTGCTTCGCGTCGCGTAAATCATTTTGTTTGTGTCTCGGAAAGCGTAAAGCAATACATGGAGGGACTTGGTTACTGTCAAAAGCTGTTGACCACAGTTCCTAACGGTGTTTCCGTTGTTGCGAGTGTTCCCGATCGAAAAACGCCGGTCGGAACATGGACGCTCGGAACGACCGCCCTGTTCCGTCCGCGCAAAGGGATCGAAGTACTCCTGCAGGCGATTGCGAATCTGAAATCCAACGGGGCCAATGTTCGCCTGTTGGCCGTTGGCCCGTTTGAGTCATACGAGTACGAGCAAAAGATCAAACTAATGGCCGGCGAACTTGGCGTGAGTGAAGTCATTGAATGGACCGGTTTCACCAACGACGTGCATAAGTATTTTCAACGCATGGATTTATTTGTTCTCCCAAGTTTGTTTGGTGAGGGATTGCCGATGGTGATCCTCGAAGCCATGGCAGGCGGCGTGCCGGTAGTTGCTGCCAACGTAGACGGAATCCCGCAAGCGATTCGCGACGGAATCGATGGATTGATTTTTGAGCCGGGCAATGCCGCCGACCTGGCTGAGAAGGTTCTGCGATTTCAGGACAAAAAAATCGATTGGCAAGCCGTTCGGCAATCGGCCCTCGATCGCCAACGCCAAAAATTCTCGGATCAGAGCATGGCTGAGGGTGTCGCCGCTGTTTACAGGCGGGTTCTGTACCATTTCGTCGCAGCAGGCAAATAATATCAGGCTACGCGACGGGCCGATTTACCGATTGTCGTTAAACCAACGGATTGACGAATCGTTTTCCGGCAAGTGGATTTGTTGGGGGCAATTCAGCGGTTTTCCGGCAATATCCAGGTTATTGTGGGTACAAGTAAAAAACCTTTACCCCTGAAATCCATGCTCCGGAAAAAAACTCATGCGCACCAGGTCCATCCCCTTTTCGGTTTTACTGATTGTCTGTGGTTGGCTTCCAGCAATCCAGGCGCAAGACGATTCGGTCGGCGCTCGAATGATGTCGCAGCCGGCTGTTAGCGCCGAACATATCGCCTTTACTTACGGTCGCGATTTGTGGGTCGCCGGGCGGGATGGATCGAATCCCAGGCGGTTGACATCGCACGAAGGGATCGAGGCGTCACCGCAATTTTCGCCTGAGGGGAGCATGATCGCATTCAGCGCCGAATACGATGGCAACACCGACGTTTATATCATGCCCGCCAACGGCGGTTCGCCCAAACGTCTGACATTTCATCCATCGGACGATCAGGTAGAGGGTTTTACGCCAGACGGCTCGGCAGTTCTGTTTTCGTCACCCCGAAATGTGTTTACCGGTCGCTATCGCAAACTTTATACGGTTTCGATTGAAGGGGGCTTTCCGGCGGAATTGCCCATTCCCAATGGACTACGTGCTTCGTATTCACCGGATGGCAAGAAGATCGCTTACATTCCGATCGCCGAACGATTTCAGCAGTGGAAAAACTATCGCGGCGGAACCTGCTCGCGCGTCTGGATCTATGATGTCGCTGACCATTCCGTGGTAATCGTGCCACAACCCGAAGGACGTTGCAACGATACCGATCCGGTCTTCATCGGCGATACCGTATACTTCCGATCCGATCGTGACGGTGAATTCAATTTGTATTCGTTTGACCAGGGCTCAAAAGAAGTCAAGCGTCATACAGATTATCAGGACTTTCACATCGAACGGCTTGCTGAATCCGCTGACGCGATTATTTTTGAACAAGCGGGCTACTTGCACCTGTTCAATCCGGCTGATGAAACGGTTGCGCAAATCAAGGTAGATCTGCACACGGACATGACCGATACCCGCCCCCGTTTTGTTTCCGGATTGAAATGGGCCCGCAACGGAAGCGTTTCTCCGAGTGGCACCAGGGCCGCCGTTGAGTTTCGTGGCGAAATCGTAACGGTTCCTGCTGAAAAGGGTGATCCACGAAATATTACGCAAACGACGGGCGTTCACGAACGTTCTCCCGCATGGAGTCCTGACGGAAAGCAGATCGCGTACTTTTCAGATGCCGGTGGCGAATATCAATTGCATATTGCCCCGCAAGACAGCAAGGGTGAGATCAAGCAATACAAAATCGAAGGGCACGGTTTCTTTGAAGAACCGAAATGGTCGCCCGATGGTAAAAAAATCTCGTATCGGGACAACTCATGGAGCCTGTACGTTTTCGATATCGAATCCGGTAGCTCGACAAAAGTTTGCAGCGAACCCAGGTATGGTCCGGATCCGCTTCGCGGTCTGCATCATAGCTGGTCGTCCAATTCGGAATGGTTGGCCTACACCGTCAACACATCGGCCATGATCCAGCAGGCCTTCGTTTACAACGCCGAAACGAAAACTTCGCGGGCGATCTCGGACGGGATGAGTGAAGTTACCGAGCCTTGTTTTGATATCAGCGGGGACTATCTCTATTTTCTTGCATCGACGGACGCCGGTCCTGTCAAGCACTGGTTCGCCATGAGCAACGCCGACATGGAGTCGTCCAACCAGATTTATCTGGTGGTGCTGCGCGACGACGGCAAGAACCCGCTGGCTCGCGAAAGTGACGAAGAAGGCAAAGCCGACGAATCCGATTCGAAAAAGGAAGAGGATGCCAAAACGGATGATGACAAAGAAGATGACGCCGACGAAGATGACGACACTAAAGGAAACGACACCGAAAAAACAGACGACAAGGAGAGCGAAGGCGACTCAAAAGAAAAGGGAGTAGAAAAAACAAAACCGCTTCAAATCGATTTCGATGGACTTGACCAGCGCATCGTCACCTTACCGCTATCAGCAGCCAGCCATTCGAACTTGCGAGCCGGAAAAGCAGGCGAGATCTTCTACATACGAAGCAGCCACGGTGGCGACAGCTCGCTGGAAATGTACTCGCTCAAGGATCGCAAAGCGACGAGTTTGCTGGAGAAACCCAATGGATTTGAACTGACGGCTGACAACAAGAAACTGCTGTACATTGCCGCCGATACATGGGGGATTGCACCGTCCAATGCGAAAATCGCGCCCGGAACTGGCAAATTGGCAATCGACTCGATCAACGTTCGCATCGATCCTCATGCCGAGTGGCAACAGATTTTCGATGAAGTATGGCGTATCAATCGTGACTACTTTTATGACCCGAATATGCATGGAGCCAATTGGCCCGCCATGCGCGAGAAATATCAACCGTTTCTCAATGACTGCGTGACACGTGACGACGTCAATCGCGTCTTGCGCTGGATGTGCAGCGAAATTGCGGTTGGACACCATCGAGTCGGCGGGGGCGACGAACGTCAGGAAACGAAAGCGGTTCCGGGTGGTCTGCTGGGCGCCGATTATGAATTGGCCGACGGGCGTTATCGGGTCAAAAAGGTCTTTGGCGGACTCAACTGGAATGGAACCTTTCGCGCTCCGCTCACCGAACCGGGCGTTCGAGTCAAGGCGGGCGACTTCATCATTTCGGTCAACGGAAATAACCTGACCGCCGATGACAATATTTACAGGCATTTTGAAAACACAGCCGGCAAGATCGTTGAGTTGACGGTCAGTACTAAAGCGGATGGCTCGGACGCAAGAACGGTTTCCGTGGAACCGATTGAGAACGAAAGTGCCTTGCGGAATCGGGATTGGGTCGAAGGCAACT
The DNA here is from genome assembly GCA_031414755.1 of Pirellulaceae bacterium. Classification (GTDB taxonomy): domain Bacteria; phylum Planctomycetota; class Planctomycetia; order Pirellulales; family Pirellulaceae; genus CAJQPP01. The sequence goes on along the minus strand of JANNWJ010000060.1, from coordinate 166,912 downwards.
TGAAAAAGGTCACCGATGCGACTGATGGTCGCGTGGCCTACGTTTATGTTCCCAACACAACGACGGCCGGTCACGAGTATTTCAAACGATACTTTTTCCCGCAAACGAATCGGCAGGCGATCATCGTTGACGAACGATTCAATGGAGGGGGTCAGATCGCCGATTACTATATTGACTTGTTACGACGACCTTACCTCAGTCACTGGGCAACGCGTTACGGCGATGATTTTATTACGCCGAGTGGAGCGATTTTTGGGCCAAAAATTATGTTGATTGACGAAACCGCAGGTTCCGGTGGCGATATGTTGCCCTGGATGTTTGACAAACTGGAACTAGGCACTCTGGTCGGTCGTCGCACCTGGGGTGGACTGGTCGGAGTTCTTGGATTTCCCGTCTTGATGGATGGAGGAAGTGTCTCGGCACCGAACCTTGCCATTTGGACGGAAGACGGCTTTATTGTCGAGAATGTCGGCGTACCACCGGATGTGGAAGTCGAACAGATGCCGGTTGATGTGATTGCCGGCCGCGATCCGCAACTTGAAAAGGCGATTGAGATTGCGCTAAAACAACTCGAAGAAACCCCGCCTCACCAGTACAAGAAACCGCCATTCCCGATCCGTGCCCGTCAGTAACAGAACAACGTCTGCTGAACATAGTAGACGTATTCAATCGCCGAATACTGAATCGATACTTGCCGACTGGCCAGGAATCGACCGAAAACGAAAAAAACCCGGCGTATCGATCGATAGCCGGGGTTTCTGCGATTTCTCTTAGCGACACTGACGGGGCTCGAACCCGCAACCACTGGATCGACAGTCCAGTACTCTAACCAATTGAGCTACAGTGCCAGTTTTTGCATTATTTGCATGTTTCGCTGAGGTTCGTAACAAGGATTCCAGGTTTTTTTTCCGGCAGTTTTGCCCTGGACGGACAACGTTACGATTCGGCGGACAGGCCCCAAAGGATACATTCAAAAACCCGGCAAGACAAGGACCGGATTTGTAAATTCAAGTTCGTGATTGCTCTGAAAAAACAGGGGATTCCGTTGGGACAGGCGATCCAGGCCAGGCTGATTGGCGAGTAGGAACCGGGCAAGGGGGTCGATTACGGGCCGAACGCTTTGCCTTGATGGAATGATCGATCCGATCCCGTTTTCACTTACTGCAAAACTGCCCGTCTTCGCCGTCGTCACAATTGGCAAAGTCGGCAAAATAGTCTTTGGCAAACGAGCGTTTCACTCCGAATCGCCGGCGGGTTTCACAAAACAATTCAATTCGCAAGATACACTTTCTGCACCGGAATGCTGCAGTGTGGATTATCCGACGGTAGCCACTTTTCCAATGACTCTTCTCCAAATGACAGGAAAACAAAACATGGACGCAATTCTGAAAGCCATGGACAATCTGTTCGGCGTGGTCCAAGACTTTGGCCTGCAGGAATGGGGAATTATTGCTGCGATCACATGTGCCTTTGGTTATTTGTGTCTTCGCGGAATGAACATCCGCTGAGCAAATTCTCTGGCCGGTTGCCGCAGTTGCACCGACGTTGTGCCAAATTGCTTCGACTCAAAACAAGCCCGCTCCAGGCTTGAAGCCCATTTCCCGTACGCGCCGGATATCGTCGGCAGCTTCCCGGAGAAGGACATCCTGAATCGTAATGTCGTTTTTGGCCAGGCGTGACAGTCGGGCCAGGTCTTTCTTGATCCAGGATCGGTGGTACAAAAGAACGGCCAGCGTTCGATTCCAGTTCTTGTCAATTTCTGCGTTATGTTCACGCAAATCCGCCGTTTCGAAAATCCACGATGCGGCAACGCGCGGTCCAGCCTTGCAAAGCGACTCCTGGGCCATCACAGCCGCGTTCAGATCATCGATAGCCAATTCTGACCGGCGATCCTTGAATTTGTACAAAACGCAGCCGCGCGTATCGAGGAAACTGCCCATAGCGCTCAAGTGCTCGACGCACTCGATGAGGATGGGCCAGCGACTGGCGATTTCGGTGGCATCGTGTCCAAGTTCCCCAATTCGTCGGCGATCGGCGTACGACCGCTCCAACTCACCCAGATCCTGTAAAACGAGAGCGCGAGCGGCGAGCATCGACGCCAGCGAGGATTCGATCACTTCCGGGTTTTCTCCGGTCAGCCCGTTTACCATTTGCTGAATTCCCGAACCAATTCCCGGCAATGCCTTCACAAGAACGTTTGCTGCAAACTCTGCCCGGCTCGTTTCGACCGCCGCCGAGAGTTTGGTGATAACCGGATCGAGTATCGCCATGATTTCGTCTTTATATTCCCGGGTCGTGATTTCGTGAACGTTTGAAGTGAATCCGCTTGATCCTCGAAAAAGTAAAACGGACGCCAGGGCGACTTGCAATCCCGGCCCCAGCTCATCCTTGACGGCTGTTTGCCAACCGTTTGAAATCTCAGCGACAACGTAGTTGCTGTTTCGCAGCGCCATCGCCAGATCGGGTTCGTTGGACGACAGCGCCTGCATGTAAGACAGCCGATTCAGGTGCGAAATATTGTCCGCCTGGTTGCGGACAATCGAGGCCGGATGAAGTTGACGAAACAACAGCAGTGCGTCATCGGTTCGGGCATTTGCCAGCAAACAATCCAGTTTCAACTCGCCGACCTGCAAAATTCGTTCTGCGTCGGGGATTGCTTCTACCAGTTCAAGAGCTTCGGGAGCCGAGTCATTTTCCAGCAACCAGCCGGCAAGTACCATCCTCAACTGACGATCGTCGGGGTGTCGATTGACAATTTCCCTTAATCCGTTGATGGCATATTGCTGGTCCCCATCCAGGTACTTTTCCGCCAGGACCGCTGCCCGCCAACGATCGGTTTCTCCGGAAAGTCCGTAGAAGCTCAGCGGAACGAAAACCAGCGCCGCAAGCGCAAAGCAAGCCCAGCCAAAGCCACTTCGCTGAACAACTTGCCTGGACTTGATTTGATCATTCATGACTTGTTGTCCGATGTTCCTTCGAGAAAGTCGCGTGACTCCTTGAGGAGTGCCCGACGCACCATCACCAGTTGTCTGCCGTTAGTGAGCTTGTTTCCGTTTTCGTCGGTCACGTAAAAAACCTGAATCACCTGCATTCCGAATTGGGCGATTCGGGCAAAACGGACATCGAGTCCCAGTTCAAAAATACGCTTCGATATTCGGTAAAGCAAGCCAAGCCTGTACCAGGCAAAGACATCGATAACGGTGGCCCATTCAACGGTCTGATTGTCAATGACGACCTTGAGCTGGGGCTTGGGCAAGTTGGCACTTCGTTTTGGATCGTCGTTCCACAAGCGGGAAAAGACCGGTTCTGATTCCTCCTTGCCTTCGGCCAATTGAACGGCCTTGTCGCGAAGTTCGATCAGGCGGCGGTCGGTTGGGGGCTCGGTCAAATTGGGATCTTCGAATTGAAACCAGTACCAGACGAACGAATCGTCAAGGTGCTTGATATCAGCCGTGCGAATCCGTTGCCCTTCACCGGCCAGCATTCCGGTGATCCGGTAATAGATTCCCGATCGTCGCTTGACGCGTCGTCCGATACAAAGTTCCATCATCCGTGTCTGGTTATCGTAATTGATCCAGCATCCCGCCTTGTATCCTTCAGTACGGCTGAGTTCGAGTAGTTGCTCGGCAACGATCTCTGGCGCATGATTTTGATAAAAGTTGCCAGGCAAGCTGCGTGCCTGACGAAGTAGCCATAGCGCGGTCGGTTCGTCCGGTGCCAGTTCCCGGAACAGGGTCAACTCGGCTTCATTGATGGAATCGTCATTGTCCGTCTGGTGCAATCCATCCAGCAGGTTCTGCGAGCGATGAAACAAGTCGGTCAACAATCGAAACTTCCATTGTGTCAATGTATCCGGACCGACGGCAGAAATATCGGCGCACGTCAACAAGTACAACATGCGCAGGATTTGCTTGTTACCCACGTTGGCCGTAAATTCCGCGACCAGGTTGTGATCGTTGATGTCGCGTTGAAAGGCGACGTGGCTCATCATCAGGTGGTTATGGACCAGAAACTTGACGTCATCACCATCGTCGGTTCCGAGGCCAAGTCGCGGGCAAATTTCTGCGGCCAGCCGCCAGCCGACTTCGCAATGCTCTTCGGCGTACCCTTTGCCCAGATCATGAATCAACAATGCCAGGTGCAGGATGCTTTTGTCGCGAAGCGATCGATAGGTATTGCCCAGCGGTCCCCGATCATGCTCAAACATCGTCGCCTTTTCAACGGCCAGTATCGAATGCTCATCCACGGTGTACTGGTGGTATTCGTTAAATTGCAGAAGACTGCGTGCATGCTCGAACTGGGGAATGATCCGGCTGAGGATCCGCATCTCGGCCAGACGTCGCAATATCTGGCCAAGTTTTTCCGGATTACGGATCAGGGCCATGAATTGTCGGCCGGTCTCGGCAAAAAACGGCACGTGTTCGGCTTCGATCATCGCCTGACGGATCACCTGCCACGTATCCTGATCGATTTCGCGCGAGTGAATAACGGACAAGTGCATGAGACGCAAAACCAAAGCCAGATCCGTTTTGGCATCGTCGAGAAACTGTGACTGAACGCCGATTTCAAACGGATTGATAAAGAAGACATCTTCCAGCGGCCGGGCCATCAACGGTGCAAAAACCTTGCGGGTCATGGTGCGGCGATTGATCGATGCGCTGACCACATGATCGCTGGCATAGCGAACTTCGCTGGTGTGATAAAAATAGTCACGCATCAATTGTTCAACCGGCAGCGAAACGTCGGAGCCTGGGTAACCCCATTTTTCAGCGATGCGGACTTGCTCGTTCTTGCCCAGCATGTCATTGGCACGATTGACACTGAAATGCAGTTCGTTGCGGACCCGCAACAGAAATTCGCTGGCGGCCTTCAGCCGGTTTGCATCAATTTGGGACAAGGCACCTTCCTTGTGCAACAAGTCCAGATCGGTAACGCCGAATCGTACAAATCCCAACCAGCGCACCAGGTGAATATCACGCAGACAGCCGCGAGATTTCTTGACATTGGGGCGCAAAAGGTAAACGGTCTCTCCGAACCTGGCCCGTTCTGATTCTCGTGCCGAAACGATCGAGCGCGTCAGATAAGTCGCGCGTCGTGCGACAATCCGTTTGAGCCGGATAAAGTAATTCTCGAACAAGTCAAGATTTCCACCGATGAACCTCGATTCGGTCAACGAGGAAAAAATCTGGGCGTCGCCCAGTGCCATCGAACAGGCCTGGCGTGGCGAGCGAATGCTGAATCCCAGCGTGAACCCGGCATCAAAAACGACTTGCGAAAACCGACGGGCAAATTCTTCGACCGGAGCGTCCTGTGCGCCACGGTACAACACCATCAAATCCACATCGGAAAACGGAGCAAACTCGCGCCGACCACAGCCACCGTGCATGACCAGGGCCAATCGATCGGTCGTATCGCACCCCCATTCGGTCAGCTCGGAAACTACGTGTGCATATAGCGTTACCAGAACGCCGTCAACGAGATCGCTCATACTGTTGGCGATTCGGCGTCCTGGCACACCGTCTTCGTGCAACAGGCGCAGCCGTCCGCGACCGTCCTGATAATCCCGCCGCGCCGTTATCAGCCAGGGTTTCAGTCCGATACCTGTCGCCATGCTGGATCACCCATCAAAAAACTCGAGTGCGGGCAATTCACTAGATCGCCTCGGTTCCTTTTTCGCCTGTCCGAACGCGAATAACTTCTTCCAGCCGGGTAACAAATATCTTTCCATCACCCATTTGTCCCGTTTGCGCCTTGATCACAATCGTGTCGATGATCGACTGGGCAGCCTCATCGGTACAAACAACTTCGATTTTCACCTTGGGAACAAAATCGATTGCGTACTCGGTGCCCCGGTACATCTCGGTGTGGCCCTTTTGGCGCCCAAAACCCTTGACTTCCGTGACCGTCATGCCAGCCGCGCCCACCTCATTCAAGGCGTTTTTTATTTCTTCCAGTTTGAAATGCCGAATGACCGCTTCAATTTTTTTCATAATTCCTTCTCCAAAATCATCGTCGCAAGCGCAGTTCACAACCGATCCGGGCCCGACTCGTGACCCATTCCTTGCGCACCGGGTTTTCCGCATCGACGGTTCAGACGCCTGTGAAAGTGTAACCGGCTACCGGTTTCAACGAAAGAACGACCCCTGTGTTCCCTCGTTCCCCGGCCCCAAAATCCCTGCCTGGGAAAATGCAAGCCGCAAATCATGCACAAGGGACGTCTGGACAACGATATCGTCGAATTTCAAGCGCGGCTACGAATCCTGATCCCGTACTTTACTCCCGGCATTCCACAGCGTTTCCGGGACACCGGCACAATGATTGGCAAAACGGGCCGCGACAAACAACCAGTCACTAAGCCGATTCAGGTAAATCAGCAAACTTTGGCATCCGGTTTCATTTGGCCAACTCTCGCATAAACGAACCAGGCATCGTTCGGCGCGGCGGCATACCGTCCGGGCCAGATGCAACCGGGCCCCCGTTGCACAACCTCCGGGCAAAATAAAGTGTGTCAATTGCGGCAAACCGGTTTGCATCGCGTCAATCTCTTCCTCCAAACCGCTAACTTCAAAATTCGCAATGGACGATTCGCGGCGCGAACCAGTCCCAACTGCAGCAACCAGCGCTCCGGCGTCAAACAATGTTGACTGAACCCGCGTCAATCGTCCCTGAAATTCGCTTGTCGGTCCACCTGAAATCACCAGGCCAGTTACGGCGTTCAGTTCATCCAGTTCGCCGCACATTTCGACCCGGACATCGGATTTTTGTGTGGTGACTCCGCCGAGCAATCGAGTCAGCCCTTCATCACCGAACCTGGTATATATTTTCATGTTGTTGATTCAGGATTTGTTGTACGACCAATGCTGAGCGACCGCAAGCAAGAGAGGATCGACGGTCATGGACTGGATCAAGTGCGGAGGCTGCCAGGGAAACCACCGGTAGCCAGCATGTTCCGTTACCGTTAATGAAACGGGTCGCACAAGTTCGGCCAAAAAGATAACCAGCGTTTTCTCTCGCGGCACGTCATTGTACTGTTTGATTCGAACCGGATACGAATGTTCGAATCGAAACAGGGCATCGATCTGAATATCCACTGCGGTAATTCCGGTCTCCTCGTTGAGTTCACGCAACGCGGTTTCGGTTTCAGTTTCGTCCCGATCAACATGTCCCTTGGGCAGGTCCCAACGGTCGGCATGTTGCATTAGCAAAAACGACTTGCCGACCGCCGTGTTGGCCCGGTCACTTGTCGTTCGGCGATAGATCAGGAAGCCACAAGACTTGCTTTCGATCGTCCCGGAATCCACGATGCAGTTTGTTTCCGTCAACGAGTAACGCCTGGCGCGCCACACGGACGCACGGGAACCGGTCGTCGCTATTGTCGCTTGTCACAACAATCTTGCAATGACCCGTCTCCGACAAACGCACCCGCTTACTTTTTGAAGCCCGCCAGGCCAGCTTGTTCTTCGCCAATCACAAACATCTTTGTGTCGTCGACGACAAAATGGGTCGACCAGGACTTGCCATCATCTCCGTTGCACACGTTGAAAAAGAAAGTCCGAAAACGATGGGCCCGATATCCAAAAGGCAATGCCGATGCGATCAGGTCGTCGGCTGTCAGATCCTCGATTCCCGGTTTGGCGAAGTAGTGAACGCGACCATCCGGCGTAACGCTCATGCCAAGCGTCCACCAGCCCGTCGTCGTGATTTGCGGTCCACGAATCACTTGCCCGTTGTCACCGGCCTTCATCCAGAAATACAACTCGTCGTTCTCGCGACCGGTGGCGCCAATCCCCTCCCGACTATTCATGTTGACGAACATGCCTGGCCAAAATGTACCGTCGAAATCAGCGGGCCTCGCCTGGCCACCTGCCGGACGGGCGTACCGGTCGGTCACCAGCGAAATCCGGAAGGCAAAATGACAACCCGTCCGGTTTTCCCATTGATCAACAGAGGGCATCCAGACCCGAGTCACGATGCTGGGCGATCGGGCAACCGGAGTTTCGCCAATCGATTCGACGATATTGGCGATAAAGTCATCTTGTTGTTGTTGGTGACCGGGCCGAGTCGATCCCGTAACCAGACTTTGCAACATGATCGCGCCGGTGCTGCCGGGCAGTCCATTCGGCGGCGTCTCCACCCGCTCTACAACGTCGGGCTGTCCCCGTTTGATTCCTTCATGCCAACGACTGTTGGCGGATTGTCCCAGCGGCAGGTTTTCGGAAAGCGCATGATCCTTGTTGTTGTAGACCTTGGGCAGGTTGGGTGAATACGACCAGGCGGGATCTTCAAAGTCATCGCCAACCGTTTCAACCTCAACGCCCGTACCTGGTACGACGGGTTGGTAACGCACCTGGGCAAAGGTGCCGGATTCCAATGCCAACAGCATCAATGCTGTAACCAACAATCTCGTTCCGTGAATCATATTAGCCTCCATGACATTGATTCCGTTTTTTACTGAAGTTCCTGACGCTACCTGCGCCAGCCCATTCCGCTCCGTCGCATGGGAAGCGTGCCGCTGAACGGCGCGTTGTTTGCCCGCGTTTTTCCCTTATCGGGATGAGTGGCAACCGTCACCGGATGAATCCTGCCTTGCAACCCGTCCGCCGGCAACAACTCGGCAAAATTGGATTGCCCCGTTGTTCGTTCCTGGTACAGCCGCAAGGCCCGTACGGCGTGACCGCATGGTCCGACATCGAGTTGATATCCCGGAGCGGCCAACATCAGGCTGGTCAGATAATCGACAGCTCGTGTCAATCGCGAATCGGATAACTGCTCCTGGGGCAATGAAAACGCCAACCATTCCAGAATATGTCCCGTTGTGTACAACCGTCGCTTGGCTGAATTGTCGCTGCCAGGGCCCTTGAACCAGTCCGTGCTGAAACTGCCATCAGGATTCTGCATCGAGAATGTATACTCCTGATAGTCGTGAATATATTTTTCGGCGGCGACCCACAAGGAATCAAATTCAAGCCCCTGATGTCGCCGGGTCTGCACGGCAAAGCTGATTCCCATCAAGCGATGCGTTCCACCGCAAGCCCCGTCGTTAACCGACTCAGCCAATTCTTCGCGGAGCAAACGGGCGATGCTCCACTTCTCTCCGTTGCTGCTGGTCCATGTGGCTTCATTCCCCAGATAATACGACAGGGAGATCAATCGGAAAGTCAACTCAGTTCCCGATTTGCAATCCAGTTGTTCCGAATGAATCAGATCCGCTACGGTAAAAGGCTGGCCTTCGACCGTAATCACCTGGGTGGTGGGTACATCGGACTGCGCCAGCATGGCCAGAAACTGTCCTGGATGTCCCTGGACACCGGTACCAATACTCGCTTGCAGGCGTCCATTGGGAACCATCAACAGTCGCCGGTCATTGCCCAGTTGATTCGAGCAAAGATATTCGACTGCATTGATAAGCTTGCCCCCGCTTGAGATGCGGGAATCCTGGCCGTATGCGAGAAGGCCATGCATGATGCTCCACGGGCGAAGCGAGTCGGCATCGACCGGTCGCATGTAATAGATTGCCAGACATCGCGCCACCTGTTCTATTCTGGCAAGGGCTTTTGCGTCGAGTGGCGCGGTTACCACAACTTCGGTCCTGGCAGACTTAAAGTTTTCATTTTCAACGTGTCCAACCATTATTGGCAGAAACGCCAAGGCAATGAAGCCGGCACCACAGTCCAGGAATCGTCGGGCAGGCTTCCGATTTGCGTTCCCATGGGGCGGGCGATTAGCTGGTTCGATCAGTATTCGGCGAATCACGATGGCAAAGTATCCGGATAACAGGGGTTGTGCATTAGGGCCACTTGCCCTGGCAGAGCTCCAATAATAACTTTCCTATCGGCCTGTCGATCCTGGACCTGAACGACAGGCAAGGTGTTGTCGGATAGTCCGGTTTGCAAGTTCTTGTTAAAGGATCACGCGGCGGATTGCATTGCCACCAGGCGGAATTATCGATATCAACGGCAGGAACACTACGCACGCGGATGGAATTGCGTGTGTACTTTTTTCAATCGCGTTTGATCGACGTGCGTATAGATTTGCGTGGTCGAGATACTGGCATGGCCCAACATTTCCTGAACATGCCGCAAATCGGCCCCTCCGGCCAACATGTGCGTCGCGAAGCTGTGTCGCAACGTGTGCGGACTGATCGAAGGAGGAATCCCTGCGATCACTGCGTATTTTTTTACCAATTCCCAGATCGCTTCACGGCGCAAGCGGCGGCCGCTACGTGATAGAAACAACCATGTAATCACCCGCGCCGTTTGCGGGATGACTTTGTGGCGACCCTGCTCAATCCATTGGCGCACCGCATCAGCCGCTTCGGCCCCAATGTGCGCCATTCGCTGCTTGTTTCCCTTTCCGGTGCATTTGCAAAATCCCTGCTCCAGGTACAAATCTTCCAGCCGCATATTGGAAACCTCCGAAGCACGGCAGCCGGTGGCGTACATCATCTCCAGCAAGGCCCGATCGCGCAGGTAAAACCGTTCCGCTTTTCCCGGTGCCCGCAGAAACCGCTGAATCTGGATCGGCGAAAGGACTTCCGGGACACGCTGCCAGAGTTTTTGACTTCCCAGCAACTCGGCCAGGTTGTCGCGCATGACCCCTTCGAGTTGCAAGTACTTGAAAAACATCTTGAGCGTCACCAGGTGCCTGGCGATCGATGCCGGTGCCAGATTCCGGTCGGCCAGCCACCCGACATACTCTGACAACTGGGAGATTTTCAGATCGCGCACATCCCGATTTTTTCGCCACTGTTCAAAATGTTGCAAGTCGCGTGTGTAGGCATCGACAGTATTATCCGCCAGATGACATTCGCGGCGCAGGTAGTCGGTAAAGGCGGCATTCCACTGACCTGCTATCGGCACAGCCGCGCGGGTCAACGGGTCCTTTTGAAGTTTCTGCAATCGGGTCAAACGTTTTGCCATACCGGCATAATCGACAATTCAAAACCGGCATCCCACCCCAACTCGCCAGCGACCGGTTATGCCGATGTGAAGCCCGGGCAGACCTTCAGAAACGCGATTTTTGAAGTGGAATTCGCGGTTTCAATGGTGACACCATTCTAACTTTTCGTCGCGACAAGGACGCGCGGGTGGCCCGAATAGTCCTTGATAATCTTTATCCCGGAAAACGACCCTTGTTCGGTGGCCAGTTGCTGGCAGCGCGAAGCGATGATGGGACTCATTTCGAAAATCAACTTGCCGCCTGATACCAGGCGTTTTGTAGCGACACCGATCAGGCGCTCGATGATTTCGCAACCGTCCGGACCGGAGTACAACGCGGTGTGCGGCTCGTAGTTTGCTACTGACGCCTGAACGGTTCCCTGTTCGTTGGTCCCGATGTAGGGGGGGTTGCTGACAATCAAGTCAAACTGTGGTGGCTGACCAAGGCTTTCCAGCAAATCCGACTCGACGAACTGGATACGCGATTCGACTCCGTGCAACGCGGCGTTGGAGCGGGCAACTTTTAGAGCAGCGCCTGAAATGTCAGTTGCGATTAACGTCACTGTTGGAGCATGTTTGGCAATGGCGACAACAATATTTCCGCTGCCGGTTCCAACATCGATAACTTGTGAGGGCTGGTTCCGCTTGCGAAGGAAGTCCAGCGCTTCGCTAACAATGTGTTCGGTTTCCGGGCGTGGAATCAACACGCTGGAATTTACCAGGAATTTCAGTGAAAAGAACTCGCGGTGGCCAACAAGATAGGCAACCGGTTCACCTTTGGCATGCCGGCCGACCCAATCGCGAAAGCGGGCGCGCGTCGCTTCATCAGGCTCCTCGTCAAACCGCGTATACAAATAGATTCGCTCGCATCCCAACGCCTCGGCCAGCAAGACTTCGGCCTCCAGTCGCGGATGCTCGGCACCGTGTTCGCGAAAAAAATCGGCGGTCCAGTTCAGCAGTCGCTTGATCGTCCAGCGGTTTTCGCTGGCCGGATCACTGTCAACAGATGGCGCTTCGTTACCTGGTTTTGGGGCGGGCTGGTTAATCGAGATCACCCATTGAATCGCGGAGGCTTTGTCGATCGTAATCGACGAGGGCGTCGGTGACGGGTTGCAAATCGCCGAGAACGATCTGGTCAAGTCGATACAACGTCAATCCGATTCGATGGTCGGTCAATCGGTTCTCGGGGAAATTATAAGTGCGAATACGCTGGCTCCTGTCGCCGCTGCCCACCAACGATTTGCGTTCGTCGGCCCGTTGTTGATGCTGCGTTCGCTGGTAATGATCGTACAGTTTCGTTTTGAGCAAGCGCATTCCCTTGGCCAGATTTTTGTGCTGACTTCGCTCTTCAAAACACTTGACGACAATCCCCGATTCAAAGTGCGTGATCCGAACGGCCGAAGCGGTCTTGTTGACGTGTTGACCACCCGGTCCGCTGCTGGCGGCGTACCGTTCGACCTCATAGGAATCGGGTGACAAGTCGACCTCGACATCTTCGACTTCCGGCAAAACGGCGACCGTTGCGGCCGAGGTATGCACGCGTCCCTTGGTTTCGGTATCGGGAACACGCTGAACGCGATGCCCGCCACTTTCATATTGCAAATCGCGATACGATCCTTCGCCCGTGATCGTAATGGTGACTTCCTTGAAACCGCCCAGTTCCGTCATGTTGGAATCGGCGACATCGAATTTCCAACGGCGAATTTCGCAGTAGCGTTTGTACATGTCGAACAGTTTGCGAGCGAACAGGGCGGCTTCATCACCACCCGTTCCAGCGCGGATTTCCATGACGCAGCTCGAACGGTTGGCCTCTTCGCCACCGACCGTCATGTCGAGAAGCTCGCTCCACAGCTCTTCGCGGCGTTTCAGCAAAACAGGAATTTCGCTCTCTGCCAGTTCGCGTTCCTCCGAATCGGGACTAACAGCCATCGTTCGCACTTCGTCAATCTCGCGACACGTATCCTTGAAGCGCCGGTAACGGGTAGCCAGTTTGGCCAGCGAGCCGTGTTGTCGTGCGGCTTCTGCCATTCGTGATGAGTTCGCCTGGACTTCCGGATCGGCCATTTGCCGTTCATATTCATCGAACTGTTTTAGTTTTGTTTCAAGCATTTCCCGCATGGGTTTGTTCCTGTATTTTCGATAGCTGATTTTGGTTCCCGATGCGCCACGATTGCCAGGCGCACTTTCGATGGCTGTCTTTTCAGAAAAGCAGCTAGGACTCGGTAATCAGATGAAATTGAAACTGGAACAAAACGCCACTGGCGCATAGAAGGCAGCCCAATCGGCAACGTACCGAATGGCGCAAGGTAGCGATTGAATTATGCTGGTAAACGTTCATGATGCTGATTTTATGCGCGACGGTTGGAATCGGCAACCGCATCCCGATGAGCCCATTATTGGGGCTTTTTCCACGCTCCTTCCCGAAAAACAGTTGCTTCCAGATCAAAGGACGAGACGTTGGCAAAACTGACAAGTTCGACCGACGGACGGCCTTGATGGACAAGCACCGACCAGGGGCTGTCACGCTGTAGCAGTGCAGGCGGCTCGCCATCGACTAACGACAAAATCGCCAGCTCAAGGTTCAGCAGGCGCGAGATAGCCGAGTAATCCAGTTCAGTACGCGAAGCTAAATCCTGAAATCGAGGCCAGGTGCAAACGGACGGCATCAACCCAATCGCTTCCCGCGTCAAATCATCCTCGATCAATCGATCCAGCGTATTGGGCATCCCCTGCCGGTATCGTCGCAGTTCGGCGGCCACCTCGCGCAGCCTGTCTCGTACTTCGGCGGCAACCAATGCCGTCGGTTTCCCGGAACTGGCGTCGATCATCGTCCACGAATCATCACCCGGATAAACCTGAACAGCCAAAGTGCGAATGAGCCGTTGCTGGCTCGCTGCGGATGGAGTCGCATTGCCGGAGACCTGGATTGCGCCACGGAATCCCGCAGTGCGAAGTGGTTCATCGGCATGATAGGCAACGATCAGGTAGAGTCGAAGTGCCAGATCGCGAGCTTCCGGGTCGACCGATTGAATCGACAACTCTTCCGCCCAATCGCGATACACGTTCCAGTCACCAGGTTTCAACCTGGTCAGTCGCTCCCTGTCCACGGTGACTAACAAACGTCGAATCTCGCTGCGCGGAAAGACACGTTGTAGATAGTTTCCATCAGCTCCCAATCGTTGCTGAAAGAAAATGTGATTTTCGTTTTCCGATTCCACGATGCCAAAGACAACTTTGCCATCGTTGGTGTAAATCACGTCGGACAGGCAGTTGCCAGGCGCGAACCATGGCGAAATTGATACCAACAGCATCAGCATTGTGTTGAGTCGCAACATCAATTCCTCTTTCGCTGCTGAACCAGTGCTGCTAACAATTTCTGTTCGCAAGCCAGCAAGGCCGTTGGGCAGTCGGCCGCCAAACTGGCACTTTGGCCGCCGTTATCAAGCTGAGCCTGGGCGGCGTCATCGTTTACGACTTCCGTCAGCAACGCCGTCGTCAAAATGGCTTCCTGAAAATTGTCGTCTGCAAGCAACTGCGTGGACGCAATGCGTGGATCGTCACCGATCATCTGCCGCAAAATCAAACGGCTCAATTCCGCCGGCGAACGGGTCGGGCTGAATTCATGGCCGGCGATTCCGGCTGCCTGGCAACGAATCCGCCCAAGTTCCATCAGGTAATCGTGCAATTCATCCCACTGGTAATCGGCATGGTCCCCCTGAGTCTCGGCGGTGCGTTGCAAGCCGTCTGCCAATTGACGCAACAACGCGCGACGTAACGATTCGCGCCAGGCTGCTGTATCGTGCAATTCAAACTTCAATTCCGTCAACAACGACGCGACCGTAACGGCCTGGTCGATTGAGATTTCAGGTTCCATGATTTGTTCCGAAAGGGCCGTCGCCAGGTTTGCCCAGTGGCGAAATCGGAATGTGAATTTTTCGACGGCAACAATTTCCGGATTCTCATTGGCAAGCAGCATGATGCGAACGATAGCGGTTGCCTGTTCCGGCGACACATCAGCAAAGCGATCGGCAATTTCGGCGAGTCGTTCCAGTGCGGAGGCTCGGGCAGTTGACGACAATCCTGCCGGGTTCTGCAATTTTTCCAGGGCGAGCCGTCGCGTTTCAATGTCGGTAGGCAGCGGCCTTCGTTGCACCCGTCCGTAAATGGGCAGCGACTGCCAATATCGATTTTGATTGCCGCGAATCGCGACGGCTTGCGGGCCGTCGGCAATGAGCTGATCAAACGAATCAAGAAATCGGGAGCTTGTGTCCTGCTCGGCTTTCCAAATCAGAAACGCAGCAGTCGCCAGCCAGGCGGCGTTTGCAATTGCCTGCGGCGTTGGGCGTTGATCGGGTTCCAGCGCCACGCGGTAATCGGGCAAATCCAAAAGCAAGTCCCATCGCGCTTCAGCGGGAATCCAGGTTTCACCCGTCAAGCCAAACCGCGCGCGAATCGTGTCGCTGATCTTGCTGGCGGAAACGCCTTCTCCGTCAATTCCCATTCGTGCGGCAAGCACCGACAACAACCAGGTAGAGCGGTCCAGGTCGTCGCAGGTTGTCTGAACATCAAAAGCCTGGAACAACTGGTCTTCAGAAGCCGAAGCAAAGGAAACCTGCCAGGCCTCTCGCATCCATTGCCAGGCTTCGCCGTTTTTGGAAAAAATCGCCAGTCCGACAGGCCATGCCAGCGCTTCCGTTTCGCGACTTCGGGCTTGCGTTAATTTGAACAACGGGGAATACAAGCGTGCTGCAAGCTCGGCATTTTGCGACGCCACCGCGTCAAGCTGTTGCCACGCCATTCTGGTCATTCGAGTGTCGACTTCCTGTCGCGTCAGGTCAGTGCCCGGTTCATTACTCAGACCCAACGATTCCGCCATACCATCATCGATCTGTCCTCGAACATCCTTGTCGGTTGATTGTTCCTTGCAAATCTGCATAAAATCCGCTGCGCAAAAGGCTTCCTCGATCAAGCGCATGGAAATTGTCTCCAGGTCGCCGTTTAGCAGAATTCTCGCGACCATGGCGTTGATTGCCGGACCGGAAATTTCGCGGTCTTCGTCAATTATCTGGATCAAAAACTGTTGGACTTTGTGCCGGACAGGTTCCGACTTGCATAGCGCAAGATCGACAATTGGTGCGATGGCTTGCCGTCGATCTGCGCCATCAGCCGATTCAACCAAATGACGCGGAATCGACATCATTCCATCGCCTGACTGCATTTCCTGCCAGAGGCGGCGGGTCGTCTCGCTCCAAAAATCGGGAAGGGCACCAACATCGGTGATGGGCGAGTCCAATGCCATAGTCGAATCGGACGAGTTGTTTTTCATGTTGGTGTTACGCTCGTTGTCAGGACCGAGTTGTGCCCAAAGGAACCATACGACGAGGGCCAGCACGCCGGCACTTGCAAAAATCGCCAGCGTGATGATCCAGATCGAACTTCGCGGACGCATGGATTGCAAGTTGGCAGCAAGTCGATTGTCGATCAGAATTCCGGTTTGCTCCGGATCGACCCCCCAATGTTTGGCTGATTCAAAAATCCGGCTTCGAGTCGTTGCGTTGGCCGTCGTCGCCTGAGCAATGGCATCATCAATTAGCGCCGCTACGTGCTCGGCCGCGTCGAGCCGACTGACGCGACCGATTCCCATTCGATGGGCAACTTGCCGCAGCAGTTCCCGTGCCCGGTCATGCTCTATTTGAAAATCCCGCTGGCCATGCCCGATCGCGCGCCTCTCGAAGGGCAATGTCATTACGTTTCCGATCAGCGGCTTGAGCTGCTCTTCCAGAAAGCGAACGAAATGCCGCTCGTATCTCGTAAGTTCGACCTGGCCGCTCGAAACACTATCCTGCAGTTGACGCAAGGCCGCTTCAAACAGCGGGCGCGGCAAATGCAAATCGTCGGCCAACGACTTTAACTTCATTCGACTTTGTGCATTCCAGCCACGTTCGGCAGCGAGTATCGGCCGGGCACGGCGCAGGAACTCGGCCAGACGACTGTCGCCGAAAGGCTGATCGGCCGGGTTATCCTTGCGTTTGGTCAATGAATGAATCTCAACTGTTTTCAGGAAGCGCCAAGAATATTTATAGCAACAGTTTACGACATCGAGGTAATAGGGATCGAATTCGCCGGCTATCGCCCGGATCGGTTGAACTCGATTTCGGTCTCGACCCGAGCAGCCAGTTGCGAGAATTTACTGGCCCACGGTTCCGGCATTTCGGGAACCAGCAATCTTGTTTGCTGCAATACCTGCAAGGCCGATTCACGGTCCAGTTCCACAAGGCATCGAACCACGCCGTATTTTGATTCCAGCCAGGTATTGTTTCCGGCTGGCACGGCTGCGGCAATCCGCCGCCACAACTCGGCAGCAGTTGACCACTTTTCCAGGTCGGTTGCAGTTTGTGCAAGTCCAGCCAGCCAGATCAAATTCTCACTATCGAACTGAACGAGTCGTTGATAACTTTCATACGATGCCTGCGTCTGCCCTGATCGCTGTTGCAGCGGTGCGATCCTGGCAAGTGCTTCGATCGACGCTTGCGGCATATCGGCAGACTGCGGTTCGACAGCGACCGCATTCGCATACAACCCGATCACTTCCAGCAACCGCTCGTGCGCGGCGTGGTTGGACAAGGCATCTCGTTCCCTATCAAAACGCACTTCACTCAACTCAGCAAGTGCCAGCCACGCAGCGCGCCTGTGTTCGGGGTGAACGGAATTCTTCACCAACCAATCAGCCGCCGCCCGTTGCCGTGCTTCATCCGACGATACTTTGCCAATCTCCATGTCCAGGTAACACCAATCGGCCTGCAACTCCTTGCCCATCCCATCGGGCGGCACCAATTGCACTGCACGACTCAACCACTGTTCGGTTCCTTCCCTATCGGGACTCGCAGCATGAAGCAATACATCGGCAGCCAATAAACAGATTCGAACTTGTTGCGCAGCGCTGACCATTTGGGGGGACTCCTTCGACAAGCGAATAACGTCACTGGCTGAATCGATTACGGTTTGCCCCCAATCGGTGCGCGATTCGTCGAGTCGCACATCGGCTCGGTCACGCTGACTCCACTCCTGGTGAGCCATTCGGCAAAGCTCCAGACGGCCGCGAATATAGTAGGCATCGTCGGGTGGGATCGAGTCCAGTGAGCGAATCGCTTCGGCGGGTTGTTGATTGCGAACTTGTTGTACCGTCTGCAGGAACAAGACATCGCCGACTCGCGGCGAATGGGGGTAACGCTGCAGGAACTCCTTTAATGACGCTGCCAGCGCCACTTGACTCCCGGCGTCGTCGCCCGCAATTCGCTCCAGCGCCTGGCATTGCATCCACAAACCATGCTCGGCGACTTGCCGATCGGAATGATTTAGCACGGCAACCGCTTGCCGAAACTGTTCGACAGATGCCGGTAACTGCTGGTCGAAGTACAGGGCAAGTCCCAGATGATACCGGCACCGCGCCCGTAACTCGAACTGTTTTTCGCTGGACGAAAACTTGACCAGTTGCGAAGTCTGTTCCACCGCCGTTCGCAATCGAACAACGGCCATCGCAATCTGATTCGGGTGTCCCGCCTGCGCCAAACGAAGCGAACGGTATCCCTCCAGCCAGTTGGCAAAAAAATCCTCGCCGAACAATTCGCGCGACGAGCCATCCAGTAACGAATCGATGGTTGACCATTCGTTTTTCAAAACAAGGTTGCGCATTCCGGTAAGTGCAATCGATTGATAGGCAGCGTCGAGATCTTGATGAACCCATGCTCCATACCCCGTTATCGCCGCCGCTTTCCACAAGTCCGAATGATCGACATTGCGATCGCCCGTGGTGGCAATCGTTTGCAAAAACTCATTTGCTTCCGATAACTGACCTGCAAACGCCATCGATTGAAACTGATAGACGTCGCGAAAATGGCGAATCGTCGCCGGAACACGTGGTTCGCCCAGCAACGCGAAGCACAAGGCAGACTCGCCCGTTTGCCCGAGCGCCTGACTGGCCATTCCCAATCCTGTGAGCAAGCGACAATTCCAGTCCGAGTCCAGTGAAAACCATTGCGGCCGGAGTTCCGTCAATCCGGTTCCTTCTGGAATCTGCAGCAGTTCCTGAAACAATTTTACGGCGTTGTTCAGGTCTTCGGTCCGTCGCGCCGGCTCGCTGGAAGTCATCGCCCGGTAATACAACGACCAGGCAAGTACGTATCTGGCCTGAACGGCGACGTTCGACAGAGGCGTTTTTACTTGCGGCATGTTTTCCTGATCGGGATCAATGCTCGACTCGTCTACTCCAAGCACCAGCTCCTGACGTTCGGTACCGGACTGGCTGTCCTCGTTATCTGGAGCAGTTCCGGTCGCCGGATTTTCCTTTTCGATCAGGCGACCGGCACGAGTGACAAGTTCCGAAAACTGTTGGTGTACCGCCGCACGCCTCGACGCATCGCCACCCTCGCGCAACCATTTCCCGAACTCGTCACGGGCTCGCCGATAGTGGCCGAATGCAACCTGGACATAGGCTCGCGAATCGATGCTGTCAGGAAAATCGCGGGCAAGGCCATCCCAGGCGCTGCTGATTTCTTCGAAATTGTCGCTGCGATTATTCAGCGACCAGCCGTAAAGTTGCGAAAGCCGGTTGGCAAGTCGCGCCCGTTCCTGGGAGTCCTCCTGACGGAGCAACTCGTCTTGATAAAGAGCAAGCAACAAACCATGCAGTTGATTGCGGCGCAGATACGATTCGAGCTTCGCAAATCCGGAATCCTCGTCGCCGCGCAGCATTGGGTTCTGGATGGTCGTGACTCCGCCCTCGGCAATTCCCGTATTCAGTCCCGACAACATCAACAGGACTGTGCACAACCCGATTCGCATGACCCTTTCCAGCAAGGCCGCGCCTTGATCGTTATCGTCGTCGCGAATTTCAATTGGCGTTTTCATTGATGTCCACGGGTCCCCGGTTCGATTCGAATCACCAACCGTTGCATCCAGCGCCGGGCAGTTCGTTTTGCCTGTTCATCAACGCCCGGATGGATTGCGAAGCGGTACTAGCGATACCGCCTGGAAACCCGCTGCCTTGCAGGCGTTTACCGCAAGGGCAGCCATTCCAAACGGGACATCATCGGACAATCGAATCCAGGCGCCGGCAGTTTTTTCCGGATACTGGTCGATGATCGGCTGTATCGTAGCAAGCTCTGTACCAATTGTTGCACCCACTCGATAAACGGCCACTCCTTCGTGCCGGACAATCTCGATCGAAAGGGGCTCGATGTTAACGCTGCTTGCTCCCTTCGCTTGTCGTTCGACGAGAATTGCCGGATCCAGTTCGTGTTCCGGAGGGAGATACGTGGTCGTCACCAGAAAAAAAATCAGCAGCAAAAATACCACATCGATCAAACTGGCGGTCGACATTTCCAGCCCGGCCGCCTTGAAAGGTCGATATCGGGTCAGTCGCATGGCGGACTCACTTTCTCCGACAACGCATCAGTTTGAATCGTCAGAATTATCAAGCGATTCCAGTTCATCATGATCGCTTTCTTCCGCGATGTAAAACCAGTTTTCACCATAGCGGGAACCAATGACGATTCCTGTCGGGCAGGCTACCAGCAAACCCATCATAAGCCACTTGGGAAGTTCCGGTTGCGTAATTGAAACCTGCAAAAATGACACAATACAAATGACGGCCAAAAACACGCCGTGGCCCGATTTTGAAAACGGAGCCCACCAGGCGGTTGAAATTCCCAGAACGATGGCCAAAAGAAACCCCAAACCAATCAGCCCCCAGCAAAGTCCAGCAGGAAACAGGATCTCCGGCGTATTCGCCCACGCATCGTGAAATGGCTGTCGTTCGTCGGGGGGCAGGTTCCATAATTCAAATACGCCCGGGTAAGCGACGCGAGCGATCAGAATCATTACGAAAAGCAAACCAAGGAACAGCAAAACGTAGTGGACAACAACGGCAATAAAGCTGAACAGGAAATACCGCGGATCAATGAATGTCCGATTGTTCATTTCGACTCGCGACCCTGGAGTTTGGAGAGGTCAATAAAATACATTCTGGTGACAAAAACATTCGCGCCCAACAGACCGTCACCGCAATTGCCGGCCCCCCGATCCCTGAATCGGGAGCTACCCCGTAGTGTACCTGGTGAACGTTGTTTAACCTATACGCGTCCCGTCGTATGCCGGGCGCATCGAACCACTTGAATCGAAACCCGACTGAATGCCATGTCAAACTTTCCCGATAATGAAGACGGCAACGCCCTGCAACGCCTTGTGGAATCTGGAAGTGATCTGCAGCGACCGATGGACGTGGATATTCAGATCGCAGCACCAGGCGAAGATGTGGCAATTGAGATTGCTAACCTCGCTGGCGTATTGGGATATCGTACCGACGTCTATTACGACGACGAGATTGAAGAAGTCGAGGATGCGCCGGAGCCGTGGACCTGCCAGTGCTCGCGCGTGATGATCGTCAACTACGATTCGATCATCGAATGTCAAAACCAGCTCAACGAAATCGCCAAACCGCGCGGCGGCTACGTCGACGGCTGGGCAACGTTTGGAAACGAGTAAAGGGGGCAGGCAGGCACTGTCCATCAAGGGGGTGCAGGATCGGAAACGTAAAAACGTCATTGTCGTTGGAGCGGCCACTGTTTTTTCTCGGCAATGAAATCATGGCTTCGAAATACGAAATCAAGGATGTCATTGTGGCCGATGATGGCGAATCTCCCGATCAACACAGAAATTTCCGGGCAATTGTCTGGTACCAGATCACTTTGCGCGTCGGCTGGATTTTTAAAACCGAGTCTGTAATCATTCCCGCCGCGCTTGATAGTCTGGGGGCCACTGGCTGGGTCCGCGGATTCCTGCCCGTGCTGGGTCGATTCGGACAAAGCGTTCCGCCGATGCTCGTTTGGCCAATTCTGAAAAACGCACGCCGACTGCGGAACTGGTTGATCGTGACAACGCTGATCATGGGGCTTTCGTTCGCCGGACTGGCGTCGCTTTGGTTGGGTCGTGGGAATCAGCTTACCGGGCCTGTTGCGCAAGGATTGTTCCTGGTCTTGTACGGAGTTTTCTTTGCAGCAACAGGCATCAACCAGCTCGTTCTGTCGACGTTGATCGGCAAACTTGTTCCGGTGCGGAAACGGGGCCTGTTGATGCTCGTTTCCAACACTCGAGGGGCGGCAATCTCCATACTGTGCGCCTGGATTTTGTTGAGTTTTTGGCTGCATGATGAAGTCGCCGAGTTCTCATGGATATTTGGAGTGGCAGCAAGCTGCTTCCTGCTGGCAGCGTTCCTTGGAATGGCGGTACGAGAAGATGACGTGGTTGAATCAACCAGAGCGCTGCTGCCCCGCTATGAATTGCGCGAAGTCGTTACGGGAATCTGGCGAGTCTGGATTCACGATCGAAAATTCCGGACCGTTGCAATCATCTCCGCCTTGTTTGGAATGTCGATGACCTTGTTTCCGCATTACCAAAACCTGGCCCGGGAACGGATGGGAGCCGGTTTCGATGACATGCTCCCGTGGTTGCTCGCACAGAATCTTGGCATGGCCTTGTTCAGCATCCCGGCGGGGCACCTCGCCGATAAACACGGCAATCGAAGTGCCCTTCGCATCATATTGTTCTTGCTGATGCTGTCGCCGCTGCTGGCGATGTTGTTTGCCGCTCTGCCGCATATCGGCCATTACGGTTTCATCGCCGTTTATTTCCTGCTTGGATTGATGCCGGTAACGATGCGAGTGCTTTCCAATATCTCGCTGGAGTTTGCCGAGTCCGAAGATTATCCACGTTACCTGGCAGCTCAGAGCCTTGCCCTGGCTTTGCCGGTGATTCTGACATCCAATGTGACTGGACTTTTGCTTGACTGGTACGGCCATGAACTTGTTTTTATCGTAGGTGCCGTTGCGCTGCTGATTGCGTGGTTGCTAACATTTCTGGTGGACGAACCGCGGCACAGGACGTGAGATTCCCCACAAGAGGGGGGCGATTCCCGAAGACGTACGTTTTTTTTTGAACAGGAGGGGAATTGTTTCGTAAAGTCGGTATACTTGTTTGCGTCCATTCTCAAGTCGAACAACGAAGTGGTCTCACATTGACCCCTCTCGACATATGTATCCCCTGCTTTTCCAAAAGGATTACTCATGAAGAAAATCATTTTGTTTATTGCTGTTGCCATGTTGCCCGCAATGCTTGGTGCCCAGGACCTGACTGATGTCAAGTGCCTCATGAAACCGGACGCGCCTGCCAAGGCAGAAACCGCTGTCGATTACAACGGCGGCAAAGTCTACTTTTGCTGTAACAATTGCGCCAAGAAATTCCAGACAGACAACGAGCCATTCGTCGCAATGGCCAATCACCAGATGTATGTGACAGGCCAGATTCAGCAAAAGGCATGTCCCATCACCGGCAAACCGGTTGCTGACGGTGTATCGTGCGAAGTTGGTGGTATCGACGTGGGAGTTTGTTGCAAATCTTGTCAGGCCAAAGTCAATGGAGCCAAAGATCTTGCGGCAAAGTCAACCATTGTCTTCAGTGCTGTCGCTATGGAAAAAGGTTTCGAGGCTGCCCCGGCCAAACCGGACTTGACCGGTGTTATGTGCATGATGATGCCAGACCATGAAGTTGTTGCCGATTCTTTCGCCGAGTATCGTGGCGGCAAGGTCTTTTTTTGTTGCGACAAGTGTGCCAAGGGATTTGCCAAGGATCCATCCAAAGCAGCGATCAAGGCCAACATGCAGCTCGTTCAAACCGGTCAGTTCGTTCAAACGGCTTGCCCCATTACCGGGAACCCTGTGGCTGATGGAGTCACGGCGAAAATCGGTGAGATGGAAATCGGCGTTTGCTGCGCCAAGTGCCAGGCCAAAGTCAACGCTGCCGCCGATGACGCCGCCAGGGCCGAATTGGTTTTTGGTGATGAATCCTTTGAAAAAGGTTTTGCAGCCGTTACCGAAGACAAATAGAGTTTGCGGGACCGATGTCCTGATAAACCCGTGAAAACCAGGGCAAGGCCGGTCATTTTGATCGGCCTTGTTTTTTGCCGCAGGCAAACTGGTATTCACTGGCTTTGCCGGAATTGCCATACTCCGCGCTGGTTCCCTGTTCGGTTCAGGATACGGTACATGCGGATTTTTTTCTCTGTCGGCGAGCCCAGCGGCGATTTGCATGGCGCGAATCTGATACGGGACTTGCGCGCTATTGATCCAAACCTGAATGCGGTCGGCTTTGGCGGACCGAAAATGGCCGATGCCGATTGCCGATTGCTTTACGAGTTGACAACCCTTGCCGTTATGGGTTTGTGGAGCGTCCTGAAAAACATCCGCCAGTTTTTTCGCTTGCTGGCGATGGCCGACAGGTACTTTTCCGAAAAACAGGTCGACGCCGTCGTGCTGATCGACTTCCCCGGTTTCAATTGGTGGGTTGCCCGTAAAGCCAGACGCCACGGCATACCGGTTTTTTATTATGGCGTGCCTCAGATGTGGGCATGGGCCCCGTGGCGCGTCAAAAAGCTCAAGCAACTGGTTGACTATACCTTGTGCAAGTTGCCGTTTGAGGAAGCATGGTTTGCCGAGCGCGGTTGCAAGGCCCATTATGTTGGCCATCCCTATTTTGATGAAGTCTTTCGTTACAAGCATGACGAAGAATTTCTACGCAGTTTTGACGTTCCTGATTCGCGATTGCTTGTACTGTTGCCCGGTTCGCGAACGCAGGAGGTCCGCCGTAATCTGGTCACATTGCTCGAATCCGCCCGCAAGATCCGAATCGAACATCCCGATGTAGCCGTCGCTGTCGCCTGTTTTTCGGAACGCCACGCACAAACCGCGAACGAATTCTGTCGGCGCAATTATTTGCCCTTCGATGTTATGGTCGGCCGCACCCCTGAATTGATTTCCATAGCGGACGCATGTATCGCCTGCAGTGGATCGGTGTCGCTGGAATTGCTGCATTACCGAACGCCATCCGTCATCGTTTACCGTGTTAGCGGAATTACCCGTTTGTTGGGACGGTTTTTACTGCAGTCGCGGTACATCACGCTCGTCAACTTGCTCTCAGTCGACCGGATCACCAAACGGTCCGGTGATGACTACGACCCGAACCAGCGCGAGGGGCAGACAGTCCCCATGCCCGAATACCTGACCATCGGTGATTGTTCGGACAACGTTGCAAAGTGGATCGCGAAATGGTTTTCCGAACCGGAATCGCTTGCCGCGCG
Organism: Pirellulaceae bacterium; assembly: GCA_031414755.1. GTDB lineage: Bacteria > Planctomycetota > Planctomycetia > Pirellulales > Pirellulaceae > CAJQPP01. Next base: position 141,787 of record JANNWJ010000060.1, on the reverse strand, counting down.
CATCGAACAGCTTGATAATCTGGCGAGGGGATTTGCGGAAACCGGTGCGTCGACGAGAGCGGCTCATTTTATTGCCGCCAGGCTTGATGCCGAACTACCTTCTGGTTCCGGATCTCGAACCGACTTTGATTCGAACATCGGCCGTCCCCTCGTATCAGACGACGGCCAAACAAGAAACCGGGCCGCCTGATCCGCCAGAATTTCTTGAGTGCCGCAACCAGCGAGCAGGCGCAATCAAGTCGATCCAGCGATGATATCAAGCTGTGTGATTCGTCAAAAAAAAGCGTCCCATCGCAACGACATCACAAGGCACCCTGTCGTACCGGAAACAGAATTCGTATCGTAAAATACAACGGTGCCAAATGTTCATCCAGGGAATCTTACGTGTTACTTCAGGAACCCCAACGTACCGGTTACGACATCAATTTCCGATTGATGGGATTCCATGTTCGAATCCATCCCGGCTTTTTCGTATTGCCACTGGTCTTTGGAGCGGATTTCGCCGGCGGGCCACTGGGTGCAGGGACTGCGATTCTGATTTTCGTTGTCGTGTTTTTTCTTTCCATTCTTGTACATGAACTGGGGCATTCACTGGTCATGCGCGCGTACGGCGTTCATTCCAAAATCGTATTGCATTTGATGGGTGGTCTGGCGATACCCGATTCGACAACGGGAAAGAGAAGTGGCTTGACGTCCAACCAGCAAATCGCCATTTCCGCTGCCGGCCCGATTGCCGGATTCCTGTTGTGCGGTTTGTTCATCGGAATCGTATTTGCCATGGGGGGAAAAGTCGTTCTCGAACAGCAACGAATGTTTCCCATGTTGATTCCGGACATGAGTAATACAAGCATTGAGGGAAATCCGGCCATGATTCTCTTTTTTGGCGTGGGCCTGTTTTGCAATTTTTTCTGGAGCCTGTTAAATCTGGCACCGGTAATACCACTCGATGGGGGACAGATTTCCAGCGAATTGTTTCAGCAATTCGACCGGCGGAACGGATTGCGCAAGGCGATTTTGACCAGCGTGGGCGCCGCTGTGCTGATTGCGGTGGCCGGCATTGCATCGGGCGACCAAATGATGGGATTTTTCTTCGCCTTTATGGCTTATTCCAGTTACATGATGCTGCAGCAATACTCGAATTCCGGCGGCCGTTACTAATTCGGATTAAATCGGATAGTCCAGGCATCAAGCCAATGAACCGTTACGGATCGGGTCGTCGAATTTCCGTAATGCCAATTCTGATTTATTAGAGGGCAAAATAGTTTTGTTTGCTTCTCGAAACCGCCGAACCATTTACACCGATCGTGTCGAAACGGCGCGCTAAAATGTTAGCGGATGGCAAAAATGACATGCAAACAGGAAAAAAAACCGAAAATTTTCCATTTATTTTTTGTGCGCTTTTTGGCCGGTTCAAAACAAAAAAACCAGCGTGAAAAAGAAACGTAAACAACGTGTTGTTAACAAAACGTTTCAATTCAATGGTACGTTTTTTTGAATCCGGTTTACAGTTTCTGCTTTGATACGACTTTCCGTATCGTGGGCGCAGACGACGTGAACATTTTTCAAACACGGCATGGATTCAATCCGGTTCGGCTCTAAAACAGGAAAGGAAATTTCTGCGCCCCTGGCTTTCGACACCGAAGTTTTTCGAGAGATTTTAATCGCGGTGGCCGCCAGATCGCGGCGACAAAACATGCGCATGGCAAATCGCAACTCGGTTGATAAAACATCCGAATGCCTGTTCCCGAGGTGTTCGCAATCAAAAACATGGCGATCAATCGTCAAAAACAGGTAGCCAGCGCATAACAGGCCGGCACGCGTCAATTAACAAGTTGCTGCATTTATTTTTTGCGGAAATCCCGGCACTTTCCACCAGAATTTTCAGTCTCGACAACGTCAACAGCGACTTTCAAGTGCCGACACGCCCAAAAAAATCTTGCCGATATGAAAAAAATGCAGGAAATCCAGTTGAAAAATTTCTGGCGTTTTCTAAAACTTTGGTCGATGAAGTTTCCGTTTGAATATTTGTGCATTCATCTCCAGTTCGCTTTGGCACTCAAACGGAAGTAACAAGGTGACAAGAGTCGTGGATTACTCCGCGTTCGATTGGCCAGTCAGCCCAGCTGACTTTGTTCGCATCCGGGCAACCGGCAGCAAACGTGTCGAACTCGGGATAGTTTTTATGTCATGGTTGGTGAATTCCTGTTGCAGGTACCTGTAACCGGGATACCTGGGAAAAGGATTCACCGGTTGGTCTAATTTACGGAGGACATACGATGGCCAAGAAGAAAGCAGCTAAAAAGGCTGCCAAGAAAGCTCCAGCAAAGAAGAAAGCCGCCAAGAAAAAAGCTGCTCCCAAGGCTGCGAAAAAAGTCAAGCGCAAGAAGTAAGTACCCACAGGTTACTTCTTTCGACTGTACTACAACGAGAAGAGCCCTGCCTTTTGGCAAGGCTCTTTTTTTTTGCAGCAAGTCCATTACTGGATTACTGCAATACCGGCAATGATGGAATATCAGGATTCGCAGCAGCTCGTTCTGCCAGTCTCCAAACAAGCTTTTCGACCATGGATTGCAGGATATGGGCAACGGCTGGATCATCAAAATTGGCCGCCATTTGACCTTCATCTCCCCGTTTCCGGATCGAAATATTGATGGGCAATTCAGCGAGGAAGGGAATCCCGGCTTGTTCAGCAAGCCTTCTCGCTCCACCCTTGCCAAAAATATCGTATTGTTTGTCGCAATCCGGGCAAACAAAGCTGCTCATATTCTCAACGATTCCCAGAACCGGAATTTTTACTTTCTCGAACATCGCCAGTGCCTTGATCGCATCCAGCAATGCGACTTTCTGCGGCGTACAAACAACCACGGAGCCTGTCGCCGGAATCAACTGGGACAATGTCAGCGCGACGTCGCCCGTACCTGGCGGCATATCGATGATCAGATAATCCAGTTCTCCCCATTCGGTATCACGCAGAAACTGGGTCACGGCTGAGTGAAGCATCGGGCCACGCCAGATGATCGCCTGATCCACGGGAACCATAAATCCAATCGACATGACCGGCATTCCATTCGCATCGATCGGTGCGATCTTGTCGCCGCTTCTACCGGGCTGTCCATCCACACCGATCAGGTTTGGAATACTTGGACCGTAAACATCGGCGTCCATCAATCCGACCCGGCAACCCGCTTTCTTAAGTCCCAGTGCGATGCTCACTGCAACGGTACTCTTACCTACGCCTCCCTTGCCGGATCCTACCGCGATCACACTGCGACATTTCAATCCGATTTGTCCAAGCGACGGAACAGGACGATGGTGTTCATGCAATTTGACCTCGATCGAGCGGCATTCGGGAAATCGCTGCGCGAGAATCTGCCGGACATGTTCGACGAATCGGGAACGAATTGGGTTGGAATGCGACGTCAGGCCAATATTCAATTCAATCGAATCGTTTTCGACGATCGTATCGTAAAGCTGTTTTGTCCGGATGATTGAGCGGCCTGTTTCCGGATCGGCAATCTCGTGAAGGACTTGATTGACAGTTTCGACGGTTATTTGACTGGTGTTCATCGGGGAATCAGCAAAGTTAACGGGATTGAGACTGGTTAATTCGGAGTCGTCTAAACGGGAACGGCTTTGCGCGGCCAGGGAAGTTGCCGCCAAATAGCGTCTTTCCAGTCAACAAGTTCCGGAATTTGAAGCAGTCGAGCCCGTTCGATCAATCGGGCTACTTTATCGCAATCCTCTTCATTCGTCACCACGCACGATGCGCCCACAAGCATGGACTTCAGTTTCGTTTCATTTTCCGGGTCGTTTTCGGCACACACCACGTGAATTTGCTGTATTGTCAGTTGCCAAACGAGACCCAGGAACGCTTTCGTCGACATGTTGACGACGGGAAACTCGACGATCACCACCGAACCGGACTTAATTCGACCTGGGTCCAGCAACACCGATAAATCGACGCGCAGAAGGTTTAGGCCCGATTCGTTCTCGAGATGTCGCCTGGTGGCAACCAGCCAGTTTCGACGCTGGAACAGAAAGTAGCAGTCCAAAGGAGGCATTGCCGTTCGCGTTGTCAGGCAATTGGGCATCAATGGTCCGCGCTTTCATCTTCGTCGCCGGCAGCGTCGCTGGCGGGTTCATCGTTCAGCATTCCGCTCGATGGGTCGTCCAGGCGACGCAGTAAACGAGCGCGACTGATCCCAAGTAACCGGGCGGCGTGGCTTTTGTTTCCCGCAGACTGCAGAACAGCACGCTGGATCAATTCCAGTTCGACATCGGCTAGAAACTTGTCCAGTTCAATGGACTGTTCGGGAGTATCGGGGCCCGACAAATGTTCCCGAACAGCGATTCGAATATTGGACGGGATGTCAGAATAGCGAATCGTGGGCGGTTCAGCGGAATGACGTATGGCATCAACAACTTTAATCAATTCATCCAGTTCACCTGGCCAATTGTATTGAGAAAGGCACTCGACCGCTGTGCCTTCGAATCCTGAAAACTGAGGCGCACGTCCGCTGTTTCCCTGTTCGAGAACCGCTTGCAAAAGAAACGGAATATCGGACTGACGTTCGGCCAGCGATGGGAGGGAAATAGTGATGGTTGCCACCATTTGCAGCAATCGGCGGCTGGTTGAAGTAAGGCATTCAGTCGTACCCGTGGCCAGAACTGGAAGCTGGAAATCAGGCAGGTCCAGAAAACCGAGCAGCTCCGATTCCGCAGCCTTGCCAAGTGATTGAATGTCTTTTAATAACAACCGACCCAGTGGTTCATCCGGGTGACGTCGAAACTCGCGATACAAGTTCTTGATAACGGCTTGCAGCAATTCCGCATCACCGACATTGCAATCAAACGGGATCAACGGTCCGGACAATGCTGGCGACTGTGCGAAATGAATTAGCTGGGCGATCCGATGGCGACCGCTTCCCGGCGGCCCGGTAATCAAGACACTTGCACCGGATTGGCAAGCGATATCGATTTGACGGCGAATTCGTGTTGCGGCCGGGCTGCGTCCGGCGATAACGTCAAAATTAATTTGCGAAGCGGATTCAAATTGCATTTGGCTGATGGCGGAATGCAGTTCTCGATTACACGCGATTTCCGTCCCGATCGCCCCGGGACGCGACTGCGGCTGCCCAAATACACTTACAAGCAACGACGGATCCGTGGTGCCCCCGATTATCACACCGCTGGCCTGACGAAACTCCATTGTTCCGCCGTCCGAGGGCTTGTAAACGAAAAAATCGGCGGGCGAATTTGTGAAGCTGTCAGGCGGAGGACAAAGTCCATTGGCGATTTTTCTGGATGGCGGTTGATCGGCGGCCGACTGATAAACACACGTCAGGGCGGTCAACGACTCCTCGTCCATGGCAACCCAGTCGCAGGCAGCTTGATTCGCAAAAGTGATCTTCATATCGACACCAACCAGGTAGATTGGGTGCCGGGAATGCTGAATCGAACGGTGCAGAGCCGATTTACTGGTGCGAGAGGTTGCCATAATCGCCGGATTGGTTGAAAACGAATGAGCGTTCCACAGTCTTGCACGTCTTGGTATATTTCGCAAAGACCCAAATTGGCTTAATTCCCGATCGTCTGCCATGAGCCGCGAACCGATAATTCCCGGTACCCACTCCGACAAACCGCCTCGATCCGCCCAAAAATCGGAGGCCCAGGCTGCCGCTCCGGAGTTGACGGCTGCGATTCCCGTATTGGAAGAAGACAACCGGTTGCGTCCGAAGCGATTTGATCAGATTGTTGGTCAGCGCGACGTAATTGCCAGAATGGAAATCGCCATTCAAGCGGCCCGCCAGCGCCATGAAACGCTGGGGCATATTCTGTTTGATGGCCCACCGGGACTTGGAAAGACGACTTTTGCAACCTGCATCCCGCGCGAACTGGGGGTTCACATTGAGTTCCTGAGTGGCCCCAGTCTAACAAAACCCAGGGACGTGATTCCCAGCCTTTCCAATCTGCAACGGGGACAGGTCCTTTTTATTGACGAAATTCACCGAATCGCCAAACCGGTTGAGGAGTTTCTCTATACGGCCATGGAAGATTTCCGGATCGATGTGATTATGGGTGAAGGGATCAATGGCCGAACCTACAGCATGAAGCTCAATCCGTTTACCCTGATCGGCGCAACAACTCGCGCCGGGATGCTCAGCGCCCCACTTCGCGATCGATTTTTACATCGCGAGCATTTGGGATTTTACAAGCTCGATGAGTTGACCGAAATTGTTCGGCGAAATGCCGGCAAGCTGCAGATTGAGATCAATGACGAATCGGCAATCGAGATTGCCCGGCGAAGTCGCGGCACACCGCGAGTTGCCAACAACCGGCTCCGCTGGATTCGCGATTACGCCCAGACTCGAGCCGATGGCCAAATCACGTTGCCCGTCACGATGGATGCGCTGGCGATGGCCGAGATTGATAACCTGGGACTGGATGGGCAGGACCGAAGTTATTTGAGCACTTTGATTCGCGTCTGTGGCGGCGGGCCGACAGGGATCGACACGATCGCCGCAACCATGAATGCGTCAAGTGATACCCTTGCTGACGACGTTGAACCGTTCCTGTTACGCAGCGAATTGATACTGCGGACGCCGCGCGGCCGCGTTGCAACTGTCAATGCCTACATGCATCTGAACATGTCGCCCCCTCCCTCGTCGGCATTTCAGGCTGAGTTGCCCTACGCCATCGATCCATGACCGGGCAAGCGATTCGCCTGTCCATGAATTTAATAAACCGGCCCTCATTCCCCATGCTTGAATCCGCCGACGTTCTGAAACCGGGTGGGCTGATATCCCGTCGCTTGCAGGGTTACGAGCATCGGCCGCAGCAATTGGCAATGGCCGATGCAGTGTTTGCAGCGATTAATGACAAGCAGCATCTAATGGTCGAGGCGGCAACAGGGATCGGCAAGAGCTTTGGCTATCTGGTCCCTGCCATTCTGGCGGCGACCGCTCATCAGGAGTCTGGCGACGAAAAGCACAAGAAACGAATTGTTATCTCCACGCACACGATCAGTTTGCAAGAGCAGTTGATCGGCAAGGACATTCCGCTTATCCATGCCGTCCTGCCTCGCGAATTTTCTGCGGTGCTTGCGAAGGGGCGAAGCAACTACGTCAGCCTGCGACGCATGCATCAGGCAATCGACCGGTCGCATTCGTTGTTTTCAACCGACGAGGAAATCGGTGAAGTTCAACAGGTAGGAAAATGGTCCGGCGATACACGGGATGGCTCCCGCGCGGATATGGATTTTCGGGTTTCGCCGGGTGTCTGGGAGGAAGTTGCCAGTGATAGTGGTAATTGTATGGGGCGCAAATGTCCGATGTACAAAGACTGTTTTTACTTTCGGGCACGACGGCGCATGCAAAACGCCCAGATTCTGGTCGTCAATCACGCGCTGTTTTTTGTTGATCTCGCCATGCGCAGGCTTGGAGTCAAAATGTTGCCGGAATACGACGCGGCGATACTGGATGAAGCGCACATGATCGAACAGGTTGCCGGCGATCATCTGGGGCTCTCTTTGTCTGCCGGTCAGGTTGAGTACACACTGAACAAACTTTACAACGATCGTAACAACAAAGGGCTGCTCGTTCATCATGCGCAAGCCGAAGGGCAGCGGCTTGTCATGACAGCCCATCATGCCAGCGATGAATTTTTCAATGACATTTTGATGTGGGCCTATCGAAAGGGCGGCGAGAGTCGTTCCCTGACACTACGTGTTCGCCAGCCCGGCATTGTTCAAAACCGGATGTCAGCCGCGCTGGACAAGCTCGCCCGCTTTCTGCAGACGTTTTCGGTGGACTTGAAAAACGAGACTGAGAAACAGGATGTCGTTGCGGCTCAAGGCCGATTGGAAGCGCTCTCGGTACTCGCCGAGAACTGGAGGTTGCAACAACAGGAAGGGTTCGTCTACTGGATCGAGACGTACCAGCGCAACACCCGGCGCAGGCACATCGAACTTGTGGCGGCTCCGATCGATGTTGGTCCAACATTGCGTAGTGAATTGTTTGACAAGACCGGCAGTGTGATTTTGACGAGCGCGACGTTGTCGACGGGAGGTGGAAATTCATTCGATTATTTCAAGAGCCGCGTTGGATTTCCGAAATGCCGTTCGCTGGAACTTGGCAGCGTGTTCGATTATCGCAAGCAAGCCAAATTGATACTGGTTCGGGATCTGGCAGACCCGGGGACGGACCGCGAATTGCATTTTCGGCAATCGGTCGACGCGATCAAACACTATGTCGAGCGAACGGACGGACACGCTTTTGTGTTGTTCACCAGCTACGATGCCTTGCGCAAAACGGCATCGCTGCTAACGAACTGGTTGTCGGAACGGGAAATGGCACTTTATTCCCAGGCGGACGGGACGCCGCGCGGCAAATTGCTTGAGATGTTTCGCCAATGTCCGCGGGGGGTACTGCTTGGCACGGACAGTTTCTGGCAAGGGGTTGACGTTCCGGGCAAGGCCTTGCAAAACGTGATCATCACACGGTTGCCATTTCGCGTCCCGGACCACCCGTTGCTGGAAGCCCGTGTCGAAGCGATTCGCGAAGCGGGCGGCAATCCCTTTATGCAATTGCAGGTCCCCGAAGCCGTGATCAAGTTCAAACAGGGATTCGGCCGTTTGATTCGCAGTGCGACCGACACCGGGATCGTCGTGGTGCTGGATCCAAGGATTCACCAGAAACATTACGGGCGGTCATTCCTGAACGCGTTGCCCGACGTGCCTGTCGTATACGAAACGTTGCCGTAGCGCAGTGGACGAAGGGCGTACAAGTCGTCAAAATCCTGAATTCGGTCGGGTTCGATAACCCGACACGAACGCGGGCCAAAAAAAGCTTTTACCTAAACGGGTTATCCATTTGTACCGATATCTTTCCATCGGGTTGTTACTGGTCGCCATTGTCTTGTTGGGCTTTCTGTTTTATCAGGTGATGGCTGGTTTCTTTCTGCCATTGTTTATGGCAGCGCTACTGGTCGTGATCTTTCGACCGATGCACGTGTGGATTCTGGATCGGGTGGGAGGCCGCAAAAAAATTGCCTCCGCCATTTCAACACTGATCATTTTGCTTATGGTTCTGGTGCCACTGACCCTGATCGGAATCTTTGCGGCTGCGGAAGGACGAACAGTTGTCCGGCGGCTCGATCCAGCAACCATAGGTGACAAAATCAAGTTGATGCGTTCTCGTCTTAAACTGGAAATGCCGGCAGATGAGAAGTTCACCCGCATCGAAACGGCGATCCACGCAATGGAGGATCAAGTCCTTCCTCCGAATATCGCAACACAACGAACTCAGCTTGCCTATGATGCTAATGAGTTGCGGGCCTATGCCCGCGAACTTTCGGAGCCGCTGGGACTAAAATGGCCAATGGCTTCAGCACCCGACGAGTCGGAGTCGGCGGAGTTGCCGTCAGTCGGGAAAATTGAACTGGCATGGTTGGCGTTTGCCGATACGGTGGAAAACAACCGCAAGAAACTTTCGGATGAAAACTGGAACACATTGACCAATGTCGAGGAACAGCAACAAGCCCTGTCCGTTGCGCGGCAGGAATTCAGAACCGCGCTGGACCGGTTTTTTGAATTCAAGACCACTTTGCTCGGTGGACCGATCCGAAGCTGGCTGACCGAAATCGCCAACCCGGACGAATTACAGGTGCGGACATACGTTCATAACGCGACCGCCTGGGCTCAGGACAAGGTTGTTTCGTTTGGTGGCGCGACAACGGCATTCCTGATCCGGTTTCTGTTCGGACTGGTCATCATGGCCCTTGCGCTGTTTTCATTTTTCCTGGACGGGCCGGCAATGCTCGTCGCGCTCAAGCGCCTGACACCCTTGGACGACTCACACGAGGAAGAGTTGATTCGCGAATTTGAGAAAGTCAGCCGGGCGGTAGTGTTGGCGACCTTGTTATCCGCGCTGGCCCAGGGATTGCTGGGTGCGTTGGGTTATTATTTCGCCGGACTGGAACCGGTCATGCTGTTGATGCTGCTGACGATGACGTTGGCCCTTGTCCCGTTCGTTGGTGCGGCGGCCGTTTGGGTCCCCGCCAGCTTGTATATCGCCTTGATCGAAGGGCGAATGGGTGCCGGAATTGTTCTGGCAATCTACGGTGCAGCCGTCGTCTCGATGGCCGACAATGTAATTAAGCCCTTTGTGTTACACGGTCAATCCAACTTGCACCCACTTTGGGCCTTGCTGAGCGTTCTGGGAGGGGTCACGACTTTAGGACCGATCGGAATCCTGATAGGGCCCATGGTGGTGGCCTTTTTGCAGACGCTGCTGAACATCCTGCAACGCGAGATTTCAGGTATGGAACGACCGACAAACGCTGCGGCACCAACATCCAGTCCCCCTTGATCAACAATCGCGCAATCGTAATTTCCGATCAATGATTTTGTGCTGGTTCCAGACCATTGGATCGGTACCGTTCCAGCAGCGCTCGCGTCTCGTCACCCATGAATCCTGCAATCTTGTCGATCTCGCGGTATAGCAGGGGCAATAGTCGCTCCACTTCCAGTGTTTCGTTGGTATGGTCAAACACCAGCGCCTGTCCGGCAATGCCGATCAAGCGGAGTTCTTCCTCGGTTTCTTCCAGGCCGGCAAGTTCCTCAAATACCTTTTCGGCTTTTTCGAATTGGCCGGTTTGTAAATACAACGCACCAAGTCGTACGTCGGCCTTTCTCGCATAAAGCAGATGGGTACTGATCTCGTTTCCTTTTTCGTCATAGGGCGGAAAGTTTAACTGGACAGCTTTCCATGCCTGTTCCGCCTGAACGGGATCGGTGATCCACAGGGCGGCATAATATTGCTCCTGGGCAGACTCCAGAGGCTCTACCCGATCGTCGATTAATGCTTGCCTGGCAAAGGGATCTTCGGGCGGGCGCAAAAATGCGAACATCGTTCCTGCAACGGCACCAATCAACGTCAGAAATGCAAGGCACACCAGCATACGAGTCGAACGCCACCACGGAATGAAGTGTCCGCGCATGATCGATTCCAGTTGCCGCGTCACCTCCAGTTTTGTCTGAGCGATGGTCACCGCGCCGGCCGCGTGAATCGTTTCGTCGACGGCCAACCGTTCCGTCAGTAATTCCCAATCAGCGATGTCTTCAAAATCCAGATTGCGCAACTGGCGAATCAATAGTTGAGGCGTTTGAAAACGGTCGTCTGGACTCTTTTCCGCAAGCCGGTGGACCACCGCGCACAAGTCCGCTGGCAGATCCGGACGAATGCCTTGCAACGACGGCAATTCCTGTTTCATATGTTGAACGGCGATCGCCAGTGCGGTTTCGGCTTCGAATGGAGGGCGCCCTGCCAGCATGTGCCAGGAGGTGATCCCAAGCGAATACAGATCGCTTCGCGTGTCGACCTTGTGTCCTTCGGCCTGTTCCGGACTCATATACAACGGCGTTCCCATCGCGATTCCGATTTGAGTCAAATCGGTACGCTTGTCATCGGCAATTCTTGCCAGGCCGAAATCAGTGACTTTAACTTCGCCGTTGGGGGCCAGCATGATGTTCTCAGGCTTGATATCGCGATGGATCACGCCGTGCTCATTGGCCTTGTTAAGTGCTGCACCGACTTGACGCATGATGCTAACCGCCAGAATCGGTTCGACCACTTGATGCCGTGTCAGGTACTGACGGAGGTTTTGTCCACGAACATACTCCTGCGCGATGAAATGGATCCCCTCGATTTCACCCACTTCGTAAATTTGGACGATGTTGGCCTGGACAAGGGCTGCGGCGGCCTGGGCTTCCCGATGAAAACGGGCGACATAAGCGCGATCGACCGCTAGTTCCGGCTTGAGGATCTTGAAGGCAACGGGGCGATCAAGGGTCTTGTGATGCGCAAGGTAAACATGGGCCATTCCGCCACGACCCAGCCGTCGAATCAAGACGTAACTGCCAAACGCTCGCCCGGTCAAGTCATCTTTGGAGGTGCTGGTCATCAAGTCTGGTCGCTGCGGAAGACTGCGGTCGCGGCCCGAACTACGAATTCGGTAATGCACGATTATAGAACAAATCGTTCAATCCAGGGACGGATTAAACCCGGCACTTTATCTGAAAAAGGCCGGAGAGGCTGCATGGTTGCCTGGCCAACGGTTTGCAAACTGTGAAATGACCCATGATTGTCACACTCGATTGCAATCGTTGATGTGGAAGGATGGGAGTCGACTGCCGGGGGACTGCTGGCACGCCCATGCTTTCGCCTTGAACCGGATCGGCAAATCCACTAATGTTCGCGACCGTTTTTTCCGACGCGCGAAGGCTGGAACGAATTCAATTCTGCGGCATTCCAGGGAGGAACGCGGCAAGTAAATGGAAGTCGCCAACCCGTGGAAATGTAACAGGCATTCAACTCATGAAGCTTTGCAAAACAACCAGGCTCGATTCGCGATGGATCGTAATAGCGGCGTTGTCAATTTCGCCTGGCTTACTGGCTGGAATCGGTTGCCAATCGTTTTCCGGCTTTTCAAATCAGGAGGACGGCGAGAAAATGTCGCTAAAAGATGCGCCTTCCCGAAAACACCAGCCGAAATCGCTTGATTCGCTCGTTCGAACTCAAGCTGAACTTCCCTCGTTACCGCCGTCGATAGCCAATGATTCCGCTTCCGCCGCTTCAGGAATCAATATCGATGACGTTGGACTTGAGCCGCCGACGGTTCACGTGGAAGCCGATATGTCGATCGAAGAGATTGCCAATTCGGGCAAGCAACAGCTTCCAGGAATTCTTGAATCGCCGACGTATTCAGTCAGCGATGTCCAGCCTCCGATTGTTTCGCCCGATGCATTCGAAAAATCAAATAATACCAGCGGCGGAGCTGGCAACATCACTGAGCCAGTTGCAAACGTACAGGATGCCCGACCCACTCCGGAAGTCATCGCCCCGGTTTCAATAGCCCCTCAACAACGGGCAGTCGCGCCATCTCAACCGGACAAACTGTCGCCACCGGCTTCCGCGACGAATGGAGCCATGCCCCGATCAGGCGTTCCGATACTTACACTAACCGCCAAGTCCATTTCTAACGCCGAAACGAAACTATCAAACGAGATTGATACATTACTTGGTCCGGTTTCCGATTCGGAGCCACCAGCCGAGTTCGACCCGAACTCGTTTTCGATTGGTGATCAGGCGAACGTGACCCAACCGAAACCGTTGATTGTCGATCCGAATTCGAGCAATGAAACTGCTGATCAGCCAAACACAAAAGAAGCCAACCGGATTAGTGGCGTTGAGCACGCGGCCTGGGCGGGCGCAAGCCCGACAACGGCGGCGCAGATTTCCACAGTCGATGAGTCAGTTGTCGCATTCGAAAATCCGCAAGTGGTCGAACCAGTCACCGATGTATCGACTGACGAAACCATCAATCAACCACGGCAACTGACGTGGCAGGAGCAACTCAAAACATCCATCGAGTTACTCAACAACCAGATTCAAAAACAAGGCGGCAGCGAAAGTGCCGCGCTCGATTCGGTTCGCATACAGTTGATGCAAATTGTGGCCGGAACCAGTAACGGCGATTCGTTTGATGTTACCGGCTTGCCCGAAAGTCAGGCGGCGTTTTGGCAATACCAACTCACATCAATTCAAGTCCTGCTAAATGGAACGCCCGACGAAGACCTCACGGGCAACGAAGCCGCATTGCAACGTCGCCGCGCAACCATGGCCGCCCGGCAACTGGAACTGGCCGCAAACCAGCTGGCCGGCGAAGCATCCTTACAAGTCAGCAACGCAATGTTTTGCAATCAGGTTCGCGGGTTTGGACAATTTACAGCCGCCAATAACGTGTTTGTTCCTTCGCAACAGAGTTTGATTTACTGCGAAATTGCCAACTACGCATTAAGGGCCTTGCCTGCGGATAGTGCAGGCCAGGATTCGCAAATGGCTGAACTGCGCGGTCAGTTTGTAATCGTCGATGAACATAACAGGGTCGTTCATCAGCATCAGTATCAATCGGTTCAAGACAAGACCCGCTGGAGACGCAAGGACTTTTACATGTACTTCCCCGTGACCTTTCCGCAGTTGGCGGCGGGTCGTTACCGGCTGCAATTGTCGATCGAAGACCTGGTCGGACAAAAATTCGCCAGCGTCCATCCGGACATGGAGTTCACGATTTCAACCGTACAACCAATGGGCGGCGTCCCGCAACAAAAAACGGCCTCCGGATCGACTACTGGCGATTCCGTCAGGTGAAATTGGGCGGTAATCAAATCAATGATCTGTTTGCCTCGATGAAATACCGATGGAAATTTTGCTGAGTCTGGTAATCGTCGCCGGAATCCTGTGGATGCTGGTTGCCACAAGGCAAGTTGCCGTGCCGGTCCTCTGCTTGTTGATTGTCATGGTGGGTGTGACGTTCGGGCATTCTTTCTGGAACAAGGATGTCGGTCCCATTCCGGTCACATTTGACCGAATCATGCTGGGCGGGTTGATTTTCGGCTTTGCTGTATGGGCCTGGCACGGTCGGGCGAATCAAAAACCCGTCAACGCAACTGACGTGGTTGTTGGTTTGCTGGCGGTGCTATTGATTGGAGAAACGTTTGCCCATAACTGGCATTACAAAAACAACTTGCCGTTTTCGCGGTTGCTGTTTTTCAACCTGTTGCCGATGTGTTTTTACTTCCTGGCAAAAAACAGCAAATTTGAAACACGACACCTGTATGGATTTCTGGGCCTGTTTGCCAGCTTCGGACTTTATCTTGGTTTAACCGGAATCGCCGAACAGCGAGGTTGGACAGGTCTCGTTTTCCCGAAATACATCAGCGACCCTCACGTTGTTGAATTTCTGGGGCGGGCTCGAGGCCCCTTTTTGAACCCGGTTGCCCTGGGGATCTATTTGGTAACTGCCCTGGTTGCCGCTGCGGCGCTTTGCAAATCCGCCGCAACGCCAGTGAAAACGATTCTTGTCACGGCGATCATCGTAATGATGGTTGCCTGTTTTGCGACATTTACACGAAGCGTTTGGCTGGGTTGCGTGGTAGGTGTGGCGGCGATCCTGTGGTTACCCGCCAAGCCGCAGATCCGGGGCGCACTGATCGTCACAGGTACCCTTGGGCTTCTTTGTGTTGTTTTTCTGTTTGCTGACAAGCTCAACCATTTCCAGCGCGACAAGAATGTGACAGCAGATGACATGTCGGAGTCCGCTTCACTGCGCCCGATGCTGGCTCATGTCGCGTTCAAGATGTTTGTCGACAAGCCGGTGCTCGGGCATGGATTTGGCCAGTACTCCGCCGCAAAAAAACCCTACCACTACACGGATACAGGCGACATGCCATTACGC
Organism: Pirellulaceae bacterium; assembly: GCA_031414755.1. Lineage (GTDB taxonomy): Bacteria > Planctomycetota > Planctomycetia > Pirellulales > Pirellulaceae > CAJQPP01. Next base: position 126,493 of record JANNWJ010000060.1, on the reverse strand, counting down.
AAGATACTGCCATACATGCAGCACAATGTATTCCTGTCGTATCTGACCGAATCGGGAGTAGCTGGATTGACATTGTTGTTGGCGCTGTTGTTGTGCGGGGCCCGAAATGGATTTCGAATCTGGTTCGATCAATCGCAACCCTGGCTCGCGCGGTTTTTCGGATTGATGATGCTGGTATTCCTGGCCAACTACTGCATCAACGGCATGTTTCACGACGTATCGATCATCGCCCACACCGGAGCGCTGTTGTACCTGCTGCTCGGTATTGGCGAAAATCTTGCGGCACAACAACGGCATGCCTACCACAAATGCCATTGTGCAAACGTGCAAACGTAGAGGCCGAGTAACAAGTTCGTGACCCCATGCGCGACCACGGCGTCCCAAAACTTGCCCGTCTTGCATACCAGAAGCGTCACCAGCGAAAACCAGGTGATGGCCGCAATGGCTTCGCCCGGGTGAGTCATCGCTCCATAGACCGGGGCGATTAACAAGGAGCGGATTCCGAGACTGGCAAGGCTGACGTTCCACCATTCCGTGGACTGGAAGTACCGCATCAGAAAACCGCGCAAGAAAAGTTCTTCGCAGATTGGAACCATAACCGCCAGTCCCAGAAAGCGCAGGGCAAGGAAACCAAGGCGCTGCGAGTCGCCCTCGATCGCGCTGAACGGGTTAAACTGGCTGCGCGCAACCCATGGTCCACCCTGCAACAGGTCCAGGAGAGTTCGTTCGATTTGCAACTCGCAAATTCCAATCCAGATGACAACTCCCATCAAACCGAACAGCGGCGACCAAATGGAGACACTCAACGGAAAATGTTGGACATAATTTCGCCAGAACATGATCAACAAGCCGCAAGTGGCAAAAGCCTTGATCGAATAAATCAGACAATAACGAGACGCCGTGTCGGCCCGTTGTTGCCGAAAATACTCATCGTTGGCGCGAGAGCCAGGGGGTTGATTTTTCGAATCGCCCGGAGTGACTTCGCCGCCGGCTGACGGGGGCGGAACAGCCAGCGCCTCTCGATCGTCCCCAAAACGGGGTTCGAACATCCCGGCGATCATAAATACAAAAAACGGCAGCATAAATGGCCAGGCGGATTGTTGAGGAAGTACTTTCATGAGCGATCGAATCGAAACAGGCCAAATCCGCAGTTTTCAAATCGAAACTTTGCCTTGCCACGGCGGAACCTGATATAATCGGGCTCGGGTGGCAATGGCACGTTCCAAACAGTAAATCTCCAATCATGCACTTTAATCCATTCCGCTATACTCTGTCGTCTCCACGTCCGGTGATTGTTGTTTTGCTTGTCGCGGCAGTCTCCGTCACGCCGTTCGATTCGGCAAAAGGGCAGGGGGCCCAAAAAAAGAAAACAGAAACCGAACGAAATGCCATGGTCGACCTTGCCGTGAAAGGGGCCGGCATCACCAATGAGCGTGTTCTTTCGTCGATGCGTGACACGCCACGCGAAGCGTTCGTCCCCCGTGATCTGCGCGACAGCGCCTATCTCGACGCCGCCCTTCCTATCGGACACGACCAAACGATCTCGTCCCCGTTTATCGTGGCCTTTATGACCGAGTCGATTGATCCGCAGCCAACGGACCGGGTCCTGGAAATTGGTACTGGCAGTGGCTATCAGGCCGCGGTCCTTAGTCCGCTCGTCAAGGATGTTTACACGATCGAAATTGTGCAACCGTTGGGTGAGGAGGCCGAACACACGTTGAAGCGACTGGGATACGACAATGTTCACGTTCGGGTGGGAGACGGATTTCTCGGCTGGCCCGATCGTGCACCGTTCGACAAGATCATTGTAACTTGCTCACCCGAAGAAGTTCCGATTCCGCTCAGCGAGCAATTGGCCGAAGGGGGATTGATGGTGATTCCAGTCGGCCAACGTCATCAACAAAACATGGTGCTTTACAAAAAAGAAAACGGAAAGCTTGTTGCGAGCGTTTTGCAACCAACCTTGTTCGTCCCGATGACCGGCGCTGCGGAAGAGGGGCGCAAAGTACTTCCCGATCCCGCCAATCCAAAAATTCTCAACGGCGATTTCGAAGTCGACTTGCCCAGGAACGGTTTTGTCGAAGGATGGTATTATCAGCGGTCGCTGGAGTTGATTGACGACCCCAAGGCTCCCAGTGGCAAACGCTTTGTCAAGTTTACTGTCGGCCAGGCAGGTCAGAATTCGCATTTAATGCAAGGCTTTGCCATCGATGGACGAGTCGTCGCAAAAATCACCTTGTCGGCGTCAATCAAGTGCGAAAATGTGCTTGCCGGACCGCACCCCGACGACTTGCCCCTCATTGCGTTGACATTTCTTGATGAAGCCAGACAGGAAGTAGGCACGGGTTTCATGGGTCCGTTTCGAGGCACTCGTGGCTGGCAAAATCTTGATCATCCTGTCGATGTGCCTGAAAAGACGCGCGAAGCACTCATTCGCATCGGAATGTTCGGCGCCACCGGCGAAACATCCTTCGACAACATCTTGATCCGCCCCGAAAAACGAAAAGACGAATAGTTTTTGTGGCGCAATCGAGATCAGGTTTTCCAACGCTAACTTGATAGATCGTTGGCACTGGTTATGGCGATTGGATGATTAGGGATAGATGCGAAGAATATGAATGGGCCGCCTGGGGCACTTGTTTGGCTGTCGTTTTCAAAATAACTGGCATTTCCATAATCGTCAGTCGTCAGAAATCATTCTTTCAACGGCCGTTATTCAGGGAGACGATTGACATCAAAATCCCGCAATCGAAATAATCGGCTTCTTCGACCAAAACCGCCTAATCGTTAATGATTTCGCAAACTGCTTGTAATACGCAAGCCCTCTATTATGCTATTCAGAGAGGGCCATGTTGCGTTTGGTCCATCAATTGACCCACAGTGCGAAACGGTTTTACGAAATTGGAGATTCAGGGAAATGACAAACAGCAACTGGGGTAAGCGCCTATGGCTGCTTGCCGCAACGGCATGCGTCGTTGGATTGGGCGCGACAGAAGCTCGCGCTGATTGGGGTAGTGGCGGCGGAAGCTGGGGCGGTTCAAACGGCAGCAGCGGCGGCGGCTGGGGCGGATCGTCCGGTGGAAGTTCCGGTGGCCGGTTTTTTGGTGGAGGCCACGGTGGTCCGATTCGCAATATGATCGGCCGGATCCATCAACGTCATGCCAGTAGTGGTGGCGGATCAAGCGGAGGAAGCAGTGGTGGTCGCTTGTTTGGTCGACATCAAAGCCACGGCTCGTCCGGCAATGCATCCAGCGGCGGTCAATCCAGCGGCGGTCAATCCAGCGGCGGCTATCGTTATTACTCGGCATCGTCGGGTGGCAGTAGCGGTCACTCGGTTAGTTATGGTTCGTCGGGTGGTCACGGCAGTTCTGGTGGCTCGTGGCAATCATCCGCGAATTATGGCTCGGCTCCGTATTACAGCCCGCAAATTATTTCGGATCCGGCCAATCGAAACGAATACAATCCTTATGGCACTGGAATTGACAGTGGTATTCCTGCGGAATCGACTCCAGTTGATTTGACTCCGAATCCAGGGCCCACGGGAACAGAAGTTGACCCGGCGGCAGAAGGTGACACAGCGATTCTGAATTTACGACTTCCGGCGGAAGCGATTGTTTACGTTAATGGCAAGCAAACTCGCACGCCCGGAGAGTTTCGAAGTTACGTATCGCGAAACCTTCAAGCAGGCAAGCGATACACCTACGAGGTTCGTGCCGAAGTAAATCAAGGTGGAACCATGGTTGCCCGCACCAAGGTTGTTCATTTGACAGCCGGAGTACGCAAGACCGTCGATATCGACTTTGATGAATCGCGCCAAATGGTTACTTCGGTAACCCTGCTGGTTCCCGATGGCGCCAAAGTCACTTTGGCGGGCGCTGAAACAAGTGCCAGTGGTTCGATGCGGTACTTTTCCACAACGACACTCAACGAAGGCGAAAAGTGGGAGGACTACAAGGTTGCCGTTACCGTAAACCGCGATGGCAAGGATGTAACGCAAGAGCGCGTTGTCCGCTTGACCGCCGGTGAATCACTGCGACTTGACTTTGATTTCGAAATGGAAGGCAAACTCGCCTCCCGCTAGTTGGCCACTCCGGCTATAAACTATTGTTGAACCAATTACCCCTTTTGCTGCGATGCGGTAAAAGGGGTTTTATTTTTGGTGTGGGTCGCACAGACTTTTAGCGTCAGCTACACACATTTTGCCAACTCAATCAAGCGATACCGATGGCCCGTCACAAGCCAAATTCAGCCATTCCGATTCCGGATGTCTCGCGTGGTGTTCCGCCTGCTGCCGAGGCTGCCGGAGTCGTTGCCTGGTCGGGTACAAAACGGTTTTGGGTCAGCGTGGCGTTGTTATTGCATCTGGCATGTGTGATCATTGCCCCGATGGCAGTGGTTGATCCTCGAAGCGATATTGCCTCGCTGTTACATCAACCCGTTTCACCGTGGACGCGCGGATTGTTCCTTGATCACGGGTACCGTTTTTTCGCACCGGAACCGGGGCCCAGCCACATCGTCGAATACGAGGTCTTTCGGGCCGACGGCTCCAGTGTCAAGGGGCATTTTCCCGATCGAGACCAGCACTGGCCGCGCCTGCTCTACCATCGCTGGTTTATGTTGAGTGAAACTGTTTTCCAGCATGCTTCGATGACCCTTGATGAAAAACAGTTGAAGGAATGGGAAAGCGAAGTTCAAAGCGAAATCAAGTCACTGGTTGACAGCGATGATGTTCGCAACGCCGATCGCGTTCAATTTGATTATCAACGCGCCATGCAGGATCACCAGCGAGCGCAAAGTCTGCTTCGCCAACTTGTGCAACAAATCAAACAGGATTTATTAAAGCGCCATAACGGCGTGTCGATCAAAATGCGACTGGCCACGCGAGTCATCCCGTCCCTGTACGATGTGGCGCGCGGGCGAAAACTGGATGACCCGCGCTACCTGCCTGACGAAGCCGCGATCGAACTTGGTGAAGGAAGTCGTGTCACGCCAGAGGTCGAGGCCATTGCCCCGCTGGAACCAGTACCATCCGCGGCAGCAAGCGGAGGTGGCGAATGAGGGAAGGGCAGGGGAGTGGCGTCAGGAACTGGCTGTGCCTGTGGCAGGAAGGCTGGAACCGTTTCTGGTTTGTGCCGCGAAGTCCGGCAACGCTGGCCGTCATGCGCATTTGCACAGGGATGATGTTGTTTTACACGCATGGCGTGTGGACCCTGGAGCTGGACAGCTTTCTGGGATTGCACGGAATTTTTGAAAGTCAATTCGCCAACGAAGTGAACGGGCATTCACCATTTGTGTGGACGCATTTCGCCTGGATTGATCACCCGGCATGGTTTTGGGGGACACATTATTTCGCCCTCGCTGTGATGCTGGCGTTTGCATTCGGTTTTAAAACTCGCGTCAGCGGCGTGCTCAGTGTGCTGTTTGCGATTTCCTATGCTCACCGTGCAGGGGGTGCGATGTTTGGCCTGGATCAAATCAATTGCTTCCTTGCTTTGTACCTGGCCATCAGTCCCTGTGGTGCCCTTTATTCGCTTGATTCGTTCCTGGCCCAAAAAGGGGAGGGGGCCAACACCAACAGGGAAATTCCCAATTCAGTCATGGTGACTTTGGCAACCCGGCTGATTCAACTGCACTTGTGCGTCGTCTACCTGTTCGCCGGAATGGGGAAATTGCAAGGTCCGGCATGGTGGGACGGGACCGCTATCTGGGGAGCGATCGCCAGTCACGAATACCAGACGATCGATTTGACGTTCTTGTCACATTGGCCGCTGCTGATCAATGTCATTACACTTGCGGCATTGGCCTGGGAATGCTCGTATCCGTTTATGGTCTGGCCCCGTTTGACACGGCCCATCTGGTTGTTGATGGCCGTCGCGGTGCATCTGGGAATTGGGTTATTTATGGGAATGATGACTTTTGGGATCATCATGGTAGTGGCCAATCTGGCGTTCATTGAACCAGCGCATACAAGTCGTTTTATTGAGCATTGCGTTTCACGCGCGCAAACGCGGGTTGAATGATGCGATCTCTTAAACTGACGATTGCCTACGAAGGAACCAACTACGCCGGCTGGCAGTTGCAATTGAACGGGATTTCCATTCAGCAGGTTCTGGAAACCGCGTGGTACACGGTTACCGCTGAAACGCGGCGCATCACGGCCAGCGGCCGGACCGATTCCGGCGTTCATGCGCTGGCCCAGATTTGCAGCCTGGAAACCGAATCAAAAATTGAATGCTCACGATTGGTCAACGCGCTCAATGCCAACTTGCCGTTTGATATTCAGGTACTGCGGGCCGAGGAAGCACCCGCGAACTTTCATGCGATCCGCGATGCGACCGGGAAGACCTACAGGTATTGTTTGCAGGACGGAAAACAAATGGACTTGTTCCGCAGAAATTTCTGCTGGCGAGTTCGTACCAGACTCGATATGGGTTTGATGCAACAGGCCGGCGAATTTCTGATGGGGACTCACGACTTTTCAGGATTTCAGGCGGCCGGATCCGCCCGGCTTGACGCGATCCGAACGGTTCGGCGACTTGAGATTCAATGCGAAGTGCGTCCGCCATTCCGGATGATCGACATCGAAATTGAGGCCGACGGATTTTTGTACAACATGGTGCGCAACATTGCTGGATCGCTGGTGATGGTGGGGCGGGGAAAACGATCCCCTTCGTGGATCGCCGATGTCATTGCCGGACAGGACCGATCGCGTGCCGGCCCGACAGCGCCGTCACATGGCCTGTTTCTGGTCTCCGTTGATTACACACCGGTGAGCGAATAACGGGTACGGACACGAGTCGTGTTGCACCTGTCGGCGAGTGCTTGTTCGGGATAAGATGTTTATCAGGAAATTCCGAATTGAAATCTAAATTCCCAGCCGTTCCTGAACTTTAATTTCGAAGGCAGGGCCCCGATCCGGGGGCCGAAACAAGGTAAAGTTGTGTCGTCATCAAAAGACTATCTCGGAAGCTATCGCCTGATTCGATTGATTCGAGGTGGTCAAGTCAGCAACGTTTGGGACGCCATTCGCGACGGAGACTCCGAGCGTGTGGCCATCAAGGTTTTGCTGGCGGCATTTAAACACAAAAAAGACGAAATCGAACAGTTGCGCAATGAAGCAAAAGTCGGCTCCTTGTTCGAGCATCCCAATGTGATACGAATTTTCGAGTTTAATGAGCGGTACGACTTGCCGTTCCTGGTCATGCAATTGTTCAACGCAAAAAACCTGAAACAGGAGCTGCGGGACAATCCGCTCATCCTGGCCCTCAACCTGCCATTGGTTGTCGATCAGTGCGTTTCGGCCTTGCGATACCTGAATGAAAGTGGCTGGGTTCATTGCGACGTCAAGCCTGATAACTTTCTGGTCGACGAGCAGGGGACGGTCAAGCTGATTGACTTTTCCATTGCAAAGCCGATGGGACAGCGTCGGGGATTTATGAGTCGCAACAAGGCGATTCAGGGAACGCGAAGTTACATGGCGCCCGAACAGATTCGTGGCAGGGTGCTGGACGGACGTGCCGACATTTACGGATTTGGTTGTGTGGCCTTTGAACTGCTTGCCGGACGACCGCCGTTCACCGGGGTGAACCCGGACGACTTGTTGCAAAAACACTTGCGCGCTGCACCTCCAGGCTTGTCAGCCGCCAACAAGAATGTTTCGGATGAGTTTGCCACGCTCGTCGCGAAAATGCTCCACAAGGATCCCGATAAGCGTCCCCAAAGTTTTTCCGAAGTCCAGCAGGAATTGAAAAGCCTGCGATTGTTTCGGGCAGGCAGGGACCCGGTCATTGGAAACAACAAACCCGGCTAACGTGACAACAACGACTTCAACATCATTACCATAGCGCCCCATCAACCGCGCTCAGGGATCAAAATGGAATACTTGCCGTTTGAACAACCCATTGCCGATCTCGAATCGGAAATCCAGGAACTTGAAAAACCTGGTAGCGATTCTGCGGAGCGCGCCGAAACGCTGCGTGATATGAAAACGAGGCTCACCAGGTTGACGAAAGAGATTTATTCCCGTCTCACGCCGTGGCAAACCGTTCAGGTTGCCCGTCACAAGAACCGGCCTTATACCATGGATTACCTGTCGCTGGTTTTCGATGAGTTCGTCGAGTTGCATGGCGACCGTTTTTTTGGCGATGACCGGGCGATGCGAGTCGGGTTTGCCAAACTGGATGAACGTCGCGTGATGGTGATTGGTCACCAGAAAGGCCGCAACTACAAGGAACGATCGGAAACCAATTTCGGATGTGCCCACCCGGAAGGATATCGCAAGGCGATGGCCAAAATGCATTTGGCCGCCAAATACCGCTTGCCGGTGATTTGCCTGATCGATACACCCGGCGCTTATCCTGGTATCGGCGCTGAGGAACGTGGCCAGGCACTGGTGATTGCCGAAAACATGTTCGAAATGTCCCGATTGCCGACACCCATCGTTTGCGTTGTAATCGGAGAAGGTGGCAGCGGCGGCGCGCTTGGTATTGGCGTTGGCGACCGCGTTGCCATGCTCGAGCACTCGTATTATTCCGTCATCAGCCCCGAAGGCTGCGCCGGGATTCTGTGGAAAAGCGCCGCCCATGCTGAAAAAGCTGCCACGGCCCTCAAATTCACTTCCAGTCACTTGTTGCGACTAGGTGTTGTCGACGAAGTTATTCCGGAGCCGGTTGGTGGCGCTCATCGTGACTACCATCAGATGGCCGGACGCTTGAAGCAGTTTCTTTCGAAATCGATCCGGCAGCTTTCCGGATTATCAACCGAAAAACTGCTCAACAATCGCTACGAAAAATTCCGCCGCATGGGCGTCTTTACCGAGATCCTGCCAGCTATCGATTCCGAAGCCGGAACTTTCGGGTTGGACGACTGACGAGGGCTGGCTGTTTCCGCAAACAGCCTGTTTTCCATCAATCCCCAACGTCCGATAATGTTTCTTATGTTCGGTTAGTCCTGTTGTTTTCCCGGTAATTTCGCATAGTTCGCAATTTCCTCGTGATGGTGGTGGCCATGGTACGCAACGACGAAACAATGGCAACCCGGTGCCGCCGTGGGATTGGCGGAAGTAACTTCTAACTTCTGACTTCCAACCGGGTCCGGGACGATAATTTTTTGCATTCACCGCCTGGTTTGCCCATCGATCATCGACTCGAGAGCCTGGCCGGCGGCGCGACCCCAATCGATTCGCTCAAGTTGCCCCGTCCAGCTTTGCTGGGTGCCGGTTGCCGGGTTCGCAGGCTCCAGCCGCCCGACTTGTTCCGCATTACCCGTCGATGTCATCCCCGGCGAAACGTTCACCGGGAGGTTGAACGGCAACTGAAAACTCCCGCCGCCTGGTTGCTCGACGACCGGCAGTTCGTTTTGGTGATTACTCATTTCTTTTTTGAATCGATCGACATACGGCCAAATGTAATTTCGGATTTCAGGTGGAACGATTCCGTCGAGTCTGGCAAGTGCCTGGGCGACATAGTTGCCACTTCGTGACGTGCAGATCGACCGGCATGTTTTTTCGCCGAGTAACGACACGCCGAACAATGTGATGATGATGCAAAGCAATGCGCCTTTGAGCGCGCCCAGCGCAGCGCCGATTTGCCGATCGAATGTTTTGAGGTGCATCTGTTCGATCGTTTTTCGAATGAAGCCAAAAGCAATCCAGATGGCAAGCGAACATCCAAAGAACAGAATGAACATGGCGAGGAATTTGTTCCATGCCGGATCTCCCCCAATTCGGTCAGCGACAACGCCGGCAAAATTCCGTGCCACAAAATAGCTGACGACAATCGATGCCAACGAAGCGACTTGCCAGGCAAAGCCTTTCCAGAATCCAAAAAGAATAGCGCCAGCCATTACGGCGATCATTAACAAGTCATAAGTTTGCATGCGTTTTGCTCCTTCGGTTCGGGCCGGAGTATATGAGCGCATTGGACGCAGGCACAGGTCAAGTTGTTCATCCGGCACGCCCCTCTTTCCTGCCATCTGCTAGCAAGAAATCCGGCTCGCTTGAACAGGATGATCTCGCCGCAATTGCCCTTGGACTGCCAACGGTCATCCCGTAATGTTTCGCCAACATGGCACGTGATCCCGCACGACAGTTCGGCATTTTATGGCAGGTTTTCGAACGCACATAACGACCAGCACGGTACTCGGTGTCGGGTACGGTGTGAGTGCGTTTTTTCTTTGGGACATTCCGGCCCAGCACTGCGTCATTGCGGCGGGACTGTGCAGTATTGCCGGTATGCTCCCGGACCTGGACAGTGACACGGGCGTTCCGGTTCGCGAAACACTGTGTTTTCTATCGGTGCTGATTCCGATGTTGATGTTGCCACGATTCGAGGCACTGGGGATGGACACGGAACAGGTCGTGTTCGCCTCTGCGCTGATTTATGTTGGCATGCGATTTGGCGTCGGCGCGATTTTCAAGCGATTCACGAAACACCGCGGAATGTGGCACAGTATTCCTGCCGCTGCGATTGCCGGACTGGCGACCTATATGGTCTGCCTGTCGCCGCAAGTGGAAATTCGTTTGTTCAAGTCATGGGCGGTCGTCATCGGATTTCTGTCGCACCTGATACTCGATGAAATCTACTCCGTTGACTTGTACGGTCGACAAATACGAATCAAAAAGTCTTTCGGGACAGCGCTCAAGCTGTTCAGTCAAAATCGCTGGGCCAACTTTTCCACCTATGCCAAGCTGGCGTTTCTTGGAGTGATCGTAATGAGTGATGGTCCGTTTATGGAGTACTTCCACGCAAAGCCGCTGGATTTACAACTCAGTGTAAACGACGTCACGTCAGGAACTCGCGAATGGATTGGTGAACTGATCCCGATCGCCAAGGAGTCGATGGAACAGTGGCGTTAGCGCACTGAATCGTTGTGTCAGAAGGATTTCTTGCTATCGATCAGGATCGTGACCGGGCCATCGTTAACAAGTTCTACTTGCATGTTCGCCTGGAACTTTCCCGTTTCCACATGGATAGTCATTGAACGAATGTGTTCAATAACCTGTTCATACAAACGGTTGGCGGCAACGGGATCAGCCGCGGAAATAAACGAGGGACGACGCCCCTTGCGCACATCGCCAAACAAGGTGAACTGGCTGATCGCAAGAACTTGTCCGTTGATATCGAGCAGGGACCGGTTCATCTTGCCGTCGGCGTCGGCGAAGATTCTTAGCTGAACGACTTTCTCGGCCACATAAAGGGCGTCTGATTCCCGATCCCCCTCCCCTGCCCCGATCAACACCACCAGACCCTGCTGAATCGTTCCGAAAACCTGACCGTCGATCGAAACATGGGCTCGACTGACTCGTTGGATGCAAGCGCGCATGGTTTGGGCTAACTAAGATGGGAACAAGCAAAGGGGTTTTTCGTATGGCCCTTGGCAATCCACGCGAGCCGCGAAACAATTCGACCATGAACACACACAATACCAAAGACCACAAGCCATTGCTTGCCATCACGATGGGTGACCCCGCCGGAATCGGGCCGGAGATCATTGTCCGCGGCTGGAGGCGATTTGCCCACGATGCCGATTGCCGTTATGTCGTTTTCGGATCCGTGACTTGTATGCGCCGCGCGGCACAGGCGATGACATTGAAACTGGACGTTGTTGAAGTCGACCATCCTGCCGAAGCGGCCGCGATCGATTCGTCTGCTGTAGTTTGCGTTGAGTGCTGCGATCCAGAAGTGGAGTTTGTTTTGCCGGGTGCGATTGACTCCGTCGCCGGCAAGGCTGCCGTCGATTCGATCAACGCAGCGATCACTGCAACGCTCGACGGATTCACGGACGGAATTGTTACTGCGCCGATCAACAAGGCAGCCATCAATCAGGCGGGCTGCGATTTTCCAGGCCATACGGAATTACTTGCCCAGCGCTGCGGTGTCACCGAATTCGCCATGATGTTGTACATCCCTGAAGGCCAGGATGTCGGCGGCGAAATTGGATTGGGTGTCGTTCACACGACCTTGCATCAATCGTTGCGAAGCGCGATCGACGATTTATCAAGCGAAGGGATATTGTCGAAAATCAAGCTGGCCCAGGATTTTGCCTCTGATTTGCTTTCGTATTTGGGGATTTCGAGACCCCCTCGTATTGCCGTCGCCGCCCTGAATCCACATGCCGGCGAAGGGGGCTTGTTTGGTGACGAAGAAACTCGAATTATTCAACCTGCGATCGATCAGGGACGTGCGCTGGGTTTTCAGTGTACGGGTCCGCATTCGTGCGATACGTTGATGGGGCGAGCAGCGAGTGGCGAGTTTGATATGGTCGTTGCCATGATTCATGATCAGGGACATATCGCCCTCAAATTGCTGGGGATGCACAAGGCAGTCAATGTAACACTTGGATTGCCCATCGTCCGCACCAGCGTCGCGCACGGCACCGCTTTTGAAATTGCCGGAAAGGGAACTGCCGATTGCACGAGCCTGACCCGGGCCGTTGAAGTCGCCAAACGGCTCTTGTTGCAAAAGCACACAGCCGGCAAGCGAGTTTGCCGGTAGTGAACTATTAGCCCCGTAGTTTACCATGGGGTAACCGGTCGAAACAAGATGCCGCCCGTTTACGGGCTTCGCCGTTGGCTGTCATCCATTATGGCGGCGATGGTATTACTCCGTTTTTTCCTTTTCGCCAAAATTCCGAAAAAATAGCGGGAAGTATATTTCCAGGATTTACTGCTTGCCAACCATAATTTAGTTGACGGCGGGATTGGCCGGGCGATAGGATTCAAATTATCTCAAATCAACGTCCGGTAACGGTCATGAACACACACACACACACACTGAAAATGCTGTGCCAAAGTCAAAGACTTTGGGGTGGTTTCGCTATTTTGTGTGTGTTCAAGCGACAGTGCTTATGGTCGCAGCAGTTCTAAAAGGGTGGCTGTTACTGACCGACTCATTTGCGGATTTGCGAACGGGTTATCCAACAACCATACTTCTGCTGGCAATCGCAATTGAATTGAGTTCCTCGCTCTTTCTCGTTTTCGGCCGCGATCTGACGATCAAGTGGCTTCTTCTTGCCGGATTGTTTGGTCAGTTTTTCACTATTTCTGCCAGTCGCTATCTGATGGGGATCACAGGCTGCGGATGTCTCGGTTCAATCGAGCTTCCCCGCTGGCTACTGCCGCAGAACAGCGCCTTGGTATTGGCGGGCCTATTCGCATTTGCACGATACTCGGGAACACGTCCCTTGTTTCGATTTCGCGAAACGTCGCATGACTTGCGTGCAAGAATCGCAAATCCGGCAATCGGCGGAGGCATGGTCAGCCTGTTATTGATCGTTGTCGGAACGATTGCTTTTCCGTTTGTCCGCACTTATCCGATCGTCACGGGCTTTCTTGGTGAAGCACCAATGCCGTCGGTCCGATTCACGGCAGGCGATCTCGCTGTCGATGAATCCGTCGAATTGGCGATTCCGTGGCGAAATGGGACGTCGGAAAAAGTCGACTTCTTTGGCAGCCAGACGTCTTGTACTTGCGTCGGATTGACGAATCCTCGAATGTCGGTCAATCCATCGGAACAAGTTGAACTCACCGTAAACGTCCGCCCGCGCAAACCGGGCTTGTTTCACCAGCGCATCGTTTGTTTTGTCGACCATCCTCAGCAGGATCGGTTAACACTGGATGTCATTGCCAACGCGGTCATGCCGCAAAGAAAGAACTAAAATGTTGTACGCAAAGAAGTTCTTCGCAAGTTTCTTTTTCGTTTTGGGATTGGCCGCTATTGGAATATCAATCGTCGGTGCCGGATCAGTTGCTGTTGCTGATTGGGTGCCCGGGGGAGGAGAAGGGGGACCGGGAGACTGCTTGATGAACGCTCTCAACAGATGTCCAAACACCGGATGTGTATCTCCATTGACATGCAAGCCGAAAAGTTCGCCTGCCACGACATGGTGTGAGTGCCAACCATAACGAGGGATTGCAGGGCGTGTACCTGCTAATTTTCAACACAGGTACGACTAATGCGAACGTTGCAAATTGCCGTTGTTTTGTTGCCATTCTTTTTTCCAGTCTCCGGAGTTGCCGGCGCGTCATGTCAAACCGAATTGATAGAACGACTCAAGAGTGAGGCGCCGGGATTCTGGAGCGAAAAGGGCAAGAAAATCAAAGGTGGAGTCGCGATTGATGGTGGTGATCACAAACGAATCATCCTAAACGACAACATCTTAAGCAGCGGAAAAACGTCCGACGGAACGATGGTTATTTTTGGGGCAAATGAAGTTTATGAGTTCCGAGTCGACAGGTCAAAAAACAACAACAATTATTCCCTTGTTTGGTTGAACGTCTACAACAAGGAATCGTCAGGTTCAGAGACTCAACTTCGCGATGTTATCAATAAAGAAAAACAAAAAGCGAGTGAGTTGCCTACCCATGTTTGCGGTCCCCTAAATTTGATGTCGTTGGCCGAAGTCCTAGATGATCCAGGGTTTGAGATTCTCTCCGCCAAATCAGTAACTCGTGAAGAGACTGATTGCCTGGAATACGCATGGAAATTCGTGGAGAACAATGTAAATGATTCGTTTCGTTTTCCTGCAAAGGGTCGATTTTGGGTCGTTCCGGAATTAGGATGGGCAATCATTGAATTTGAATGGAACCTGTTTGCCGATAAGCCCGATACTTACTTAATGAAAGGTACATTGTCGAATTACGTTGAATTTGAAGGCGTCTGGCTTCCAGGCCAGTTGAAATGGAAGTTCACCAGGGAATTGTCGGAGGGTATCGAAGAACGAGATGGAGAGTTTACGTACCAAAAACACCATGATTCCAGCGAATTTCATTTGACGTACTACGGGCTTCGAGAACCGAAGGGACTTCAGTTACCTTCGAAGGGCTGGCCATGGTGGGTGAAGCTTCCACTAATTGGTGTGGTGTTTGTAGGAATTGCCGCGTTAATTAAAAGGTCGATCAACAAGCGGAAGAAGTGACCAGCACACGTTTAAATCGGGCAAGCGATTTTGGATTTGACGGAAACGATTTTTGTACATCAATTATGTCTAGTAATTGGAGCGGATCAGGTCCCGAACGCTTTTTCGCGGAGCGAAAAGCCACGTGGCCGTTCACTCCGAGGCTGTGAATTTATTGAATCAATCAGGATTTGTGCCGAAATCGCAACCCGAAGCGTTAGCGAGGCGGAGCAATGTTCCTTGCTAACGCTTCGGGTTACCAAAAATTCACAGCCTCTCCGTGAACGTGCGCTGTTTGGACCCTGAGTTTCACACTACAGATGCAGGTGACCCGATCCAATCAATGAAGGCCATCCAATGAATCGAAAATGCGGCATCCGAAACGGTTTCACGCTTATTGAATTGCTGGTCGTGATGGCGATCATCGGAATCCTGGCGGGTTTGCTGTTGCCTGCCGTGCAGTCGGTGCGATCGTCGGCGCTTCGATTGGAATGCAGTAACAAGGTCCGGCAAATTGGCCTGGCGACGCTCGCTTACGAATCGTCACATCGGCACTTTCCCAGCGGAATCAATGCACCCGATCATCCACAACGACCAAGTTTGGGTTGGATGGGCCAAATCCTCGCTTTTGTTGAACAAGATAACCTGTACAAACAGTCCGTTGCGGAGTTCGCATCAGGAACCCATCCTGTCGGCGGACCGCACGCGACCTTGCAAACTTATGTCGACTTGTTCGTCTGCCCCTCCGATCCGAGAAGTGGACAAGCGCAGTTCACTCACGACAACCGGTTGGTGGCGCTGACCAGCTACCTCGGCGTTTGCGGAACGAACTACAAAACCCAGGACGGAATCTTTTTTAAGGACTCGAAGACCCGTACTGCCGAGATTCGGGACGGCCTGTCAAATACGTTGATGATCGGCGAACGACCCCCCAGTGCCGACAACTGGTACGGCTGGTGGTACGCAGGACTTGGACAAGGGGCCAGCGGTTCGCCGGATATGCTTCTCGGTGCCAGTGAAATCAATGACGGGGCCAACTACGCAGAGACGTGTCCGGCAGGTCCTTACGAGTTTTCGCCCGGCGTAATTGATGAACCATGTCACCTGTTCCATTTCTGGTCGTTGCATCCGGGCGGAACACATTTTGCTCTGGCCGATGGCTCGGTTCACTTTTACAGTTACACGATCGATCCGACGCTCATTCCAGTGATGGCGACCAAATCTGACGGAGAAGTAGTAAACCACGAATAGACACCAATGGACACAAATTGGACGCAGGGAATTGGGCCAAGGGTCCTTCATTTGTGTCGATTCGTGTTCATTCGTGGTTAAATTCGTTTTTGCAACACGGACAACTACAGAATCAAATTGTGTTGGCCGTTTTTCGGCTGTACAATGGCTGTATCAACACATCAAAACCGGGGGGGGGTCCGATGAAATCGAATATGTTGAAACTTTGGATTTCGAATATCCTGTTCATCATTGGCATCGGATTTCTGGCCGTCGCTGGTTACAAGGCGCTGAATCCGGTATCGAATTCGATTCTTGTGAAAATTACCGACCCTGCGTCAATGCATAATCGGGTTGAGGGGACGCCACTCCGAATTCCTGTCGCAGCGGTCAACGAGACTGCGACGCGGATTCGGCTGGTCGGCACCAATGCATGCTGAGGCCAGTCGTGCGACTTTGGTTCAAAGTCGATACCTGCGTACATCGAGCCGGGCGAGTCGTTTGAATTCGTCGTCGTCGAAAGCGCAGGGGCGCCGGAAGCGTACGACGTATCGATCGACTTCTATTTTGATCGGGGGAACGTTCTGGAAATCGTGCCGCTTGCGTACTCGATCGAGGCGCGAGTTTCCAGCGAGTAAGCGACTTGCAAGTAAGGTTACTTACCGGGTAAATTGCTTGACCCGATGCTTGTAGAATTCCGTGGCGTCGACGGGCAAGGTATCGACGGACGGGAGGCGGAACATGTCATCCGCCATGTTTGGGGCAAGCTTGAGCTCGTAGAGTTCAAGGACGGCAATGGGGTGCGCCACGAGTTGGCTTTCGTTTTCCTCAAACTGTTCAAAGACAATTCGGTAAGGAAAATAGGGGAATCGATCGTCGTTACCTAAAGTCAAACGGACTTGATGGGGCAAATGTGCGGGCAACAGGCGCCAGTTTACTTCTTCGCCAGAAACCGTGTTTTCAGGGATCTGGCCGTCCAGCAAGCGGCGGACGGCTTCGGGTCGCCAGGTTCCAACGAGATTGATGACAGGGATCGAATCCAGCAGCCCCGCCTCCGCCGTCGCGAAAACAAAATGTTCGGATAGTTGCGACATTAGTCCGGCAAGACTGCCAACTTGAAGCCATTGAGCAACCCGATCCGTGTCCGGCAATGACGCTTGCAATTCATCGACTTGACGCAAATCGACGAATTCCAGAGTTGATTCTTCTCCCGACGTGGTCAGGGTGTACAACATATTTCCATCACAAAACTGGTGTAGTAAGACGGCAATCTCGTCAAAACCAAATTCGAATTCAATTCTTGTTTTTCGAGTCCCCTGCCCTGCCTGGTAGTAGTGCCCGGGCCCACTGATTTGTTGTCCGAACATTTCAATGCGGTATCTCAATCGCGCCTGAATGGCAGGCGAGTTTTGCAGCGACTCGGCCGCATCGGCCAGCAGTTGCTGGATGCTGTCGCTGGAATTGCCGTCGAATCGGATGCTGCCGCCAGCAGAAGGTTCCAGGGGGGGATGACTGGCCACTCGGGGCGTTGTTTGCCCGGAAGTTTGTTGAGTTGAGGGGTTTGCGTGGCTTTTAGACCAGAGGCCTGCCAATGCTATTCCGCATGCCAGCATTAACACGATCGCCAGAAATTCTCGATTCATGTGCCGGTTATAAGGGATTTTCCAAAGAAACTTGTTATAGCACGCCGAACATAGATACCAGCCAGGGACAAGGAACCAGACCCGTGCGCTAATGCGGAAAGGATTCCGCTGGCCTTTGGTTTCAAACGTTTCGGGAAATCGTGCCCAATCGGCAAATGGATTTGTCGAGCGGGTGCGGGATTTTAGAAGGACTGCCGACGGACGTCCACGTCAATCGAAAGTGTCAAAACCGTTCGATCGACTAGTGACAACAGTTCCAAAGCGAATGCAACAGCAGCTTTGGTTACGTCCCAAAGCGACACAACGTTAACCGCCCGCCAGGCAAAACACAGTAAACAACAATGGCACCTGTTTTTAAGCAGGGCCCGCGACTGTTTGGTGCTCACCTGGGCATCAGGCAAAGAAACTTCCAAGGGGGGAAATCAATGTACTCGAATTTATCCAGGGGACTTTTGTTGCTGGCGGTCGCGGCGCTAGTCGGTTGCCAAGTACCGACAACCCGTTCAGGATTGCCAATCAGTCACAACTTGCCACCGGCACAAATGCTTGCCGAACCTGGCCCAGGCGTTGGCGGCCCGGGTCCAGGAGTTATTGGAGTTGGAATGCCTCCATCCGGTCCAGGCATGGGCATGGGGGGCGACTGCGCTCCTTACGGAATGGTCTCGACCTCGACGGCCCAGGTGCTGTTCGACCAGCCCGACTCCATGCAAATCAGTTGGGACGTCAGCGGCATTGGCCGTTATGACTCGGTTCCGTTAATCGTGCCTGGTCGCCAAAACTTCAGTCAAGGCGGTATCTATCGTCTTCGTTTGTCGAACATTGGCGGGCGCGAAGGAACCGAACTGTATCCGACACTTGAAGTGGCCCGCATGACGCGCCGCACCGCCGCTTACCTGAATCACTCGGCTGTTCCGATTCAATTCACCGACGAAGACTTCGATCAGGTGATGGCTGGTAACTTTGTAACCAAAGTCATCTACGTTCCCGATCCCGAGTTCCAGGAACTGGCGCTTGCCGGTGTTGATACACTTGTCAGCACTCGCCTCGACCCAGGTTTGGACCCGGTAACAGAAGCCGATCGTCGCGGAAGTGTTCTTGCCATAATCCGAATGGGTAACAAGGACCTGAGTCTTCCCGGTACCGAGGATGGAATGGCCGCTGCATACGGAGGTGGCGCTGCGGGCATGGCACACATGGCTGGCACATCGAACTTCATCTCTGGAGTCAATGGACCGAATTATGGTATGCCAAGTGTTGGTACTTCGATCGGATTGCCAGGCCCGCCACACATTCCAATGGGTGGACAAGCTGGATTGCAATCGTACTCGATGCACAACCACACTGCCCACGCAATTCCCGGACCGACACCGAATGTCAATGTGCACGTCAAACAACAACCGGGTTTGACTTACCCACGTCCGGCCGACACGATTCTTGTCCGTGAACAAACAATGAATCCGCCACACTTTAACGGACAACCACCGGCTGATATGGTTCAAGGCAATATTCGCGACTGTGGCCACTGTGGTGGTGCCGGTTGCAACTACTGCCGCTAGGCTCCAGGTTATCAGCGAACGATGTCCTGTTGGACTTTGTAAACAATCAAAACCACGCCGACTGCCTCCAATGCAGGGGCGTGGTTTTTTTAATTCTGCACTTCATTCTGCTCCAAAACGAATACGGATCGGGTTTTGCCAATGAACGTCACAACTGAATCCGCGACAAACCGAAAAGAATTTCGCCGGGTCGCGATCTGCGGGCAACTGCTGATATTGAGTCTTGTTGGCGTCGCTTCGTTTTTTCTGACAGGTCACATCGCCGTTGCCCAGCAAAACGACAAGCACTTCCTTTACGACTATCAGATGCCTCCAGGCGAAATCGCATGGCGCAAGTCGTTGATGCGGGACACGGGAACCGGTTACTTTCAGCCGATTGACCTGGTCGTGCCAGACGGCGCCGAAGTTTCCGTCTATTCGGAAGGCGCTTTTCAATCGACAACGGCGCAGCAGGGTTTGGCGGGAATGATGGTCGGACACATCTACCGATTAAAGGTTACTGGAATTCCGGGCTATCCAGGCCGGGAAGCCTACCCTTCTGTTGAGATTCTTGGACGATTGTTTCCCCCGGCAGGAAACGAAACGCGCGTACCAATTCCGGTTCACATCCCCATCGAAGACCTGGAACCAGCGCTCGATGGAAACCTGGTGACACGAGTCGTCTACCTTGAGAACCCGCGCAACGCCATTCCCGAACGTCGCTCCGTCAAGGATCAGGCATTTTTTGACGTCGGACCAGGACAGGACCCCATTCGTGTTGCCGAAAAGTTCGGTCGTCCAATGGCAATCGTTCGAATTGGCTCGCGAATTCCCGACCAGGACGAACTGAATGGATTTGGATTCGGCACCCCACCCATGCGATGGTTCGACGTGAGCCTGATTCAATGGTCCGACGAAATCGATCCGATTGAAGGAGAAATTGAAAGTCGATTGCCGAAGGGGGGTGATCAACACGTTTCACTCACGATCGATCCGGCGGTTGCACCGGCATCATGGCAGGAACCTGTTGTTGAAAAAGTGAACGAAGGTGCAACCGGTGCCATTGGGGACAAGATGATCGACGCGGTCGTTGAAGGCCCTCTCCCATTTTCGCCGGCTGAACAACAGGGCGCACCAATCATCGTTCAACAAATTCCCAATCCATCGATTCCATACGTCGTGATGCCCCAACCCGCCAATCCGCAACCGTGGCCGGACGAAGTTTTGTTCGATGGTGGCGACCGGGGCCTGCAAGCGGTCATTCGCGAGCGGGAGGGCAAGTGGGAAGTGAACGGTCTGGATAGCGAAGACACGATCGGGCACTTCGATACACTTGATGGTCGACATATTCTCGATTCGAGCAACCGTGTCCAGATTTACGCACCGCGATTTTCCGCGATTCGAAAGATCGACTTGTTGGGTATCACCCAATACACGACCGAGATCGGCGACTTGAATGAAAAAATGATCACTTCTCAACAACGACACAACGACGCTTCATCGACAACATTGCAAAACATGCAACCGCTTCGCAATCGATCGACTGCACAGGCGCGTGGTGTCGATGACATGACGCGCGGCGTGGTGGTCGACAACACAACCCAATACAAGCGTGCCTCCTCGGCCTTCAAATCCTACGAAGATCTGCGATTGTTAAAAACCGGACACTTTGACAACCGGGAAAAGGGTCGATTGGCAATCGCCATGACCCGGGCCAACGCCTGGGAAAATACCGTGTCGGCACAGTCAGCGGACAGCAAGTTGCAATTGGTGCTGGTGAATGACGTCGCATCGGCGAACGAAACAGTTCATGTCAAAACCGAATTCAATCGGCCGCAATTGCGTATTGTCAAAGTTGCTTCGACCGATGTTGCGCTGCCTGGCGACGAAATCGAATTCACTATTCGATTCGATAACGTCGGTGATCAACCGATCGGCAACGTTACGATTATGGACAACCTGGCGGGTCGGCTGGAATATATCGACGGCAGCACCGAATGCTCGATTGATGGCAGCTTTAACGCGTCACCCAACAACCGCGGTTCCCAGACCTTGAGCTGGGAGATTACGGAACCCCTCAAAGTCAGTCAGGGTGGCATTATTCGATTCCGTTGCCTCGTTCGATAGTACGGATACAACGCATCAGGTCAGGGGAATTCTCTGCCCGTCCCAGGCGACGCCAAAACCGGGCGGCAACGAATCGTTGACCAACTGATAGTCCACCCGACATGAACAATGGGTAAACCAGGTTTGTCGCGCGCCAAGCTCTCGCGCCGCATTGATCGCTTCTTCGATATTCATGTGCGTCGGGTGCGGTTCAGGTCGCAACGCGCTGAGGATTAACGAGTCCAGCCCCTGGAGCAATAGCTTGCTGGACTCGGGAATTGATTTGACATCCGTGCAGTAAGCAACGTTGCCGACGCGATACCCCAATACATTGAAGCGGGGACCATGCTCCAGCGGGATCGGAACGACGGTTGCACCGCAGGCTTGAAACGGTCCGTCAATGTCATGCAATTTGACCGACGGGACGGCACCCAGGTGAGTCACTTCGTTTTCGGAAAACGCATAGTCAAATGCTGTCATCAAGCGCTGTCGCACAATTTGATTGCACCAGACAGGGACGGGGCCACCCAGATAAAACTGCATTAGACGAAGATCGTCGAACCCCATGACATGGTCGGAATGTTCGTGTGTAAAAGCCACCGCGTGAACGATACCCAACCCTTCGCGTATGAGCTGCAATCGCAAATCGGGCGACGTATCGATCAGCAAGTTTCCGTCGGGCAAACCCAGGACGACGCTGCAACGAGTCCGGTTGTTTCTTGGATCGTCACTGGTACAAACCGAACATGAACATCCGATTGTCGGCACCCCGACTGACGTTCCGCAGCCGAGGACGATCAACTCACCTTGTATATCTTTCGATCGAGGTGTTTTCTTGGGGATCGGATTGGTCATTCGGTTTGTTGTTGATTCGATGAATTGGAGAGTGAATTATTGCCGCTGAACAGGGCAAAACATTCTTCAAACTGTTGTCTTATCAAAGGGCCATTGCCCCCGGCGCATGATCTAATGGCACATGAATTGCCTCAAATGGAGCGGGCTTGAGTTCCCACCAGGAAACCTGGCAGGATGGGGTGAGTTTGGAAACAAATCAAATACTGCCCTCGCTTCGACCCCGATGGTGAAAAAATCCACCTTAATCGGTCGAATAGGGTGGCATTGAATCTGCGTTGACCCACAGTGCGGGCGACTATAAATTGTTTCCTGAAAGTAATTTGCGCGCATTTTTCGCCTGACGCAAGGTGCCTTTGAAAGTCGAACCGAGCGACCCTGTTTATGCTGCCCAGGTTGCAGCGATTGAACCGAAATAATCACGTTTGCAAAGAATCTGTTAATAGCGGCCGATTTCGTCTGCGGAAGTTTTGTCAGGTGCCAACGATTCATGGTTGGGTGCCGATCGCTGCTTTCCAGACTGGCTGAACCGAATTGTTGGTGAATAAATGGTTGTGTTGGAAAGAATTTGGGAATTTGTCACCCTGTTTTTTGGGGGAATCCTGCGCCTGTTTGAACGGGGGGTGACATCCGTATTCGGTTCGGCCAACGCCCGATTCGTCAAACGGATGCAATCGAAAGTTGACGCCATCAGTTCGCTCGAGTCGCGATACGAAGCCATATCGGACGAGGAATTAAAAAACCAGACGGTACTGTTCCGATCCAGGCTGGAAGCGGGTGAATCACTTGACGATTTGCTGATCGAGGCATTTGCGGCGGTACGGGAATCGAGCAAGCGATTTCTTGGCCTGCGTCATTACGACGTGCAAATGGTTGGTGGCATGGTGCTACACAATGGCGCTGTGGCCGAGATGGTTACGGGCGAAGGCAAAACGCTGGTAGCGACCCTGCCCGCGTATCTGAATGCCTTGCCAGGTCGCGGCGTTCACGTGATCACGGTCAACGACTATCTGGCTCGCCGTGACATGGAATGGATGGCCCCCATTTATTTGGGGCTTGGACTGACCGTGGACGCGATTCAATCCGATCAAACGGTTGGAAGAAAACAAAAAGCATACGACTGCAACATCACTTACGGAACGAACAACGAATTTGGATTTGATTACCTGCGCGACAACATGAGACCGGCTTCGCGCGGTGACGACCGTTACGAGAAACATTATCAGCAGTCGCAAGGCAAACTTTACTACGCGATCATCGACGAAGTCGACAACATCCTGATCGACGAGGCCCGAACACCCTTGATCATCTCTGGTCCGGCCCATCAGGACTTGCGCAAGTACGCCGAAGCGGACCGGATCGCGCGGCGCCTTATCAAAGGCGTTCACTACGAGGTAAACGAAAAAGATCGAAACGCAACGTTGACGGATGAAGGAGTCAGGGAAGCCGAAAAACTGGCAGGAGTGGAGAGTTTCTACACTGCGGGCAATATGGACTGGCCGCACCTGATTGATAACGCACTCAAGGCCCACAACGTTTTCATCGCAGACGTGAATTACGTCGTCAAGGATGGGAAAGTCATTATCGTGGACGAGTTCACGGGACGACTGATGGATGGTCGCCAATGGAGCGACGGGTTGCACCAGGCCGTTGAAGCCAAGGAAGGGGTCAAAATCAAGGAAGAGACGCAGACGCTCGCCACGATTACCTTGCAAAACTATTTCAAACTGTACGAAAAAATCTCCGGCATGACCGGTACGGCACTTACCGAAGCGACCGAGTTCTGGAAGATCTACAAGCTCGACGTAATCGCCATCCCGACCAACCGCCCGATGAAGCGAACGGAACATCCGGACATTATCTACAGCACCGAGAAATTCAAATGGGACGCCGTCGCCGATGAAGTCGAGGCCTATCATCGTTGGGATATGGTGACCGAAAAGAACGGCAACGTTCATTTGGGAAAAATCAAGAGGAACAGCGATTCCGGCCTCATCATGACCGATCACGAAAACGGTCAGGAAACAAAGATAAGCAGCGACAAGGTAACCAAAATCCAGTACGCCGGCCGACCAATACTTGTGGGAACGGTTTCGATTGAGAAAAGTGAAATGCTGTCGCACATGCTGGAGCGACGTGGTATCAAACACGAAGTACTCAATGCCAAGAATCACAAACGGGAAGCGGAAATCGTGGCCCAGGCGGGTCGCAAGAGCGCGGTCACCATTGCTACCAACATGGCCGGTCGAGGTACTGACATTATTCTGGGAGGCAACCCCGACACGATGGCCTGGTCGCAGTTGCAGGACAAATACGAAACGCGACTGGACGTTCCGCGCGACGAATGGCACGCGTTGGTCGAAAAGATCGAAATCGACCACAAAATGAAGGAAATGGGCAGCGAGATCAAGGCACTGGGCGGCCTGCATGTGATCGGTTCCGAACGACACGATGCCCGCCGAATTGACTTGCAACTTCGCGGACGTTGCGGTCGACAGGGGGACCCGGGAAGCAGCCGGTTCTTCTTGAGCCTCGACGACGATCTGATGCGGATTTTTGCCGGCCCATTCGTAAAGCGGATGCTGGAAATGGGCGGTTTCAAGGACGATGTGCCAATCGAGAGCACCATGGTCTCACGCCGCATCGACAGCGCTCAAAAGAAACGGGAAGAATATAACTTCGAGATTCGCAAGAGCCTGCTCGAATACGACGAAGTCATGGATGAACAGCGCAAGCGCATTTATGGATTCCGACAACGAATTCTTGATGGAGCAAGCTGCCGTGGCGTCGTGCTGGACATGATTCGAAAGGAAGTCGATCACAACCTTGAAACGTACGCATCGACCGATTTCGGTCCCAGTTCATTTGCCGCCTGGGCTGGCTCCAGATTGTCAACACAATTCGATGCACGAAGTTTCAAAAATACCGACTATCAAACCGCTTCCGAAGTTGCCCGGGATGAGGCGGAACGGGCTGCCGAAGGCGCAGTGCTAAGTGCTATCGAGGAAAATCTGCCCATCGGCGGCGATGCCGATGGCGACACAAGTATCGACTGGAACTGGGACGCACTGGTGACGTTCCTTAACGCACGTTGGGATTTGAACATTCGTGACCGGGACCTGAAAAAGATCGGCCGCGATCGACTTGATACGCACTTGATCGAAAGGGCGCGCGAAGCGATTCGCAACGTCGACTTGAGCGAAGGTGCGGTGATGCTGGAGGAGAATTTCAATCTGGCAACGACCGCGCGCTGGGTCAAGGCAAAATTTGGCGTCGACATCGACCCGCAATCGTTTGTCAACAAGGAAGTCGGCTCGATCAAGGAAGTGGTCGTGGAAAAAGCAATGGCCCAATACGACGCGAAGGAAGCCGAGTATCCGATCATGGCCGGCATGTACCAGTATTCAGTCGCGGATGGTCAATCGCGACGACTCGATCGCGAACCGCTGGTCGACTGGGCCGCTACTCGCTTCAAGAGTCAGGTTTCGCTGGACGATTTGCGAAACAAACAGGGCGAGGAGATTCGCGAAACCCTGCTAACCCACAGCCGGCAATGGCAAAGTCAGGGCGCCGAAGTGATGACCGAGCTTCGAAATCAAATTGATGAGATTGCTGCCAGTGGCGATATCCCCTTGAATGCGTCATCGCCAAAATTCGAGCCCCTCGCCCATTGGTTCCGACAGACAATGGCGCACGAATTGTCAGAGAAAGCGATTCGGCAACTTGACCGCGAGAAACTGGAACAACGACTGGTCTCGATTGTTGCCGATTACTTTCATCCCGAAATGCGCCGGATGGAGCGAATGGTTTTGCTGGATGTGGTTGACAATGCATGGAAAGATCACTTACTGGCCATGGATTACCTGCGTTCCGCCGTCGGTCAACGCGGGATGGCACAGCTCGATCCCAAAGTCGAATACAAACGGGAAGGGATGCGTTTGTTCGAAGGCCTTTGGCGATCAATCGGCGAACGGGTGACCGATTTGATCTACCGGATTGAACACCTCAATCCCGGTTTTGTCAGCGATACATTTGTTCGAACCAACACGCAGGCACAGCATCAGCAGTACACACCAAGCGAAACCGTTCGCCAGCAACAAGCGGCCATTGATGCCTCAGCCGGTGCTGAAAAACAGGTATCGCAACCGATTCGTAATCGGCGCGGCAGGGTTGGTCGCAACGATCCATGTCCCTGTGGCAGCGGCAAAAAATACAAACAGTGCCATCTCAACAAACCAATTGATACCTGATCCGACGAAATCACTGGACAGTGCCCTGAAAGGAATCATGGCGTGAAGCGCTGGAGCCTTAACCTGATTTACCTGACCGCGTACATGGTCATGGCTCCGTTCATTGTCTGGCGACGCATTTCTGCAGGCCGGTCATTCGGGAACCCCTGGCAAAGGGTCTTTGGTCTGGTTCCCCGATCCAGTGGCGAAGGCCCCATCGTCTGGTTGCACGCAGTCAGTGTTGGAGAAGTCAACCAGCTTGAGGCCATTATCCGGCAACTTGGTCATTTGCGACCCGAATGGCAATTCGTTATTTCCACAACCACAGCGACGGGAATGGAGTTGGCGCAGAAAAAGCATCCGGACGTCGTCTGCTTTTATTTCCCGATCGACTTTAGCTGGGCAATGAACAAAGCCATGCGGCGGATCAATCCGTGCATGATTGTACTGACCGAACTGGAAATCTGGCCGAACCTGATCGAAGCGGCCTGCCGGCAAGAAGTACCGGTTGCCGTTATCAACGGGCGACTGAGCGAAAAAAGTTTCGGAGGATACCAACGTCTGCCCTTTGTTGTTCGACCGGTATTTTCACAATTGGCTTTAGTGATAACGCAAGATGATGATTATGCCCGGCGCTTTATTGCGCTCGGTGCTGATCCTGCGCGAGTGCATGTCGCTGGTTCCATAAAATACGACAATGCGAAATCACAAGCCGCGACTGTTCAGGCAGATCGTGATTTACGACGAAAAGACCTTGGAGAATTCATTGCGTTGCGAACGGATGATGTGTTGTTGGTTGCCGGCAGTACGCAAGAACCAGAAGAGCAAATGATTGCCACCGTCTGGAACGAACTTCGACAGGAATTTCCGCAGCTTCGGTTGGCGATCGTTCCCCGTCACCCGCACCGCGCCGTTGCGATAGCCCGTCAATTGGAAACAATGGGTTTGACCGTAGCGCGCCGTTCAGTCGCCATCACAGGGAGTGAATCACTGACAATACAACCGGGTGATGCAGCTCCGATTTTGCTTGTCGACACAATCGGCGAGCTTGGGCACTGCTGGTCGTTGGCCGAAATCGCTTTTGTCGGTGGAAGCTTCGGGAATCGGGGCGGCCAAAACATGTTGGAGCCTGCGTCGGCCGGCAATGCCGTTTGCTTTGGCCCCAACACATGGAACTTTTCCAAAATCGTTGCCGACATGCAAGAAGCCGCTGCCTGCTGCGTGCTGGATAACGAAACGGCCTTGCTGGAATTCGTCAGGAAATGCCTGAATGACCCGCGCTGGCGAAACGAATTGGGTGTACGGGCAACTCGATTTGTTGCCGCCGGAACGGGTGCGACCCAGCGTACGGTCCAATTACTGGCGACCATGGGGCCCGAGCTCGCCAGGCAAAAGCACTTCCCGGGAAACAGGGCCGCCTGAAATCCCGCTACTGGTCGGATGATTTCCATTGAACGTCTGGCCGAAAACATCGGGGATATAAATCAATCAGGCGGTTGAGCATTTGACCGTTGTCCTGGTACAATGGCGGGCTGTCTCAAGGGAGACTTTCGCAGCACCCTCTCTGCAGGGACCGGCGGATTCGCCTTTACCGTAATCGTCCACTTCGTATCCATTTCGCCGCTATCCAAAACGTCGACCCGATTGACCGGGGCAATGACAGAATCGGCGATCAACTAACCCTAATTCGTTATTGCAAACGGCGGGAGTATTTTAGTGAGTGCAAGAAAATATCTGTTTACCAGCGAATCGGTCAGCATGGGGCACCCCGACAAACTGGCCGATCAAATCTCGGACGGGATTCTCGATGCGATGCTCGCACAGGATCCAGCCAGCCGTGTCGCTTGCGAAACCCTGGTCACGACCGAGTTGGCCGTTATCGCTGGTGAGATCACTTCAAAGGCAAAAGTGAATATCGAAGAACTGGTTCGCAAGATCATTCGGGAAGTCGGCTACACCGACGCTGCTACCGGAATTGGTTGTGACACATGCGAAGTCATCGTTCGACTTGATCAACAAAGTCCCGACATTGCCCAGGGAGTCAACGAAGACGCTGCATCCGGCAAAAGTGTTGGTGCCGGCGACCAGGGATTGATGTTCGGCTTTGCCTGCGATGACACAGAAGAGCTAATGCCGTTGCCGATTTCCCTTTCCCACAAAATCCTCGATCGATTGAACAAGGCCCGCTTCAGCAAGGAAGTTGACTGGTTGCGCCCTGATTCAAAAAGCCAGGTGACAGTCGAATACGATGGCTTCAAGCCTGTTCGAATCGATACCGTGGTTGTGTCGACTCAACATAACGAGTCCGTTTCCAACGAAACCATCAGGGACTTCGTAATTAACAAGGTTATCAAGCCACTGATGCCACCTGAGTTGATGACCCGCGAACCTACGTACCATATCAATCCGACAGGCAAGTTCGTGATCGGCGGACCGCATGGAGACTGCGGGCTCACCGGGCGCAAGATCATCGTCGATACGTACGGCGGTTGGGGTCGTCACGGTGGAGGTGCTTTTAGTGGCAAGGACTCAACCAAAGTCGACCGCAGCGCGGCGTATATGGCCCGTTATGTCGCAAAAAATATCGTTGCCGCCGGTCTGGCGACCCGTTGCGAAGTGCAGCTTGCGTATGCGATTGGTGTTTCCGATCCCGTGAGCATTCTGGTCGATACTCAGGGAACCGGAACGGTCGATGACGCCTTGATTTGTGATGCCGTTCGCGAAATATTTCCATTGACACCTGCCGGAATTATCGATTACCTGAAATTGCGACGCCCAATATTTCGCAAGACTGCCGCCGGTGGTCACTTTGGCCGCAACGATCCGGACTTCACCTGGGAAAAAACCGACGCCGCTGCCAAGCTCAACGAACACATCGGCGCCCTGGCTTCGGCCTGATCGCCGTAAATCCGACGATCGAACTTTTTAATTGTACAACTGGACTTACCCACGATTGGTGGGTGCGCTGGTGCCACTGCTGGCTCGTCCAGCAGTGTCGACGTCTGCCAAAATGAATTTTATGGAACACCGTTAAAGTTCCGTTAAATGGAGTCGCCGGATCGAGCCGCAGAGCGGCGGCAGGTGATAGCCTGCGGCCTCAGTCGAGCGTGGTTTTGTATCCCCTCACGTGCACGGCGTGAACGGCCACGTGGGCCTGCCGGAACTTCCTGGCACTGGGACACCGATCGTGAATGCGTCCAAGTGCTCCATTTTCTATTGTTTGCTGGCCGGGTCGAGATTGGCGTTGGAGGGGATTGGTGTTTGTTTTATCATGCTGCGATGGAGCAGAGTTCCCCTCGTCAAACTGCCGGAGATTGTACTAACCATGCGCGACCTCATTAAGTCGATTGCCGGCAGGCTGCGGCAATGGTCGCCTGCCACGTTTGTCAGCGCGGCGGTGTTTTTGTTGGGGGCGTTGATCGCCATGGTTATGCTGATCGTTCGATCGTCGGTCGTTGGCGATGCGGGTTTGAATAACGGTTCCCAGGTCATTCTCATTCTGGCCAGTTGGCTGGTCGCCTGTTTTGTCGTGCGTGAATCGTGCAATTTGCAAAAAATCGCGCGATGGATTCCGAACGTTTGTTCCGGTGTAATGGCGATCGCCTTGATGTCCTGGTCGGTGAGCGTTCCAATCGCACTGGCCGTCGCCTTGCCAATTCTGCTCGCGACCGTAGGCAGCGCAACTTTCGAGTTTATGCGTTGGCGATTGGTGCCCGGTACACTGGGCGTAGAAAACGAACTCAACGCAAAAATTGTTTCCGGCCTGGCGGCGAATCCGGTCTCATTGGCCGTTAATAGTTCCGGGCCCTCAGCGATTGCGAACGATGAGTCGCAGTCCAACGACGTCGAGGAGGAAGGTTCGGCCTTGTGGGAATCCGTGCAGCGCGAATTTACTGCCGACTCGAATTTGACTCACAACGTGACTCGCTGGACAAACGAAGATGGCCAGCAGACACTGGTTGCCAATGTTCGTTGTCACATTGAGCCCGGCAGCCGTACAGCTACAATCCAGCTACCCGTTTGGCCATTCCTGCCTGGAACGCCTGAAGTATTTTGCCGGATTGTTGACGGAGCGGCGACCGAAGTTCGTGTGACACAGATTCGTCCCAATGGCATCGCCGCCGAAGTGTCATGGCCTGGCAAAAACACCAACGACGTCCCTGAGTCCGCAATCGTTGAGATCGTGGCCATATCCGGCGTTAGCGAAACCGCCTCCAGTGCCGCAGCCTGATCGTTGACGAATCGTCTCATCGATTGAATTTTCACTGCTGATTTATACCCGCCTGTTAAACCGATTTGACAATGAGTCCGGACATCGAATTAATACTTCACAAACACCGGCAGGAGCACTTGTTGGCTTTCGTCAACGAACTCGATGCGCAACGCCGCGGCGATTTTTTAAGGCAGATTTCGCAAATCGATTTCGCCGAGATTGCACGGTTTCACGCGTCGTTCGGCGAGCCCCGGTTATGGGATGAATTGGCGAAACGGGCCGAGCCACCGTCGGCATTTCGATTGAATGACGATTCAGCAAGTCGTATCTCACCTGCTGCGGCAATCGAAGGGGGTGAAGCAGCGCTGGCGGCAGGGACTGTTGCCCTGGTGCTGGTCGCTGGCGGACAGGGAACGCGCCTTGGATTTGAAAGTCCAAAAGGAATGTTGCCTGTTGGTCCAGTTTCGCAGCGAACACTTTTTCAAATTCATATCGACAAGCTGATTGCACTGAATGCCCGTTTCGGCAAAACGATTCCCGTTTGCATCATGACCAGCCCGACCACACATGCCGAAACTGAAGCATTTTTGAGCGAACACAACTGGTTTGGATACCCTCGTTCAGAACGAGCGATCTTTTGCCAGGGGACGATGCCGGCGGTTGATGCGAAAACTGGTAAAGTTCTGCTGGCTGACAAGGGAGAGCTGTTTCTCAGTCCGGACGGACATGGAGGGATGTTGGCGGCCTTTCACGGCAGCGGCTGTCTTTCCGATTTGGCAGATCGTGGAATCAAATACATTTTTTATGGTCAGGTCGACAATCCCCTTTCGCAACTATGCGATGCCGCCATGTTGGGTTATCACATTCTCGCGCAGTCGGAGATGAGTTCCCAGGCTATCCCGAAAACGGGCCCGCTCCAAAAAGTCGGCAACCTTGTCTGCATTGACGGCAAGATTCATGTCATCGAATACAGCGATTTGCCGGAAGAGGTCGCCCGAGCAACCAACGAGGATGGTTCGTTGCGATTGTGGGCCGGGAGTATTGCGGTGCACGTATTCGATATTGATTTCCTTATCCGGGTCACCGGTCAGGCGAATGCCCTCCCCTTTCACGTCGCACACAAAAAAGTACCGCACATTGACGGGCAGGGCCGATTGGTTGAACCCGCCGTTGCGAATGCCGTCAAATTCGAACGGTTCATATTCGATTTGCTCCCGCTGGCAAAGCATTCGATCGTAGTAGAAGTCGATCCGTCCGATGCGTTTTCGCCTGTCAAAAACGCGCCGTCGGAATCTTCGTCTACCGTTTGGACAGCCCAACAAGCGATGATTCAGCAGGCGAGACGCGCTTTAAAAGCCATTAATGCAGACGTCCCCGATTCAATTGCCATCGAGATCGCGCCGGCCCTGCTTGCGGATTCACGCTTGTTATCACAGCGAGTGTCTGGCAGTTTGCCAATTACAAAGCCCGTTTTTCTGAAGTAGCTGATTCAATCTGAAATGTTGTATGCAACCATTATGGCGGGCGGCTCGGGAACGCGGTTCTGGCCGGCCAGCCGGCGCGCACGTCCCAAACAACTCCTGCAATTGTTTGGCGAAACGTCGATGTTACAAGCTTCCGTGGGGCGTTTGAGCGGACTCATCGCGCCGGAAAACATTTCGGTACTTACCAACGCATTGCTGGTCGAGGCAACACGACAACAACTTCCGGCACTTCCCACGTCGGCAATCATTGGTGAGCCGTACAAGCGGGACACTGCACCCTGCATTGCACTTGCCGCCGGGTTGATCGCAAGACACGATCCCGATGCGACGATGCTCGTCACGCCTGCCGATCATGTGATCCAGCGCGTTGACTTGTTTCATCAAGCGGTCCGAACGGGCCAGCAATTACTCAACGACGATCCCACTCGCATCATCACGTTTGGGATCCAGCCGACCTATCCCGCCCAGGTATTCGGGTACATTGAGCGCGGCACGGAGGTTGGTGAATCGGCATGGCAGGTCTCCCGGTTTCGGGAAAAACCCGATGAAACGACTGCTCGGCAATTCGTTGATTCAGGGGATTTCTTTTGGAACGCCGGGATTTTCATGTGGCGCTGCCAAACGATTCTGGAGGCGCTCCGGAATTTCGAACCGACGATGATGGAACATGTTTGGCGAATTGTCGATTCAGTCGATACGGATTCCTTTGAAGAAGTTTTTCAGGACTCCTTTTCGGCGATCAAGGGAAAATCGATTGATTATGCTGTTATGGAACATTATCAAAATGTTTGCGTGATCAAGGCTCCGTTTGATTGGGACGATGTTGGCAACTGGACGGCAATACCGCGGCTTGCCGGTGTCGATGCCCAGGGCAATACTTCCACTGGGAAAACCATGCTTCTGGAATCGCACAATTGTATCGTTCACAGTTCCAGTGATCATCTGGTAGTCACGCTCGGTATCAACGATTGCATTGTTGTTCACACAGAGGATGCGACACTGGTTGCCGACGGGAACAACGAATCGGCAATTCGCCGCATCGTCGAGGAACTTGAGATGCGCGGCCTGAAAGAGTACCTTTGAGAGTTGACGTTATGAATGTGTCCCTCTTTCCACAACTGATCCTCGGCGCGCTATTGTGGGTCGCGGTTCCGCAACAAACATTTATGCTGCACGGACAAGAAGTGAATCCTGACGACAGCCAATCCGAACCAAAGATCTATTTGAACCTCGCGATGACCACGATGGGGGGCAAGCAGTTCTGGACCGACATGGTTCATTTACATGGTTACCGAATCCAGCGCAATTCCCAGACTGGCCATTGCCGCCTGCTCGATCCGTCCGATGCCCGCCTCGCATGGGGAAACATGGCAGGTTGCGAACTGGAACTGAAACGCTTCGCCGCCGAACGGAATTTGCAGCCTGTTGACGGACGAGTTGTCATTGTTCTGCATGGACTTTCGCGAACGCGAACCGCCATGCAGCCAATAAGCGATTACATTGGCAATGAAGGATTGCAAGTGATCAACATGAGTTATGCCAGCGGACGTGGCGGGGTCGAAGAGCACGCTGCTGCGCTCGACAGCGTGATCCGTCACTTGCCCGAGGTAGACGAGATTGACTTCGTCGGCCACAGTATGGGCAACATCATCGTCCGCTATTATCTTGGCAAGTACGATCACGATCGAGGATTTCGGCGAATGGTTATGTTGGGACCACCCAACCATGGCTCAGCGTTGGCCGTGTGGTTGAAACGCAATCTCATTTTCGTCGCCGCGACGGGTAATTCCGGTCAGCAGATGAGCGCGAAATTCGAAGAGCTTTCCGCCGAGCTGGCAACACCTGATTTTGAATTCGCAATTATAGCCGGTGCAACGGGTGTCGATGGTGGAATTTCCAATCCGGTGATCCCTGGCGATAACGACCTGGTCGTCGGAGTTGAGGAAACACGGCTGGCAGGTGCCACGGACTTCATGAGCGGAAATTACTGGCACAGCACAATGATGAATGATGCAACGGTCCAAAAATCGACCGTGAATTTCCTGAAGTACGGTTACCTGCAATCGGCTGAACAACTCAATCCGATACCTTCGAAAATCGAAAGCAGTTCCGACAACAACCGCGAGAAATGACCTTGGCGGACCAAAGTACCAACGGAGAGATTCCGCATCAGGGGCGTGTCGCCGGAGTCGATTACGGGACGGTACGAATCGGCGTTGCGATTACTGACATGGGTCAACAAATTGCCAGTCCGCTTGAGAATTACAACAGGCGAAACCAGCAACTGGACGACCGGTTTTTTGTGCAACTCGCCGACCAGGAAGAGGTCGTTGGATTCGTGGTCGGACTGCCTGTTTACACGAGCGGCCTGGAAAGTCAAAAATCGATCGAGGCAAGAAAGTTCGGTGCTCATCTGCAGCAGCTAACCGGTTTGCCGGTAGCCTTTTATGATGAACGTTATACGAGTGCCATAGCTGAAGAAATGCTTCAGGGTGCCGGACTGACATCAAAGAAACGCAAGGCCCGCCTCGACAAGATCGCCGCCCAGATCCTGTTGACTTCGTGGCTGGAATCATCGCGCAACAACGAGTCATCGCAACCGATCGAAGACTTTTAGTTTTCATTTCGATTTTCGGTGGCAGACTCCCCTGCGGGCATTGGTGCGACGAAAACTATTTCGCACCGGAAACGAGCTGTTGAAGTTCTCGTTCCAGACGTTCGATTTCCTTGCTGGCGTTTTCGGATTTTTCGGCAGCCGTTTGCAGGGCAATCTCGGCACGCAGTCGGGCTTCGCGCGCCTTGTCCAGATCGTCAAGTGCCTGGTCGAGCCGGGATCGCGCCTGTTTCTCGTCAACTTGAAGTTTTTCAAGTTCACTCAGGCTCGACTCGCTGCCGACCGGAGAAAGATTGACTGTCGTGCGCAATCCCTGCAGTGACCTGTTGATTTCGTCAATTCGGTCCTTGTTGACCAGTGCCGGTGCTTTTTGGCCGGACTTGAGTTCGTTCAACACCGGAAGGACAACGGATGTTGGCAACATCAAACTTGCGACACGCCCTTGACGGGCGATGTTGATTCCAACCACCTGCCCATCAATATCGACCACCGGTCCACCGCAATCGGATGGTTTGAGAAAACCGTCGTGCTGAATTGCCAGCGGGAAATCCTGGCGGCGTTTGCTCAATTCGTTGCCGCCCATCGTATTTTGTTGATTGCTTCGTTCAAACATTGGATTCAGGTCTTCCGCGTCTCCCAGTACCAGTTCCAGCACAATCTCCTTGTCATTCCGCAGAATCTTGAGTGTGATTTCATCGCCGGGGGCAAAGCTCTGCACTTTTTTCTGGAGCGACTGAATGTCGGCTACTTCTTCGCCATTGACTGCAACGATCGCGTCGCCGACATTCACGCCAGCCCGTTGCGCGGGTGTGTCGTCATTCACGGAAGTCACAATTACTTTTGATTCGTTCAATCCCAGGTTGACTCCCATGAATCCCGACTTGGGCCGGATCAATCGTTCCTTGACTCCAACCACTCCGATAACAACAGGATCATCCTTGCCTTTGACGCTGGCCAGCCAACAGCCAATATCCAGCGATGTGGCCGGCGACCATTGAACAACGGGTAATTGTCCGACGTCTTCGCCTGACAATTGCAACAAGGCCAAATCGGTTCCAGGATGAACCCCAAAAACGGTTGCCGAAACAGTCTTTCCATTGTGCAGGACACATGTCAACGGGCTTTTCAGTTCACTTTGTTTGGTCAGAACAAGTCCGCCGGCATCGACGATCGCACCAATCGCTATTGTTTTGGTACCCGATTTGATTTCGACCGTCGCTAAACGGGTTGGATCAACAATCGGATTAAACACGGCAAGAAAGTGATCGCTGGACTTTGCGATATCGGGCCGTCGACGACGTGTGGATGACTGAGCGTCCGCATCTCCGGTTTCCCTCTCGGTTGCTGCTGCTGCGGCCGCTTCCTTGGCGATTGCTTCTTCTTTGGCCTTTGCGGCAGCAGCTTCGTCTGTTATTTGGTCATCCGGAAGGGGTTTCGTTTCCTCTTGTTGCTTTTCCTTCTCGGGCGATTCCTGTGCATGAATCGTTATTGCACCAAAAGGTGAGGTACAACAGGCAAACCAACCGACAAGGATCGCGGCCAGCAAGAGTCGCAAACCGGCACTTACAAACTTATCGGTATTGTCATTATGGTATTTCATGATTACTTGATTTTGGTTGGTTGATACAGGAGAAAGCCGAAGGCCGAGGCTGGAAAAAATCGAAACTACCGACTGTCGGCCCGCGAACCAATGGTCAGTTCAAATTCAAGTTCAGCTTCGCCACGCTGGATTTTGATTTTAACAACATCCCCTGGCTCCCGATCACGCATAAAGGATCCAAAGCGCCGCTGGCTCGATGCACGAATTTCATCGAACTTGAGAATCGTATCACCAATTTCGAGACCGGCCTTTGCTGCGGGTCCGTTTTCCGAGATTGCTTCGATTTTCATAGTGCTGCCTTCGAACGATAAACCAATCCACGGTTCATTGGCCGGATTCTCACCACCGATGCCGCGACCCCAGTCCCGTCCATTGACCAGTTCGTCCCAGTCCGAACTGAAAACATCGACGGGAACGTGAATGTTGTTGCTTAGGCTCGGTCCAATGCGACTATGAATACCGATAACGTTGCCGTCCATATCGACCAAAGGCCCGCCGGAATCACCGCCGACGAGACTGCAATCGGTTGAGATAAAATCATCGGCGTTGTTCAGAATTCTTCCGATACGGTAAACAAGGCCCCGATCTTCGTCTAATCCACCGGGGTGACCGATCGCCATGACCCATTGTCCCGTCTTGAGCGTTCCCGATTCACCCGGAGAGAGGTATGGGTATTTGCGTTTTTCGGTGATTTTTAACAAGCCCGAATCAATACCTCGATTAAGGCCAAGCGTTTTTGCTTCAAGCGAAGTTCCGTCGTTAAGGACGATCGTGGCGTCCAGGTTAGCACCGCCAATGACGTGAGCTGCGGTCATTACGTAACCGTCACGTGTTACGATGACACCACTTCCCTGGCTATTTCCAACCTGCACGTTTACCGTTGCATCGGAAACCTGTTTTGCCAGTTCACTAAAGTGCACTTGCATCTGGCGAAGCTGTTCCACGTCGACTGGCGAGCTTTCACCAAAAAAGTCAAAACCCGTAGCACTGGAATCTGTGTCCGCCGGCGGCGAATTCTCGCCCGAGTCGATTGCCTTGATCACTGCGGGGTCGTTTGTTGCCTTGTCATCTTCCTGGCGGGCCGACAGGGTGCTGGTGCAAAACACCAGCCATAGGGCCATCAGGAGTCCGTAAAACAGCGATGGTCGGAAAACGTTTCGCAGGGAGAGTGTCATAGTTCGAGCGATGTCCATATTTCGATATTTCGGGCCAGCATGTGCGAACCATACCTCAAAAATCGGAAGCGAGTCCAGAGTATGGATCAAGCAGGGAATCCGGCCCAACCTGGCCAAACGAACCTGACGCCATATTTTAACACCCTAATTGCGGCATGGCAGACGCCGATTTCACCGTTACGGTGTTTTTTTTTGGAGATTGCTACCTTTTATGGCGAATGCTTCACCATTTTGGAGCCGAAACGGTCCGCCCGACTCCGGCTAATCGTCATGACAATCCGGTTCGATGATATCGCTGGCACCTTGTTCCCGTCAGGCGTCAAAGTTTGCCAATTCTGCGTCACCGGAATTCGGCTTTGAATCAGTCCCTGAATACGTGAAGTTTACGCGGGTTCTGTTGAATAATCGTTCAATCCGGATTCGAACGATGCCGATGACAATGAAGACTGCAAAACCGGAATATACATTTCGCAAGGCAGTTCCATCAAGACATCCGAGATCAGGGTTTTGTAATACGATTCCGCAGTTGTTCCCGCAAGCTGCGTGCAAGTCAACAAGCAGGAGGAATTCATGCTTCGTCAGTTTCTGATTGCAACGGTAACGACTGTTGCGTTTTTTGCGTTGTCAGGTGGCAACGAACTGGCTGCCCAGGATTACAATTTGGCAGGCAGTTATGGCACCTATGGTTCGGGCAATCTGGACCGTTTCTACCATTATCCCTACGTCACGTATCCCCAGAATTACTGGGGAAATGAGTACTTTCGCAGCAATGGCGATATGTACCACCGTTATCCGCAGGAAATGCGGACACCGGTTTACAACAAGGCGTGGCACAACTATTACCCCAGCACACGACGGTATCACTGGGGTCACCAATTCATCCTGGATGTGTTTTAAATTCATGATCCGGATTTTTGAGTTGAGGACGGCACGCCAGGCCTGAAAACGCCTCGTGCAAATCGACATGCTGAGCCCGCAACATTCCACGAGGATCTTGCGGGCTTTTGTCGTTTCTGTTCGACCGCGAATTCCCGGCAACGCAAGGGGAAGTTCGCTTTTCCTTCTCGTCGGCATTGACGAGCGACGTTTCGGCATTCAAGCGAGTAGCGAACACTCCGGTTACAACGGTTGGCCGGTCGCTCCAAATCTTTAGTTTCTATGGCGTTCACCATACAAACCGAACAGGCTTAACTTGCGACATCGTGCTATCGAAAACCTGCCAGGTAGTTCGATGAAAGCATTTGAACAGCTCAATAAAGCAGCTAATCTGAACATGCATGACCGGCATCCCGCCCATCGCCGCACGAGGGTCGAGGTCATAATGAAATTCAACTAACCGGAAACCCTTTGCTGGGGGAAATACGAATCATGAACTCACAAAAGACAACAGGCTTTTACCGTCTGCTGGCGGCCCTTGCACCGCTGTTTCTTGGCGCGTCCGCTTTTGCCAATCCGCAAACGGAACCCATTGACCCTGCGCAAGTCCCATTCGATGAAGTCGTTCAACCTCAACCGGTGGTACCGCGATTTGTCGATAAGCAAATTGTTGGTTGGCGGCAAGCGGAAACTGGCGTCGATGGTCAACGAATTGGTACCGAGTTGAGGGCCAACTGGGTCGTCTTGAATGAAAACCATGGAATATCGGGGCAAATTGTCGGCGCGACAGGTCCGGTTACCTTGCACCTGCTCAGAAACGGATTCCTTGCGTCGCGCATTGATTCCGATGAATTTGGAAACTTTGAATTTGAGGCCGCTTCGGCAGGTGTGTACACGCTGGTCGGACGGGATCGCGAGAGTTTCTTTGCCTATGGTTTCATTGCCCTGGTAAATACGGGCACCGGTATCAATTTGCCTTTGATCATTCGAACCCTGCCCGTGAACGGCCTTGAAAACTTTCGACTGATCGCCAAACTGGTTCGACAAAATTCGGCTAGCGTCTCCTTTAGTCCTTACGGCGTTTATGACATTGGTGAAACGCCAGACGATCCCGCTGAGTATTTTGGCTTCGAGGGACTGAAAGACCTGACGGTCAATGCGACGCCGTCCACGACGATCCAGCATCAACCAGTTACACTTCAAACGGATGGACGATTTATTGGCCGGATTCACCAGGTCCATAACCGAACTGGTCGACCGGTCGAAGTTCGTAACACGTCGATCAAGATAATTCAAAATGGCGAATTGGTCGCAGAAGCCCAAACCGATGTCTACGGTGTTTTTGAGTTTGCCGGTTTGTCGCCGGGTAATTACGGCCTGGTCGCTGTCGGGGCCGATGGAATCGCAGCGGTCGGTATCGAACTTGTTGCTGCTGGCGATACGCTTGTCCCCCCTCCATCGGAAGCAAGCAATGCCAGTTACAGCTCAATCGCCCGGGTCGCAGGCTATTCAGTAGTGGCCGGTGCCGGAAGCTTTGATTGTTTGCTGTGTGATCCCGAAGCGATTGGCTGGATCAACGCATACGTCCAGGAAGAAGGATACAATCAATCGATGAACGAGCCCCGAAATCAATTCGCAGACCAACCAATGCCATTCGACTACTTCGGCAATGGCGGTTCAGGTGGCGGAGCAGGAGGTGGTGGAGGATTCGGACTTGGCGGAATCGGCGAATTGCTGCTGACGGGTGCGATCGGTGTCGCGATCGCCGACGCGGCTACTTCCGGAACTGATTTTGGCGGAGGCATTGTACTTCCGGTCAGTCCATTCTTTCCGTAACCGTCTCCCCGGACTGATTTCAGGTCCGGTTGCGAAGGAAACAAAAAAACAGGCCGACAGCAAAAGCTGTCGGCCTGTTTTTTTGCCAGCCGCCGATTTTTCACGATTAATTGAAACGGTCCGGCGTCCTGCCAACGATTTAATCGTCCGGTGTTTCCCATGCCACCGGGATGCCGCCTTGCCATTTGCAATACGATCACAAGAATTATGACCTGATTGCTGCCCGGCATTCTTTCCGCAAATCGATCTGGTTCCTGACAGCTGTCTTTCTCGCCGCCACTGTGTCCATGAATTCACCGCGCCCGTCTACATCGCGCTTACGATTTGCCGAATTTGTTCGGCGGTTTCGTCGCGGTGAATTCAACAAGCAGCGAGAAGACTCGCTGGATGACAATGACAACGAAAATCGGGATCCCGGTACCCGGGAAAACCGGAATCAGCAACGAAGCCTGCGTCGCGGTTACTTGCGACTGTACATCCGACGCCTTTGGCCACACTGGAAAATCGCCACTTCGCTGATGGTCATGGCCCTGATCATTGCCGGCCTCGAATTGATCCAGCCCCTATTCCTGCGATACATCATCGATCAGATTCTGTTGTCCGAGGGCGATACAGCTCTGCGGATTTCGCGCCTCCATTACGTCGCATGGATTTATCTGGGAGTGGTCCTTGCCGGGCAGGCCCTCGGTATTTGGCGAAGCTGGTGGCAACGATTGCTGAACGTTCGAGTCATTCTGACACTTCGCCGGGCATTGTTCGAGCGTATGTTACGCTTGCCGCTTGAGAAACTCTCGGAAATGAAAACCGGCGGGATCATTTCGCGATTAACTGACGATATCAACACGACCACCGGACTTTTGCAAATGGCCGTCGTATCACCGGGTGTGGCAATCGTCCGCCTGCTTCTCGCCATGGGAATCCTGCTTTTTATCAACTGGAAACTGGCCCTGACCGCATTGGCAGTTATCCCTCCCATCATGTTGTTGAGCATGTTATTTGTCGGACGCATTCGCCCTGTTTACCGGGCCATTCGAAAAGACGTTTCTTATGTCGATGGCCGTGTTGGAGAAGCGTTTCAGGGAATTCGCGACGTTCGGGTCTTCTCGGGAGAACATCGAGAAGAACAGGAATACATCGTGGGTCACCACTCGATTACTCGCATGCAGCTATTTGCACAAAAGCGCGAAATCCTGTTGTGGAGCACGTGGGGATTGCTGATGGGACTTGTCAGCGTCGTGATTACGTGGGCAGGCGGTTATTGGTATCTGTACGATCAAGCGACCATTGGTGACATCTCCGCTTTCAAAATCTACACCTTCATGTTGCTCAATCCGGTTTGGCAACTTGTCGAAAGCATGTCGGAATTGCAACGCTCGATGGCTGCCATGGAACGGGTTTTTTCCGTGCTGGAAACGCCGGTCGACAAACCGGACCGGATCGATGCCATCGAATTCCCGGATCACGTTGGCGAAATTCAACTGGAACATGTCGAGTTCAGTTACAACGGAGACAAGAACGTCATTCACGATCTGAATTTGTCGATCCCTCCAGGCAGCATCGTGGCTCTGGTGGGGCGCAGTGGAGCAGGAAAGACGACGTTGACCGATTTGATAGCACGATTCCACGATCCGACTTCCGGCCGGATCCTCGTTAATGGAATTGACTTGCGCGACTATCGCCTTGAATCATGGCGTCAAAAGCTGGGAGTCGTGCAGCAGGAAGTTTTCCTGTTCGATGGGTCCGTACGCGAAAACATCGCTTACGCACGCCCCGATGCAACGGAGGACCAGGTGACCCAGGCGGCACGAGGCGCCAATGCCGACCAGTTCATTTCACAACTGCCCGACGGCTACGATTCGATTATCGGCGAACGGGGAGTCAAGTTGTCGGGGGGACAACGACAACGCCTTGCGATTGCCCGCGCCTTGCTAGCCGCACCTGACGTACTGATTTTTGACGAGGCGACAAGCAATCTCGATACAGAAAGCGAAAGGCTGATTCAGCAGGCTCTGGACGTCCTGGTCAAGGGCCGCACGACATTCATTATCGCTCACCGACTCTCAACGGTAGCTCATGCCGATGTGATCGTCGTGATTGACGAAGGCCGGATTGTTGAGTCGGGAACCCACTACGATTTGCTGGAATCGGGCGGATTATACAGCGAAATGGTGCGAAGACAGCAAGATGCGATCAATCTGGACTATCGATCCGAATAGACGTGCGTGCTTTCTTCCTTCGAAATGGCGATATCACGGTCATCGCTTTTTACACTGACAACGGTTCGATGCTCGCCCGCTGCAACGGCATTGGCGCGGATAACGAATGAGACTTCCTGGCCGGGTGCCAGATTTGAAATGGGTTCCAGGACAACCGCTTGTTCCCGTATCTGATTTCGAATGTTGCCTTCGACGGATTCGGGCCGAATACCCTCGGCAAAATCGACTTGCACATTGACATTGGTGGCCGGGATCTGCCCCTGGTTCACAACGCGAACGCGAAACGTTGTGCCGGTTCCAACCTCGATGGCATCGGCTGAATCGTCAATGTCAAAGAACAATTCCGAGAGTTGCTCGACAACCAGCGATCGCGTGATTTGTTGTTGCTGGTTCAGGTCGGCAATTGCCTGAACCTGAATTTCGAGGCTTCCGGTGGCAACAGGAATCGTTGTTAATTCGACCGATCCGGTTTTTTCGGGATCAAGTTTTGAAAGCCGCCAAACGACCAGGTGGTTGCCGGGGTCATACTGCCCCTGATTATTTGCCGAAGCGAATTTCAAGCCTCGCGGCAACCGCGCGACCAGTTGCATATTCGTGGCCGGCGCGGTTCCCTGGTTGGCGACGCTGAACGTGTGTGTGGCCGGCCGGTTCAGGAATTTGCGAGTTGGTCCGTCGGCTTGCAAATTCATTTGCGGTGCCACAATTCGCAAGTTGACGACGTCGTTAGCCTGCAATTTGCCGGCACCATGCGCGACCAGAACATTTCGAACCTGGCCTACCCTGGCCGCACGAAGTCGCAACTGTATGTTCCTTG
Organism: Pirellulaceae bacterium; assembly: GCA_031414755.1. GTDB lineage: Bacteria > Planctomycetota > Planctomycetia > Pirellulales > Pirellulaceae > CAJQPP01. The sequence goes on along the minus strand of JANNWJ010000060.1, from coordinate 83,175 downwards.
TTTCGCCTGGCTGCAGCGTACCAATGGCGTACTCAAGTTCCTTTTGTCCACCGGCGAACTCCAGTCCTTCGGGAACGTCTTCCTGCAAGACTACGTCGTCGGCGGCTCCATTTCCCTTGTTCTCAACGAAGATATTGAGCACAAAATCCTGTCCGATTAAAATCGATTCGGGTGACTCGTGCCGCATCGAAAGTTGCGGTTGCGTGCAAACGGTTTTTGCAGATGCCTGCGCGCCAAACGTCACGTGAGCAACACTCCCCATATCGCCAGGTCGTTCAGGCAGGATTTTCGTCTGGATCGAAACCTGTTGACCGGGCGCCATTGTACCAAGGTCCCAACTTATTCGACCGTCAACATTTTGCGTGGGTCCGGGAACGGCGGAAACGAATCGCGCTCCATCAGGGACAAAGTCGTGAACCTGAACATTTTCTGCTGACGACCGCCCGGTGTTTTTAACGATTAGTTCAAAGGTGGCTTCGCGATTGACTTGCACTTCGCGCGGTGCGATCTTTTGAACGGCCAGCGCGGGTATTTGAACCCCTTCGAATTTCGGTTCGCCTGGAACAGGCTGCGCTTTCGACAATGATTCGCTGGTCAATGATGTATTTCGAACTGGTGCTGCCGCCAACATCGCTGGAGTTTGACTGGCGTTGTTCAGCGTCATCGGGTTTGGATTGCCTGTTGTGATTGGCGCGTTTCCAGAAAGCGGAACAGGCTTTTGGCCAAACGGAGTTGGTGTAATTGACTCGTTTTTCAGATTAACTGGTTGACCGCCAAATTCTTGCTGGCGAGGACTGACGGGCGGTGCTGAAAGCGGTTGTGTAGCCAAAGTCGACAAACTTTCACTCGAAGTCGGCGGATTTCCAAAATTGCGAATGGAACCGGATGCGGCAGGCGGCCGAGTATCGGTCGAAAACGGAGTTGGTGGAGCTGTTGGTGGACTGCCGCCTGAACTATTGGTTGGCGTTGATGGGGTCCCGAGGATATTCGTGGGCTGCAGATTCCCCGGCATCGTTGGCGGCTTCATCGGAAAGGGTGATTCGTTGTTGGCCAGCGGATTGTTGTTGACCAGAGGTGGAATCGCATTGTTTCCTCGATCGGGAAGAACTCCGGCATTGGCCGGGAATTCAGTATTTGTTGTGCGTATCGGTGCGAGCAACGCGCGACCAGTACTGGACAGCGCACTCGCAGGGTCCGTGTCCGGATTGGTATTGGTGCCCGTACTGGATGGCTTGACCGGAACAATTGGTTTGTCACCAAACTGGAATGAGCCCCCAGTCGAAGCGACAGGGCTTTGAGGATCAGGGGAGGGCGCGTTGTTCTGAATACTGGTTGGTTTGGTCTCTGACGCAGTTCCCGGGACTGAATCGTCGATGAACGAAGCCGGCGCAATAGTTACATCTGCAGAGTTTGGTGAAGTCGAATCACTACCCGGATCGACAACTCCGTCAGGGCTTTCGGCCGTATTCGCATCGGCGGTTTTGTCTTTGCTTTGCAGCGAGTGCATTACTGCAAATGTACCTAGACTCAAAAACAGACCGACTGCGGTAAGTCTTAGTAGAAGCGCTTTGGTAAACCTGGGACGTGTAGTCATTGACGGATCCCTGCATTGGATCTTTAGTGGTTCTGCGTTTCGTAAGCAAAAAAGTGCAAAAAATCTGCACCGAATTGGTGGAATAGCAAAACCACGCAATCAAGAGCAACCCCAAAGTCGAAGTCACCGACATTTCAGTTGGTGACAAGCCGTTGTGATTCGATCGCCAGAGAAGAATGAATTTTACGCCGCTAGCACCTTGATCGCGGAGAGGCTGTGAATTTTTGGTAACCCGAAGCGTTAGCAAGGAACATTGCTCCGCCTCGCTGACGCTTCGGGTTGCGATTTCGGCACAAATCCTGATTGATTCAATAAATTCACAGCCTCGGAGCAAGACATCCTTGATTGTGTCGGTACCCGCGATGCCAACGACAGACCCGGAGGGTCGGCATAGCCCCAGCCGGGCTCGTAAGGGCCCGGTATTTGTGAGAGTGAATGTCAAAAGGCCCGGCAGGGCCGACACAGGTTTGGTGATGATTTTGATTCGAACGTGGTTCAACCATTTGTGTCGCCCCATCCGGGGCCTGGTTTTTTTTATGTGACGAATTCCGGTGGTTTACACCACCGGCTGATATTCTGTCGGCCCGCCGGGCCTGGAAATCGCGCCAATCATGTCCGGAGCGCGCCAATCATGTCCGGAGCGTGCCATTCATGGCTGGTAACTTTTGACCCTGGCTTTTGACCGTCATCCCAATCAAGCAACAGATACGGAGTGGTAGCGGCTGGTCCGGACACCACCTCCCCATCCGACCCCTGAACCCGAAGTAAAGGTGACATGCGCTCCACTGGATGCGGGTGCCAGTTTCAGCGATAGCGGCATTGATATTGATGGTGGCAGTACCCCCGCCCGGTCGGTTGATAAGCTGCGAAGGCCACGAAGAGATGATTCCACAACAATCGTCAAAATAATTTGACGAAACAGCACTCGCTGGCGAAGTGCTGGTTTTGTTGCAACCGCGTGAGTCGTACGTGAAAGTGGTTGCGAGCGCTATTCGTGGGAGGAACATTTTTATTCACCAACTCCATCCGATAGTGCAAATTGTAATGTATTTTATCGTTGCATGCCGACCAACGGTCACTTCTGGCGACATTTTCGCAGCACTATTCGGGTTGAGTCCGTTCAAAATCGTGGCTACGATCACCGAATTATTTCCATGAACCCGGATTCGATGCAGAGCGACCGCGAAATGACAGGCCGAATATTCTTTGCACCTGTATTTCTGGTTGCATTTGGATTGTGTGAACACCCGGATTCCGGATTGATTGCGAACGATACGACGGAGCGACCGAACATCATATTTATCTTGACCGATGATCAGGGCTACGGTGACTTGGGGCGACACCACCATCCATTACTCAGGACGCCGAATTTGGACCGCCTGGCGAACGAGAGCGTGTGTTTCGACAATTTCTATGTCAGTCCTTCCTGTTCACCGACCCGTGCCGCATTACTTACTGGCATGCACGAATTTCGCAATGGAGTCACTCACACTCTCGCCCCTCGCCAACAACCTCAGAAAGATGCCGTATTCTTACCTCAACTTTTGAAAACGGCCGGTTATCGAACGGGATTTATAGGGAAATGGCATTTGGGAGAAATGAACGAGTACGCCCCGAAACAACGTGGCTTTGACTGGACTTCAACAACCCGGAATGGCCCGCTGGAGCCATTTGACCCCATGATTGATCAAAACGGAACCTGTCAGCGTCGACCGGGATATCGCGAAGACATTTTTTTTGATGATGCGATGACGTTTATCGACGAAAGCGGTGATCAACCATTTTTTTGTTATCTGGCGACCTATTCACCCCACACACCCTTGGCTGCGCCGGAAGAATTCATTTCACCCTTTCGCGATTATTATTACGTCAACGAAAAACAAGCCACCTTTCTGGGCATGGTGTCCAACATCGATTTCAACGTTGGTCGACTAATGAATTTTCTGCGTGAACGTAAAATGGATCAGGATACGATTGTCATTTTCATGACCGACAACGGCTCCACCGAAGGGCTGGATGTTTTCAATGCCGGAATGCGAGGATGCAAATGCACGATTTGGGAAGGTGGCTCGCGAGCCATGTCGTTCTGGCATTGTCCCAGTCGCTGGAAACCAAAAACGGACGATCACCTGACCGCGCACCTGGACGTTGTTCCCACCCTGTGTGATCTGGCAAACGTAACCATTCCCGATCAATTGCAATCCAGGCTGGAAGGGTTCAGTCTTCGACGATTACTCGAGTCGGAAACGCCCGTTGCATGGCACGAGGAGCGAATGTTGTTTCAACATGTCGGACGTTGGCCAAGTGGACTTGCAGATTCACACAAATATGCCATGTGTGGAGTCAAGCTGGGTCATTACCTGTTGTGTCGAAGTCGTTGTTGTGACAATCCCGCCTGCCAACAATTCGAAAGTCAGTGCTTGACGTTGTCGCAGGTCGAAGGCGGAGCAACGCGTGCTCAATACACCAGCAATCGCGCTCGTTTTCATTGGGCCTCCAGTCCGCGCGGTCGCTGGGTATTGTTCGACACAAAAAGCGATCCCGCCTGCAATCATGATTTATCAGGTCAAGAGCCGGAGTTGGTAATCAAACTCGCTGCTGCCTATAACGATTGGTGGGAGGAAGTATATCCCCAAATGATCGAGTCTGGTGGCGATCGAATACTAAAGCGCTAAATGAACGGGAACCACTTCTTCCTGTTGATCTCTGCTCGTTCCCGATGAATATTCTGAATGCCTTGCGATTGATGCTGCATTGACCAAATTGACCAAAAACCGGAGCCCAAAGCTGCCGGGCTAAAACAATGCAACTACCGATACAGTACCAACAAGTCCGTTACTGCTTTTCTCGCAAGCGCGGAACCAGCTTGATATCCAGTTCATTACTGCCGCGCTGAATCTTTAGTTCGATCGGTGTACCATCCACCAGGTATTTGCGCAACATAATCGAAGGATCACCATTAAAATCGACGCCGCCGGCGGAAACGAGCCGATCGCCGACCAGTAATCCTGCTTCTTCAGCCGCGCTTGCTTCCATAACTTGTTGAATAAAGATTCCTTCGTCCGAGACACCCATCGCAATTCCTATCGAGTAGGGAGCGGGAGCGGATTGCGGATTTACCAGTTGAAAAATCAAGCGACTTATTTGGTCAAACGATTGCCGTTTGGAACGAGCGTCCATGGAATTAGAAATAAGCAGAAAAAGCGAATCCGGATCGTGCGAGTGACGGAACTCAAATCCGAACATGTCCCCGTCAGCCGATTCGCCGCCCGCCATCGCGAGAAACGACTTGGTGGATTCCGGTGACAGGACCTTTCCGTTTCGGATTGCCAATTCCCAACGATAGATATCAGCAAGCGTGGAAACCTGCCCGCCACTTCCCATTACCAGCCACGAAGTCTGCCCCCAATGTGGCGGGGAGTTCGGTTCGCTTGTTTTTCGAAATCCATAACCGACTGCCACACGTTGTTTGTCTAACTCGTCGCCAAAAAACCCGGTATCCTTCATTCCAGCCGGCTTGTACAGATTCTCGCGCGAAAAGTCCTGATACGACTGGTCGCTGGCAATCTCGATGATCGCGGCCAACAAACCCCATGCCGAGTGCGAATGTTCCCGCCCGGCCCCCGGTTCAAAGAGGAGTTTTTGAACAAAAATCCGGCGAACCGCTTCGTCGCGATCGATCCAGGAATGATCGGGGTTCTCGTCGGTTGGAATGTCATGAAAGTCCGGCAGCCCGGACGCACCGGTCATCAGTTGCCGAATCGTGATTGACTTTTTGTCATCGGGTACGTTTTCAAAAAACTTTGTGATTGAGTCGTTCAAGTCCAGTTTGTCCTGGTCTTTGAGCAACAGAATTCCGGCATGCGTAAAATCAATGGGACAGGAGCCGATTGCAAAAATCGTTTCGGGACCGTTGGCAATTTTAGCTTCGCGATTGGATTTCCCCCAACCCTTGTTCAATACGATTTCACCGCCGCGAGTGACAAGAATTGCCCCATCAAACGCGTTGCTTGCAGCCCACTCGTCCAGCCGCGGCTCGATATTTTCCCAGGTCAGCGCTTCGCCGGACTGCTCGTGGGCGGCGGTTTGTCCAGTCGCCTCGAAAGTATTGAAACCGTTGCAACAGATCAGGATCAGTATGCGGGACCAAAGTTTCATCGTTTCAACCTCATGGGAATTGACTTGCGGAACGTGCGGAACAAAAAGAGTCGCGCCGCAGCATGATATTCCGGCACAAATTTTTTCGAACCGGAAAATTCGATTGGGCGGTTTCCGGGTCGATGTTTTTATCAAGCCTTGTCGTCGGGATCGTTGACGGAGCCCCCTTTATGAAGTTCCGTTTCGCCGTAAGCGATTTCAAAATCAGCCATCGATCGAATCAGTCTTCGTAGTGTTTGATCCTTTCCCAGTATTTCTCGAACGCACCTTCCTTGTGAAAGTCCGGGCTGTTGTCGATATCGTGGCACTCGAAACACAATTGTGTCCGAGCCTGCTCGAGCGTAACGATCATTTCTCGGGCGTATCCTTCCCGTGTCGGTTCATCGACGTCAATGTCACCGTTTTCGGCAGCCACATGGAGCGAACCGGGTCCATGGCAATTTTCACAGCCATTTCCGTGCAGCACCGATTGATCGAGTTTCAGATAGCCGGATTCATAAGGAAAGTACTTTTGCGCATTCCAGCCTGTGACATGACAACTCAGGCACTCGGGGTCGAAATGGCGTTTGACCCATGTTCGTTCACCAGGATCGGTCAAGTCGGTCGTGGCACGAAAGTGTGGCCCCCCTTTCCCGTCGACGCCGTTTTCCCAGATGTCATAGGCCACGTCGTGACAATCAGCGCACGACTGGCTTCCGGCAAATTCGCGACCGGACGCATGTGTGACCGGTTTGACTTCCAGGCCTTCGAGTCCGAGCAACTCCAACTGACGCTGGTAGCTGAGAAAACGAACCTTGATTTGCTCCGAATCTTCAAATCGCGCATCGAGAGGGACTCGCTGGTAACGGACGGGGTTTTGAGGATCATCAAAAAATCCGACCACGCCGACGTACATCCCCTTGTAACCGGTCTGGACAATTCGGGTGACCTTGCCGGTTTTCGAATTGCGAATTTCTTCCGGCTCGTGAGTCGGTTCGCCGTCAACGCCACCACTAATGATCAAGTCGAACCAGGGATAGGCGTCGGCAAGCGCCCGGCACTTTTCCAATGATGTATACGCCATAAGGACGTAGTACTTGCAGTCCTCTTTCAACATGCTGGGCCCGATTTCAGTCAAGGCCTCGTCGACCGGCATGGTTTTGACGTCGTCACTGACCGGAAGCGTACTGAGATGTTCGTCGCCGAGAATCATCGTAACGCAGACCTTACGGTCCCTGGCCCCGATGACCCGGTAACGGCTGGTAAATACAGGATCAAACAGGGAAACATTGGCAGCAACAAAATTTTCTGTGGACAGTCCGGAATTGGTCATGGCTGCCATCAATTCCAGAGTCGGCAGGTGCAAATCGTCGGGGCCAAATCCGATCGCCTGGTACTTCATTTCGAAACCAAGGCTCTCATAGGTAGTGGCAATTTGTAAATTAGCCTGGCGACCGTAACGACGAACCTGATTGCCCAGTTCCAGACCGATCGGGTTCCAGCCTTTTTGCACAAGCTGTTTATAAATGGTGTGACGGCGCATCATGCCACCTTTTTGATTCTCAAGCCCCGTGCATCCACAAGGTTCAAGATAACCATTTTGCCGACCGCTGATGAACAAAGTCGTGACCGGGTCTGTCCAGTCTTCGAAAAGGGGCTCTTGAACTTCCTTTTCTTCTTCCTGGTTCGACGACAAGGAATCCGGCGAAGCTTTTTCCGTTCGAGAATCGGGAACGAAGATCGCGCCTAACATCAATCCGACCGTGAACCACACGGCAGTGACTGCAAAACGGTTAAGGATCGAACGTGATATTTTTGACATTTTCGATGCAGAAGGGCCGGGATTCAGTATATCTGAATCAAGAAAAGTTCGCCAAAACGGCGTAAAATGTGAGTCTATCGAATTGGTGAATCCGTGGCGACACGGGAAGTTAACTTTTGTCGGTTATGTCAAAATAGTCGACACCGCGACGATTTGACGCATCGATAAATTGATAAATTGATAAATTCGAAGTGGCGGAGACAATTCCCCTGCGGTTAAGTCAAGGGAATGCGGCTTGAAATTGTCGCGTACGCGTCTGCTCTCCAAACCCAACGATTTAACTGGCAACACTGCCATGAATCGCCCGCCTTAAATAATGGGCGTTGGCCGAGTTACAATTCCGATGGTGACAAAAGTCGCAATACGAATAGGGAAACTTGCTTTAAAGACCCAGGAAAGACCGTGTTAACGGCGTTGGGTCGTTAAAAGTGCAAGCTCGGGACGTTATCCTGAGACGTTCTCCTTTCCAGGGTAAACTCTTACTCAACGGCAACTGTACCCGTTTCATTAATTGCCAACAGGATTCGACGATCGTCTCGGGGAGTTTCCAGATGGGAAACGGGGCTAAACCGCATTTAAGTCGTTTAACAATATGCATCATCAGTCGACCACGAATCAAAACCTCCCAATGGCTTTTCGCAAAATGAAAGTCATAACTGTGGCGTTTCTGGTAGTCATGGCTGCCGGTTGTTCGCCCGAGCCGGAATTCCGGATCAATGCGGTCCATAAACTTACTATCGAAAAAGAGTTTCTGGATGGCAAGCCTGTCTCGCAAGATCAAATTAGTCAGATGGGAAATGCCTTGACCGCCTTGTTCGGTACCCCTGAGCAACCAGCATTCCCCGTTCATTTGACGGATGAACCGATCGTCTCGCTCGATAATCTGTTTATGGCATCCGGGGCCGTGGCCAGCGACCGCCTGGGCCTTCACCGTGGTTTGTATCGCGAACATTGCGCCCATTGTCATGGAATTTCCGGTGACGGTGCCGGACCGACGGCTTCGTTTCTGAATCCCTATCCGCGCGATTTCCGATTGGGAAAATTCAAATTCAAATCGACCGGATTGTCACAACCACCCACCGACGATGATTTGCAGCGCATCTTGCAGGAAGGAATTCCGGGAACGGCGATGCCGTCGTTTCGCCTACTTGATGAAGCCGAGATCGACGCGCTGGTGGACTACGTAAAATTCCTGAGCATTCGCGGGAAAGTAGAAATTGAATTGCTTGAAGAAATCGCGCAACTCGATGAAGGTGATGCGCTGTTGGCAAGCAAGGGAACCGTTCCGGGAAAGGAATTCGAGGACCAGTTTGATCTGATGATGGAGGAGGTGGTATTGCCGACACTTGAAAAGTGGACCGAAAGGGAAAAGAACGTAACCGATGTACCCGAGATACCCAAAGATTTTCTTTTCACCAGGCAACAACTGGCGCCACTGGGCGCAAGGCTTTTTTTTGGCAAAGCAAACTGTGCACAATGCCACGGAGCTACGGGATTAGGGGACGGTCAAACACAAAACTACGATGAGTGGACCAACGAGTGGCTCAAGCGCGCCAAGGTCGACGAAAACAATCCCGCTGAAATTGCCGAGTTCCTTGGAGTCGGCGCGATGAAACCGCGCAAGTCCCGTCCGCGAAATCTGGCACTGCGCGTTTTTCGCGGGGGGAGCACCCACACCGACCTCTATCGCCGAATCGCCAACGGGATCGAAGGAACAACGATGCCCAACGCCAAAGCACTTCAGCCCGACGAGATCTGGGCGCTGGTCGCTTACGTTTTGGAAATGGGTTTAATTGACGAACATGCGGGGCACGAACATTGAACCGGTTTTGGAGTCTATTGTTTTTGGCCGTGCCTGTCCTGGGAACTGCTATCGTGTTTGGTGCGGCGATGGAAAATCCAATTGCCGGTTATTGGCTGCCGGAGTCGATTGGACCGCGGACAGAATCGATTGATGGCTTGATCAACCTGGTCCACCTGATTCTGGGAGGTGTGTTTTTGGTGACCGGCCTGGTGCTGACTTTCTCATTGTGGCGGTTTTCTGCCGACCGACCGGGCAAAGCCAGTACCCGCTGTGGCAGTTTGTTACTGGAGTTGTTGTGGACGCTGATTCCGACTGCTGTCCTTGGCTGGTTGGTCTTTTATCAAGCGACGTTGTGGGATGAAAACAAGGTGAACATACCCTTGTCGGCTTTCCCGGATTCCGAAGGGGATTACGCTTCCGCCCTGCCGACGGCGCGTGTCGTGGCCCGGCAGTTTGAATGGACGTTTGTCTATCCGGGCGCGGACGGCCAGTTTGATACACGAGACGATATTTTTTCGCCCGGACTACTGGTCTTGCCGGAAGGAACCGACATTGTCCTCGAACTTGTCAGTGAAGACGTAATTCACAGTTTTGCCGTGAACGCATTGCGCCTGAAACAGGATATTGTTCCTTCCCTGAATTCACTGATCTGGTTCAAAGTTACCCGGAACGGAGAGTGCGAGATCAATTGCACCGAGCTTTGTGGTTGGGGACACTATCGAATGATTGCCACAATGAGAGTTGTAACAAATACGGACTATGCGGCGTGGAAAAAACTTCAAATGGACAAACTGCAACGTTGACAGCACTGGTTGATCAATACGCTGCCGGAGAACCGGAAACGCATTCAGCGCCCCGGAGCTGGCTGCGCCGATATCTGTTTTCAACTGACCACAAGGTCATTGGGTTGCAGTTTCTGTTTTCGTCGCTGATCTGGATGGCCGTGGGCGGATTGCTGGCGATGGCGATTCGCTGGCAAATGGCCTGGCCGTGGAGCGACATGCCGATTTTCGGATCGTGGCTGTTTGCCGCCGAGGGAGGGCAGATTTCGCCCGAGTTTTATACGATGCTTTTCACGATGCACGGCACGATCATGATTTTTTTCGTGATCATTCCGATGCTGCTTGGCGCCTTCGGGAATTTTCTGATTCCATTGATGATTGGCGCGCGGGATATGGCTTTCCCCCGACTGAACATGCTGAGCTACTGGATGATGTGGCCGGCGTTTGGGTGTCTGGTCCTGTCGTTTTTGTCGCCTGGCTATGGCGCGGGTGCCGGGTGGACTTCCTATCCGCCCCTTGCTGCCATTTGGGACGCGGCACCGGCAAGCGGCTGGGCTCAATCGTTTTGGCTGATCAGCCTGTTGTTTGTTGGCATATCGTCGATCCTTGGCTCGATCAACTACATCACGACCATCATGTTCTTGCGCGTTCGGGGCCTGACAATGTTCCGATTGCCCATGACCATTTGGGCGATGCTGGTGACGGCGATCCTGCAAGCGCTGGCGCTTCCCGTGCTGACCGCCGCATTGATCATGCAACTCATGGACCGGCACCTGGGCACCGGATTTTTTATTCCCGGGGAGTTGCTGGTCAACAACGCATCAGGCACAGGCACCACAGGACAGCCGCTGATGTGGCAGCACTTGTTCTGGTTCTATTCCCATCCGGCTGTTTACATCATGATCTTGCCGGCGATGGGAATGGTATCGGACATGATCAGTTGTTTCGCCCGCAAGCCGTTGTTTGGATACCGACCGATGGTTTTTTCGATTTGCGGCATCACGATCATGGGATTCCTGGTCTGGGGACATCACATGTTTGTTTCGGGCATGAATCCGTTCTTCGGGTCGGTTTTCATGGTTTCCACGATGTTGATTGCTGTTCCCAGCAGTGTCAAGGTTTTCAATTGGCTGGCGACCTTGTGGGGTGCCCGAATTCGGTTTACGACTCCGATGTTGTTTAGCATTGCCTTTGTATCGATGTTTATCATTGGCGGGCTGTCCGGGATATTGATGGCCGCGAACACCGCCGATGAGTACTTGCATGACACGTACTACATCGTGGCCCATTTTCACTATGTGTTGTTTGCCGGAACGATTATGGGCGTCTTCGGCGCGATTTATTTCTGGTTTCCGCGCATGTTCGGCCGGCAAATGAACGAAACCGTTGGCAAAATCCATTTCCTGCTGACGTTTATTTTCCTTAACGGTACGTTTTTTCCAATGCACATCCTCGGTTGGCGCGGTTTTCCACGGCGTTATGCCGATCCGTACCAGCTTGAACAGTTCCAGGATCTGCTGCCCTTGAATCAGTGGATCACTTATTCCGCGCTGGCCATGGGCGCAACGCAATTAATTTTCCTGGGCAACTTTTTACACAGTATTTTTCGCGGTTGCAAAGCCAATGGAAATACCTGGCAGGCCACGACGCTCGAATGGAGTGCGCCGTTTCCCGTTCCACACGGCAATTTTTTGATCGAACCGACCGTACAACGGGGTCCGTATGAATATGGTGTCGGGGATAACGAGGACGATTTCCGGCCGCAAACCGATGTGCGGCAAGAGGTGATTTGATGACGAACGAAATCACCACCGGCGAACAAACTCACGGTGAAAACCGGTGTTATCAAGGCGGTTTGCATCGTTGGTCAATCGCGTTGGTGCTGGTGGTTTTTCCACTCATTTGGATTGGTGGGCTCGTAACAACGACGGACTCGGGAATGGCCGTTCCCGATTGGCCAAATACCTATGGATACAATTTGTTCCTGTATCCTGTCTACGACTGGTTCTTTGGCCCGTGGGACTTGTTTGTCGAACACGGACATCGCCTGCTCGCAACTCTGGCAGGATTGTTGACGATCGTTGTGGCTGTCATGACCTGGCGGAATCGAAATGAGCGCCCGGGATTGAATCGGGTCGCATTGATCGCGGTCGTGATGGTAGTGGTCCAGGGAGTGCTGGGGGGCTTGCGCGTTGTTCTGGATCAGCGAACTCTGGCAATGATTCACGGATGTTTTGGGCCAGCCTACTTTATGGTAACGGTTTCGATACTTGTAGTGTCTTCGCGCTGGTGGTCCGGGTGTGCAGCCAAACTTCCGGAAACACGGATCACGTCCGGTTTTGCTTTCCAGCGTTTTTCACTGATGATGTTGCTCGGCAGTTTTGTGCAACTTGTTATCGGTGCGAACTTGCGACATGTATCCGAATTTGCACCGCCGGATTACTTCCAGTGGCTGGTGGTTGCTCATGTCGTGTTGGCGGTGGCAATTGCTTTTGGGAGCTTCGTTCTGTATTGGATGTGTCGACATCGGGCCTGGCGCGAAGCAAAATTGACCCGTTATGGCGCGTTGCTGGTGTTTTGTGTTTTGATTCAAATCGGACTTGGTGTGGGGACATGGGCCGTCAAGTTCGGCTGGCCGTGGTTCCTCGGAGATTGGCCATTTGCTGCCCGGTTCGTTGTTCCTGAAAAGAGTTTTTTGCAAATGAACCTGATCACGGCACATGTCGCAACAGGTTCCTTGATCCTGGGATTGTTAACCCTTCTGGTTTGCCGAAGTTGCCGGGTTTGGCAGGTATTCAATCCGGAGGTTGCCATTCGGCCCCTGCCGGCACGCGATGAACAGCAATCCGCACAGGAAATCGCGCTCCCGTCGTCTTGCATGGCAACCGGAGTAAACTGATGAGTGTCGATACTTGTTCGCTACAACCTATTACAGGCGATGTTCGTCAGCGCATGATTCAGGATTTTTTTGTACTCGCCAAGCCAAGAATTTCAGTGATGGTATTGTTTACCGTCGCCGTCGCCGGGGTCGTGTCATATAGCGAAACCGGCCAGGCGCTATCGCTGGCTCATGCGATGATCGGACTCTTGCTGGTCTCGGCAAGTGGTTGTGCCGTGAACCAGTACCTTGAGCGCTTCGTTGACTGGTCGATGCCGCGCACAGCAAATAGACCGTTGCCTGACCGGCGATTGACTTCATTGCAAGTTGCCTTGTTTGGCGCAGTTACGCTGGGTGTGGGTCTCGCCTGGATGTGGACGCTGGCCAATTGGCAATCGGCCTTGATTGCCGCATTGAGCTGGATGCTTTACGTTTGTATCTACACGCCGATGAAACCGCGAACCTGGCTGAACACGTTCGTGGGAGCGGTTGCCGGTGCACTGCCGGTATTGGTGGGCAGCACGGCAGTTACCCAGGGACAAATCACTTTCGCAGCATGGATGCTATTTGCGGTATTGTACATTTGGCAATTCCCGCATTTCATGGCGATTGCCTGGATATTTCGGGAAGATTATCGCCAGGGCAAGTTGCGAATGGCGTCTACGGAATCACATGCGGAATGGCTAACCGGGTGGATCGCGATCCTGTTTGCGATCGCGTTGTTGCCTGCCACACTGGTTTCCCTTTGGCCAACGGGAATCTTGCAAGGGATCTTGTGCCTTGTCGGGATGGCATTGGGAGTAGGGTATTTGATTATGTCGATTCGATTTGGACGCAATGTAAACGACGAAAACGCGCGTCGCCTGTTTCGGGTTTCGCTGGTGTATTTGCCGTTGTACCTTTTGGCCTTGACCATGTCGGCATTGGTTCCAGGCCTGTAAGCAAATTTTGATCCGTATTCGGAGTTGATGATTTGAACAAATCGAGAGCTCAGACAGCGAGTCCCACCGATCGGGCCCGACCGACGTTGACGCCTGGACAAATCGGCATGTGGGTCTTTATTTCAACGGAAGTCATGCTGTTTGTCGCCTTGATTGCATCGGCGCTAGTTATCCGCCTTTCGACATTAAACACGGGCTGGCCGACGGCGGAGGACATGAACGTTCAGCTATGGGCAGGAGTGCTCAACACTGTCCTGCTGGTCTTGTCGGGCATCTGCATCTTTTCCGCAGCCTCCGCGTCGAGAAATGACCGGCCTGTCTCTGCCCGTTTGTACTTGTCAATTACGATCGGGTTAGGCGTCGCTTTTCTGGTAATCAAATTTCAGGAGTATCAACACAAATATGAACTGGGTTTGATGCCAAATCCGAATGGACGTCAGGTTTTTCAGGAAGCAACTCGGGAATACGTCTCGGCTGTTGATCATCGGCTGAGTGAACTGATAGCCTGGCACGAGGAAAGAGTCCCTATTTTGCAGCGTTCCGCATCGGAAAAGGAAGGCATCGACTGGTTGTATCGGCTAAAAAACCATCTGACCGGATACACGGCAAATTATGTTGGACGAAGCAGCGATTCTCACATGGCAGAATCGCAAATGCGGCTGATGGCGCACCAGATTTATCCGTTTGTGAGCACGACGCGGGGCATGGAGGAGACCCTCACTCTGGAACTGATGCGCCTTCGCGATCTGAGGGATCGCCTGGCGGCGCGAACGGCGGTTGTCCAACAGCGGATTCCGGACATCGAGGAACAGATTAAGGTCGCTGAAAAATCCGTTGCCGATGCCGAAATGCTTGCTGTGGGCCAGCCCGCCAATTCGGCATTACCAAACGACCAGCAGCCTGCCAAATGGCTGGAAGTCAAACGTGAACAGTTAAAACAGATTCAAGTGGAAAGTGATAAACTGGGTTTGGCGATAGAACCGGTCGCCGGTCGATTGCAAGTCCTTGAATATATTGGCGATCCAACGTTTGATGGCGGGTTTAACGATGTGTTGCACTTGCGTTTGCCGGTCGTGATTACAAACGGCCAGTCATGGATGAGCGTTTACTTGTTGCTGACCGGCATGCATGCCTTGCATTTGTTGGCCGGCATCATCGTGTTCATCGGGTTTTTGCCGCGTCGGCTGGGACGGGAGAATTCGCCGACACTTTATGTTGCTGCCATGTACTGGCAGTTTGTTGACGTGGTTTGGCTGGCTTTGTTCTGGCTGATTTATTTTTGAAAGCTGCAGGCAGTTAACGTGTTAAGACGTGTCGGAACAGTACTTTGGATTCTCGTCCTCATCGCGGGGGCTGCATGGATTTATGAAAAAACCAGACCCGCCCCGATCATCGTGGGCTTTGACCCTCGTACGGGAGCAGAACAGGAACAGGATGGTCGGGTATTCGTCGATCTTTGCTGGAAGCGTCTGCCCCAAATGAAACGGTTCAAGCTTACCGAGCGAAGCGGCACCGAACTGAACAGCGCCTCCCTGAATGGCAAGCCGTACGTTGTCAGTTTTTTCTTTTCCAATTGTCCAACAATATGCCGGGATCTCAATCGTCAAATCCAGAGACTGAACCATGAGTTTTCAGGAACAGAATTGAAATTCCTGAGCCTTTCCGTCGACCCGGATAACGATACGCCGGAACGACTGGCTAAATACGCAACCGAATTCGAAGCCGATTCGCAGCAATGGCTTTTCCTCACGGGACAAATGTTCAAGGTTCGTGAAGTGGGTGAAAAGCAATTTCGTGTGATCATCGATGGCGTTAACCACACAGGTGATTTGTTTTTGGTCGATCGTTGGGGACGATATCGCGATCGATTTACGTGGGATGATGCACGGGAAATGAAACGGTTCAGTCAGGTTGCACAAGAAGTCCTCAACGAATCCGAGCCTCCAATCGACACCGTTATCTCGACAAGAAATGTGCTTGCCAGCTTGCCCCACGCCAATCCGGAACTGATTCCCTGGCTACACGATTTTCAATTGACCGATCAGGACGATCGCCAGTTCTGGTCACGTGACTTAACCGGCAAGGCTTGGGTTGCCAGCATGTTTTTTACCCGCTGTCCCAGTGTCTGCCCGCTCCAAAACCGGTTCCTTGCCGAACTGCAACCTGAGATCACAGGTCGAGGCGCGGAACTGGTCAGTATCACAACGGATCCCCAAAACGATGATCCTTCGACATTGCGCCAATATGCCAAGTCGATTGGTGCCGGGACGGCCTGGCGGTTTCTGACTGGTGACGTAACCTATATTCGCCGGATTGGAAGCGAATTTCTGGGAATCGCCGCCGATGGTGATCATCATTCGTCCATGTTGGTCGTGGTCGATCGCTGGGGCTCGGTGCGCGGTCGAATCGACTGGCAAATCGATGGCGCCGGCGAAAAGCTGCTGGAATTGATTGACCAACTCAACGCCGAACAAACTCCCATCGTGGATTTTATGATTGTTACGAATTCCAAAGGCCTGGGCCCATGAAAAGTATTCGCTGGATTTTGACATTCTTGTTCCTGAGCCTGGCATTGGCTCAAACGGTGCAGGCTTGCCCTAACTGCAAAGGGGCAGTCGCCGCACACGGTTCAATGGCACTCGGATTCGCTTGGAGTATTGCGTTGATGCTGGCGATGCCAGCACTGATTGTTGCCGCGTGGGCCATCATGCTGTATCGTTTCAGCCGAATGGTGAATGGATGATCAGGAATTCGAAGGCAAACGGGTTGGGAAAACGCTCAATATTCACTACGGACTGTGGTCCCGGGAACACTGCTCAATTGGGAAAGCAATTGCAGAACGCCGTTCAGATGGGCCAGACGTGGACCAAAACGGTCGACGAATTCGTTTAGCACAAACTCGCCATCCATCATCGATTCATAATTCTCGTTGACGTCGATAGCCAGCGTCTCGATGAATTCCGTTTGCACGCGACCGAGGGCTTCGGCAGCCGCCCGGCAACGGCGGGCCAAAATCGGATTTTGCTCTTTCCATTGTCCCAATTCCGCTGCGCGTTGACGTTGTCCCGCGTTCATTTGTTCGGTCAGTTCTTCTAGAAGTTCATTTTGTCGGTCCTGGCCTGCGACCAGTTGCCGCATCAGATCAACCATCTCCCTGGATGGATTGTGATGCACGACGCCGGAGTTTTCGCCACTTGCTGAAGAAACATCAAGTCGAAAAACCGATGACAAATGATCGTGGGGACCGTGACTCATGGGATGGACGCTCCTGATTGAAGGGCTCGAACCATAATTTCGAAAAATGATTTCAAGGGACACCTCAGTATAGACATGGAAAAAGTAACTGTCGAGAAACACTTGAACCGGATCATCAAAACAACAGACTTTTTGTCTCATTTGGACCTACAGGCAAATTGACTGGGACATTTTGTGATAGCGAATCTGCCCAATCGATACGATCGCAACGCCAGGGCGCCATTAAAAAAATCGAATCGCGCCTGTTGACAAATCAGGTGGTGCTTGTATCCATACCATTTCGTAATGAACGAAAAACACTTCTCAAAGCCCCCGATCGCCACAACTGCCAGATTTTTACAGTTGCAGCGATGGCAACCTGGCAGGCTAAAGACATCCCTGGAGTGAGTCGATGATGAAACCATCCAAAGGGGGTGGCCGATTGCCCTCGATACCCTGGTTTGTCACCTGCGCGATTGGTCGCCCGATACCGATTATGGAAACTTCCGAGTCCCCTGTTTCCATCCCCGAATACGTCGGGTTCCTGTCGGTGCTTGATATTGAAGGCGTCGGGTTCTGTGGCGGATATTTGCTTTTGAATTCGTCCGGGCGACCGGTCGAATTTCACTGCACTTTGCCGGTAAATCCCGATCGGGCGCAGCGAATTCTGTATGGAAAATCGCTGGAACCGTTTCTGTTCGCTCAACACATTGGCAAGCCGTTACTGGAAAAATCCCGATTGAGTCCCGGTGCAGTATTCGTCGAACAGGCATCGCTTCTTGATTTGCATACCCACTCAGCAATGCCGGTAATCCATGTCTGGAATGAAGGGCTGGATAATCTGGTAGAACAACCGCCTGACACAGACTCTTCGTCAGCCGAATCAATTGCACCGGAATCGATTCTGGAATATCGCAGCGGAGGGAGCAATGGTGAGGCGACAAGTAGTCTTGTCGAAATGCTGGATCGACGAATCGACTTGCTCGAACCCTTCGAGCGAATTCGCGAAGCACTGCATGAAGCCCATTCGGTTCGGGCAGCCTGATCGAAAATCGCCACCTGGTTGGCGCAAGAATGGTCGACTTGTTTAACGGAATGCAGAAAGTCGAAATGGAAAACGCCCATAGCCCGGACCCGCTGTTTGCAAGACCCGATATTCATGTGTCCGTGGACGCCGTGCCTTTCCAACTCGCCGAGACAGGAGCTGATTTTCAAAAAGCGATCTCGATCGATTCGACGTTCGAATTCGCTTTGGCAACAGCAACCGCCGCGACGATTCGATTTCCGTTCCCGGCCCCACGCGTCCAGAGTTTTCTGTTTGATCCGACCTGTCTGGCGAGTTTTGGCGAAGCTGCAAAGGACAAACGAACAGCATCTCGAACCGATCAGGACACGGCAACGATTGCCAACGCCCCGGAATTTGTCTTCAAAAAGCGCTGCAACACGCGCATTCATCCTCCGCGCGACATGGTTAAACTGTCGGACCGACTGTACTGCACCTTGCAGCCACCACTGGAAACACTGCTGACCCAGGCAACGATTGATTTTCCTTTCCCTCCTTTCCCTCACCAGTTCGCCGGTGTGGCATTTTTGTTTCCACGCAACTCGGCCATCCTTGCGGACGAAATGGGACTTGGCAAAACAATGCAAACGATCACTGCAATCCGGCTGCTGATCCGATCCGCGCAATTGAAACGAGTGTTGCTGATTTGCCCCAAGCCTCTGGTGACGAACTGGATTCGGGAATTTTCCACGTGGGCGCCGGAATTGCCGACTTGTGTTATCGAGGGGAATCAGGCCAAACGAGAGTTCATCTGGAGCGAAGCCAACGTTCCGGTCAAGATCGCCAACTACGAACTGATGACACGGGATATCGAAATTATCCAGAACCACGAGTTGCAATATGACCTTGTTGTGATCGACGAAGCGCAACGTATCAAAAACCGGCAAGGTGCGACCAGCATGGCCGTTCGCGCAGTGCCCCGTCGCAAAAGCTGGGCACTAACCGGGACTCCGATCGAAAACAGCAGCGACGATCTCGTGGGCATCTTCGAGTTCCTGTCCAGCGGTTATTTACGGGAGGGAATGAGCCCCAAAGTCCTTCGTGCAATGGTGCGCGATCATATCATGCGCCGAACCAAAACGGAAGTTCTCAAGGATCTGCCACCGCTCCTGCATCGTAACGAATTGCTTGACCTCAATGATCAACAACGGAGCACCTACGATCATGCAGAAAATGCAGGAGTGATCCTGCTCAACCAGCTAGGTCATTCGATGACTGTCCAGCACGTATTTGAACTGGTCTTGCGTCTCAAGCAGATTTGCAATTTTGATCCTGTCACGGGCAGCAGCGTCAAGCTCGAAAGATTGCAAGCCGACCTGGAAGAAGTGATGGCGAACGGTCACAAGGCAATCGTCTTCAGCCAATGGGTCAAGACGATTCGCCGTTTATCGGATGCCATACCGGAAACCAATCCACTCGAATATCACGGCAAGATCCCTTCATCCAAACGCGACGCCGTACTCGCGGAGTTTCGAGAAAATCCCGACCGGCATGTTTTGCTAATGAGTTATGGCGCTGGAAGTGTCGGACTGAACCTGCAGTTTTGTCGCGACGTATTTCTTTTTGACCAGTGGTGGAATCCGGCTGTCGAAGATCAAGCCATCAATCGGGCACACCGGATCGGATCGACGGGCAGTGTTACCGTGACACGTATGATCACGCAAAATACGATCGAGGAACGGATTAACGAAGTCCTGCGTTCCAAGCGGGAATTGTTCGAGCAAATACTCTCGGGAACTGACAAACCGGCCAGGGCCGGACTCTCTCGCGCAGATATTTTTGGGCTGTTTGACTTGCGAGCTGGCGGGAAACCGCTGTCAAATGTGGCCTGATAAACAGGAGTTTTCGGTATCAATTGAGTTTCAACCCAATTATGCGATACTGGGCCTGCGAGAATCGGGCTTGCCCAATGCCTCGAATTTTCCCAAACGACGTCGTCGTTACGACGCAACTTTTTTACATCGCCCGCTTCTTTTATCGATCCCCGTGCACGTCAAATATAACGGCCATGCATGACCGTGCCACGGTGGACAGCGCTCGCCAGGTTCGATGACCCAATCCATTCCCGACAAGGTAAAGCCCTATCCGTTTTATTCCCCCCGGTTTTGGGCCGGAATGTACTTCTCCGATTACATGCGAATGTTGGCGGCCGGGAAGTTCCGGATTCACCCACTCCGCTATGGGATGGCGTTGATGGTCGGTGGATGTGCCGGTGCATCCAGCGTGCTTTCGGTCGCACAAAGGGCCCTGTACAACCGCCGAATCGATGCGGTTGAACTCCCCGCCCCCATTTTTGTCGTTGGACATTGGCGCAGCGGCACGACCTTGTTGCATGAACTTCTGTCACTCGATCAACAGTTTTCCTACCCAACGACTTTTCAGTGCTTTGTACCGAACCACTTTTTGGTAAGTAGTTTTTTACTCGAACCGCTCGTTCGCTTGCTGATGCCCGCAACCCGTCCCATGGATTCGATGCCGGCCGGGGCGCGACTGCCGCAGGAAGACGAATTTGCCCTTGTCGGAATGGGCGCTCCGACGCCGTACAAGCATTTGGCGTTTTGCAACCAGCCCGCTCCGCACATGGATATGTTGGACTTCGAAGGTGCGACAGAACGGGACATCGAGAAAGTTCGACGGTCGTTGACGAGTTTCTACAAATCAATCTCCCTCCAAACCCCGGGTCGTCTGATCGTCAAGTCACCGACGCATACCGGGCGCATCGCCGAACTGGCTCGCTGGTTCCCCGGTGCAAAATTCATTCACATCGCCAGGCACCCGCACAAGATCGTTCCCTCAACGATTCACCTTTGGCGCTCCCTCGCAACCGTGCAAGGCTACCAGTTCCCGGAGATCGACAACGAGGCCCTCGAAGAATTCGTCCACACTTGTTACGACCGGATGTACAACGGATACTTTCGCGATCGAAGTTCGATTCCCGAGGGTTCGTTGCTGGAAATCCAGTTCGAAGAGCTGGTCAAGGATCCGATCGGCAACGTGCGAAACATCTATCAGTCGTTTGGTATCGACGAATTCGATACCGTGCTGCCCCGATTGCAGAAATACTGGTCAAGCCGACAAGACCATAAAGCCAACAAGTCCGCGATCAACGAAAAAACGCGGGGCTCGATCGACCATCGCTGGTCCCGCTACATCGACGCCTTTGGCTACCAGTTACAGACGGTGTGACCAGCGTTGCCCTGAACGTCGACGCATCATACGGCGGCGGGATTCTATTTCGGGGGAGGGTTCCATGGACCGCTGCTCGTCGCGGATTTCCTGGTCGGTCATTTGAAGCATGTACCGGTGATGCCACCAGCGCAATCCGTAATCGGCCAACCCTACGACCAGGGCACCGACGCATAACTTGATGAGCGAAGCAGCAACCCAAAGTGCCGATTGATCGATGCCGTAGCCGAGTTCCATCCCGCTTAGAGCGAAAAGCGTTTTCAAGTCACCAGCCACGATCCAGCAGGCGATGCAGGCGAAGACAACGAGCTTGACCAGGCCAAAAAACGCGTTGGACCACGATGGCAGCGCTCCAATGCGCAGCGCATTTTGCAGCGGATCGATCCTTGAAACATCCAGTCCGAACAGATTCGGAAAAATTGCGAAACGGGTCTGCATGCCGAATGACGCTGCCGCAAACACCGCGATCGCCGCCATAATCGGGAGCAGACTCTGAAAAAAAATCGACCGGGTTTGTGCAAAGCCCGAATGGATCGAGTCACCCGTCGTTTTTGAGATATCGAAGGATTGCAAATTTGTGCTTGCCATCGTTTGTAATTGTTGCCACAAGCCGCCACCGAGTACAAGTAAAACCGCCAACGCTCCAATCCAGCTAATCGTCGCCGCAAGTTCACGACTGAGGGGAATATTTCCGGTTGCCTGAGAGGCCCGGATTCGCACCGGCGTTGCCAGGTGAGTGGCCTGATCGCGATCGTCGGACATGGATCAACCCCTTTCCTGGAAAACGAGCTCTTGAAGTTGACTCCATGATTCATCGAACCCGTTGCTGACAAGCCACGGTGTCGACAACAACAGCATCGATGTTACCAACAGTCCGGCAATCGCCTTGAGCCCCAATCCAATTTGCATTCCACCCAGTTGCGGGCAATTGCGCTGCGTGATTCCGAGCACCGCAGCCGCGACCATCAGCGCTGCCAGTCCTGGCAGTGCTGCTCGCAAGCCAAATTCAAAACAGTTGCCAAGCGCCATGGTGAAAAATACCAACATGCCTTGATCAAAGCTGGCCGTACCCGGCGGGCAGATCTGAAAAGACTCGATGACTCCGGCGATCATGGCGGTCGCTCCGCCAGTTGCGATAAACACGGCGACTGCCGTCCACCAGAAAACGCGAGCCAGGATTGATCCGTTTTCCTGTTCGCCCGATTCGTCCGGCAAGCCGAAAGTCAAACCACACAGACTTTCGATCATCGATCCGGTGACCTGTGCGGCAGCAAGCAATACCTGCGCTGCCAGCCCCATCGATGCTCCGATCAATGCTTCGTGAATCAAAGTCATGGCCCATCGCAAGTCGAAAACCGGCTCTGCGGGTACCTGACTCGACACAACCATCGGTACGATCAGAAATGCCAATACGACGGCAAAAGCGAATCGTATCCGAACGGGAACATTACTACTCGATACCAGCGGCAACGTGAAAGCCAGCGCCGTCAACCGCACAAGCGCAGGGATTCCGGCGAACAACAACGGGGCGAATGACGGTTGAATTTCCATGTTTCGATTCCGGCCCGGCTTGTTTTCCCCAACGGTTCCATGAGTTGTGGAGAAACCCCTCTACAAATGTCCGCGGGCAAATACGGTTTGAGGAATTTGTTGCCACGTGTCGCGGCTGTATTGTGTGTAGTGTTCAACAAGCCACGGCATGCAGACGCCCAGAACTACCATCACGGTTACCAGGCGGGCAACGAACAGGACGGTGGGATCATGAATTTGCGTGACGGCTTGCAACAGCCCGATGACGATTCCGACGATGGCTGCGACGATCAGGACGGGCGCGCTTAAAAGCAAAACTGCCTGCAGCGCTTCGCGACTGATGTCAACAACTGATTGGGGATCCATTTCGGCCTCGTCACAAACTGACAACAAAACTTTCCATCAACATTGCCACAAGCAAGTTCCAACCGTCCGCCAAAACAAATAAAACGAGCTTGAGTGGCAAACTGATCATCGTCGGCGGCAGCATCACCATGCCCATCGAGGTTGTGACGCTGGTAACGACCAGATCAATCACAAGAAACGGCATAAATATCTGAAATCCGATCAGAAAGGCGATCTTGAGTTCACTGATCATAAAGGCCGGCAGCAAGACCTGAATCGGGATGTCTTCATACGTCTCTGGTGTTGTTTGGCGCTGCGACTCGGGCAAGTATTTGTAGAACAACATTATGTCGTCGACGTTGCCCGCCATATCGATCTGGCGGCTCATGAAACGCTTGACCGGTCGCGAACCGGCATCCCAGGCCTGTTGAAGTGTCATCGGCGATGAACCGGTGAGATACGGATCAATGGACGTTTTCACCTCCGACCAAACCGGCATCATGATCAGGAAACTCATGAATAGCGACAAGGCAGTCACGATTTGCGTCGACGGAATTTGCTGAGCGCCGATCGCTTGTCGCAGAATACCGAGCACGATCACAATCCGGACAAACGACGTCGTCATCAGCGCGATAGCCGGTGCCAGGCTGAGAACGGCAAACAAGGCAATCGTCTGAAATGTGCCCGACGCTTTTTCGGGCTTGATGTATTCTTCGACGTTGAACATATCGTTCAACGATGACGGCGGAGACTGGGTTGGGATCACTGTTTCCTGTGCCACAACCAGCGATGCCGGAAACAACAACAGGGCAACGCCAGCGAACAGTGCGTAGCGCGTCTGTCGTTTGCTTGCCGGCTGTCGAATCTTGCTGGATTTATTCAAAACGGTCGATCTTCAAAACAGGAACCAGATTGTGAGTGGTCACGCTTCCAAAAGTGTTCGACCGGCCGTCGCGGCCGATTGACGATGGCGAGTGTTACTGGCGGAGGCAGCCTGCGCACGGTTCCGCAGAGTCTGGCCAATCGTATCGAACTTGCCATTGCGGCAAATCGCTTCGATTTGCAGGACCTCTTCCGGGTCAGTAATCTCGCCGAGCGTATGCGATCCGTTTTGCGAAGTCGTAATCAACAAAAGTTTGCTTCCCAATCGAACAAGCTGCAGACGCTGGTTTGGGCCAAACGGCACCTGACCCAGCATTGATACCACGTCGTCAGGCAAGCCACCGCGACGCTGGCCAGGTTTCATTCGCAATACATACAGTGCCAACAAGGAGATGCTAATGGCTAAAACGATGCTCGCCGCCGTTTTTTTTGCGGGGTAACCACTCAGTGTCTGACCGAAAAGGGACCAGCCAGTGGATGGGGTCTCCGTTGGTTTCGGGGAAATTTTTCGGCTAAGGAAATCGTCGGCCCGTTCACCGAATCCGGCAACAATGTAGTCATCACGCTCGTTTTCAGGCGCTCGGACGACCGTCGTTTCCATGCCTTGAATCGCCATCGAACCCGTTGCCGACCGGTTGTCTTGTGCAACAAGTGAGGTGCTAAAACAAACCAGTAGTGCGATTGTGGCTGTCGGCTTCAATAATTGAGCTGTGGAATTTTTCATGGACCTGTTTCCCTTGTTCAGCAAGTTGAACGCGAACTGACAGTATCGCGTTTGAATCAATTGCAATTCATCAAATTGAATCGTGACTTCCAAAAACTTTGCAAGTATCCCGGCGATGCGCTGGTGTTTTTCCTGATTGAGATTCATCCTTGATTTTCTCCCTGACTAGCTGGCACGACGATCCAGCCATTGCCGAATTGTCGCGGCAGCAGCGTCCGGGTTTTCGCGAAACCATTGATCCATTTGCAGTCGAATCCCGGGATGGGCAGTTGTGGGCGTTTTTGTCTGATCGGAATGGCATTGCAAGGGATCCAATGGCTGGAACGGCGTGATTGCTGCAGGTCGCTTTCGAGGTCGAATCCAGATCACAAGCATCGCGGCAAGTCCGATGAGCCCAAACATTTGCCAACCGTTCCACCCCCCCCGGGTTATAATCAGTGGCGCCTTGGTGAACGGATTGGAATCGAGTGCTATTTCAGGGTCAATCGTGACAACGATTTGGTTTTCCTGGGCCAGTTGCGATGGCGAAGCAGGAATCAGCGGTTGAACTTTCTGTCGAATATCGCTGCGAATCTGTTCGAAAACCTGTTGTGCGATTTGATCGCGTGGCAGCACCGATGTTTCGGTTGACTTGCCCGGATAACCCGGGCCCACTTGCTGTCGTTGAACAAGGTAATCGATGCAGCGCTCCGGAACTCCGATGGAAACACTGACCTCGGTGACGGTCAGGCCGGCGGTCTCGATCGACTCGAAAGTGCCTCCGCTGGAGCTTTCGGTGACTTCGGTTTGAAACTGTGTGATTGTATCGGGTGACCATTCCGCCACGCGTGCCTGTCCATTTGCGCCAACGTTCATCATCTCGCGGGGCGACGTGGTTGGAAGCGTGGCAGGGACGCGACGCGATGTTTCACTTTGAACGGTGCGAGTCACCGGAACAACATTTGGATCAATTGTTCGTTCGTCGCGAACACGTCGCAACACCGGATCAACGGTGACTTCCACGTTGACGCGAACGCCTGGATAGGCAAGCAGGGAGTTTCGGATCTTGGCCTCGTACTGATGCTCTTCCTGAATACGTGTCGCGGCGTGCGGTGGCAACGAGCTGTTCCGCGCGGGGTCGGCATCATCTACCCAGGAACGGTTGGCGTTGACATCAATAACGGTCACATCGCTGGATTGAAGTCCGGCAACGGAACCGCAAACCGTGTCGCGGATCGCCCTGACGTTTGCGGCGTCGAGAACCAGGGAATCAACCGGTCTAATGGTAACGATGGCAGTACGCTGTACATCGGCAAATGGCGTACTGCCTCGTGCCTCGTCGTAGTCAACATTGGCACGTTGCACAAAGCCCAGCTGCTGGACCATATCGCGAATCGTCTGTTTCTTGCGTTCCAGTGTTGCCTGGCGTTGTTGCGAACGAGACTGGAGAAAGCCCAAACCTGATTCATCATGGTGAGTACCGGCAATGTCTTGAGGAACCGCGTTGTTATCGGCAAGGGACTTGAGGTAACTGGCTCGCTCCGACTTGGGAACCAGAATCGAGGATCCCTGAATTTCGTAATCGTTCAGTCCGGACTTGCCAAAGGCAACCTGAATCGAGCCGATTTCATCGACCGTCAGTTGCCGGGAATTAAGCAAATCCACTTGCGCTACCGGCCAAAACGCCGAATGACTCGCCAATAGCAACATCAGGGGAACAAGAACAGCAACAATGATTATCCATCGCTGCCCGCTTGACCTGGTGCGAAGCCAGTGAGTAACGGCTGTCGAAAATCCCTGCCATGAATTCATGCGATCGAGTCCCTGGTGTCTGATTCAATTCAATAAGTCGCGGGAGACAACAAATCACGCTGCTGCCCGATGTTGTCCGATCCTGGTGGACGGGATCGTGACTTGGACGGCCCGCCCCCCAAGAGGGCAGGCGGCTGCAGCAACACTCCACTGCGGACAAATACTGGTTAGCCATTGAACGGTCAGCGAATGGGGAAATAATGGAACTGGAATCCTGGCATTTCCTGAAACGGATGCGATTGTCGATTCATCATACCCGACTTCGATTTCAAATCCGTTGCGGCCGACCCCTATGTTGACCTCGATCGTGCAACGGGGCGGAGTAGACGTCGCCGCGTCCATCAATAGCGACCACAAGGCAAGCGTCCACCGCGCATCGGCCACCGTCGGATTCGTATTGCCAAACGTCTCGATGACGGTATTCACCTGAAATTCCCGGGCAACGGGCTCGATATCCGCACGAATTCGATCGGCAAGGTTTTGCAATGTCATGGTCGGTCCCATTGCCGTATTGGGATTGCCGACATAGTGGCAGACAAGGTGGCTCGTTAAATAGACCGATGCGACCGAATCGTCAATAACGTCTTGCTGCCTGTCGGTCCTGGCGCGCTGGCACAGTTCGCGAATCAACTGATCGCGGACTTCAATGAGCTGTTCTTGTGTAACGATTGCAGGTTTGGATTCGTCCATGATTTCGTAATCCCTCGCGGCCGGCCGGTTGCCTGGAATACTTGAGGCAAAGTCGCGAGTATGTACAGGAATCCAGTCGAGAGTGTCAATCGAGCAATTCCAATTCGTTGCACCAGGCAGCAAAACACGGAGACAAATGCAAAAACAGTTCAAGTCAAAAAAATCATTTGGCACGTACTGGCATCGAGTGCAAGCACCGTTGACTACAACGACTTGCCTGAATCCGGCACGGTTGATTCGCCCGAACCAATGATGCCGGCGATGTCGGAAAGCACCGTTCCAAGCGGCCGTTCTGCCTGACTGGCGAGAAACAGTGGCTGCCACATCGGCGAGAATCGCTCCAGATAATTTCGCAATCCCTGGTAGCTGTAAAAATGCCGACTCATTCGAAAGGCGATCGACATGAGCTGGGCGCGAACGGCCTGGTGTTTCCCGGAATGCCATTCGGCAAGCGGCGCCGGGCCAAAACTGAAATGCCGGAAACGGCGGGCATTGCCCCACGACATCGATTGAACGAGCAATCCGTCCAGGGCGCTACTTGGCGCGTCTGGCAGGTATCGCACCAAACCGCAAGCCAGTTCGGACGAATCGGCGCTAGGCCATAGCGACGCAAAGGCAACAATTCGGTCACCTTGATTCAGGATCACAGCGGGAGAGCTTACGATCATCTCCGGCACAAAATAGCTGCTGGAAAAACGATGTTGACGGCCACCGCGTTCCTGTTGCCATGTTGCGTCGATACGTTGAAGGTCGGGGATAATCGAATCGACTTCATTCGCTTCGATGACGTGAAATGAGCAGCCTGCATCCGCAAGTGTCGCTATCGATCGTCGAAGCGGTTCGTTCGCAGGTGACTCCAGGTCAAAACGCGCCAGATCAACCAGCGCTTCGTCGGCGACATGCAGCAGTTTAAGATGCATTTCCTGGTACAACGTCGCGAATCGATCATTGACCAGAAAGTACACCGGCCACTGGGCCTGTTGTTGGCACATCTCATAAAAATCCCATGCGATTTGAACAGCATCGTCGATCGGCCCGACGGGGTTTCCTGCCGCCACACAGGATTTGTTTCGAGTCGAATAGGCAACCATTGCCGTGTTGGCTTCGTTGAACAATAGCCGCTTGTCTCCCAGCAGTGCCAGGCGGGCCGACGACTCCGTTGACAATTCCACAATCGCCCGGGCCATTTGTAACTCGTTTCGCGTCGTCACTTCCGGACGACCGATGGTAATCTGCAATAGTCGAACCGCATAAAAGCCGCCGGCCATGATAAAGGCGCCCAACAAGGCACGAAGACTGCGCGGTGAGTCGGCCTCCAGCGCGAAACGCCAAATTTCAAAACCGAGATCGTCACGTTTCTTGTACGCAAACCAGAAAAGCCAAAACGACAAGATCAGCACTACCGAGATCGAAATCAGCCAATGCCAGGCGATCTGGTCAGTCAACAGCCGGCCTCGACGGTGAAAGTAGTGCCGAATGGGTGCAACAACAAAAAACGCGGTCAACAGAATAACAAGCTGGAAGTAGCCCAGGGAACCGGCGATCGCGAATACAATCGTCATTACCAGAGTTGGCAATGTCAGCCAATAGGCATAGCGAATCCGGCGATACAGGCCCCGCGCCAACAGCAACAACAACACGCCAAAAACCCCCGCCCCAAAATAGTTGATCTCGATCAGCCAGAGTGGAACTATCGAATTCAAAATCGCCATCCGTTCGTCGTCCACGGGAATCGCGGCGGCAAACAATACGCATATCCCGCAGAGGAAGACCAGCAGTGCCGCTAATCGGGGGGCAATGTCCGGAGTCCATACTCCAAACGACTCAAATGCTTTCTTGAGATTGTCTCGCTGTGTGATGACTTCGTGCGCACCGAGCATCAGAATACCAATTGCCATCGGAGTCAAATAAAAGATCAGCCGGTAAGCCAGCATGGCGGCAAACAATTCGGGCTTGGCGGCAGCAACCGGGGCAAGCAGCGCCAGCAGCGACATCTCCAGGACGCCAAGTCCACCCGGTACCTGCGTTACAAACACAGCAACCTGGGCGAGCAGAAATATGCCCACAAAGTGAAAGTAGCTGACCTCGATCGACGCAGGCATCAGAACAAAGACAATCGCCGCGGCGCATAACAAATCGATCGAAGCGACAAGGAATTGAGCCACCGACAGTCCGAACGGTGGCAGATGGAATTGCTTTTTTCCAAATCGCAACGGCTTTCCAACCGCACAGGCAATCAGGTAAAGCACCGCCGTCGTCGTCAGAAACACACCGAGTGGGCGCGTCGTCTGGATCGGGAGTCGGAATTCCTTGGGAATTGGAAGTGGATCGATCAGGAAAACGATCCCCGATAGCGCAAACAGGCCAATCCAGAAAGTAATCGCCAAAACGAAGAGCAACTTGACTATTTCTGCTGCCGATAGCCCCCAGGTCGAATACAAGCGATAACGAATTGTCGATCCACCAAACAACAACCCGAAATTATTGCCAATTGAATAACCGAGAAAGGATGCGAGGGCGACCCGGCCAAATTTCATCGGGTGGCGAATGTACCAGATTCCAAGCCAGTCATAGCAAACCAGAATTGCATAATTGACCAGCGTAAACAGCACGGCCAGTAACAAACGCCATGACGGAATTGCCATTAACCCTTCACGAAATTCCTGCAAACTGTATTCCTGCAACTCAAGATGCAGGAACCAAAGCGCGGCGATCAACATGACCAGCACAAAAAGGGGTCCGCCCCATGCCTTGAGGCTTGCAAATCGGTCTTTAATTTCCGGTTTGTCCAATGAGGGGGTCCAGGATCGTCTACGTACGGGCGAGAATTAGATGATCAAATACACTTCAGCGTTTGCTGGATCACCGTCCGCTATCGTCCCAGCGTTCAAGGGGCATCGTCAAGCGGGGAAAGTTCCCGTGCCCCATTGTGATTGAAGATTCCCGCACAAGCAAAACCCATAGCTAACAACCTGCAAACTCGGGTGGATTGTGATAAAATATCGAATTGTTTTCTTGCCAGGATCGCAACACAGGTCGGATCGTGAAATTCCAGCAGCCAGAATTTTCCATGGGTCGCAATCGACGAATCGGTAACCAGCCGTTTCCAGGGCCATTAACAATCCTGATCGTCATCCCGCTTGTCATTGCTTCTTCCGGCTGGGCCCGTTTGATAAGCGCTCAGGATCAAAAAGCAGACAAGCTGCCCAGTGTCATTCCGGATCTCCCTATTACGGAACTTGCCGAAAAGTCCCTTGCGATCCTCCGCCAAAACTGTTTTGGATGTCACGGGACTGGCGAGAAAATCCGGGGCGAGCTGGTTTTGACCAGTCGGGATGCCGTGCTTGCCGGTGGCGAAAGCGGACCGGCGGTTGATGTCGCATCACCCGACGCCAGTCTCATTCTTGAAGCCATCAATTACGACGGCTATGAAATGCCGCCCGATGGAAAGCTCTCAGACGACGACATCAACACATTGACCGAATGGGTCCGTGTCGGCATTCCATGGTCGGATGAGACTATCGATTCGCAACCTGCCAAAAACCACAACGCCGTACCGACCGTCAATGCCGAAACAAAAAAATGGTGGTCGTATCAGCCCGTTATACGACCCGACGTTCCCTCGGTTGACGCCAGTGCAGCAAATCCAATTGATCAATTTATTCTGGACGGGCTGGAGCGCGCCGGCCTTGCCCCCAATCCACCCGCCGATCGCCGTGTCCTGGCACGGCGAGCCTATTATAACTTGATCGGACTTCCTCCTTCTCCGCAACAGGTCGACGCTTTCGTTAACGACAAATCAGCCGACGCCTGGGAACGATTGATTGATGAATTGCTGGCTTCGCCCCACTATGGTGAAAAATGGGGGCGCCACTGGCTCGACCTGGTCCGTTACGCTGAATCGAATAGCTACGAACGGGACGACACAAAGCCTTTTGTATGGCGATATCGCGATTTCGTGATTCAGTCCTTCAATGCGGACAAGCCATATGACGAATTTCTGATCGAGCAACTGGCCGGCGATGAAATGGACGAAGTTACTCCGGAGCGCATCATCGCCACTGGATATTATCGCCTTGGGATTTGGGACGATGAACCGGCCGATCCGGAACAGGCCTGGTACGATGATACCGATGACATTCTGGCGACCACAAGCCAGACGATGCTCGGAATGACGATCAATTGCGCACGGTGCCACGATCACAAAATCGATCCCGTTCCGCAAACCGATTACTACCGGATGTTGGCTTTCTTTCGAAACATTCGGCGATACGGGGTCCGGGCCCATGAAACCGTAGTGGATGCTTCGCTACGAACAATAGCGCCACAGGAATTGCAACTGCAATTTCGAGCGGAAAAGGAAGCGTGGCAGGTCGAGGTCACCAAAAATCGTGAGGCACTGGAAGCAATTGAGGCTCTCGTTACCAGGGACTTTATTCCGGTCGAGTTCGAAGAGTTCAAAGATGAGATGAAACGCCTTGATTTGGTCCGCAAACGTGTCGGCGGTGCCATCACCGGGGAACAAGGCACCGAGTACGCATCATTGATGGATGAGATGCGACGGCTGCGCGAGAATCCACCTGCGCAGCTTGAGTCGGCACTTTGCGTCAAGGAAAAAGGCCCCGATCCCGACGAGACGTTCGTGCTGATTCGTGGGAACGCTCATGCACCGTCGGAACGGGTTGAACCCGGTTTTCCACTGGTGTTGTCGCCGCCCGAACCCGCAATCAAGGCGACAACTGAAGGACAGTCAACCGGACGCCGACTCGCTTTGGCGCGGTGGATTGCCAGCCGCGATAATCCACTTACGGCGCGAGTGATGGCCAATCGTTTGTGGCAATTTCACTTTGGCCGGGGCATCGTTCGCAGCTCCAGCGACTTTGGATTTCAGGGAACGCCCCCCACGCACCCGGAATTGCTTGACTGGCTGGCAAGCGAACTGGTCGATGGTGATTGGCATCTCAAACGAATGCACAAACTGATTATGACCAGTGCGGCATGGAAAATGTCATCGGCCGACAACACCGAGGCCCTTGCTGCGGACCCTTTGAACGATCATTTTTGGCGCGTCGACATGCGACGTTTGACCGCCGAAGAAGTGCGAGACTCCATTCTGGCCGTAAATGGATCACTGAATGCGGAAAAGTTTTTTGGACCGAGTATTTACCCCATCCAACCGGACGAAGTCTTGCAGGGACAATCGGTGCCTGGTGCCAACTGGTTCACATCAGCTGGTGACGAGTTGAATCGACGCAGCATCTACATTCATTCCAAGCGTTCATTGCCAGTTCCGATGCTTGCCAATTTTGACGTCGCCGACGCGGACACCCCCTGCCCTGTTCGGTTCAATACCGTGCAACCGACTCAGGCACTTGGGATGATCAACAGCGAATTCGTACACATTCAAGCACGGGCGTTTGCTGACGAGTTGCGGCAATTGGCACCTGATAACGAAACGCGGCAAGTCGAAACGGCCCTGCAACGTGTGTTGCAACGGACTCCATCGGCGGGCGAAATCGAACGCGGCACACAATTTATTTCCGCGCTACGGGCTGACGAGCCGGAAAATGACCAGTCGCTGCAGATTTTTTGCCTGCTCGTTCTTAATCTCAACGAATTCCTTTACCTGGATTGATTCAAGGCATTTGCCATGCATAACAAAACGAACTTTTGCGGTCGGACGCGCCGGGAGTTTCTCTGGCAAGCGGGAGGCGGCTTCGCTGGTACCGCCATGGCAGGCATGTTGGGAAATAGTTTCTTTGCCAACCAGACACTTGCTGCCAATGGAATCGATGAATGGACTAATCCGCTTGCGCCTCGCCCGTCGCATTTTCCGGCGAAGGCCAAATCCGTGATCTTTTTGTTTATGTACGGCGGTCCAAGTCATATCGATACATTTGACTACAAGCCCGCCATGATCGGGATGGACAACAAGACAATCGAGGTCAAGACCTTTGGACGTGGTGGCCACAAAAACGAAGGCCGCATTGTCGAGCCGCGATGGAAATTCAAACAGTACGGCGAATGTGGCAAATGGGTCTCCGACCTGTTCCCTAATCTGGCGCGCTACGTTGACGATATCGCCTTTGTCCATTCCATGACTGCTGACTCCCCGATCCATGGCAGCGCCATGCTGCAAATGAACAGTGGACAGATTCTCAGCGGCAGTCCCTGCCTCGGTTCGTGGATAAACTACGGACTAGGAACCGAAAATGAAAACTTGCCCGGCTTTGTTGTCATGCTCGACAAACGAGGCGGGCCGATCAGTGGACCCAAGAACTGGTCATCCGGCTACATGCCGGCAACCTACCAGGCCACCGTGATGCGATCGACCGGAACACCGATCCTTGATTTGCAACCGAATGGGATGCGCAAACAGTCGCAGCGCAAGTTGCTCGATACCTTGCAAGAGTATAATCACGAGCATCTGAAGCAACGTTCTGCCAATAGCGAACTGGCGGCACGAATTGCAAGTTACGAACTGGCTTACAAGATGCAGGCCTCGGCACCCGAGGCTGTTGCGCTGGACACAGAAGATGACGCGACGAAGAAACTTTATGGCATCGACCATCCAACCGCTGGTTACTTCGGGCGCCAATGCTTGATGGCACGCAGATTGGTGGAACGCGGTGTGCGTTTTATCCAGATCTATTCGGGAGGCAATCACAATGACGCCAATTGGGACGCGCACGGTGACCTGAAAGAAAACCATGACCTGCACGCATTGGAAACGGATCAGCCGATCGCCGGATTGATCGAAGACCTGAAACGTCGCGGCTTGTTCGACGAAACACTTGTTGTCTGGGGCGGAGAATTCGGACGGCAGCCAACGGCCGAGTATGAAAAAGGAACCGGTCGCGATCACAACGCCTACGGATTCACGATGTGGATGGCTGGTGGCGGAATTCGCGGTGGCGCGAGCATTGGCAAAACGGATGAGTTGGGTGCAGCGGCCATTGAAGACCGGTTCCATGTCCGACGCATCCACGCCACGATCCTTCATCAAATGGGAATCGACTGCAATCGGTTGACTTATTTTTTTGGTGGACTTGAACGGAAACTTGTCGGCGTCGAAGGGGCCGAGCCGATCCCGCAATTGATCATCTAAGGTTTAAATATCGGCGAATTCCTGGCTTCCAAGACACTCATGATTACGCCACGACCCGCGTTGAATAACCAACAACACCTGGTATAATCGATCGCCAGCAGAACGACCTCGGCAGCACGTTTTTCAGGGTTATTCGAAGCGAGATGAATCGAAGCGAATCGGAATTAATCTCCATTGGTTGGCAGGAATGGGTCGGCTTGCCCGGGCTTCGAATCAAGTGGATCAAGGCCAAAGTCGATACGGGGGCCCTTTCCAGCAGCCTTCATGCTCTCGACATCGAGACTTTTGAAAAGGAGGGGGTCGAATTTGTTCGCTTTAACGTCTATCCCCACCAATTCGACGATGACAAGGTTGTTGCCGTCGAGACGCGCGTTCTTGAACACCGAAAGATTCGCAGCTCCAATGGCCAAATCACCGATCGACCTGTAATCGAAACCAACGCCCTGATTGCCGGAAAAATAGTTCGCATTGAGTTGACGCTGGCCAATCGGGTTGACATGGGATTTCGCATGCTTCTGGGTCGCAAAGCACTTCGCCGAAATTTTGTTGTCGATTGTTGCCGATCCTATTTGGGCAATCGTCGCGCAAAAAAATCGAAAAAGGCTTCCAATGCTGTTACGTTGACGAATGACGAACGGACCAACGTTGCATCCGGTTTACCAAAAGTTCCCGGTGCTTCCATTCAGCCCGATACACCTGCGGTTGCTGAAAAACCGGATTCACCTGGCAAATTGAATTAAACGTGGAAACTTGCCCCCTCGTTTCATTGCCCTGCAAGCAGTTCGTTTACAATCCGGCAACGAGACGGGCATAATTAATGCCACCCCGTCGCTTTATCCGAATTCGAGGAAATCATGAAACTTGGAATATTGTCGTGCAGTCCCAGGTGTTACAGCACGCGACGCCTTCTTCAATCGGCGCTCAAGCGTGGACACGAAGCCAAAGTGCTGGACACGCTCAAGTTCGCGATTGACCTGCGCGCCGCGGAACCCGATTTGTACTTTCGCTCAAAACAACTCAGTCATTACGACGCCGTGTTGCCAAGGATCGGGGCCTCGATCACTTACTTTGGAACCGCTGTTGTTCGACAGTTCGAACAGATGGACATTTTCTCCGTTAATTCGTCATCGGGCATCACCAATTCCCGCGACAAACTACGCTCCTTGCAAATCCTCAGCCGACACCAGATCGGAATGCCGCCAACGACCTTTGTACGAGATCGCAAGGACGTCTTGCCGGCCATCGAACGGATCGGAGGTGCACCGGTCATTATCAAACTGCTCGAAGGAACTCAAGGGGTCGGTGTGATACTTGCCGAAACAGTCAAAGTCGCAGAAGCAATCATTGAAACATTGCAAAGTGCCCGACAAAACGTATTGGTTCAGAAATTCGTCGCCGAAAGCAAGGGGCGCGACATTCGAGCCTTTGTCGTTGGCGATCAGATTGTTGCCGCGATGCGACGAACTGCCCAGGGACATGAGTTTCGAAGCAACGTTCATCGAGGCGGAAAAACGGAATCGGTATTGCTGGACGAATCGTATTGCAATACAGCAGTCCGCGCTGCCCAGATCATGGGCCTGCGCATTGCCGGCGTCGATATGCTGGAAGGAGCCGATGGACCACAGGTCATGGAAGTCAACTCGTCCCCAGGCCTCGAGGGAATCGAATCGTGTACCGGTCTGGATATTGCCGGCGTTATCATCGACTACATCGCAGCCCAGGTCGACTTCCCGGAAATCGATATTCGGCAAAGACTAACCGTCAGTCGCGGCTACGGTGTTACCGAAATTCATATCCCGGAAGGATCGGAGTTTGTCGGCAAGTCGATCGACGAAAGTGGACTTCCGGAACAGGATATCAATGTGTTGACTTTGTATCGCGGAACAACGGTTGTTCCCAACCCGCGGCTCAAGCGAATACTGGAGCCCGGCGATCGCCTGTTGTGCTTTGGAAGACTCGATCGAATGCGCGACATGATTCCGGAAAAGACCCGCAAGAAACGCCGCCCGAAAGTTCTCGAGCTTCCATCCGACCTGAGCCAATAACCCGACTGCGCTTCAATCAACGCAACACGGCCGCAATGGTCAGGCGGTCAATGCCGGAATTCGGTTCAGCGTTTCGAGCAAATACCGCCAGTATTTCTGAACGCTGCTGATCTGGACTTTTTCGTCAGGCGAATGGGCGCCACGAATGTTGGGGCCAAAACTGATCATCTGCATTTCCGGATAATTACGGCCAATAATGCCGCACTCCAGTCCGGCATGACAAGCCAGTACGTGGGCGGGCTCGCCAAACATTTCCTGATGTAACTTCGACATCAACTTCACGATGGCCGAGTCGGGAACGGGTTTCCACCCCGGATAGTCACCCGTTTTGGTGATCTTGCCGTCGAGTAACCCAAACGCTGCCGTGATTGCTGATGCCAGATCGTCGCGCTCGCTATTGACGCTGCTACGCGTCAGGCATCCCAAAGTCATTTGGCCATCGCGGACCAGAACGCGAGCAAGATTATTGGAAGTCTGGACCAATCCTGCGACCTCCGGACTCATCCGGTGAATGCCGTTCGGACAAGCGTAAACGACGGCAAGCAAGATCCGTTGCAGTTCCGCAGGAATGACATTGGCGGCAGGTTCGAGGGGTTCGAGTGAGACAACAACATGAGGATCCGTGGCGAGATTCTCATCCCTGATGATTACGGACTCATTTTCAAACCAGCGACTAAAACTTTCGGAATGCTCGAGCGGCACGAGCAACTCGGCCACGGATTCTCGCGGGATGGCGTTTCTCAATCCTCCACCTTCGATTGACGAAATCTGTCCTTTGAACTGTTCGCAAGCATGCCACAACAAGCGATTCATCAGCTTGTTGGCGTTGCCTCGGCCAAGATGAATTTCTGTTCCGGAATGTCCGCCGGTCAAACCGCGCACCGCCAGCCGCCAGGTACGGGCGTTTCCGGCAACCGGTTGCATTGAAAAACTCCGCTCCATCGTAATGTCGACCCCACCGGCGCAACCGATCGTTAACTCACGGTCTTCCTCGGTGTCCAGATTTAGCATAATCGAGCCCGAAAGGACCCCGGCCTTCAAGCCCTTGGCACCCGTCATTCCCGTTTCTTCGTCGATCGTAAACAGCGCTTCCAGTGGCGGGTGTGCGATGTCTTTGGACTCGAGCAACGTCATAATGCTGGCCACGCCGATTCCGTTGTCTGCTCCCAAAGTCGTTCCGTTGGCGCGCACCCAATCCCCTTCTACGATCATATCGATACCTTGCGATTCAAAGTCGAATTTGACGTTGGCGTTTTTCTGATGAACCATGTCCAGGTGCGACTGAAGCACGATCGGAGTGCGGTTTTCCATCCCGGGACTTGCCGGTTTGCGAATAACGACATTGCCAACGCCATCGACGATCGTCTCCAGGCCGTTTTGTTCTCCAAAGGACCGCATGAACTCAATGACTCTGGATTCCTGCTTTGAAGCGCGGGGTACGGCGTTCAAATCGGCAAAGTGTTTCCACAACGGAACTGGTTTCAGTTGACGAACGGCGTCGCTCATTTAAATATCTCTTATGGCTGGATTTGCGATTCAGTTGTTTTTCGCTTCAACCAGTTTACAAACTAATCGGTCAAGGCAAAACGGCCAGGTGAACAAGTTAACAAAAGCAGGTTGTCAGTGCCTGGAAATTCAGGACCGGGTTTGACATCCGAAGCGGCATGGGTGCTAATATCACCAGACCAATTTACCAATTTACTTTCTTGCCTGGTGGACATTCGCGTGAAAAAACTCGCCGTGCTTTTCCTGTTTTTTGGAACACTTTACCCAACGGCCTCACTTTTTTGCCAGGAAGCTGCAAACGACTGGTGGTCGTGGCGCGGCCCGTCTGGAAATGGAATCACGGCGAATCAGAATCCACCGGTGTCATGGAGCGAAACGGAAAACGTAATTTGGACAGCCGAAGTAACCGGGCGGGGACACGCCTCGCCAACCGTTGTCGGAAACCAGGTCATCCTGGCAACTGCCGATGCTGCCAGCCAAAAACAATTCGTTGCCAGCTATGATTTTGAATCGGGTGAAAAATTGTGGGAGACGCTGGTCTATGAAGGGAACTTCAATCCGAAAATCTACCCGACAAACACGCACGCTTCGTCGACCGTGGCCTCGGATGGCCAACACCTGTTTGCCGTCTTTAACAATGACAAGGCGGCGCAGGTCGTAGCACTCGACATGAAAGGCAATATTCTCTGGAAAAAGAACGCAGCACCCTTCATCCCGAAAATGTATCAGTTCGGATTTGGCGCTTCGCCGATCGTGTACAAGGACACCGTGATCGTCACGAGTGAATGCGAAAAGGAAGGAGCGATTGTAGCACTCAAGATCGCTGATGGTAGCGAGGTCTGGAAAATCGCCCGACCCCGCGCAACAAGCTATTCGACACCTGCCATCGCAACCGTTTCCGGTCGAGAGCAGATGTTGATGAGCGGCGGAAGCAAGGTTGAATCGTTTGACCCCGCAACCGGTGAATTGCTGTGGAGCGCCGATGCTCCCTGGATCGTGTCGTGTGGAACACCCGTTTCGGACAACGATTGTGTTTATGTGAGTGGTGGTTACCCGGCGGCGCGGACCCTGGCGATCAAGGCCGATGGTTCAGGCGAACTGGTTTGGGAAAACGTCAACAATTGTTACGAACAGTCGATGTTAATTCATGACGGGTACCTTTACGGCACGACGGAAAGTGGTTTTGCATTCTGTTATCGGGCCACCGACGGTGAAGAATTGTGGAAGCAGCGCATGGACAAAAAAGTCAGCGCATCACCTGTGCTTGCCGGCGGAAATCTGTTCGTCGCTGCCGAGAACGGAATGACGTTCGTTTTCAAGGCAACCCCGGATGGCTACGAGGAAGTCAGCCAGAATCAACTGGGAAACACGGCATTCGCCACTCCCACATTTGTCCGAAACCGGATTCTCGCCCGAGTCGCCTCCGGCTCCGGCAACGAAAAACAGGAACACCTGTACTGCATCGGCAGCGAATAGCGCATCATTGAAAAAAGCGCCCGATTGACTACCCATTGGGATCGTCGAGCAACTGCTGCAACCTTGTTTGCAATTCGGGGATCATCTTGCCGAGCCACGACTCGTCGATCAGACCGATGGAAATCATGTCGCGTACATGAACACGATCTTTGTCCCGGTACGAAGTCAGCTTCATGCGGACCAGTGATTCGAGCGGCAGGGTGCGGGCGTTTTGCATCAAGGCGTATTCGTTGATAAGCGGGACAGGTTCCGGGTATTCCGGACGAACTTTCTCGCCAGCAAACACGACATGAACCGCGTCACGCGCTTTTGCATTGGGGCCATCGAGGAACATCGTCACACCGGCCGAATGGCGGTAGATGAAGCCGACATTTTCCAGTGCCTCAATCGCGTTCGGCAAGTCTTCACGATTCAGAATAATATCAACGTCCCTGGTATTGCGTACGACCGACTCGTCAACTTGAGCAACCCAATGCTGGACAGCATTGCCTCCGATAATCGCGTACGGAATGTTGGCTGCATTGAGTGATTCGGTAACCCGACGCAGTCGTTGTTTGACAATTTCCACAGCACGTTCGATTCTGGCCCAAAGGGCATCGCCGGTATACTTGATCTCGACCATCGTTTTCTCCAACAACAGTATATCACGATTTCCCGGTCCTCCCGGATCATGCCGCTTGTTCAACGGCATCCAGGCCTGTCGTTCACGGCGGGTTTACGTGGCTTTCATTTGATTGTGATCACTCCGCAAGATAGTTTCCCATCCGTTTTCCAGGGATCACCACCACCGTTTCGACCGGTAAGCGTCTTGTGGAATCCGTCCACCATGTACGATTCAAGCAGATCGCCAGACAGTTTGAGACTCTGGATCACATGGTCGCGTTCCGTGTCAACGTCCTCGGCAATGTGGTGCGTGATTTGACCTGTTGTTTTGCTAAGTCCTACGCGCTCGTCATACGTGCCCGACCCAACCCAGACGGGTCGATCGTTGGAGTCCGTCTGTTTGGTTTGCCAGAATCGCACGTGATGTCGCTTCTTCGGATCGTCACCTACCGGTTGCTCGAACGCCAGGTCTTCCTTGCGTCCAAACAAGTACAAACTGCTCACCGGAGCATCATCATATGAACGCTCAAGGATTGTGGCAGCGGCGATTTCCAGACAACTCTTCAGACTGAGCGAGTCGGCCGGATGCCACTGCGCCGCGAGCATGGCTTTGACCAGTTCCGCTTTGGTGCCGATGATCGCGACATTAAGTGGATCGCCAGGGATGCCATCGGCCGTGTACGTAATGTTCGGAATGTCCTCGAGCGAAGGATGCTTTTTATCGTCGTGTTTCCACCAGTCTGGCATGAATAGGTAAGCGACAAACAGGTACGCCAGGATGAAACCGAACACAATTATGGCAGAACGCTTTATCATTAAGCCCCTGCGTGTGCGTGGTTTCAAATTCGACGGGATTTGAGTCAATGGGTTATTCCAAAGTCGGTTTCGTGGATGCGTCAGCCAAGCATCATCA
The DNA here is from genome assembly GCA_031414755.1 of Pirellulaceae bacterium. GTDB lineage: Bacteria > Planctomycetota > Planctomycetia > Pirellulales > Pirellulaceae > CAJQPP01. The sequence continues at coordinate 42,121 of JANNWJ010000060.1, read as the reverse complement.
TACTCACTTTTTTCCCGCTGGAATCTAGCCGGACCAAAGACGTTTGGGGATTAATCCATCGATTGTCGCTCGATAGCTGTGCGGCACCATTTGTTCCGGCCTCTGGATCGATCTGAATCGGGTTGAATAAATCATTGACCGGAATCGGTGTCAAAAAAACATCGAAAACGAAAAAGACCTTGGGCTGTTCGAGCCGCGGAGCGGCGGCAGTTGATAGCCCCGGACGTCAGTCCGGGGTAAACAAACTTGATCCGTCGAGCCGCGGAGCGGCGGCAGGTGTACGCTGTTAACCCGGCCAATCAGAAACGAATTCCGAATTCCGATCTGCGGAACTTTGCGTCAATCCGCGGTTAGTTTTTTTTCTGGCCGGAAGAAGTTTTGACCGCAGATCAGGCAGAGGACCGCAGATATTCCGTCGGAGTTTTTCACCCGATGGTTACCCATGAATTTCATGAAACGGAGCAACGGCAAGCGGTTCGGCGCTAGCCGCCGGGTGGGGGCAACAAACTCAACACATTTGTTTCCCGCCCCTTTCGTTCCCCTGAAAATGCTAGACCGGCAAGCGGATTGGATGGCCGGTATTGTCGCGGCAATCGAGTTCCAGGTGTTCGGGAAAAACATTTTCGCTGCCGGAGATGCGGATCTGCAAGCTCCCTTCCAGTTCCAGTGCTGCCAGTTCGCGGCGTTTCTGGTTGTTGAGTAACGTCGCAACCTTGTCGTTCACCCGCACGACCACTTCGGCCACGTTGGGCTGCTGGGCCGCAAGCATGATCATACGAATGACTTCCAGCGACATGCTTTCCGCAGTTTTGACAACGCCGCGTCCGCTGCAGCAGGGACAGTCACTAAACGCTCCGCGTTTGATGCCGGGTCGAATGCGCTGGCGGGTCATTTCGATCAATCCGAACGGACTGGTCCGCAGGATCTTGGTCCGGGCCCGGTCGCGCTTCATGGCATCGCTCAGCGCGCGCTCCACTCCGCGGCGGTGCTTTTCGCGTCGCATGTCAATAAAGTCGTTGACGATCACACCGCCAAGGTCCCGCAAACGGAGTTGACGGGAAATTTCGCGGGCTGCGTCCAGGTTCAGCTTGTAAGCGTTTTCGTCAGCGGAATCATCCATACGGAAACTTCCGCTGTTAACGTCGATTGCCACCAGCGCTTCCGTCTGGTCAATCACAATCGAACCGCCGTTGGGTAAAGGCACCTCGCGCCGATGGATTTGTGCGATCTCCTGTTCCAGTTTGTATTTGTGGAACAACGGATCCTTTCCCTCATAGAAATGCAGTCGACTGACTTGCCGCGGCATCACGATTTTCAAAAACTCGCGAGCCCGCTCGAAAGCATCCTTGCGATCGATATGAATGGCATCCATATCCGTCGAGACAATATCGCGGATGGTGCGGATGATCAAATCGCTTTCTTCGTAGATATCAACGGGGGCTGCCTGTTTTTGCACGCGTCGCGCGATGACTTTCCATAAACGGAGAAGATAGGCCAGGTCGCGGGACAACTCGCGTCGCGACCGTCCTGCCCCGGCTGTTCGCACGATGAAACCGAGTCCTTTGGGAGGATTCAATTCTCGCAGGATATCCTTGAGGCGGTACCGTTCGTCTTCGTCTTCGATTTTTCTTGATACGCCAACGCGACCAAGGGCTGGCATGAGGACCAGGTAGCGACCGGGAATACTGATATAGGTCGAGAGGGTCGGGCCCTTGTTGCCGATCCCTTCCTTGATGACCTGAACAAGAATTTCATCGCCGCGCTGAAACAGTTCCTGGATCGGCGGTTTGATTCGGGGTCGCCCGTTGGAGAACTGGCGTTTCTGTTGGCGCGGATTGCGGCGATCCTCATCGCGTTCGCGCTGTTTCATTTCTTCAGGGTCGTAACCGCCCTGACGGAAGTAGCTTGGTTCGACGTCGCTAATGTGCAGGAAGCCATTACGGCCCACACCAAAATCGACGAAGGCAGCCTGAATCCCTGGTTCGAGATTTACCACCTTGCCTTTATAGATATTTCCTACGTAGTTGTCCTGGTTGGCTCGCTCAACGTATAGCTCTTCCAGTCGTCCCTCTTCGATGATCGCAATCCGGCATTCCTCGGTTTGCGATGCGTTGATTAGCATCTCTTTCTTCATTTTTTGATTCTGTTTGGCTGGGTCCGGAGCGGCACGATTCGGGTAAACCGGCAGTGATGGCTGGCCTGTCATAACCATTGACTTGCGATGTCAAGTCATTAACGGTCCTGGCAACCGGAACTCGATCGACAAAAAATCGATCGTATTGCTGCGTGATGTGAATAGCAGCGGGTGGCCAGGTCTCAGGCGAGCGATTTGCCGGACAAAGACCGGTCGCAATCGCATCCGAACGAATGAATGTGTCTGAATTGTCGAAAGTCACCGTTTGTTTTTGTTTCAGGTTCGATTGCCTGCCGCGCATGCCAACGGAAGTTGGTTGATCCAACCTGACCGAATTTCTTGCGGAAAATTGCATGGCAAACGAACCTTGTAGTGACTTGTGTTCGAGCGTGCCTGTCCGGGATTACACCAGGGTTGTCTTGACCCCGGTTATCCCTGGTCCGGATCTTACCGGATCTTGCAGGAGTCAACTCGGAATAGGTGCATTGCCGACCACAAAAGTGGCCAACAATGACGGGCACCCGATCACCGTGCCATCATCAAGCAACGTGAAACCGTGCGCACCCGCTTCGAAACCGCATTTCGGATTCGGGGATGATCAGCATTGTGCCGGGACCCAATTTAGCGTCCCGCTGCCTGCCGGGGAATTACAGTTGGTCGTTTCCCGGCAGTTCATCTGAAAATTCCGAACTAATTAGCTCGGCAAGCTCCGAAATAGCCGTGATAGCGTCGGTTCCCGAAACGTGCAGTTCGAGTTCCGAGCCCTTTTCGGCGAACAGGGTCACGATGGCAAGCACATCCCTGGCGTCAACCCGCAAATTCCCTTTGGAAATCTCGATTTGGGATTCAAATTTCCGGCAGAGCTTCGCCACCATCCCGGCTGGACGCAAGTGCAGTCCATGGGGATTGTTAACAGTAACCCTGCGGGTTTCGTTGGAAGTGATGGACATGATCGGATTGAGCCAGAACAAGGTCCGGCCGCGAACCGGTATTGCGAACAAGATCCGGAAAAATCAGGAAACAAACTGGTTGTTGTCCGCTTCTTCCAGCAAGATCTTGACTTCATCAGCCGTTTTCGACTGCTTCAGGAACTTGCAAAACATATCATCCCGCAATTGTCGCGAAATGTTTTCCAGCGCCCGCAAATGGTCGCCCGGTCGATCGGGAGGAGAGACCAGCAAAAAGAAAAGCTGAACAGGTTCTCCGTCCAGACTTTGAAAATCGACACCCCCCTGGCTGACCCCAACCGTGCCGGTCAGTTGTGAGACACTGGGATGCTTGGTATGCGGAACGGCGATGCCGCGTCCGATCCCGGTACTTCCCAACTCTTCTCGTTTCATGATGGCTTCGACAATGCTGTCGGCATCTTTCGAATTGATCCGTTTGGCACCAACGAGGTTGCCGACCAGTTCGCGAATCACGTTTTCCTTGTCATTGGCCGACAAATCCGCCTGGATTGCATCGATCGTAACAAAATCACTGAACTTCATTCACGTTTCCTCTTAAAAGTTTTCGCGATCAACTGGCAGGAGCAGGAAGCCTCGACCTGTCGTACTCCGACAAGCACCCGTGAACATGATAACCCAACAACAGCTCCTGAATATCGGCGAGAAAAATCGCTCAATCTTCTGAATCACCGTCTGCTGGATGCTGGTTCCTTGCCACCCGATGATCAGTCAGTTTTTCCTTGTGTTTTTTTAGTTGATGTTCGATCTTGCGCAACACCTTGTCAAATGCTGTAATCACGTTGTGCCCCGAATCGGTGGCAAAAAAATCGCTTACCTCTTCGGCGGACACTTTGCATTCAACGGAGGGCTGCTCCGGGTTCTTCAATCGCACTACAACATCGACACGTGTCAGGCGTTCAAAAAACCGGGGCAGCTTTTCAGCTTTCGACTGAATGGTTTTGACGACCGAGTCGGGTAGATACCCGTCTCGTGCAGAGACTGAGATATTCGGCTTGATCAAATTGCTTCCTCACGAAGTTGCGATTCACGACGTCGCACTCAGGATCGTAAGTTTATTCTAACCACGGTCATCAAAACAACAAATCCGGCTTGACCGGATTGGGCTCGAAAAACTCAATAAATGCGACAAACCAGTTTCTCCGACGCTTATTAAGAAACAAGGCCAGTTGGCAATGTTGCGGAAATGTTGCGCGAATTCATCAGCAATTCCCGATTGGTGCACCAGATTCGCCCTAAGCGGTTAACGCGGGCACGCATATCGTCACTACGCAAATGACGTCGTTCCGCCAGCCATTCCCTGGCAGAGTTACTCGCACAGCAACGACGGCGAGCAAAATTTGCGGATCGCCCAATCTATGGGGATTTCCCAGTCCGGTTTTCGAAAGGCATCGCAAGGGTCGACAGATCCACAGCAGGAAGGGCCGAATCCGAAATCCGTTTTGCACTTCGCAGGCGGATTGTAAAGGCGGAACCTGCGCCAGGTGTACTTTCGACACGAATCTTGCCGCCGTGTGCCTGAATTATTTTGTGGCAGGCATGCAAGCCGAGACCGGTACCCCCCTTGCCAGTTTCATCCGGACCGGATTTCGTGCTGTAATACGGTTCAAAGATGCGCTGCAATTGTTCCGATTTGATTCCGCATCCATAATCGCGAACCACCAGATCAACCATTTTGGATTCGCTGTCAAACAAAGTGCGAATCACCAGTCGCCCCCCCTCGTTCATCGCCTGCCGCGCATTGATCAACAGGTTCAAAAAGACCTGCTGGATCTGGTTGCCGATCGCGTGAACGGGCGGGACGCCACCCAATTCGTATTCGACCGAGATCCTGTACTTTTGAAGTTCGCGTTCCATCAACAGCATCGTTTCGGCGATGAGTTCTTCCAGGTTGACGGCGGAAAAGTCGTCGCTGCGGTTGCGGGCCATACCCAGGACGGAATGGGTGATCTTTGCCGCGCGTTCACCGGCGGCGAGAATTTTTGTCAACGCCTTGTCACGAGTCGGTTCGTCCTTGTGCCTCAGTCCCATCCGCGCGTAGTTGATCACCGTCATCAACACGTTGTTGAACTCGTGAGTAGTCGTTCCAACCAACTCTCCCAACGAGGCATTCTTTTGCGCAATGAACAATCGCTCTTCAAGCTGGCGAATCTGTTCCTGCAACTGCTCGATGTTTGTTGTCGTCATGATTTCCGCGGAGTGGTCTGATCAATGGAACAAACTTGTCCCAAAATATAAAAAGTGCCAGCACTTTCAAGACTCGCGAATTGCCGGGAATTCGCGCACTCTTAATGTATCGTCGGATTCAACGTAGTTTCTAAACCGCAACTCAACTATATTAACCCCCTCCTGAGACGGCCGGAAAATCATGTTTTCACCAATCCGTTTTGGAAATCTGGAAAAGAAATAACGAGTGCTTTCAGGGACGAATGCATGAACACGCTTGATTTGCTGGAACACAAGCTGGAACAAGTAAGAGATCTGGGTTACGAAGTTCATTACGACTGGTTCGGCGGCACTGGCGGCGGTGCTTGTCAACTGGGAAACCGCCGGTGCCTGTTCCTGGACCTCGCACTGGGACCCGTCGATCACCTGGGGACCGTAGAAGAACTTCTTCGAACCATGCTGCGACACAATCAGCGCGCGGCCTGATGGCTCTTTCGTATATCCACTGATAAGCGGCGATTTGTCAACAATCGAAATCAGGCAAGTAATTCCGTCACGACTCGCGGATCGTCGGCCGGACCAATCAATCGCTGGTTGAGTCCCTGAAACGGAAAATGAAACTTGTGCGGATCAAGTCCCATCAAGTGCAAAATCGTCGCTTGCAAATCGCGCACGTGAACCGGGTCGGCGACGATGTTGTAACCAAAATCATCCGTCGCACCATGAACCAGGCCGGCGCGAACTCCGCCGCCCGCCATCCAGATTGAAAAACAGTCGGGATGATGATCGCGACCCAGCAGTTTGGATCCATTTCTCTCTTCGTTCATAGCCGTCCGGCCAAACTCGCCCCCCCAAACCACAAGCGTCTCGTCCAGCAGACCGGTTAGCGCCAGGTCATCGAGCAAAGCGGCGATGGGTTTGTCGACTTGCTGGCACTTCTTCGGAAACTGGGTTGCCAGATCGTCGAAGTCGCCTGTTCCATGAATGTCCCAGCCCCAGTCAAATAGCTGAACAAAACGGACACCCTGTTGGACCAGTCGCCGCGCCAGCAAGCAATTGTTGGCAAACGAAGCACCACCCGGCTCTGCTCCATAGGCGTCGATCGTTGCTGGCGATTCGCGCGAAATGTCCATCACTTCCGGAACAGCCGTCTGCATTCGAAATGCCAATTCGTACTGGCTGATCCGCGTCAACGTTTCCGGGTCGGCTGTTTGTTGAAGTTCGAGGCGGTTCAGTTCGGCCAGAGCGTCGAGGCTTGCCCGTCGAATGTCACGGCTCATTCCTGGCGGGTTGCCAACGAACAATACCGGTTCGCCACTACTGCGGCACTGAACACCTTGATAAATTCCAGGCAAGAATCCGCTTCCCCATAGTTGCTTGCCACCCGATGGCAAATTGCCACCCGACAACAAAACAAAAAACCCCGGCAAATTTTCGTTTTCGCTGCCGAGGCCGTACGTCACCCAGGACCCCATCGAGGCCCCGCCGAACTGGGGTGTTCCGGTAAAAAGCAACAACTGGGCAGGCGCGTGATTGAACTGATCCGTGAACATCGAATTGACAACGCACAATCGATCGGCGTGCCGGGCAAGATTGGGAAACTGGTCACTGAGCCAAATCCCGCTGTTTCCATGTTGCGAAAATTTCGACTGCGGTCCGAGCAGTTTCGGTCTCCCTTTGATAAAAGCGAATTCCCGACCCGTCAACAACTCTTCCGGACAGTCCTCCAAATGCCTTTTGGCCAATTCCGGCTTGTAATCCAGCGTTTCATGCTGGGGAGGCGACCCTTCCATATGCAAGTAAATTACGTTTTTTGCGCGGGGAACGGATGTTGAAGCCGGATGAGGGTTTTCCCCGAAAACTCCGGCGGCCCGGCCCGGCCCGCCTGACAACTGCGCAAACGCAACCGCACCCATTCCGAGTTGGCAATTGCGGAGGAAGTGCCGGCGCGTCTGGTAACCCGTTTGTCGGTACAACAATTCGTCGCGAGGATTCATGGCTTGATTCATCGGATTGATTTCAATTCGCAAGTTTTTATTTCGTCAAGACAGAATCGAGATTCAGGATAATATTCCCGACAACCACCAGCGCAGCTATCCGCACCATTTCGGCATCGCTTTTCGCCGTAGCCCTCGTGCCGGCCATCAATCTCGCCGCCGCGATGTCCGATTCAAAACCCGCCACTGATCGCTCGTACAAGCCCCGTAATGCTGCGATCTCCGCCTCGGTTGGCTGACGCATCGTTGCCCGCTGCAACCCAATAGCAATCTGAGTATCAACATCTTCGCCAGCCATCATAACGATCGCCAGCGCCTGTGCCGCTTCCACAAACGTTTCATCGTTTAGCGTCATGAAAGATTGCAATGGCGTGTTGGTCGCGATACGTCGCAAGCAGCAAACATCGCGTGTCGACATGTCGAATGTTTCGAACAGCGGATGAGGCTGACTTCGTTTCAGGTACGTGTAGATCGCACGGCGGTAACGATCTTCGCCTTCACTCACAGTCCAGATTTCCTCACCCTTGAAGGCATTGGTTACTGACTTGACTGGATTTGGCGGATAAACGGGTGCCCCGTACATTTTTCGACTGAGCAAGCCAGCGATGACCAGCGCTTGATCACGCACGACTTCGGCCGTCAAGCGGTTTCTCGGCCCGCGCGACAACCAGCGATTGTCCGGATCGGCATCAATCTTTTCCGAAGTCGCAACCGCTGATTGACGATAAGTGGCCGACATCACCAGCTTCTTGAGCAATCGTTTCGTGTCCCAGCCGTTGCTGCCAAAGTCGATTGCCAGCCAGTCAAGCAGTTCCCGATGCGTTGGCAATGTTCCTTGCGTTCCAAAATCTTCCTCGGTTTCCACAATTCCTCGACCAAATAGCCGCGACCAGTATCGATTGACGATCACTCGCGCTGTTAACGGGTTTTCCGGCAAGACAATCCACTTCGCCAAACCCAATCGATCTTTGGAAACATCCTCGGGCCAAAGATGCAGAAAGGCCGGTGTTGCTGCCGCGACCGCTACTCCCTGATTGCGAAAGTTCCCGCGCTTCATGAGATGCGTCGTCCGCAATTGATCGTCGGGAACTAGTTCAAGCACAGGAACGGAAACAGGCTCGCCGTTCCCATTCGTTACGGATTCCAGTTTCAGTACCGGTGTTTCGTCGGGCCGGTCGGCATCGGCCGTCTGATTGAAGAAGTCCAGAAACTGGTAGTACTCGATCTGACTGATCGGATCGTATTTGTGGGAATGGCATTCGGCGCAGCGCATCGTCAGCCCCAACCAGGTGCTGGCTGTGGTACTCGACCGATCCTTGATCGAAATCGTCCGAAACTCCTCGTCGTTCGTACCACCTTCGTTATTGCTCAGCGTGTTGCGGTGAAAGGCCGTAGCCAGTCGCTGCGATTCGGTCGGTTCGTTCAACAAGTCTCCGGCCAGGATTTCCATTGTGAATTGATCAAACGGCTGGTTCTCATTCAGGCTGCGAATCAACCAATCTCGCCACGGCCAAATCGTTCGAGGTTCATCACCGGCATAGCCAACCGAGTCCGCGTAACGAGCCAGGTCCAGCCACAATGAGGCCCAGTGCTCGCCAAACCCCTGGTCGACAAGCAACTGATCGACAATCGATTCGTAGTTTTCGATCGACACGTTGGCAGCAAACGAATCGACAAGTTCTTGAGTTGGTGGTAACCCCGTAAGGTCAAGTGCCAGGCGCCGGATCAATCGTTCCGGTTCGGCTTGCCCGTTGGGCTCAAGCCCCTTCTCACCTAAACGCAGCCAGACAAATCGATCGATCGTACTTGTCGACCATTGATCGTCCGGATCGACGACTGGATCAACCGACACCGGCAACTCAAACGACCAGTGCTTTTCGTAGGATGCCCCGTCGGAAATCCAGCGCCGCAAGGTCTCGACTTCGTCCCCGGTCAATCGCACATGACCATCAGGGGGCATCGGGTCATCATCCGATGTAATCCGATTGATCAACAGGCTGGAATCGGGATGACCCGGAACAATCGCCGGGTAACCACCGAGATCGGCGGTCGCTCCTTCAAAATGATCCAGCCGCAAATCCGCTTCCCGAGTCGCTTCATCCGTGCCGTGACAACCCGTACAATGCCGTGCAAGAATTGGTCGAATGGTCAAATTGAAATCGGTCTGCCCATCAACACCGTGTGGCGCAAATACGGGATGGGATAGACCAACCAGCGTCATGAGCAGAAATCGATGCTGGTAATTCGGTTTTGTCTTCATATGAAAAGTCACGAACTTATTCAACGTATACTGGAACTTTTTCTTGGCCGCCCTGCCCCGTCAATTATGGCATGCATCGTCACCAAAAGCGCCCCCGCCAAACCTGTAAACAAACTCAATTCATGGTCGTTTGCCAAATAGGCACAATAACATCCTGCCCCCTGTGGTTCGCCAGCACACAAACAACGGCTGGTTCGGTTTGCTGGCCAGTGAACAGATTCCGAGGTAAAATGGCCAGCATTGATCGTGCACGAAGTCAGGGAGCGCCAATGGATGTTTTCGTCAATCGCCATGAACGAAAAGCAGGCCGCAAAGTAGGCCGTAACAAGCGCAGCGCAGTTACGGCAAATGACGCAAAACGTGTGTCAGTCGATGCCGTAACTGCGCTGCGCTTGTTACGGCCTACACTGGCTACACTGGCGTTCTTGTCGTTGTTTGCGATTATAGCTCCGCTGTACGCACAAACGGCATCGATAAAAGTTGATTTTCAACGCGAGATTTTGCCGATCCTTTCCGATCGGTGCTTTCTTTGTCACGGTCCTGACGAAGGAACTCGACAGGCCGACATGCGTCTTGATTTGCGCAACGATTTGCTCGACCATGTTGAAGCAAACTCGCCGGACGACAGTGAAATCTGGATTCGAATCAGTTCCAACGACGAATTGGAACGCATGCCACCTCCCGAATCAAATCTTTCATTGACGGACATCGAGAAAGAACTGATTCGACAATGGATCGAGGAAGGGGCCAACTGGAGCCGGCATTGGTCACTCGAACCGTTGCCGAAAACGGTCGAGATTCCCGAAGTGGTGGATTCGAAGTGGCCGGCAAACCCGATCGATCGATTTGTTCTTGCGAAACTTGAATCGATGGAACAGACGCCAACACAAGTGGCACCGCGCTGGCGCTGGTTGCGACGCGTCACGTTTGACTTGACGGGCCTGCCACCGACTCCCGACGAAATCGGAGCCTTTGAAAACGATTTGTCGCCCGAGGCGTTCGAAACAGTCGTTGCACGATTGCTGTCATCGCCCCGCTTCGGCGAACAGATGGCAATCAGTTGGTTCGATGCGGCTCGCTACGCGGATTCCTATGGCTATCAATCGGATTTGCTTTCTCCAACCTGGCCATGGCGCGACTGGGTCATTCGCGCGATCAACGAGAACTTGTCGTATGATCAATTCCTGACATGGCAGTTGGCGGGAGACTTGCTGCCCGACGCCACAACCGACCAGATTCTGGCGACCACATTCAATCGACTTCACCGGATGACCAATGAAGGTGGCAGTATCGAACTGGAATGGCACACCGAGTATGTGGCCGATCGGGTCAACACATTCGGGACATCGATTCTTGGAATGACTTTTGAATGCGCTCGTTGCCACGATCACAAATTCGATGCGATTACGCATCAAGACTATTACAACTTGTTCGCGTTCTTCAACAACATCGACGAGTGGGGAATGTACAACGACAGCAGCCGCGTTCCGACACCGAGCTTGCTGCTCCCCAACGACGAACAGCAAAGGTCAATGAGTGCGGCCCGCATGGAGTTAGAACGGGCAAAATCCGCCGTTGACGATTACCGCGCATCAATGTCGTCAATAACTTCCGTTCCGGCCGAAGCAATGAATTCCGAATTGCAAATCGCACCGATCGCAGCTTTTGACTTTGAATCACTTGTGGACAACAAATGGTTGACCAACGAAATTTGCGCGGATCAGCCGGGCGAAACGGGGCCAGCCAATATCCTGGTTCCGGGCAAAACGGGAAACGGAATCAAGCTGACGGGAGACGACGATGTAAGCATTGGCAAAGTCGAAAACGGATTGAATCCCTGGGAACGATTCGCCGTATCGATGTGGGTCTGGATACCGGAAGACCTGAATGACGTAGTCCTGCTGCATCACACCGGAGGAACGGACGTCGGCGTGTTCGGAACCAACCTCACACTGTTCGAAGGCAAGTTCCGTTTTTCAATGAGCCGATTCTGGCCCGGCAACGCTTTGGCCATTGAATCGAATCGAGCAGCAAAGAAAGGCAAATGGACGCATATTGTGATCGCCAACGAAGCGACCGGGTCCGCCGATGGATTGCAGCTCTATGTTGATTCGGTCAGTGAAAACCATATCCTTCGCGACTACCTGACCAAACGTCCCGACACGGGCGGCAACGGTTTCACACTCGGTGCCCGCTTTCGTTCGGCCGGTTTCAAAAATGGAATCATCGACGAATTGAAAGTCTTTGATCGGCCACTATCCGCCGTTGAAGTTCGGGTCTTGACGGGCACCGCCGCTTCGGATGTTGAAAGTCGCATCTCGCCATCCGATCGTGCACAACACGCGTTGTTGGTTGACAAAAAATACAATGAACTTGCCGCAACACGCGCTGCCGCATGTAAGTCACTGCTCGATGCGCAGACCGATATTCTGGAAGTCTCAGTGATGCGTGAAATGGACCAGGTTCAGGTTGCCTGGGTGCTTGCTCGCGGCAACTACGACTCGCCAAGAACCGATTCGAACCGGGCCCATCGAATTGCGCCGTCAGCGTTACCCCCGTTCGGAGACGAAACAAGCAATAACCGGTTGAGTCTGGCTCGCTGGTTGACAGGTTCCGAGCATCCGCTGACATCGCGCGTTGCCGTCAATCGATTGTGGTCCAACTTTTTTGACTCGGGCCTGGTAGCCACGATGAACGATTTTGGTGTTCAGGGCCATCGACCAACACACCCGGAATTGCTTGACTGGCTGGCACGCGATTTCATCGATTCTGGCTGGGACGTAAAACGGTTTTGTAAACAATTGGTTTTGAGCAGCACTTATCGCCAGGATTCTGTCGCCCAGGCGGAAGCCTGGAAAACGGATCCAAAAAACGAAATGCTGGCCCGCGGACCATCGCGCCGGCTTTCGTCGGAAATGATTCGCGACCTTGCATTATCCGCTGCCGGATTGTTGAACGATACGCCGGGAGGGCCACCCGTAAGCCCCTATCAACCAGACAACTTGTGGCAGGAGGACAATTCCATGACACCCGCCTATCAACAGTCGGTTGGAACGGACCTGTATCGGCGCAGCATCTACACCGTTTGGAAACGAACCGCTCCGATTCCCAACATGTTGTTGTTCGATTCAGCCGGTCGGGAAGTTTGCAGCATGAGCCGAACTGCGACCAATACGCCTTTGCAAGCGCTGGTGCTGTTGAATGACCCGCAATTCGTCGAAGCCGCCCGCGTGATGGCCGAAAACGAAATCAAGCTCCGCAGCGACGATACCGAAACATCGATTCGCTCCATGTTCATGCAACTCACAGGACGTGAACCAGGTGATCAGGAATTGTCGTTGCTGGTCGAGCACTACAAGGAACAACTTGTCTGGTTTGGCGAAAACCCGGCCGACGCAGAAAAAATTCTTGCGATTGGGCAAAATCCGGTCCAGGCCGGGCTCGCCAAGCCGTCGATCGCAGCACTTACGGTCGTCGCGCAAGCCATTCTCGGATGCGATGCATCCATCTGGAAAAGGTAACGTATGAAGGCACTTTCAATTAACCGCCGACATTTTTTTGGTCAGTCGGCTGCCGGCCTCGGGGCGATTGCACTGGGACAAATGTTCGGCGACAGCCAGCCGTCGTCGCCCGGTCAAATCATTCAACCGCTCGTTCCGAACGAATTGGGACTCCCTCATTTTCCGCCGCGAGCAAAACGAGTCGTCTATCTGTTCCAGAGTGGCGGCCCGTCACATCTGGACTTGTTTGATTACAAACCGCTGCTGAACAAGCAGAACGGTGAACAGTTGCCCGATCATGTTCGCGCCGGGCAACGACTCACGGCAATGTCCGGGAACCAGTCCTCGATTCCGCTGGCCGGATCGCATTTCAAGTTCCAGCAATATGGCAAGTCGGGAATGTGGCTAAGCGAGTTGCTACCGAAAACCGCAGAGATTGCGGATGACGTGTGCTTTGTGCGGTCGATGTACACGGAAGCGATCAATCACGATCCGGCGATCACGTTTTTTCAAACGGGATCGCAGATCGCCGGCCGGCCGTGTCTCGGTTCCTGGCTCAGTTATGGTCTTGGCAGTGAGTGCCAGAATCTGCCGGCCTTTGTTGTACTGGTAACCGCCAACCAGGGAGACCAGCCGCTGTACGCCCGACTTTGGGGAAGCGGCTTTCTCGACTCGCGACATCAGGGCGTACGCTTCCGCTCTGGAAAGAGTCCCGTGCTGTACCTTGCTAACCCCGATGGCATCTGCCAATCAGGTCGTCGGGCGACACTGGACAAGCTTTCGGCACTGAACCGGCTGCAATTCGAAAGAGAACTCGATCCGGAAATCGAGTCGCGAATCGCCCAGTTCGAAATGGCTTATCAAATGCAGATGAGTGTGCCGGAAGTGACCGATGTTTCCGGCGAGCCTGATTCGACTTTTGAGATGTATGGTGAAGACGCGCGACAGCCGGGAACGTTTGCCGCCAACTGCTTGCTGGCACGACGTTTGATCGAACGCGATGTCCGGTTTGTGCAGCTTTATCATCAAGGCTGGGACCAACACGATGGTCTGCCCGGCGCAATCCCTGTTCAGACAAAAAAAACCGACCAGGCCTCGGCCGCGCTGGTGCGCGATTTGAAACAACGTGGCTTGCTGGATGAGACGCTGGTAATTTGGGGTGGCGAATTTGGACGAACACCCTACTCGCAAGGCAAACTAACCGCCGACAATTACGGACGCGATCATCATCCACGCTGCTTTACGATCTGGATGGCGGGCGGCGGTATTCGCGCTGGAACCGTTCACGGACAAACCGACGACTACGGCTACAACATCGCCGACGAAAAAGGACAGCCCATCTCACCTGAAAAACTCGTCTATAATCCCAACGCCGTCCACGTACATGATTTGCAAGCCACGATTATGCGGCTACTCGGCATCGACCACGAACGATTGTTCTTTAAATTCCAGGGACGCCGACACCGGCTTACCGATGTTCACGGTCATGTCGTACCGGAACTGATGGCCTGAAAAAAGCAATGGAAAAGAACTCGGGTGACTCTCCGTTAACTCCGTTGACTCCTGTTCAAAATTCCAACGTGCCTGTTACGCAATAGCCGGCAGCACAATGCCGCGGCATTCACCAAAACCGATTCGGCGATGGGAGGCGCTTTCGCAATACCCGCGCATGATGACTTCGTCCCCATCTGCCAGGAACTTGCGCTGTTCACCGGTTGGAAATTCGATGGGTGTTCGCTGTGTACCCGGTAATGGATTGCCGGCCCCGCCGTCCCAGGTCAATTCCAGCAAGCAGCCGCGTGAACTTCGCTCTTGATTGGAAACGGTTCCGCTCGCCAGCAAATCGCCGCTTTGCATGTTGCAGCCATTGCTGCTGTGATGAGTGAGCATTTGAGCAAGCGTCCAGTACATATCGCGAAAAGTGCCGCGGCTCAATTCCCGGGGCGCGATCCCTTTGTTTCGCATCGATTCGGTGGCAAGTGCTACCGTCAATCGCAGATCAAAACCACCATGGGTTTGATTCGGTTGATGCATTAAGTAGTCAAGCGGTACCGGGTCGCCCGCCGGACGGTGGTAAACCGGGCATCGAAATGGAGCAAGCGCTTCGAGCGTGACGACCCAGGGAGAAACAGTTGTTGCAAACGACTTGGCCAGGAAGGGTCCGAGTGGCTGGTACTCCCACTTTTGTATGTCACGGGCTGACCAATCGTTGACAAGCGACAAACCGAACATGTGATCTTCGGCGCGATCAAGGGGAATAGTCGTTCCCAAATCGTTTCCGGGCCCGACATAAAAACCGACTTCCAATTCGTAGTCCAGCATTTTAGAAGGCTCGCGTGTCGGCAAGCCATCGTCAGTCGGAGGCGACAATTGTCCAACAGGGCGGCGAATCGCCTGGCCGCCTGGTACAAGACTGCTGGCCCGTCCGTGATAGCCGATCGGAACGTGCTTGTAGTTGGGGAGCAACGGATTGTCTGGTCGAAACATGCTGCCAACATTGGTCGCGTGAAACACCGAAGCGTAGAAATCAGTGTAGTCGCGGACTTCGACTGGCAACAACAACTGAACTCCCGATTGGGCAACAAGCGATTGCGCACCCGGTCCGTTCCTGATTTCATCGTTGCCGCGAGCGAGGAGTTGGCTGATTCGGTGGCGAAGTCCGATTCGTTGGGCAACGCTCAGCTCCATAACGCCGCGCAAGGTCGGCTTCTGCAAAACGTCGGCCAAAGTCTTGTCAAACAGGTCCGCCTCGGCGCAGGCTCGCAGATCGAGCACTTGATCGCCGATGCCGACTCCGATTCGCGACCCGTCTCCGGACGTCGGCACAAAACGACAATACGGCAGATTTTGAATGGGGAAATCGGTATCGGCAGCGCTGGCACTCTCGACCCACGTTTGCAGGGCCTTGGCGTGGGTATGATCGATGGGTCGCATGGGAAATTGGATTCTGTCACCAGGTATCGGGGAAGATCAAGCAATCGACCCAGCATAAATGGTTTCAATTCCTGGTTACAGGTCCCTCCCCGCACATTACGAATGGCAGTTGAGAAAGAGTCACAATCACAGCCAGTATTAGTTGGCTGGCGCACGGTTCGATTGTTCCAGCCAGCCCGGTCGCTGGATTTCGGCAACTGGTTCAGTGAATGAGCAACTTCCGAACGAAATTGCAAAGTCTTCGCGCGTCCTTCGAACTTGTTCCAATGAAAGTCGATGCTCGCCAAAGTCGATCGCTTCGTCGGTGAAGACGAACGAATCGGGATCAGTACATTCAAGCACATCGACGACCTGTCCGGCCGACCAACCACACGTTTTGGCGAAACAGGCAGCGACAAACACATTCAGGAAACCGTGCATTATCCCGCGGTCCGCATCAAAGTCGTAAGACAATCGATTGTCGGCGCGAACGGGATGATGGAGTCCGGCAGTCGCCTTGAAACCTAAATTGTTGGCGGCACAACAGGCGATAAACCGCGAGACTTGTTGAACATTGGGGATCATCGCAGCCGTTACCCCTCCCGTTCGAACTTTTGCAAATATGCGATCGGCACGAGGTGCTGCCAGCGATTCGATATAACCCTCACATTGATCGAGCGGCAATTCAAAAAAAGCGGTCAAGGATACGGGTATCGGTTCCAGAGTCGCGGGAATCTGTTCGACCCGTCGAATTTTCCCTTCAACCGTATCAACGTGCGCGTGCCTGGATCTCTCGTTGAAAACCGCAATGGCCGCCAGTCCTTTTTCAAAGGCATTGTCGTCCCCGTCAACTTCCGGAATCAATGCACTGATTTTCCATCGGTTCTTGCCAACGCCTTTCGGCAGCAACTTGTCGAAGACCGAAACCAATTCCGGCAATCGCGCTGCCGGGATGATCAACCGGCCAAGCATCCAGTTATTAGGCCCCGCGACATACTTCTGGTAATTCTTGATAACGGCTGGCAATGGAAGCGCAGCCGGCGGGAAAAGGCCAGCATAGTCAATCAATTTGTTGAGCAGCGCTTTGATGGAAGTCATGAATTGCAAAACACGTTCGGTTGTTTCGGGGTCGGTTCAATCGCCCGATATTGTATCAAACCCGTCACGGCCGTCCAGATTTTGGTTATTTGACCGACGATTCGCACGATTCCAGACTGGCGATCCACGGATCGAGATCGTCAAATAGGGCACCAGGATTTCCTTCAAAGACACGACCAACAAGCAAATTGGTCAGATTGTGGCCGTGATGAGGAAACTCTTTCATGAAGTCGCCGAAGCTGAAGTTCTTGTTGTAAAAAGCATGAACCAGTTTGCGAATCCAGTGGATTCCTGCATCAAACTCGTATGTCCATTTCCCCAGTTGTTCTCCCGACAAATCGTTTCGGCGTAAACCCTCACAAATTGCCTGCGATGCCGAGTCCGCCGATTTAAGGGCGAGGAAAACGCCCGACGAATAAATTGGATCTATGAATCCGTAAGCATCACCTACGAGCACCCAGCCGTCGCCTGAGTGCGCGATCGTGGTGTAAGAAAACTCTTTGGCAACAAAATGGCGGCCCTCGAGTTTTCCGTCGCGCAATCGACGTTGCAAACCTGGGCAGTTAACAAGTTCTTCGGCGAATGTGTCTGCCGGCGTGCTTGATCGTTTGAGCAAAAACTCGTTGTCACCAACCAGCCCGACGCTAACGATGTCGTTCGTCAAGGGGATATACCAAAACCATGCATCGCGCGTTGCGGTACTGAGAACGCACGTCACTTCCGGATTGATTCCGCCGTTGCGTTGAGCACCTCGGTAGTAGCCCCAGATGGCGGCCTTTTTCAAATCCGGATTGACGACTCGAGAATCCATTCGACTGGCCAGAAAGGCTTGTTGACCAGTCGCATCGACGACCACCCGGGTCTTGAGAATCCGTTCGCGGCCCTCGGAGTCGCGGACTATGATCGAATGTTGTCCATTATTATTGAATTGAACATCCAGAACTCGCGTTCGATCAAGACAGGTCGCTCCGTTTTTTTCCGCCGTTTCATAAAGCAACTTGTCGAACTTTGTTCGTTCCACGTGCCACGTTTCAGCGCAAGGCCGATCGTCGTGTTCCCGGAATATAAAGGGGCGTGATTCCTTGTCCTCGGCGTTGACAAACTGAACGCCATTTTTACGGATAAAACCAATTCGCTCAAACTGATCGAGAATGCCAAGCTTTTCAAAAACCCAGTAACTTTCCGGCATCAATGACTCGCCGACTTTGAACTGAGGCATTTGCTCCCGCTCAATCAACGCAGTTCGGAATCCTCGTGACGCAACCAGGGCAGCCGTTGTGCAGCCACCCGGCCCGGCACCCATGACCACGCAATCATAAGTATCGTTTCTCATGTTATTCTCCTTCTCGAATACCATCGCCACTTCTGCGCAAAATCGCGGCGTCACTGTAAACCGCAATAATTCGCTGCTATTAACCTTGGCGACGCGAACAGCGGGAGGCCAACGATCTGGTCGCAACCTGCAAATGAGTTTTAGCCAACAATTCCTCGTGTCGCGCCTTCTACGTTCAATTGCCGAATTTCGACCTGCCCTGATTCAGCCCGACGAATCGGGGCTGAATTGATAAACGGTTGTTTTAAGATTCCCCATTCGCCCCTTTGGTCTGGCACAACGATTATATTTCACCAGAATAAGGAACAAGGTCAAATAAACGGCGCCGAGAAGGCAATGCCCCAAAGTTTTTGTGTCAGGCCTCGCATTCGAACTCCGCGCAAACGCTGTTGTTTGCGTAACCTTTCAAATTCCCGCGACGATCGGGTTTTACAGTTGCACGCACATTCTCAAGTATCGGTATTTCAGATTGATGAACGACATGCCCAATTCCCAAACCTCGGGTTCGACTTTCATTTCCCCGCTATTCGTCGCGAAGCTCGTTGTTGCTTCTGTTCTGATAGCAGGATTCTTCCCTGATTTAACGTGGGGGCAGACCATAATCGCGCCGGTGAAATCGTTTGAAGAAAACGAAGCGAGGTTCCTTACAAATGTTCGCCAGTTGACCTCGACGGGCAAGCGAAGTGGCGAGGGCTACTTCAGCGCCGATGGAACCAAAATGGTTTTTCAAAGCGAACGCGATCCTGAAAATCCTTTCTACCAGATGTACGTCATGGACTTTGAACAGGGTGATGTGGTACGGGTTTCGCCAGGCCAGGGTAAAACAACTTGCGGCTGGATCCATCCCTCTGGCGAACGAGTAATGTTCGCCTCAACCCAGGACGATCCGGACAGAGTTGAAAAACAAAGGGCGAAAATCGCCGAGCGCGAGGCGGGCACGGAGAGCCGTTACAGTTGGGACTACGATCCCGCTTATGAAATATACAGCTTCGAATTTGCAACGGGCGAGTACACGCAAATCACCAGGGCGAACGGCTACGACGCCGAAGGATCCTATTCACCAACCGGGGAAAAGATCGTTTTTGCGTCCAATCGCCGTGCCTACATCGACGGTGAACTCAGCGACGAGGAACGCAATCTGTTTGATTTTCATCAAGCGTCCGTGATGGACATTTACGTCATGGAGGCCGATGGTAACAACGTTGTTCAGTTGACCGACGAAATCGGTTACGACGGGGGACCGTTCTTTTCGCCCGATGGTCAGCGAATTTGCTGGCGGCGATTCAAGCCCGACATGACCAGTTCCGAAATCTGGACAATGAAAATCGACGGCAGCGATAAACGCCAACTGACGCAATGGAACTCCACGTCGTTTGCCCCTTATTATCATCCCTCCGGCAAGTACATCTTGTTCATCGCCAACCCGGAAGGCTATTCGAATTTCGAAGTGTACCTGATCCCTGCCGAAGGGAGGCAGGAACCGGTTCGCGTCACCTGGACCGAGGGATTTGACGGCTTTCCAACTTTCACAAACGACGGCGCGACTTATTCCTGGACCTCCAATCGAAACGGCAATATTTCACAGCTTTTTTCAGCCGATTGGAACCACGAGGCAGCCCTTGCGTCGATCGGACTTAAACCGGATTCCGTGAAAACAGAATCCGGGACGGATGACGATTCTGTTTCCGTCGATACCAATGCGGATGAAGCTACCGGCCGGGAGGCGACCGGATTGACATCACCCGGTTTTGATCAACAAGACGTTCTCAGGCACGTCGACTATTTGTGCCGTCCCGAATTGGAAGGACGTATGACCGGCAGTGTCGGCGAGCGGCGCGCCACAGCCTATGCAGCCGCCTATCTCGATTCGCTCGGATTCGTACCGGCTGGTGATGTCGATGCCGCGACCGGCAAACCCACCTGGTATCAGAACTTTGAATTTCCGGCCGGGGCACGACTCGGCGAAAAAAATCAATTCCGGATAAACGACACGGTTGCAAAAATTGGGGATGACTGGTCCCCATTGAATTTCAGCGGAACAGGAAACTTCGAAGGCAAAGTCGCCTTTGCCGGTTATGGAATCGTCGCCCCAAAATCCGATCATGGTGAGGAATACGATTCGTTCGTACATCTGGATGTTACCGACAAATGGGTCCTCGTCTTTCGCTTTCTTCCGGAGAATGTAACCCCGGAACGACGACAGGAACTTAATTTCCACAGCCAGTTGCGTGTCAAAGCGGCCAACGTTCGCGACCGGGGCGGGCGGGGATTGCTCATTGTCAGCGGACCCAATTCCGGCGTCAAACAACAAGTGATTCAACTCGGCAGTGAATCGGCACTTGGAAAAGTTTCAATTCCTGTGATTAGTATCTCTGACGAATTGGCCTCAACGATGATGAAAGCCGCCGGGCAGGAGCTCCCATGGTGGCAAACGCAACTGGATAGTGGCGACCCGCAAATCGGATTTGACTTTCCGGACATTACAGTCAATTGCCACGTCGACGTGATTCAGCAACATGGCCGCGGGCGAAATGTCGTTGGACGATTGCAGTTTGGCGAGCACGCATCGGAAACGGCTGTCCTCGTCGGTGCTCATATCGATCATCTGGGACGGGGCGGGTCCAGCTCGATGGCGCGCGATGAAGCGGAAAAGACACTGATTCACTATGGTGCCGACGACAACGCATCCGGTGTGGCGGGATTACTTGAAATCGCCGAGTATCTGGCTGCCGAAAAACGATCGGGAAAAATCAAATCGGGTCGTGACCTGATTGTCGCCGCCTGGTCGGGAGAGGAACTGGGCCTGTTTGGCTCCAGCTACTTCGTCAAACGACAGCAACGTGAGTTACAAGGAAAACCCCAGGCCAGCGATCAGGACTTGTCCGGTGTGTCGATCAACTCGCGCTTCGTCGCCTATCTGAACATGGATATGATCGGCCGCTTCGACGGCAAGCTGGTCATGCAGGGACTCGGTTCATCCGACTGGTGGGGGGCCGAAATCGAAAAACGAAACCTGGTGACAGGCCTTCCGTTGCAACAAAGTCTTGATACTAACCTCCCCACCGATGCCGCTGAGTTCTATCGTGCCGGCGTTCCGATTCTGGCAGCCTTTACGGGAACGCATAATGATTACCACACGCCCCGCGACACTCCCGAAAAACTCGATTATCCCTCGACTGCAAAAATTGCAAAACTGGTCGGCCTGATCGCGCGGTCGCTTGTGACCGGCGACGAAATACCGCAATACAAGGAACACAAAGGGGTCGAAACCAACATGCGTTTCACAGGTCGCGCTTCCCTGGGTACCAGTCCGGATTACACCACCGAAGTCGTTGGCACAATGATCAAAAGTGTTCGCAGCGGGTCGCCGGCTGACAAGGCGGGAATTCAGGGGAACGATGTGGTCGTTGAACTGGCCGGTCGAACGATTGAAAACGTATACGACTACACCAACGCCATCGGCGCACTGAAAGTCGGTGAAGCGGTAACCATCATTGTCCTTCGAAAAAACGAACGGCTCGAATTAACCATCACCCCCGAATCCCGCGACTAAAAAAGGTGTCAGGAACCGTTTTTCCGTTCGTGAATGCCACGATTTGTGGCTCCTGGGCGATTCAACACAGGCCCGATTTACTTGACGTTGCGGCTGGGTGCCACTGGCTATGCCAGTGTCTTTCAGCACCAAGTGGTGAACGTAACTTTGTTGGATCGTTACAATGGACCAAATAACCGAACAGCAGCATCGAAAAAAAGTCAAACACTTTCATGAGTCGGGGGACTTTCATGAATTGACGTTTTCTTGTTACCGAAGGATGCAGATTCTCATCGAATCGAAAAGTGCATTGTTGGAGCGTTTGATGGTTCAGGAACGACCAAAGAAAGTCTGTTTTCGAATCTGGCAGGAAGCGGCGGGCTTTGATCGTAATCTGTTTACTCCGGAGGCATTGGAACCATCTATCGACTACATCCACAACAACCCGGTGAGACGCGGATTGTGTGAAAAAGCGACGGATTGGATTTGGTCGAGTGCCCGATTCTATTTGCTTGATTCGCTCAAACGACAATTTTCAGAAATTGCCACACATTCATGGACTCCCTGAAGGGCTTTCGATCAGGCTCAAACATATTGACCGAAGACAATTCTGCGTCCAGTTCCAAAAGACACTGGCATAGCCAGTGCCACCCTGCCCGTTTCCTGGCGAGCCGCAACACTCCGTGAGCGGCATCGCGCTGGGAGGTCAATAGGTGGTGGCATCTTTTGATTGTTATGAAATGGCGATTACGCTGGCGGCGAGTTGGAGAAGGATGGCACCGGTTGGCAGTTAACCGACATTTTGATTTACTTGTGATCCAATCAAATTCAGTTAAGAAGGAGCGACCGCTTCAATAGAAATAAAAAACGGAGGCTGGCAAAACCAATGGCCTACTTCCGACTTCGGTAAAGTTTGATTTCCTCCGTCGCAAAGTCGATGTCCTCTATCATTTCCTTCATCGTTGCTGTTATTTCTTCTAAGTCAAATTTGGTTTTTTTTCCATCTCGCTTCGCGAAAAAAGGAGCTACAACTTTTACTTTATCGTGAAAATTCAGGTCATTCAATACACTCGCCGCCAACCGCACCTCATCGAGATCGTCCTTGTTCAACTCCAGTTTCTCTTCAGATATTGGTCCGAACTTATCCCACGCGTCAAGTGTAAGTTCAATCGTTAATTTATCGAGCCGGTTTTCAGCGCGACTAATACTTCCTTTGTTTCGCGACGAAAGACGCTTCTCGTAGTCAGCTTTTTGGGCTTGCGACTCTTGAATATCGCTGGTCGATTCGCGTTGACATCCCGCAATCAATACAAACAACAGTACCAATTTGTATTTCAACATTTTTCCCCCTTTTTAATTCTATTGGGCCGTTACTTTTTTGGCTCATCCGCGGAAACTGTGTGTGCAAGTATAGTAGGAATCGGTTTGAAGACAGGGTAAGGTTTTTCGCATTGGTTTACCGCGAAACGCGAAAGGTACCGTCCATGTAATGGCGGTGCAATGGCGATTATCAGCATGCAGTTCAATCAAGTTTTAATGATCATTTGTCGCGGACAACGGTTGAATTCAGCCGCTTGCGTAAGTTGGCGAAGCCAGCTGCAGCGAGTCGGTTTTAGCGAAGCGTTACTCAGCGCCTTGGCGCACTTTCGCCCAGTACTTAGGATCGCTGCGGAAGTCTAATGCTTCGAGATTGCGCAACTCTTGGAAGCTCGGAGTTCGTGTTTTCACATCCGACCACGCCTTATTGAAGTCGGGAAGGCCTAAGTTGTACTTGATACCTGCACACCAGCTCTCCCATACGGCGTAACTGATACGGCCCCGCTGGCGGAGCGAAACCTGCTCATTGGAAAGATCAATGTACCGGTAGAATTCGTCAAAGGTTTGCTTGTACTGCTCATCGGTGAGCGATTCTTTAAGGAAAACCTCGGCAGGAATTGTGGTGCACAGCTCACGATATTCGCGAGCCAGTGCGTCTTCGAACTGGAGCTGCGCAATCGCTCTAGTGATCCAGATCTGCCACAGCACTAGTAGTACGCCGAACGCTGCCACCGATGTGGCAATCGCGGATATGGCTTCCCAGGAAACGCATGAAGAACCAGACATCTTTTTCGTGCTGCCTAACAACTATAATACCAACCCTTTTATTGCCCGCATGGAATGGCCAGAATCGCGATATCCGAGCAAAGTCAACATGCATTGTCAGTTCAGCAATTGCGAAGTCAAGTAGTACAAAGGTAAACGCACCAGGGTCGGCGCATCAAAAGATGGCGTTTTGCAGCGTCAATAGGTGGCGTCAATAGGTGGGTGGCTCGAATGGCACTGTCAGAATGGGTTCGGCGCGCAAGTTGTCTATCGGCAGACAGGCAATTTTTGTTAAAATTGCAACTGCTGTGGCGTTTGATCTGGTTTTGATCCCTTGCCCTGGCTATTGATTCAAAACCCTCCCTGGTTGCTTTGTTCAAAAAGACCAGGGAGGGTTTTTACTTTGGTACGTATACCAGATCTGCCGTTTCGAGAGACCTTCAGTTTCGACGATGCGACGGAGGCCTTTTTGTTGAAAGAGGGACTTCCGTTTGCTGAGATTCTCAGCGAAGAACGCATCACGAGAATCTTCCAAAAACATCGAAGTATTTTTGGCGGGATTTACACGACCGGGCTACTGGTGTGGGCTTTTCCTGGCCAGGTCCTGCGCGATGGGAAAGAAGCCTCGTGCCAATCTGCCGTTGCCAGAATTGTCAGCTACCTGCAACTGGCCGGTCGCGCCACGCCAACACGGGATACCGGTGATTACTGCAAAGCTCGAGCAAAGCTTTCCGAGCATGCCTTGAAAGAGCTCAGTTGCGAAGTGGCCAAAGAAGTGGAGGAGAACGCCAGGCCGGATTGGTTATGGAAGGGACGACATGCCAAGCTGGTGGACGGCTTCACGTTCAAGATGCCCGACACTCCCGAGAATCAAAAGGAATATCCACAGCACACGGCCCAAAAACCGGGTCTTGGTTTTCCAATCGCCCGTGTCGCTTGCATTATTTCACTTGCTACGACATGTTTGTTTGACGCTGCCCTTGCCATGCACGGAGGTCAGTTTGTCCCCAAGCTGACGAATTCACAGAGCGTTTCAGGATTACTTCTTGTCCTTTTCATCGAATGTCGGTCGCTTGGGAGGACCGGTGCGACCGCCGCGTCCCATGCCGCCGCCTGGGCCGCCCGGGCCGCCACCTCCAAACCCTTGTGACATGTCGGGTGCCATTTCTTCTGCCGAGATCGAACCATCCTTGTCCTTGTCCAACGTCCTGATCGCCGCAATCGCGTTGTCGATCTCGTCCATTGAAAGCTCACCGTTCTTGTCGACATCCAGCGCTTGAATGATCGGCATCATCGCCATCATTCGTCCCGGTCCACCACGACGTCCACCACCCGGTCCCGCCGGTCCATCGGGTCCTCCACCAAAGCCACCCGGTCCACCGCCACCTGGACCACCCGGTCCGCCGCCGCGCATTTCAGGACCTTTTGGGCCACCGGATCCGTCAGGACCACCACGACGACCTTCCGGTCCGCCGCCGGGTGGGCGTTGCTCAAGCATCTTTTTCATTTCATCGCGGGTAACGAAACCGTCCTCGTCGGCATCGATGCGATCGAACGATTCGACCATTCTCTCGTCCGCTTCGTCTTTGTCGATTTTTCCATCATCGTTGTTGTCGTTCTGAAAAATTCGATCGAGGACTTGTTCTGGATTAAATCCACCGCCCGGAGGGCCACCAGGTTCCTGGGCCTGGCATGTCCCTGCAAGGACCAGCATCGTTGCAAACGTTAACAATGAAATTCGCATTGAGATATTCCTTTATTGTGATTCAGTTTAGAGTGTGAGTCCGGGGACAGACTGGTCTGCGTGTTATTTGCTTTTGTCTTCCTCTTTCGTTTGAGCAAAGACCCAGGGGCGCGCTTGTTTGATCACGAGCGATCCGTCTTTCGAGATTTTGAATTCGATTTCCATGGCATAGCTCTTGTCGTCCAGCGTCTTGCCATAAAGTTTTGCAAACTTCACATGGATGCGGCCGAGATGGTCGCGAAGTTGTTCGAGTTGTTCGGCCGACAATAGCGGCTTGCCGTGGCTGAGCAGACTGGAGGTTTGCATGACTTGCGGAGTATCGGACTTCCACCAGTCCAGAAGAATTTCTTCAGGAGTTGATGATTCGTTGGGGTTGGTAACGAGATCTTCGCCAACCTGCGTGTTGACATAATAGTTTCCTTCTGTCTGGTAAAGAATGTCACTCGTTACGGCGACACCATTGGCAATTTCACTTTCAAAATTCGGGTGTACCAAAACGCCCATCACCGCAGCGAAATGATCGACCCGGTAGAATTCCCGCTCTTCGAAGGCGCGAAAGTTCCACAGGCTGGCGTACACCTGCATCACGGTCTTTGAAAGATGCCCCTCATCGACTTTGTGGGTAAAGGAATCGTACAAACCGGCGCCACTGAATCCGGGCAAGTCCTCGTTGTTGGTGCTGGACCGGCAGCGCAACGACGTGCCAGCCGGAAACGATTTGTGCAACTTGTCGAGCGCCGCCATCATCGAATCCGGCATCTTTCCCTGCTTGATCAGTTTCTGGAACTTTCTCAGCTCCGTTTCCTGTTTCGCCCGATCCCGCTGGAACTCCGGATTGGCAAGCAGCTCCCTGGCGTAGTCGTAAAAACCATTGGACTTCATGAACTCGTCGTAGAACGCAAACGGAATCGCGAAACCATCGGGAACGGTCCCTTCCGGCAATCCGATTTCACGCAGCGTGGCCATGTTTGCCGCTTTTACACCGAAACTGATCGATTGTTCAAACTTGATTTCGGCCAGTGGACGAATTGCCGTTTCCGTCAAGTCACGCGGCGGGACTTGGGAAACGGCTGGACGCAACGTATCGAAATGAGCATCGACTTCATCAAGTGTCGCCTCACGAATCTCGTAACCATCGGCGGTGACCTTGTACGAAACGTATTTACCAATGAACTTCGTGATCGCCTCGTTTTCCGCAGATCCGATGATAAACGCATTGGGAACATGATCCTGAACAGCGCGAAGGTTGACATGGGAAAGAGGGGTTTGACGAACCGCCGTAATGATCCCGGCGACGCGGGGCATTTCGTTTGGCAAAGTCCGGCACAAAACGACATCGCGAGAGTTGGGAAACTCATTGGAGTCCATGAATCGCAATCGGCCAAATGTTTTACCTGGATTGAGGGGGAGGAATCCAACGTCGGAGTTGTTCAGATCAGCGTCAAGATAGACAGGAATACCTGATTTTTTATAAAGGGCTTTTTCTTCCTTGACCTTGGCTTCGGCGCGCATGCCACGCGGATAATAGCCGACGTTTCCTGCCAGCGGTGGGAACTTTCCGACAAGGGTGTTTAGGCAGATTTCAATCATCTTGTGGGAGTATTCGTCGTTCGGTTCAAATTCAAACGTATAAAGTCCCGGTTGACCACTGGGCGATTTCAGCATCGGTCTGTAGATCAGGACGCCTCGCATCTGGGCGTCACCTCGACCGATCGGAATGCCGGCAATGGGAGCGAACATCGGATGAGCGCGAATGTTTTTCGTATTGATGAAATAAAGCTGTTGATTTTCTGCGCCGGGCTTGTCCAGGGTAAACTTGACAAATTCAAGTCCCGCCAGGAACGTATCGACCATCACTTCTTCCCCTTTGTAGGAAAGCGTGTGAAACATCGAATGGTCGGCAATCGAGGCAACTCCATCCTTGAACGCAAGTTTATCGGGCATGATTTGTGGGCCGGAAACTGCGCCACCGGGGCCACCAAATCCGCCGGGGCCACCGCGACCGCCCCGTCCACCAAACTCCGGCATCATTTCCGGACCGACAAGCTTTCCGTCAGCGTTTTTATCGAGTGCCTTCAGAGCGGCTGGAGCCTTTGCAAGTTCTTCTTCCGAGATCACCCCATCAGCATCGGCATCGATCGCCACCATTACGGGCAGCGGAGGCATTCGAAAACCGCCGGGCCCACTACCCCCCCCTGGTGGTTGAGCGATTACCTGGGCCGCATCGGCCAACAGGATTCCAGCAGCCACAGCCGCTATTAATCCGAAAAGAGTTTGACGCATTAGTATTTCTCCAACGAGTTAACGCAGGTTATGGTTATAGTTCGCTTTCACGGATCAATCCAAGTTGAAAACATCCGTGAACATATTTTGAGCAGCGGCTGGCCCGCGGTGAGAATGGGTGAAGCCATCGGCGTAGTTCCCCTTCGCGACCGACTGGCGTTTTACCTTCAATGACAATAAAGTTCTCCTGACACCTTGGGAACGAAGTGGAAATCGACTGACGTCCTGTCTGATCGTACCACGCCAGGTCATAATCAAGCGTGATACGCAATCCATCGTCGGTCGCAAAGTGTTCGCGATTGTATTGAACAATGGCGACGGGCTCGTTGTACCGTGACCAGTACTGAATCAGTTGCTTCGGGATGACAGCTTCCAGATTGCGGCGGATTTCCTGGTAAGGAAGATCGGCGATCGGCCTGTCCGACTGGATTTGTAATCGATGCTTGCCCGTTACCAGGTTATTTCGCCATTTGATTTCAAGAAAAAAATCCGTGCCCGGCCGGAGTGAGTCGTACCAGCGCAATCGCAGTTTTTGCCTGTTCCCCAATCCGTCCAGATTGGCCCGGCAAGCTGACAATCGCACATCATCAAAATAGATACTGCGGACAACAGAAACCGGTTCGTTGTAAATCAGGCGCCGACAATTGATTTCCAGCAACCGCCGCAATCGGCCAACATCCATTCCCTCGATCGTGTATTTGATTTCACGTCGACGGACCAGGTCACTGCGCAATTCACCCGTATCGATCAGATTGAACGAAGTAGTGTTTGCCAAACTGGTCGGGTTAGCGTGCAAATCGACAAGCCCTTGACTTAGACGGTTGAATTCAGGTTGACGTAGGACAAATCGCAATCGGGCAATCGTTCGCGAAGTTTGGAAATGATCGCCGCCGTTTTGCCGGGATTCGATTCATTCAATACGATGCGGACTTGTCCACGTCCATTTTCTACATCGTATCGCTGAAGTATATATTTCCCGGCAATCGCCTCGACGATCGACAGGACTCCTTTTTCATCGCTGGAAAAATGTTGACTGGCAACGCCCGTAATTGTCAACAACAAACGCTGCCGTCTATTACCACGGCTCGTCACATGCATGGTTACGATAAAAACAGTCGCGACGGCCACAAGGGCAATAGCCAACAACGGCTGTTCGGCACCCAGGGTCAACCCGATGGCGATGCAAAGCAGCAGGTAGACCAGCTCCTCCGGATCCTTGATCGCCGCGCGGAATCGTACAATCGACAGCGCACCAATCAGACCTAACGACAATGCCAGTGATGTCTTTACCACCGCGATAATTCCTGTTGCCACAATGGCAAGCAACGGAAAAACGCGTGTTATCGAATCCGTACCCGACGGGGAGGCACTGCATTTTCGGTAAAGCATTCTGATGTAGAGCGCCAAAAAGCCGGCCAGCAACAGGTACAACACCAGATTCAGGGCAGAAACGTTTTGCTCGGTAGATATCTTTGCTTCAAACTGATTCCATGCTTCCTGTATCTGCGGCACCGTCAACCTCACCATCAAGGACTATTTCAATGATCCTGCCCGGGACCAGGAGCGTTATCTGTAAACCACCGGTCTCTCGGGAAGTTCCGGAGTTTTACCGGGAAGTTCCTTGTTACAGGCCGCTCCAAAACGAAAACGACCCGGTAGAAGCAGCGTATATCCGCTGGATATGTTGCAATGTTCTGATCGTCGTTGCAATGTCACAGGCCGGAATTCCGTACAAAGAATTGAGCCGGAAGTCGTCAAGCGAGGTCGTAAGCCGTCCTGCACCACTTTTTCAGTTCGGCACGGCCTGGTTTCCTTTTAGTCGTTGGGCAGTTCAACTTTTTTATCGAGCGGCCAGTTTTTGGAAAGTGATGATTTCGGGCTTGTAAAACCAAACAGTTTGCCCATCAGCATGATGAATCGTGCCAGGATTGATGGCTTGCCCGTTTCCACATGGCGTTTCAATTCGTTGGCAATGAACAAACCGCCTTTTTTCATGCTCTTTTCGGTTTTGGTGCCGACCGGGATGTACTCAGACGTCATTGTGTATTCGGTTTGGGGGCCCAACGGTTTCAGATCGTGAGTCACCTTGCAAACCGCATCGTTGTAATTTGTGAATTTGAATGTTATCGAATATTTGTGGGGCGGATTCAGTTCCAGCACGTCACCGACCACGCCTGTGTATTTGCCATCAGGTGTGCGCATGCGAATGGGCGCTCCGGGAGCAAGCGTGGTTGTGTGGAGGATCGTCCCAAAAAAGAAAGGAAGGACCTCGCCCTCTTTGGTCAGCGCGTCCCAAACCGTTTGAATGGGAGCGTCAATCATGACTCGGGAGACCTGCGTCGTTGTTTCGCGTTTTGGCTTGTTCATGCCGGGGCTTTCCTGTTTTGAATTTTTTTCGGTGCGTTTTTTCGCCGAGTTCGTTTGGAAGTGGACACGCTGGTTTGGGGTTCTGATTTTCCAGCACGTGCATTGCGTTCGGCAAGTTTTTTCAAATCAACAACCTGCGTTACCCAAAAAGTGCTGTACTCGTTCGTCCATCGATCATAAATCAACTGGATCGGTGCCGCATTGAAATACAGCAGGCGATTTCGTCCTCGTTTCCCTGAAATAATTAACTGGGCCCCAACAAGTACATCGAGGTGTTTCATTACGGCAATTCGGCTGATATCAAAGTGTTCGCAGAGATCGTTGACGTTGCAGCCCGGCATTTGTGTCACCAAATCCACGATCCGGCGTCGCGCCTGGTGCGCCAGCGCGCTGAATACCTGATCGAATTGATTGGGTTTGGCGGACATGTGTAACCATATTGTTACATATCGGACGGTGGGTTGTCAAGTCAGGTTGCTGGAATAGTCTGCCGGGTTCGGGTCCCTGCCCGTTGTTCCGGGTCGGCCTGGGAATGATAATTGGTTTGCCCGTTTTCGTTTCCAAAGATCAAGAATATGAAACACCTGACTTTCGCGTTGGTCACCTTGACCTGTTCGTTGATGTTTTCCAAACAACACTCCCACGCGCAGGAGCCGATTGACTTTGCGCACGATGTGCTGCCGGTTCTTCGAGATCGGTGTGCCAGTTGTCATTCCAACGGCACGTACAAAGGCGATTTTTCGATCGATATTCGGGAGTCGATCCTGGACTCGGGAGTCATCGACCTGGACGAGCCAGCTCAAAGCGAACTGATTCATCGAATTACATCCGACGATCCGGAATACCAAATGCCGCCAACGGGCAAGCGACTGACCCCGGATCAGGTTTCAAGGTTTACCACGTGGATCGAGACCGACCTTGCCTGGGAGGAGGGGTTCACGTTTGCGGTTTCGACGTGGAAGGCACCGATCGAATTCCGGGAAGTGACTTTGCCACCTGGTGACGGCAACGCCATCGACCGAATCCTTTCCCGGTACTTTGCCGAAAAAAACATCGCCCCCTCGGAATTGACAAACGATTCTGTACTCATTCGAAGGGCATACCTGGATCTGATCGGGACCCTGCCGACGATTGCCGAACAGGATGCTTTTCGTGCCGATACCGACGCTGCAAAGCACCAGCGGCTGGTTCAAACGCTGCTCAATCGGAATCGCGACTATGCCGACCACTGGATGAGTTTCTGGAACGACTTGTTGCGCAACGACTACGAGGGAACGGGCTACATTGATGGTGGGCGAAAACAGATCACACGCTGGCTTCACCATTCGTTGTACGACAACAAGGCTTATGATCAGTTCGCTCGCGAATTGATCGACCCCAATCAGGATTCGGAGGGGTTCGTTCAGGGAATTCAATGGCGCGGAAATATAAATGCCAGCCAGGTTCGTGAAGTCCAGTTTGCGCAAAACGTGACACAGGTGTTCCTGGGCGAGAATCTGAAATGCGCTTCGTGCCACGACAGTTTCATTAACGACTGGAAACTTGCCGACGCTTACGCGATCGCGGCAATCATTGCCGAGCAGCCGATCGAAATGGTGCGCTGCGATATCCCGACTGGAAAATTTGCAGAAGCCCGATTCCTGTGGCCGGAACTTGGAAACATATCGCCTGGCGCAGCGAATCCAGCCGATCGCCTCCGCGAGTTTTCGCTGCTGGTTACGGGTGAGAACAACGGTCGATTTGCACGAACGATTGCCAACCGGATCTGGCAACGGATGATGGGGCAAGGAATTGTTGAACCGGTCGATGTCATGGGGAACGAACCCTTTGATGAAGAGTTGATCGATTACCTGGCACTTTTCCTGAAAGAAAACAACTACAACCTCAAGGCCCTTATCGAATTGATTGCCACTTCAAACGCTTATCGACGATCGTCGGTTGTACAGCTGGAATCATCCTCCGTTGACTTTTCCGGACCCGTTCAACGACGGTTGACAGCCGAACAGTTCCTGGATGCTGTGTGGGGGGTCGCCGGTACCTTTCCGGAAAAAATCGATGCGGAAATCGACGATTATGGCGAACCCGCAACGCGCGTTCGTGCGGCACTTGTCGTATCCGATTTGATTATGCGTGATCTGGGCCGACCCAATCGGGAACAAGTCGTGACGACTCGCGACGAACAGTTATCGTCGTTACAGGCGATTGCCCTTGGAAACGGCCAGCCCTTTTTCGATGCGCTCAACAGCAGTGCGCTACGATTACTGGATTTGCACGCGGAGCCTGCGCAGTTGATCGAACATGTTTTTCAATCGGCCCTGTGCCGTCATCCGAATGAAGCTGAACAATTGATCCTTGCCGGAATCGTCGGTCCGACACCGTCTGTCGAATCGGTGTCTGATTTATTGTGGACTGTCCTGATGTTGCCGGAGTTTATTTATGTTCAATGAAAATACCTCGGAGCAATACGGGAAACGAACCCAAATCGATGAACGGCGAACCTTTCTCAAGGCCACCGCTGCGGCGTCGCTGGCAGCATTGACTCAAACTCCCCGATTGCTGGCAAACGAACCTGCTCAAAAAATCCAGGCAACCGCCGATAGCGTGATTCTGTTGTGGATGGCTGGCGGAATGGCAGCAACCGATACTTTCGATCCCAAGCGCTACGTTCCCTTTGAAGTCGGCACTCCCGTCGAAGGAATCATCAGCACTTTTCCGGCGATCGATTCGACGGTTGACTCGATCAAGTTGACAACAGGCCTTGAAAATATTGCCGGCGTCATGGATCGTGGAACACTGATTCGCAGCCATGTGCTGCCTGACCTGGGGCACATCCTGCACTCGCGGCATCAGTACCATTGGCACACCGGTTATGTTCCGCCGCAAACGGTTGCAGCACCGCACATCGGTGCCTGGATAGCGCGGTTGCTTGGACCGCGCAACCCGGCCATCCCCGCATTTATCGATATCGGACAACGACTGGAGGGAATCGGCGAAAAGGAAGAGCTCAAGGCGTTTCATACGGCCGGTTTTCTGGGAACGGAGTTTGGACCGTTTCTGTTGCCGTATCCCGAACAGGCAATCGCCGCCGTGAAACCTCCGCCAGGAATGACGGCTGGAAGATTTGAAAATCGCGATCGATTGTACCGGCAACTGATCGAAGCGAGTTCCGCAGCACAATTTGCCAATGACTATCACCAGCAGTCGATGATGCGCTCAATGGACAACGCATACCGCTTGCTGAAGAGTCCGGATCGAGTCGCTTTCGACTTGAGCCTGGAACCCAAAGAAAGTTTTGACAAGTACAACACCGGACGCTTTGGACAGGGATGTTTATTGGCACGCCGCCTAACCGAAGCCGGTGCCCGATTTATTGAAGTGACGACCGAATACGTTCCCTTTTTATCGTGGGATACTCACGAAAACGGACACGAAACGGCGGTTCGAATGAAACAGGAAATCGATCAACCTGTGGCGCAATTGATTCTCGATTTAGAAAAGCGGGGCTTGCTCGACCGAACGCTCGTTGTACTGGCAAGCGAATTCAGTCGCGACATGATGATCGAGGGTATTCCCGGCAGCAACGCAAAAGACCAGTCGCGCGCCGCAACCGATGTCTTGCAAGAGATGAAACAGTACGGTCAACACCGACACTGGACAGGTGCCAGTAGCGTGCTAATGTTTGGCGGCGGAATAAAAAAGGGGGTCTTATACGGCAAGACCGCCGATGAACGACCGATCATGACGATCCAGAACCCGATTACCGTTACCGACTTGCACGCTACGATCTTTCACGCGCTGGGCATCGCACCCGATACCTCGATGGAAATTGAACAACGTCCTTTCTATGTTACTTCCGACGGCAAGGGAGTTCCGCGGCTGGAACTGTTTGGTTGATTGGTTGATCAACTCCTGTCAGCGGGTTTTTAATTAGTCCACTTTGAATTGTTGCAAATGATTCTGCTCATCGACAACTATGACAGTTTTGCCCACAACCTTGCCCGGTATCTGCGACAGTTGGGGCCGGAAGTGCTCGTGGTACGCAACGATGCACTGTCGACCGACGAGATTGCCGGATTGAACCCGGCGGCGATTGTGATCTCACCGGGGCCGGGCACTCCCGATCAGTCGGGCGTCTGTTTGCCCCTGGTTCGGGATCTGAAATCGCGTTTTCCAATACTGGGAGTTTGTTTGGGACATCAGGCTATTTGCCAGGCGCTGGGTACTCGAATCGAGCGCACGTTCCCGGTTCATGGCCGTTCGCGCATGGTTCAGCACACCGGACATCCCCTTTTCAATTTGATGGAATCCCCGTTTCGGGCCGGCAGATACCACTCGCTTATTGTCGACGATTCGTCGTTGTCCGCTGACCTGGAAGTGATTGCACGGACAGTCGATGATGGCATCATCATGGCCGTCGCTCATCGACAGTTCCCTGTG
Organism: Pirellulaceae bacterium; assembly: GCA_031414755.1. Lineage (GTDB taxonomy): Bacteria > Planctomycetota > Planctomycetia > Pirellulales > Pirellulaceae > CAJQPP01. Next base: position 7,310 of record JANNWJ010000060.1, on the reverse strand, counting down.
TTTGGCGTGCAGTTCCATCCCGAGTCGATACTGACGGAGGGGGGGTATCGATTGCTTGGAAACTTTTTGGGGCTGATTGGAATTGATTACAATCGGCAAATTGCCACACATGAATCAGCGATTCAAACAACCATCCCGCTCGCCGAAAAAGCTGTTGAACGCTCCTGGCCAATTTCGCGACCGCATCAGTACCAATGATTCTTGAATCGATCGTCACAACACGAAACGAGGACGGTACAACCAACATTGCACCGATGGGCCCGCATTGCCAGCGCGATTCTTTCGAACAATTCGAATTGCGGCCTTTCCAGGAATCAACGACCTTTCTGAATCTCGTTCGGACTGGCGAGGGAGTGATGCACGTGACCGACGATGTGCTTCTTTTCGCCCAGGCGGCAATTCACCAACTTCCGCACGACATTGCGCTGAAGCGGGCTTCGAGTGTTGATTGCGAATTCCTGCTGGATTCATGCCGGTATTATGAGTTTCGCGTCACGCATATCGACACATCGCAAACACGGGCGTCGATCCAGTGCGAGTCGGTCGCGTCGTCGCGAATAAAAGACTTTTTTGGATTCAACCGGGCGATGTCCATGGTTGTCGAAGCGGCGATTCTGGCGACACGACTCGATTTCCGGCCGCCACAAGAAATCCGGAGATGTTACGACGAGTTTCAGCAAGTGATCGGGAAAACCGGCGGCGAGCGAGAACTGGCCGCGTTCGCGCTCTTGTGTGACTACGTTCGATCGCACGATCAAAAAATCGGGTCGGAACAACCAGCGAGGCCCGCCTGTTGACTTCCGTCGTCGTTACAACCGGAAGCCGATTGCATTTCGGTCTGACTCGCGTTTGCGCCGATGAAAGTGCGCTGTTGAACGGCGTCGGGGTTATGGTGGAATCGCCCCGCACCTGTTTGCGTGTGAACCTGGTCAGACAACCGGTCAAGGATTCATCAAGTCGCGCGCATCAGTTCGCCCGGTTGTGGCTCGATCATTTGCGCAGTCAATCGGATTTGCAGCTCGACGATTGCTTCGTTGAAATAGACTGTGGCGAGTTGCCTGCCGGGCACTCGGGACTGGGAAGCGGAACACAACTTGCCCAGAGCACCGCGGCGGGCATCAATCGCTTGCTGGGACTTCCGCCGTCCCGTGTTATTGATGTCGCGCGCGTTCTTGACCGGGGCCAACGATCATTGATCGGCAGTTTGGGATTCGAGCATGGAGGGTTGATCGTCGACCGTCCCTTGTCCCTCGATACCAAACCGGGATCAAGCATCGATTATCTTGCCGCGCGAGTCGCTTTGCCTGACGACTGGCGAGTGCTCCTGATTCGTCATCCGGCAGCAGTGCGGACTTTTGGCGATCGGGAAAAGGCCCTCTTCTCAGGGTTTGAAAAACGTCTCTGTCCTGAAGCCGTAATACTTGAATCATGGATCGAAAACGCGATCGTCCCTGCAGCAACCAGTGGCGACTTTGCTGGTTTTTGCCAAGCGGTTTACGAATATGGGCGCCTGTCCGGAGAGTACTACCGGGCGATTCAGGGCGGCCCCTATAATGGCCCCTTCGTCACGGGAATTGTGGAAAAAGTACGAAGTATGGGAGTTTGCGGTGTCGGCCAATCTTCGTGGGGCCCAGTTGTGTTTGCCTGGTGTTCCGATCAAGATCAGGCAAACGCAGTTGCCGGTGCGCTGCAGCAATTGATGGGTATATCAACCATGATCGAGATCTCGCAAGTCCGCAATCTGCCCGCCGAAATCGAATTGAATTAATCCACAGGCAGTGAAAGTTATTTAGGATGAAACCGGAAATCTTGACGACGCTCGGTGTCAACATCGACCATATTGCAACCATCCGTCAGGCCAGAAACATTGATCAACCTGATCCAGTATGGGCGGCGGCACTTGCCCAACTCGGGGGAGCGGATTGCATCACCGTTCATTTGCGCGAAGACCGTCGCCACATCCAGGATCGCGATGTCGAAATCCTCAAACAAACCGTTTCCGTCAAATTGAACATGGAATGCGCTTGTGAACCGGAGATGCTGGGAATAGCCGCGCGGATCAGACCGACTCAGGTATGTCTCGTTCCCGAGCGACGGGAAGAACTGACGACCGAAGGGGGGCTGGATATTGTCAATAATCGGGCGAACGTTCAGCGGGCCGTCGAACAATTGCAAGCCGCCGGAATTCGAGTCAGCATCTTTATCGATCCGCAAGCCAGTCAAATCAACGCGGCTGCCAGTATCGGCGCTAACGCCATCGAAATTCATACCGGCGCGTATGCCAATCAAGTTGGCGAGAATCGCGCCAAGGAACTGGCCAAAATCACACTGGCGGCAGAACATGCCGCTCGGGCCGAACTCGAAGTTCACGCCGGGCACGGACTGAACTACAACAACGTTATCCCGGTAGCGGCCGTCCCGTTCATTAGCGAACTCAATATCGGACACAGCATTATTGGCCGCGCACTTTTCGTCGGGATGCAGGCGGCAGTTCGCGAAATGAAAAACCTGTTGCAGTCCGCTAAATAAGGCCATCGAATTCTTTCCAATCTCCGCGGAGACCAACGTGACATCCAATCCAAGACGAGAGTTTCTGAAGAAATCCGCTGCCGTTGTCGCTTGCGGTTCCATCGCAGGAATAAGTCCGCCAAATGCCTGGTCGAGCCCAACATTGGCTGATTCTCCAAATTCAAATGCCGTTCGTCCCGTTTTCATTGCCACCTGGAACTTTGGAAAGGCCGTTTGCGATGAAGCCCTGGCAACCATCCAGCGCGGTGATTCGATGCCCGATGCGATCGAGAACGGAATTCGCCTTTGTGAAGCGGATGCGTCCAACAATTCCGTGGGGATCGGAGGAACGCCCAATGCCGACGGAGTCGTTCAACTCGATGCCGTGTTCATGACCGGTCCCGGTCACCGTGCCGGTTCGGTAGGTGGACTCGAAGGAATCGCCCATCCGATCTCCGTCGCCCGGGCCGTAATGGAAAAAACCAATCATGTTCTGCTGGTGGGCGCTGGCGCACAAAAGTTCGCTGTGGAACAAGGGCATCCTGTCGTGAATCTGTTGACGGAGAATAGTCGCGTCGCCTGGGAAAAATGGAAAGCCGAACAGGTGGTTCAACCACCGGTTAAGGATGATCACGACACAATCACCTTGCTGGGTGTGGATGAAAAAGGCGACATTTATGGCGGCTGTTCCACCAGTGGTCGCGGTTACAAATTGGCCGGTCGCGTCGGCGACTCACCAATCATTGGTTCGGGCTTGTATGTTGACAACCACGTCGGAGCTGCCGGCGCCACGGGGATCGGCGAAAACGTGATGCGATACTGCGGCTCGTTTTTGATTGTTGAGTTCATGCGTGGAGGAGCCACTCCCCAACAAGCGTGCATCAAGGCAATCAACCGGATCGCCGAAATGGATCCCTTGGGAATCGACAAGCTCGAGATCAACTTTATCGCCATCAATAAGGCAGGTGAATTCGGCGCCGCCGGAACGAGCAAGGGTTTTCAGTACGCCCTGACAACTCGCGAAGCGAGCGCCGTTCACGACGCAACGATCTTGACCGCCAAATAGGAATGCGTTGAAACAACGCCGAAGCACTTCGCCGTCATGCATAAGGATCGAGCGGACAATCGCTGCTGGTTTTTCGTAGTGAACGTGGCGACACGTCCTGGTTCGGGATCTTTGGCAATCTCCAATACGATTGTGAAAGAGCGCCGCTCGCAGTGCGATACTTTGATCCCTGCCGTCCAACAAAAACAAGGGCTGACAATTGCCTGAATCACTAACACCCGCCCGACAACTGGCAGCGTTCATCGCAAAGTACGATCCCGCTGTCGCGCGGCTGGCACGGCAATGCCGATCCGCACTTCGCAATCGGCTACCTGCCGCCATTGAGCAGGTTTACGACAACTATCAGTTTTTGGCGATTGGCTACTGCACCACGGAACGAACATCCGACTGTCTCGTTTCATTGGCAGTCTCACCAAAAGGTGTCGCACTCTCGTTCTATTATGGAGCGTCGCTACCCGATCCGGACGGCATACTCCTTGGAAGCGGAAAACAGAATCGTTTTGTCCGACTTGACAGTGCTGCCACGTTGAAACTCCCGGCCGTTGAATCGTTGATTCGCGCCGCGATATCGCAGGCAAAAACACCTTTGTCGGCCACCGCCAAGGGCTATTTGATGATTAAGTCAGTTTCGGCCAAACAACGCCCCCGTCGAAAAAAAGGTGTCAGGAACCGTTAATGGAACGAATAACGGTTCCTGACACCTTTTTGACTCCTGCCTGTACCATGACAGTTTACCGCGGGGTTACGAAACGACACCCGGAATGCCCGTTTACGGGCTTTGTCCAGATCCAGTCGCCGGTATGGCAAGCCCCGTGGGCGCTGACGGGCTTTGTGTCAGTTTGCGGGCAAAAGCGGCCAGTGATTCGCGGGTCAAAAACGGCCAGTGAAGGAGCGGTTTTTGTTGATTTCTTCAAGCACGATAGTGCTGGAGGAAATCAACATGTCAAACCGACTTTCAATGGCAAAAATCAGTTCTATCGAGACTTTACATCAATCCGGGCATTCCAATCGCGAGATTGGCCGCTTGCTGGGCGTGGATCGCGGCGCAGTCAATCGTTACATTCGCAACCTCAAGGCCGACACCGCTGAAAAGCGGCCAAACCCGCAAACCGGGTCTGGGTTAACCGGCGTCAACTCGGACAGTCATCCGGCGTCAGGCAGCGCGACGAATTCGCTGCCAACGATCGGTCCAGCCAGCCAGTGCAAATCGTATCGAGTGCAGATCGAAACCAAACTCGATCAAGGACTTTCGGTCGCACGAATCCATCAGGATCTTCGATCCGATCACGGCTTCACCGGCAGTTATCACAGTGTTCGCCGATTCGCATTGCGACTGGGAAGCAAAACAACGCTTCCGTTCCGGCGACTCGAAACGTTGCCGGGAGAAGAACTTCAAATCGACTTTGGTACTGCCGCGCCCGTCATTGACGCCGATGGCAAGAAACGTAGGCCATGGATGCTGCGACTGGTTTTAAGTTGCTCCAGGAAAGCGTACAGCGAAGTCGTTTATCAGCAGACGACTGACAACTTCATCCAGATCATCGAGAATGCCTTCCATTACTTCGGCGGAGTTCCCAGGCGGCTGGTGATCGACAACCTGAAAGCCGCCGTGCATCGGGCTGACTGGTACGATCCCGAACTGCATCCAAAACTTCAATCGTTTGCAGCGCATTACGGCGCGGTGTTCGTACCGACGAAACCTTACACGCCTCGCCACAAGGGCAAAGTCGAAAACGGGGTGAAGTACGCGAAGAACAATGCCCTGAAAGGTCACTTGTTCACCAGCCTTGCCGAACAGAACGAGTTTCTTTTGAATTGGGAAGAGACCGTTGCCGACACACGCATTCACGGCACGACGAAAAAGCAGGTCCGGAAACAATTCGAGGAGATCGAACGACCGGCCTTGCTGCCGCTTCCGCGCGACCGTTTCGCAATGTTTCATGAAGGACGACGAACCGTCAGTCGCGACGGCCATCTGGAAGTCGACAAGTCTTACTACTCCGCACCGCCGGAATATTTAGCCCGCCGGCTGTGGGTTCGCTGGGATGCGAGGCTGGTGCGAGTCTTCAACGATCAGTGGCAGCAAATCGCCTTGCACAGCAAGTGCGAGCCGGGCCGTTTCCGCACCGATGCGGCGCATATCCCCACAGAGAAAATATCGTCGGTCGAACGCGGCGTGGACGCATTACTACAGCAAATCGCGAGGATTGGGCCGCACACGCGAGACTGGAGCCAGGCCACGATCGCTGTCCGTGGAGTCGAAGGCGTTCGTGTACTGGTCGGACTCAAGGCACTTGCCCGTAAACATGAAACAGACGCTTTGGAAGCCGCCTGTCAAACCGCGCTCACTTACGGTGCCCATCGCCTGAGGAGTATTCGCCAATTACTCAAACGAGCCGCTACTGAAAAACAACAACAGTTCGGCTTCCTCGAAGAGCACCCGATCATCCGGCCGTTGTCGGATTATTCATTGTCATCACTTAACGATTTTAGAAAGGAACGAGACCATGAACGCAACCCTGCGTGAACAACTCAAACAACTTCGGCTCAGCGGCATGTCGGAGTCACTGGAGGTTCGGCTTCAGGAAGCCAAATCATCGAAGCTCGATCACCGCGAGTTCCTGGAGCTGATTCTGCAAGACGAACTGGTCGTGCGACGCGATCGTCAAATCGAACGTTTCACGAAAGCGGCTGCGTTTCGGGATCAAAAGAGCCTTGACGATTTCGACTTCGAGTTCAACACGTCGGTTAAACGAAAACAGATCTTCAACATGGCCGCCGGCGACTTCGTTCGCAAGCATTACGACGCGATCTTTATCGGGCCGCCCGGTGTTGGCAAAAGCCACTTAGTGCAAAGCCTTGGCCGACAACTGATTCGCGATGGCTTCACGGTTTACTATCGCAGTATCTTCGACTGCGTGCGTGACTTCCTTCACGACGAAGCCTTCGAGGGACACGACAAGGTCCTCAACCGTTACCTCAAACCGGACTTGTTGATCCTGGACGATATGGGGATGAAGCAGTTGCCGAAAAAGAGCGGCGAGTTTCTGTTCGAGATCATCATGCGCCGTCACGAGCTGCGCTCGACGATTATGACAAGCAATCGTCCGCTGGAAGATTGGGGCAAGCTGATTGGGGACGTGCCGGCAGCGACCGCCATCCTCGACCGATTCCTGCAAGACGCCGAAGTGATTCAAATCACGGGCCGCAGCTACAGACTTCGCGGGCGAAGTGCCGATGAGAAAGACAGCGAAAAAACGCCGCAAAATCAGGAATCAAACTCCGCCAGACCCGTCACTCAAAAAACCAAAAGCGGCCAAACCCGCAAACCGGGTTAGTTTGGAAAAAACATAAAAACCAAGGCAAAACAGGCAATCCACAACAATCAAAAATGGCCGCTTTTGACCCGCAACTTCGTGGCCGCTTCTAACCCGCAAACTGACACAAGACCAGGCACATGGCCGTGATCGAATACGAGTCGCGATATTCCTTGATCCAGGCGTATTTCACTGCGACTCCTTCGCGAAATACGCCGTTGCTTTTTTTAGGATTTCTCGTTCCAGCTCAGCCTGACGAAGTTGTTTGCGGAGCCGGGTGCACTCGGCCTGCAGCTCCACGACTGTCGCCTGGGGTCCACAGGGAACCGGTTCGGGTGCGTACTTTTTGTACCAGTATCGAAGGCTGTTCTCATTCACGTTCACCGCCGTGGCGGCAGCCAGAATCGAGTAGCCTTCAA